>NZ_SLYT01000002.1:0-677500 GCF_004346065.1 Rahnella sp. JUb53
TGCGGCTCGTGGTTCTCCGGCATATCTTCCCGCCAGTTTTGGATGGGTGGATTGAGTTTCGGCTGTGGTTCTTCTATGGTAAACAGAGGCATTTGAGGGTAATCCTTTAGGGTTTAGCTTTTCCATCTTGCGAAAGTTACAGGGCGCTTTAAGGTGCCGTTGTTGACTCCCGTTCCATATCGTCTGGCCAGCGGTCTGCCTTGCGCGGGCGCCAGTCGTCAGGCCGGCCGGTTTCTACCGGATCTGCTGTGACCGAGTCATGCTGCATATAGACAGAGAGATAACTCCAGATCTGGCACAGCATTTCCTGTGAGCTGCGCTCTTTAGCGATCAGAAAGCGGGTAACGACTTTATTTGTGCCCGGCTCGCAAACCGAACCGAAAAGCTGGAAGCCCATATTATAACGATCACTGGAATAACGTATTTCGCCGCGAACATCCGCCCAGTTATATGACCGGATGGTGACTGGCCATTTTAGCCATGGAAAAAATGTACGTTTATATTCGAAAATATAGATTTTTTGACGTTTACGGTTCAGGCGGATTGGCTGATCGCGAGGCTGTACAAAATACATCTTCAGGGTAAAAAGCGCGAGTGGAGAAAAAGCACATACCGCAGTCATGCCTAAGAAAATCATCACATAATCATCGTGTCCCATTTGTAAGACAAAACCCAATATCCCAATACCAAAGGTAAAAATGGAAATGAAAATCCCGCATATTAACATCCCCCCCCATACTACTTCCGTACTATAACGGGGTACTTCCAGAAAGGTATCGTTAAGCGTTGTTAGCCAGCGTAGCTTAGGGGGCACCAGCTGTGGTTCTTGGTTCTCCGGCATATCTTCCCGCCAGTTTTGGATGGGTGGATTGAGTTTCGGCTGTGGTTCTTCTATGGTAAACAGAGGCATTTGAGGGTAATCCTTTAAGGTTTAGCTTTTCCATCTTGCGAAAGTTACAGGGCGCTTTAAGGTGCCGTTGTTGACTCCCGTTCCATATCGTCTGGCCAGCGGTCTGCCTTGCGCGGGCACCAGTCGTCAGGCCGGCCGGTTTCTACCGGATCTGCTGTGACCGAGTCATGCTGCATATAGACAGAGAGATAACTCCAGATCTGGCACAGCATTTCCTGTGAGCTGCGCTCTTTTGCAATCAAAAAGCGGGTAACGACTTTGTTAGTGCCGGGTTCACAGACTGAACCGAAAAGCTGGAAGCCCATATTATAACGATCACTGGAATAACGGATTTCGCCGCGCACATCCGCCCAGTTATATGACCGGATGGTGACTGGCCATTTTAGCCATGGAAAAAAGGTACGTTTATATTCGAAAATATAGATTTTTTGACGTTTACGGTTCAGGCGGATTGGCTGATCGCGAGGCTGTACCAGGAACATCTTAAAGGCTAAAAGTGCAATGCTAAACAACACAAACGCCCCTCCTAGTCCAACAACTATCATTCCATAACCATCATGCCCAGCCTGGATGGCGAAGCCTGAAACACTCATGCCAATGGCAAGAACCGATGATAATATCCCACTAAATATCATTCCTCCCCAAGAAATTTCAGTGCTGTAAAGAGGGACCTCTAGAAAAATATCGCTTAGCGTCGTCAAGCATCGCAGTCGAGGAGGGATAAGCTGCGGCTCGTGGTTCTCCGGCATATCTTCCCGCCAGTTTTGGATGGGTGGATTGAGTTTCGGCTGTGGTTCTTCTATGGTAAACAGAGGCATTTGAGGGCAATCCTTTAGGGTTTAGCTGTCCATCTTGCGTAGGTTACAGGGCGCTTTAAGGTGCCGTTGTTGACTCCCGTTCCATATCTTCCGGCCAGCGGTCTGCCTTGCGCGGGCGCCAGTCGTCAGGCCGGCCGGTTTCTACCGGATCTGCTGTGACCGAGTCATGCTGCATATAGACAGAGAGATAACTCCAGATCTGGCACAGCATTTCCTGTGAGCTGCGCTCTTTTGCAATCAAAAAGCGGGTAATAACCTTGTTAGTGCCCGGCTCGCAAACCGAACCGAAAAGCTGGAAGCCCATATTATAACGATCACTTGAATAACGTATTTCGCCGCGAACATCCGCCCAGTCATATGACCGGATGGTGGTTGGCCATTTTAGCCATGGGAAAAATGTACGTTTGTACTCAAAAATATAAATTTTTTGGCGTTTGCGGTTCAGGCGAATAGGTTGGTCACGAGGCTGCATAAAGTAAATTTTTAGCATAAAAAGTGACAGGGTAAATATAATAAACGCCCAAGCTAAACCAATTGAGACCATCCAATAACCCTTAATCCCTTCTTGCATAAAAGGACCCGAAATCGCAAAACCGATGGCGAGAAAAGACAATAATATTCCACTCATTAATACCCCTCCCCATAGAATTTCACTACTGTAGCGGGCTAACTCCAGAAAGGTATCGTTAAGCGTTGTCAACCAGCGTAACCGCGGCGGCACCAGTTGTGGTTCGTGGTTCTCCGGCATATCTTCCCGCCAGTTTTTAATGGGTGTAGTGAGTTTCGGCTGTGGTTTTTCCATGGTAAACAGAGGCATTCGAGGGCAATCCTTTAAGGTTTAGCTTTTCCATCTTGCGAAAGTTACAGGGCGCTTTAAGGTGCCGTTGTTGACTCCCGTTCCATATCGTCTGGCCAGCGGTCTGCCTTGCGCGGGCGCCAGTCGTCAGGCCGGCCGGTTTCTACCGGATCTGTTGTGACCGAGTCATGCTGCATATAGACAGAGAGATAACTCCAGATCTGGCACAGCATTTCTTGTGAGCTGCGCTCTTTAGCTATCAGAAAGCGGGTAACGACTTTATTAGTGCCGGGTTCACAGACTGAACCGAAAAGCTGATACCCCGAGTCTAACCTTGCATAGGAATAGCAAATTTCGCCATGAACATTGCCCCAATCGTAAGAGCGGATGGTTGTTGGCCATTTCATCCATGGGAGTTGCGCACGTTTGTAGTCGAAGATATAAATTTTTTGCCGTTTCCGATTCAGGCGAATGGGTTGGTCTCGGGGCTGGGCTAAGTACATTCTCAAGCCAAAGCTGGCCATAGCAAAAAAAACAAATGTCCCTCCCAATCCTATAATTATCATCCCATGACCAGTGTGGCCATGTTGTATGGCAAAACCAGAAACCCCAACACCAATGCCAATAATCGACATTAAAATTGCCCATGCAAGCACCCCTCCCCAGGAGACTTCAGCGCTGTAACGAGGGACTTCCAGATAGGTATCGTTCATCGTCGTCAACCAACGTAGCTGCGGTGGTACCAGCTGAGGTTCGCGGCTGCTCGGCAAATCCTCTTCCCAGTTGTTTATAGGTGGTATGAGCTTCGGGGTGGGTTCGTCCATTGTGAACAAGGGCATGATATTGCATTCCTTTTGGGGTTAGCTATCCAGTTGGGCTGTAAGTTGCAGGCTGTCATCCTGCCGGGTTCTGTCCGGCCAGTAAGTTACGACCAGTTCGGCGGTGTTAAAGCGTGCAGTATTTAGCGGAAACTCACCGTCCAGTTGCAGTCCGCTGTGTGTTTGGGACGATATTACGCCCCAGGTTTCAGTCAGGAAATTCGCTGACTTTACTTCGGTCACTGGCAGTGCCCCTGGGACAACCCCCATTCTTGAGCCAATCAGGATGGGCATTTTCTGATATGTTTGCTGCTCCGGCGGTGTGAGTCCGGTCAGTTTTGCGGGTGAAGCGCTTCGTGCCAGTATCAGGCGATTGCCGTTGCCGCCGGTGGCTGTCAGCTCGACAAGCCAGTCTGAACCTGCCGGGTTGCAGTCCGCCAGTATGACCCTGGCAGCCAGCATGCGGTTACCCAGGATCCGGGTGTTGCTCATTATTTCCGTGGCCCAGTCACCACTTAGCTGTGCCGACACACCACTGGCGAGGATATGCAGTTGTTTCATGGCCTCCTGAAGGTCAGCAGGGTTTTCAGCACGCCACATAGGGTGTTTATCGTCTTCATTTTGATCGGTTCCGAAACATGTATGCGATAACCAACGCTCCAGCGGAGAACGTACAAAAAGATTGCCAATAGCGACCAATGTAAAGGCCGCTATCCCAAGGGCAAGACACCAACCAACCGGACCGAAGAATGTAAAAATACCTGCGTAACTAAACGCGACACCAATAAAACCAGAAGTTACTGTTGCTATAGCCGCTATACCGTAAAGCAATGTAGCGGTTATATCCCCGTTTTGATATAAATCATAAGCCTTAATCCCCAACGCAATACCGTCAATTATCGCTGCGAAGCCGCCAATCACTCCTGCGCCCCGAATGAGAAGATCGCCATTCTTGAATAATCCCGCGACAGCCGCGCTTTGCCCGACAATTTCTACCGCGGAAGCCATGATGATTAAAGACTTGGAAGCCAGCCCCATCTCTGCCTGAGTATCGCCCGGTATGGCTTTCTTCAGCTCATCCAGATCGCTAAAAGTGGCATACAGCAAAATTCCGGCCAGAATCACTCCAATAAAGCCGCTCTGGAGATCTGTTGATACCTTTAACTGACTGCGTGCTGCATTACGCATATCAGCTTCACCCAACTCAATTTCACCGGAGAGCAGGGAGCGGTCGATGGCGTCGGATGTGACAGCTGCCGGGAGAGCCTTATTCAGCGGTGCGCCTAATTTAACCGTGATTTTTTGATCAAGGATGGCCGGGTCAGTGATTTGCGTCCAGTGTCCCATACGCGAGGTACTGGTTACGCGGCCATTTTCTTCGCCCGAGATACTCCAGGCAGGTTTACCGTGGGCATCAAGCTGGATTTGCAGCATGTGCTGATATTCGCGGATAGTGAGCTTCCCGGTAAGCAGGGTCGCGGCAGGCACATCTGCTGATGTATAAGCTACGGCTTGTAACATTCGCACCATCCCGGATTTTGCCTGTGCAGACAATGTGTTTTCGAGCTTGCTGAATGCGCCGGAAATGGAGGTGATCAAGCTTGCCATTATTTTCTGATACGCGGGGCTGTTGATATAATCGCTAACTTCCTTACTGTTTAGCACTGCTTTCAGGTTGGCATAGGTCAGGCTGCCGCCGAAGACCTGCGACGGTAAATCGGTTACACCCGGCTGGCTGCGCATCAGGGCCATATACGGCGGGCTTTGCGGATCTTCCAGCCATCTTGCCCATTCCGGGGTCTCGCTGTCTTTGCCGCTGTTTTCCATATCAAAACCCGCGACACTGCCCTGAAGACAGCGGGTAATGGTGGTCAGCTGTGCCACCCAGTTGATAGCACTGTTTTGCGGGGCATAGTCGTTCTTCAGAATGGCCAGCCAGAGCGCAGAACGGTAGGCGGCATTCAGATCCTTCCAGGTGGCGACAATTTTGCGGTTGTAGCCGTCAACGGTGGACTGATAATCCCGGGCAAACTCTGCCCGCGCGGGTTCATCATAATAATCTTCCATACGACGCGTGGCTTTATATACCTCTGCTGCAACCTGGTTTTCACGTGAAGTGGAGTACGACGTGGTGTAACCCGGCGTGTAAACCCCCTTTATATTCGGGTCTGTTTTCATCTGCGCTGCTGTTGATTGTTTAATCTGCAGAATGGCATCAGAAATCATTTTCTTATGAATATTACTGGTTATGGCTGTATATGCAGCCAGTGCCTCTACGCAATCCAGTCGTCCGGTGTTTAATTCCTGAATTACTCCGACTTGATCGTCGAGCACTAATGCAGTCACCGGCGCCTTATACTGGTGCGTTAACTGGGCGATGCGGTTCCCCAGTGCCGTTTGCTTTTGAGGATCCATACGATGAGAAAAGCCATGCGCGCCATTCGGTAATCCTTCCTTGCCCGCGATACTGGGAAATGAATCCGTGGCGAATTCCAGCACATTACTTTTGAGGGCAGACAGCGAAGGGTCAAGTGTCAGACTACGACTGGGGTCTGCAGCAGTGACATTTCCCTCAGACAGGGTTATCTGAGTAAAACGGCTGGCGGGACGTGTTCCATTCAGGTATTCATCCAGCACCGTTTTGCTCCACGGATCACTACTGAATGCCACGGCTGCTTGTGTATATTTTGGATCGATATTGATAAAACCCGCCACGATCTCGTGGTTCTGCGTCAGACAGGCCTCGCTCAGCGATTCGACTTTTTCTCCTTCAGGCATTTCTTCAGCATTGAACATGCGTAAGGCACCTTCAGGCGTCACCTGATAGCCTTGCCAGTAGGTGTTATCCAGCAGGACATACAAATATCCTTCCCGCAGTGTGCGTAGTGCGTATTTATACTCGCCGCCCGTTAGTTCGGAATCCTGCTTCGGCACCGAAGGCGCCCAGCCGGTATTGACCAATGGTTTTGGAACGGCGGCCACACGCAGGGGGAAAATAGCGACACCTTCTCGCTTGCAGGCTTTACAGCCTGATGGCGTGCCCGCTACCTGTTCGCTTGCGGCACTGTTCTGAGAAGCTTGTGATTGTGAACTCATCGTCAAAATTCCTTTTTTTATGCGCTATGGCCCGATAAGCGTCTGCAAGAGGGCATCCGAAAGCGTGGGGAATAACCGGGTCAAATACAGATCCGAATGGCTGGCAACCTGTTCTAACAGCGCCGATACCTCGGGGTGTGCAGTGATGTTGTCGGGTAACGTCAGGTAACTTAGTGCAAGACATACTGTGTCAGCTTTATGGGGAAGTCTGGCCAGTTCGGACTTCGCCCAGGCATCCGCCGCTTGCTTTGCGGCATCGGCAGGCAGTGAGCCACCGGTTTTGTGCCAAGCAGACAGCAATCGCCAGATATCACGCACATTATTCTGTGCGCACTCTGTACCCCATTTCATCCGCCATTCATCCCCCTCAGTTGTGCCGGACAATACCTGCATACGACCACTACAGGAGATCCAGCACCACTGGCTGATGTTGCTGATAAGGCGGGAGAATTCATTTTTTCCGTTGAGCGCAGTTAACAGTTCGAGGCGTAATGGCTCATAAAATGGGACGATATTTTCGCGCTGTACTTGTTTACATAAGCCTGCCAGCTCTGCGGCAAATGCCTCAGGTGCCAGCGGCGAACTTATCCAGCCGCAGATATAACGCTTTTCATAGAGCTTTTCATCGCGGGAAAAGTCTTCGCTTTTAAGCAATAACTCCTCATTACAAAGTAACCCGGGCAGGGCCAGCAGCATCACCATCGGACAATACTGAGGTGCGTATGCAAGGTCAGGCCGAAGTACTCTGTACAGGGCATCATTCCCAAATACGTCACTGAGGCGATTGAGATGCAGGGCGTTCCAGGATGGAACACTTTTCAACGGATCCAGCAGCAGGTAGCGGTATTCATCGCACTTTGCGTTTAACAATTCTGATAATGACATTGCTGTAGGCATTAACGGCAGCTCTCAGTGCAGGTTGCTTCCGGTGCCGTGGTCGATTCCCGGTCGATATCAGCAGGCCAGCGGACGGTGTTAAACGGCGTCCAGCTTGCGGGCGCCTTTGTCAGCAGAGGGGCGGTGGGCACGGGCTTCGCCTGCATGTAGTGACAGCAGTGGCTCCATAATCCGTAAGCATCAAACACACTGCCAACCGTCCAGGTGAGGATAAACCTGTCCATGACTTCTACGGTACCGGGTTTGCAGACGGCGCAATAGATACGATGCCCCCAGTCAGCATGGCCCGCCATCAGCACCCGTTCGGCATGAATATCTGTCCAGTCAAAAACCTTAATAACAGGGTGCCAGCGTTTCCATGGCCATATACTTCGCTGATATTCGTAAACATACACTTTCTGACGCTTACGGTTAAAGCGAACCGGGGCGCCACGGGGTTCGAATAAAACCTTTTTAAAGAAAAATAAGAAGAAAATGATGCTTAAGACAGTTAGCCCATTAAAGATTAAATCGGAAGATATCCCCACCTTATAAATAGATTGAATGATAATATAGAGAGGTATTAAAAAAATAATGACTACAAACCATATCCCTCCCCAGCCATAATTTACATAGCGCGGAATTTCCATCCAAACATCATTTATTGCATTCACCCGAATAAGTTGCGGAGGATAATGCTGTTCCTCTGCTTTGTCAGGTAAATCTTCATCCCAATTATCGACAGGCGGAGTTAATCTAGGATGAATGCCTCTGGCGGCTTCCCGTTCGGCGATTTTTTTGCTGCGG
The DNA here is from genome assembly GCF_004346065.1 of Rahnella sp. JUb53. Lineage (NCBI taxonomy): Bacteria > Pseudomonadati > Pseudomonadota > Gammaproteobacteria > Enterobacterales > Yersiniaceae > Rahnella > Rahnella sp. JUb53. The sequence continues at coordinate 8,122 of NZ_SLYT01000002.1, forward strand.
CGTTTAAGCTTACCCATGGTTGATCATCCCTGTTGTGCGCTGAGCGTCATGCTGGCTGGTTATCGGGTACCGTGGTCGACTCCCTGTCAATATCAGCAGGCCAGCGGACGGTGTTAAACGGCGTCCAGCTTGCGGGCGCCTTTGTCAGCAGCGGGGCGGTGGGCACGGGCTTCGCCTGCATGTAGTGACAGCAATGGCTCCATAATCCGTAAGCATCAAACACACTGCCAACCGTCCAGGTGAGGATAAACCTGTCCATGACTTCTACGGTACCGGGTTTGCAGACGGCGCAATAGATACGATGCCCCCAGTCAGCATGGCCCGCCATCAGCACCCGTTCGGCATGAATATCTGCCCAATCAAAAACCTTAATAACGGGGTGCCAGCGTTTCCATGGCCATATACTTCGCTGATATTCGTAAACATACACTTTCTGACGCTTACGGTTAAAGCGAACCGGGGCGCCACGGGGTTCGAATAAGACCATTTTTAGGCAATAAATGAAAAATGAGAAGAAGCCTAAAACTGGGAAAAGAAATAGGCTAAAGAATAAATAATTAGACAGCATTCCCAAGAGGGAAATGAAATTTATGCACCAAATAGCAGAGAATAACAAAATTAAAGTGCAGAACCATATCCCGCCCCACATAATATATTCAAAGCGTGGGATTTCCATCCAGACATCATTAATGGCATTCACCCGAATTAGTTGCGGAGGATAATGCTGCTCCTCAGCTAAATCGGGCAAATCTTCATCCCAGTTTTTTATAGGGGGAATTAAGCGGGGGTGAATGCCTCTGGCGGTTTCCCGCTCGGCGATTTTTTTGCTGCGGCGTTTAAGCTTACCCATGGTTGATCATCCCTGTTGTGCGCTGAGCGTCATGCCCAGCTTATAATCCTGTTCAGCTTTATCCGGCCAGTATTCTGTTACCAGCGTGACGTCGGGAGTACGGTTTTGTTCTACCCAGACACTCACCATCACGTTTAGGTTGGTCACGCCGGTGGGCTTCCCGTTTTCATCGTTTTCGTCGTCTAAGCGCCACTGATATTTGCCATAGCCGTCAGGTCCGGCAAGCTGGTAATGGTCTTCAAAGCCCGGGATATTATGAGATTGTGAAAACAGTACCACGCTGTCATTGTCACGGGTCAAGGTGGCTGACCAGGCTCCTTTTACCTCTGCCCACCCTGGCAGGCTTACCCGTAAATCTACCCGACGGTATTTTACCGACTGTACGGTTGCTGTGCCGGTCAGAATATCAAGGTCAGAGGCAAAGGCCACATCTGCCACCATGCCACTGACAATAGCCCGGTATTCCACCAGCGCTTCAGCCAGGTCCTCAAGACTTCCAGCATGCCAGATCGGATAGTTGTTGATATAGTTGCCTGGAATACCAAAACAGGTACGACGCAGCCAGATTTCAAATGCAGTGCTTCTGAGTTCGGATGCCTCATAGCTAAGTATGATCCCCATTACGATGAGTATTGCAGCCCAACCTGCTGGTCCCAACCCAATTAGCCATGTATTACTGGTTAAGGCAAAAATGCCACGGAATCCCCAAATAGCTCCAATGACACTACTTGCTATGAAGGCTGCTCCTGAAAAAGCACTCGCAACACTAGCATCATTATCGCCAGAATTCGCATCCTCTGAAGCATGCATCCATTGCCGAATGCCTTCGAATATCCCTGCAACCCCTCCCAGTACTGCCCCATACCTTACCAACTTAGGCACCTGCTGCGCTTCGCTCAGCACGACCCAGTTTAGTTTCACCGCCAGCTTGGAGGCGAATCCGGCAACTTCAGCCATGCCTTCCAGCACCAGAAGGCGGTTAATGGCATAGTCCGCAAGGGCATCCACATCGGTACCAACGGAATTTTTCAAAGCATCGGCTTTAGATTCCCAGTCTGCCAGTTGTAAGCCTAATAACCCGGCGCCCAGGATCAGGCCTGCAGAGTCGCCACTGATATACCGGCGTCCGCGTTCGTTCCATTTCGCCATCTGCGCATAACTTGCTTTAACAATGGGAGTTTTCTGCCCCTTACCCTGCAAAGAGACGTCGGAGATAAACAATTCATTAAAGTCTTTCATCATGGCCGGGTTATTGAACGGTTTTTCAGTGACGTTGAGATGTGGCAATTCACTTTTTAACTGTTCAAGCGTGCCGAGTGTGCTGTACTGGACTTTGACCGGCGTATCCAGCTCTTTGCCGCGCATACCCATGATCTCATCGACGACAGCTGCGCTGCCGCCTTTTCGGCCGGTGTCTTTAAAGCTTTCATTGTTCACTGACAGAGACTGACGAAGCGCGGCGTTGTTTTTAAGATTTCGCTTCAGCTTTCGGAAGGTTGTTTCATATTCGAGCACCACCGTTGATTCTCCCGCCGTCAGCATGGCGGACTGTAACATTGCCTGATAGCCTTTGTGCATAGCCGGATCAACTGTCTTACCCAGCAGACTCACCGAGCCACTGACAGCCAGAATCCGACTCGCCCAACCCTGCTGAATAGCTAAATTTTTCAGGTAATTGCCGAATTCATCGGACGTCAGGCCGGTTTTAATATCGCTGTAAACATTTCCGCCGCTGAATACTGTCTCCAGAAGGGAGGTTTTCATTCCCGTAAAGCCCAGATAGGCTGGAGAATTTGCCTTCTGCAGCCATTGTTGCCAAACTTTTTTTGTTTCTTCCCCCATTGCTCCGCCCTGGACACAGGCGGCAATGGTCTTCATCTGTGCAGCCCAACCCGCAGCATTGGTTTCCGGGGCGTAATCATGATGGATGATATCCTCCCAGAGCCGGACCTGATACCAGGCTGCCAAATCCTTATCAATAGCTTTGAGTTGTTGTTCAGGTACTGTGAAGTATTGGGTAAATTCCTTTTCGGAAGCGGCGCGTGCCGTTTCATCATAACTTTTCAGTAAACGAGCATATTTTACTGCAAAGGCCTCTTCGGCGACTTTCTCTTTGGGGATGTACTCTGGCTCGAAACCTCCGATAGCCGGGCCGGTCATTTTATAGCGGGGTGAACTTGTCTGAGTAATGCCTGCTTTAATATTGTCAAGATACTGCGTGATCGCTATAGAAATCATATGCTTGTGAAGGACGCCCGGTTTCTGAGTATATGCCTGGCAAGCTTCTGTCAACTGCATGCGGGCAATATTCAGTTCCTGAACTATCCCGACGGGATCATTTACAACAACAGCCATCACCGTGCAGGAATATTCTTTTTCCAGGTGGGAAATCCAGCTTTCCATAGCATTCTGCTTGACGGTTTCTCTTCGTGGGTAAAAACCGTGAGCACCACCCGTTTTGTCCTCTGTTACCTGTATGACATTAGCAAAGACGTCCGCGGAAAATTCTGCCACGTTAGCTTTTAGCGTCGCGAGAGAAGGGTCAAGTGGCATACACACTTTATCCTCGGCGGACACCTGGGTACCGGTCAGGATTATTTTAGTAAAACGTGTCGACGGGCGTTTTTTTTCCAGGTATCCGGCCATCACCTCCAGACTCCACGGATCTCTGCTGAAGGCCAGCCATGCCTCTTTGCAGTCTTTATCAATGTTGATAAAGCTGGTGGGAATGTCGTGGTTAGCGGTGCGGCAACTCTCGGCAAGTGGTTCAATAGTGTCACTTTCCGGCATCGCTAATGAGTTTAATTGTCGCATGCAACCATTAGCTGTCACCTGATACACCTGCCAGATTTTTTGATCCAGCAATACATACAGGTATCCCATGCGCAAAGTGCGCAGGGCATATTTGAATTCACCGCCAGTGAGTTCTGCATCCTGTTTCGGCACCGCAGCAGGTAACCAATTCCGGTTCATCAATGATTTTGGTACTGCGGCCACACGGAGAGGAAATATCGGAATGCCCTTCCGCTTACATGCTTTACAACCTGAAGGCGTGGTGGTTGCCTGATGGCTGGCATCCGCATTTTGATTAACTTGATCTTTAAGCCCCATAGCGACGAATTCCCTTTTCGTTAGGCTGCTGATGTCTTATCGGATTTTTCCAGTTCATCCCAAACGGCATCCGGTAACGCTGATACAAGTCTGCTGAGGCGCAGAGAAGGATTTGCGATAACCTGCTCGAGCAAAGCTCTGACGGCAGGGTGCTGTTCAATATCGACCGCCAGCGTCAGGTGGCAGAGAGAGAGGAAATTACGATTTTCTTTCTCAAAATGACCCGTTTCCTCAATGTTCAGCCAGGTATTGGCCGCATTTATCGCTGCATCCATCGGTAGGACGGGGCGAACAAGTTGCCATGCCTGCAAAAGTGAGAAGATCCCGGGGATTTCTTGCTGAGTCAGTGCAGTGTCAGATGCTGGCACCCATTTCTCTTCTGCCACTTTCCCCGTCTGAACGCAAATATCACCTGTGCTCGTCATATACCACCAATGGTTCACCGGCCAGAGGCATGTGGCTAGGCCGTCCGGCTCCATAGCTTGTAATAATTCAAAGCGCAGGGGCTCAAAAAACGGTGTGACCGTGTTCTCAATCAGGTTATTGAAACGTTCTGCCAGTTCGGATGCCAGTTGTTCTGGTGCAGTAGTACTGCACAGCCAGCCGCACAAGTATCTTTTTTCCTGCAACATTTCACTTCGGGCGTAATCCTCTGAACTCGCCAGCCATGAAAACTCGCAGTGCTCGCCTGGATAAGCCAGTAAAACGAGCCGAGGACAGTGCTGAGGTGAATGGGGTAAATCACCTCTCAGCACCGTGTATATCGCCCTAACTTCGGGGGCGTCTTGTAACTGTTGCAGATGGAGTGGATTAATAATCGAAACACTTTTTAACGGATCCAGTAGCAGATACCGGTATGAATTCGGATGCTGATTCAGCCGGTCCTGTATCGTTATCTTTTGATCAAGTTCCATCGCGTTTTCCATTATTTCTCACATTCCACGCATTTGGCCTCAGGCGGCAACGTTGCCGGTGCCGGGCTAAAACTCTGTGGCAAGATCTGGTTAAAGATCCCTTTAACATTCACCTCTCCGGGGGTCATGATCGTGACACCTGAGCTTTCAATCACTATCGCGCTTTTCCCGCAGGCCAGTGTGATTTTCTTGCTGGCCTGGATATAAACCTCATCATCTTTACTGATGATTTTCATATCTTTAAGGGAGGTCAATGCCATTGCATCACCCTGAGCCTGAATATCCACCTTGCCTTTGTTGGCGTACATTTTTATGCCAAGCGTCTTAGCAAAAAGGCTGATAATTTCACCCGCAGCGACGGTGAATTTTTTAAATACTGTGAAATCACTGTTTTCAGCCGATGTCTGAATGAAATTGTTACCCGTACTGATCTGAATACTTTGAGGTGATACCTGGGCAATTCCCGCGGGTGCGCTCATGAGCAGAACGGATTGCTGTAAATCTTTCATCGAAGACTCAAGCAGAGATTTTTGTTCAGCTACTTGTGCCAGTTCCGCCTGTGCAGTTTTCACAGCATCACTGAGCGCCTTTGCCAGCCCTTGTGCCTGTTGTAGCGATTCGATTGCTGCCGTCATCTCCAGCACTTTTCCTTGTGCCAGACCCTGGCCATCGGCCGTGATGAAAATCCCTTGCTGCGCGCGGATGGCACCGAAGCTGTCGGTGCGCAGCTCGAACCCTTCACCGCGCTGCTGTTTGCCGCTGTCCACCAGATGGCCGAGGTTGAGCTGGCTTTTACCACCGTATTCGGTGCTGAGCTTGATGTGCTCCTTGCCACGCTCGTCCTCGAGGCGCAGTTTGTTGTTCGACGGCGTGCGCAGTACGTTGCGTTTGTAGTTCTGGATGGTGACGTGATCGCCGTGCGCAGAGTCATGTAGAACGTGGGCGATATAAGGGCGATCCGGGTTGCCGTCTTCAAAGGCAATCGCCACTTCCGTGCCGGCCAGCAGCGGCATATGCATGCCGTAGGTGTCGCCGGCGTAAGGGCGCGCCTGACGGACCCACAGACTTTCGTAGCCTTGTTCCCAGGCGTCGCGGTCGAACAGCATATTGACGCGATACCGCCCGTCTTTATCGATATGACCGTAGGTGTCGTTGACGGTGGTGCTGGTGACGCGGGCGGGCAGAGTACCGGCCATCACCGGTTTAGGCTCGGACTCCGGGCGGAAGCAGTAATCTTCAGACCAGGTAATGGCCTCAAATTTTGTTTCAAAGCTTTTGTCGCGACGCGCCGAGCTTTGGATAGACACGATCACCACGCCCTGCGCAAACTGTGCCGGCGCATCGCTGCCGGTGACTTTGAGCTCCTGACCCGGCACCAGGGTTGCGGCATTCACGATGCCGGAAAAGCGCGCCTGATTGTTCAGGTAACGTTCGTGACGCAGGCGGGCATAGAACGCGCCACTTTCCGGTACCGGATCGCGACCACCGCCACCGGCGGTCAGGTAGTTATCGGCGTAATGATAGGCTTCGCCATAGGTGGTGGTATCCCCGCGGGTAACATCGGCGCTGCCGGATAAATCCGTGGTCGCGGTGCGGTAGTTGTAATCCCGGGTGGAGACGGTTTTTTCCACCACCTGATAATGGCTGGACAAATCCCATGCCGATTCGACGCCGACGTCGTGCATGCCGGATGGGGGTACGGCCTGCAGCGTCAGCGCCTGTTGATAATGCTGCTGGTCGTCATAGAATTCGACCACGTCAATGCTGAGTTTAGGATCGGCGGTAAAGCGGAACCAGATCCCGACTTCGGCCAGAAGTCGGGAGATAAAGGTCAGGTCGTCCTCGCCGTACTGCAAGGTTTGTTCGCGACGCGGGTACTCTTTACTCAGTGTGAAGATAAAGTCCTGTCCGCGCATGTCGTGACGGTCACGCAGGATTTTTTCAACAATCTGCGGAACCGACATGTCCTGATAAATACAGTTCTGATGGCTGCGGGCGAGCAAAGCCAGACGCGGCTGCAGGCGGACTTCGTAATGACTTTCATCTTTCGACGTGGAAAGACGTTTAAAGGCGGTGATTAGGCCCTGTATTACGCGCTGCGGCTGTTGGACTGAGACACCAAAGGCGTCGGCCACCGGCGCCTGCAGGGTCAGTGAAGCGTCCTTCATCAGCATCGATTTCGGATCAATAGCCCGGTCAGCACTGGTAAATTCGATGTCGTAATGGAAAGGCTTACTGAGCGTTTCCAGGCTGGTGAAACTCAGAACATCGGGTTGCGCGCTGCTGCCGCGGATGGCTAATTTATGATGACTGTGGTCGAAAAAAGGCAGTCCGGTTGTACTCATTTCTCTACTCCGTCAAATTCCAGGGTGATCCCTTCTTCCTCATCCCAGCCCAGTGCCAGCGCCGTGGTGCGTTGTTGCCCGGCCATGCGTTGCAACAGTTGCTGGCTCAGTACCGGCAGGATTTGCTGATTGAGCAGGCTGTCGATGTTGCGCGCACCGGTATCTGGCAGCAGGCAGGCGGCGACCAGCGTGTCGTACAGACTTTCTTCTATGGAGCAGGTCAGGCCGTAGTGCTTGTTCAGACGTTTCGCGACTTGTGCCAGTTTCATCTCAACGATAGTGCGCAGGGCAACGGCGTTCAGCGGACGATAAATCAGTGTCTGGAAGCGGGCGAGCAGGGCGGGCTGGAAATGGTCGCGCAGGATCGGGCGCAGCAGTTCCTGTAAATCGCCGTCAGTGGCTTCCGGCTGTTCATCCAGAAGTTGCATCAAATGGTCACTGCAGAGGTTAGCGGTCATCAGGATCACGGTATTACGGAAGTCGATTTCGCGGCCTTCACCGTCGCGCATAAAGCCGCGGTCGAACACCTGATAGAACAGGTTGATTACGTCGCGGTGAGCTTTTTCCACTTCATCGAGCAGGACGACGCTGTACGGACGTTTACGCACGGCTTCAGTCAGAATACCGCCCTGACCGTAACCGACGTAGCCCGGAGGTGAACCTTTCAGTTGAGAGACGGTATGCGCTTCCTGATACTCGCTGAGGTTGATGGTAATGAGGGATTTCTCGCCGCCGAACAGGCAGTCGGCAAGGGAAAGGGCAGTCTCGGTTTTGCCTACGCCGCTCGGGCCGACCAGCAGGAAGACGCCCAGCGGGCCATTCTCAGACGTCAGGCCGGTTTTGGCGGCACGCAAACGTTGCGCCATGTCGGTCAGCGCATGATCCTGTCCGACAACACGTTTGCCCAGATGGTTTTCCAGCTGCAACAGGTCAGTCTGTTCGTCCTTCAGCAGGCTGGTCAGCGGCACGCCGGTCCAGTCGGCAATGACTGTCGCAACAGTGCGGACGTCCACGTCAAGAGACAGCAGCGGGGCGCTGCCCTGCAACTGGGCCAGTTCTTGCTGCAGCGCGTGAATATCTTCCTGACGGCTGATGTCCTGACGGATTTCCAGCAGCTTATGCGTCAGGGCTTTTTCGGATTCGTACTGCGCTTCGAGAGCGTAAAGCTGCGCATTGAGTTCGCGGTCCAGCTCACCGATTTTTTCCAGACGTTCACCGTGGGTCTGACTGCCGAGGGCTATATCTTCCAGCAATGCCTGCTCCTCCATTCCCAGTGCGGCTATCTGCGCCTTAAGGCGGGTCAGTTCTTCCGGCAGGGTATCGAGGCTCATGCGTACACGGGCGGACGCGGTATCGAGCAGATCAACGGCTTTGTCCGGCAGCTGGCGGCCGGTGATGTAGCGGCGGGAGAGGCTGACGGCGGCTTTGACGGCTTCGTCGGTGATGTGAACGCCGTGGTGCTGCGCGTAGCGGGATTTCAGGCCGCGCAGCATCAGGCAGGCCATCTCGTCGTCTGGCTCATCGACTTTGACAATCTGGAAGCGGCGCTCAAGGGCGGCATCGCGCTCAAAATACTGTTTGTACTCGCTCCATGTAGTGGCGGCGATGGTGCGCAATTCACCACGGGCGAGCGCGGGTTTGAGCAGGTTAGCAGCGTCGGCGCCACCGGCCTGATTGCCAGCGCCAATAATAGTGTGCGCTTCATCGATAAACAGCAGAACCGGTGTGGGTGATTTTTGCACGGCGTCGATGACGTTTTTCAGGCGTTGCTCGAACTCGCCTTTTACTCCGGCGCCGGCCTGTAGAAGACCTAAATCCAGCGTGCGCAGGCTGACGGTTTTCAGGCTGTCGGGCACGTTGCCTTCCGCAATACGTAACGCCAAACCTTCCACCAGCGCGGTTTTACCGACGCCCGGTTCACCGACCAGAATCGGGTTGTTTTTACGACGACGGGAGAGAATATCCACCATCTGACGGATCTCGTTATCGCGACCAAACACCGGATCAATCTGCCCGGCTTTAGCTTTGGCGGTGACGTCCAGCGTGAATTTATCCAGCGCGGCCTGCAGCGCTTCGCTTAACGACTGGCCGGTAACACCAGACTCTGCTTTTTGCGTCGCTGAGTTTTCAGAAAGTGCGGAAGGTGTGCGGCTAAGGCTTTCCTGTTGTTGCAGCTCCGGGCGCTCTTCGGACAAGGCATCCAGCACTGGCTTGAGGCGACGGATATGTTCTTCGCTCAGGCTGAACAGCGGCCATAAACCTTCGCAGCGCAGCAGGCGCGGTTGCGCCATCAGCGCTTCCAGCAGATTGACACTGCGGATGCTCTGGTTGTCATCCTGCAGTGATGCCGCCAGCCAGCCCGCTTTCATCAGCGATTGTAAATCTTGGGAAAGCTGCGGACGCGAATGCACGGAACGCGGCAGGGCATCGAGATGTGCCAGCAGACTTTGCCACAAGGCATCCATATCCCATTCGTAGCGGCGGGCCAGCACGGTGATGTCGCCTTCGCCCAGTTCCAGCAGTTTGAGCAGCCAGTGCTCGACGGTAATTTCATTGTGGGCGCGGGTCTGGCAGAGCGTCGCGGCGGCTTCCAGCGCTTTCGCGCAGTACGGATTTAAGCGGCGAAGTAATACGGCTGACTGTTGTTCCATGCTGAATTCCCTTTTTTAGGTACGCTACCGCCCTTAGCCTTTTCCTATGCAGGAAACCCAGGCCCATAAGGTCGATGTCCGGTGGTGTTTTTGTTTGCTCAACCGCCAGGCAGCGGCTCAGGAAACAAAAACAGCAGACGGCAAACCGTCTGCTGTGGGGTGTTACGCGGTAGTACGTTCGTTCCAGGAATCGGAATGAATGATATTGCCGTCTTTGTAGGTCCAGGTGATTTTTTCGTAACGCAGCTCGATCATTTCGAGGTGGTTATGTTTTTCAAACGCCGGGTCTTTGATGTCGTTCATTTTTGGCGCGACTTTCACCAGTTTGACGTTTTCCAGTTTGGTGTTGAAATACTCCACTTCCTGGCCTGCGTCATTGATGCGATACCATTTGAACTCTGCGGATTTCAGGGTCTGGCCGGTAGTCACCGCTTTGTACAGGTACGGGCTGGAAGAATCGATTTCTTTGGTAAACAGGAACGGGGTGTGAATACGCGTACCCGTCAGTTTGCCGGTGTTGTTATCGGTCGGGATATACAGGTTGTGATCCTGTGCCACCACTTCGATGCTGCCTTCGCGATCTTTAACGTCTACGGAGCCTTTAATGTCCGCACCGCCGTCGTCTTTCAGCCACAGATAAACAGGAATTGCCATGGGTAGTTCTCCATTTCTAAGGTAAACATTCATCAATCATTTGATGAACTTGGGGTTGCTGTTGCCTTACAGGCGTCTGCCTGTGGCACCAGACTGATTTCGACACGACGGTTAGCCGCACGGCCTTCCGGGGTATCATTTGAAGCAATAGGGCGTGTTGCGCCATAACCCTGAACGGCAAAGCAGGTCGGGGAGACATCGCTGGTTGAGAGCATCCAGTCACGTAATGACTCGGCACGTTTGAGCGACAATGTCTGGTTGGCTTTTGCGTCACCGGTAATGTCCGTGTGTCCGGCCACCACAATCAGCCAGCCTGGCCTGGCCTTGATATCCACAAGTGCATTCACCAGCATTTTGAGCGAGCCCGGTTTGAGCTCGTACTGGCCCGTGTCAAACAGCGACAGGGAATCAAGGCGCACCGTTTTTGGGGCCTCTTTTTCGACGGGTTCAGGTGGCGGTGGGGGCGGGACATAACTTTTGATTGCTGCCATCAGAGGCAGACGCAGGCGTTCCCCCTGATAAAGACCCAGACTAAAACGCACCGGCTCACCATTACGGAACCAGTCATCAAGCTGTGCGGCATCGCGTCGTAATATCTCCACCGCTTTTGCCTTTGGTCCGTAATCTGTCATCCCGATACTGTCGTAATGGCGGATATCGAAAGCCACCCGATGCAGAAGCTGGCGGTTATGCCAGGCACTGCTGCACAGCGCGGCAACCACCGTGACGGTCAGCAGGGTGACACCATGGCGTAAAGTACGACGACGAGATGACACGCCGCTGCCGGAAGGCAAGACAGTAAAGATAAAGTCAGGGAAGGTTTGCAGACTGCTATCAACGCCCTCTTCGGGATGCCATCCGGCGACTTGTGTCAGAGAGGTGTGTGCGCTAAGCCATTGTTGCCAGAGCGAGGCGGACACAATACCCCTCAGGCCGCCGACCTGATGCAGGACAACCTGTTGCGGAGAAACACAGGCGACATCATCGTTACGCGCCTGCAATGCAGGCAGCACGTACGCATTAAGCCAGTTATTTTGCTGGTCGAAAATGACGGTCTGTTTGACCCGTTCAACCTGCCGGGCACTGCCATCCTCCCGCTGCCAGTTTGCCAGCGTTTCCGGCATGGTTATTGTTGGCCATAGCGTCACCGACCGATCATTTTGTTGCGATAACCAGACAGGCGCGTCTGCAGTGGCGGTGGCAATCGTGCTACTCAGAAGCAGAGGAAGTGGGCGGCGAATATCCCGGCGTAACTGCACAAGCTGCCAGCGCAGCTCATACAGGCAGGTGGTGAGTTCGCGTTCGTCGCTGTGCTGCTGAGGATTTACTGCCACCATGACGGCCAGCTGTTTCGCCCACTCTGGACGCTGCCATAACAACTGTCGGGCAAACTGCCGCAGAGAATTGCTTTCGTCGACCCGGAGCCAGCAACCCTGAGCAGTCAGATGTACGTGATCTTTACCAAACAGCGATGCCAGATCGTCGCCGCAGACCAATACGACTGGCAGACGATATTTCTCCGGCGGAAGCCCGTCGAAATGCTTTTCTGCAAACTCTGAATCTTGCTTTTGACCCGTACGCCATACCCCAACAAGGCAGATGATCATCACCAGTCCGAAGATTAGCCACCGCATCACGGTTGAAAAGGGCAGGAGAGTCAGACACAGAATGCTGGCCAGAATACCCGCCCATAGCCATAAACCACGTCGCCACATCGGACTCATTACACGGACCCCGGCAACAACGTTGTCAATAATCCGGACAGCCAGAGGTCCAGTCCGCACCACAGCAAGGCGACAATCAGTCCTGCGAGTCCAAGGCGTACCGGCCAGTAACGTAATCCTATGCCGAGGCGATGACTGGAAGACGCCATTGCCAGAACAGGACGGGATGACGCAAAGCTAAATGCAGGTACAAGCGCTGTAAGTTGCTCAACCAGCTGTTCGCGCTCGGTCACTGCCTGTGAGGCATAACCGCCGAGAAAACCTAACATCAGTACCCGGTGAAAACAGGTAAGTACTGCCATGTCGGGTGCGGGTTCCCGCAGCACGGTACGCATCCGTTCATACAGCTGGTTACCCGCGTCAAGTGATTTGAAGAAGTACGCCTGCAGCGGAGAATTACACCAGACAAAGTAAGCATCATCCTGGACGCTGCGGCCTTTAACGGTCTCATCCAGAATGGCGCACTGGGCATACATGATGTGCTGACAGTTTTGTTCACTGACGTCCCCCTCTTTCAGCGCCTGTTGCACGCGTTCTATATCAGCCACACAGCGCTTCCAGAAGATTTGCCCTTCCCCTTCAGGGCAGTTCATTCCCTGACGCAGGCTGATAACCTGCAACCAGGTATCCGCGAGCAGGGCATCGATATCAACAGCCTGTGTTGTCATTCTCATGGATTGGCTCATGCGCGTAACACCGCAAACAGTTCAAGCTGAATGTCGCCCAGCGTGCCAGGCACATAGAAGACACAGGTGCCTGCTTCCATCATTTGCTGCGCTGCAGGATGGGTGAGATCCAAAGAGAAATACTGATTTTCCAGACGAAGCGGAATGGCGGCAGGAACATGGCTCAACGGGCGCAGCGGAATACCGCTTAGTGCCACATTGACGACGTTACCGACATCATCCGGTGCACCGACTTTACACAGTTGCGGGAACTGGGTTTGCAGTTGGGCAGAAGACAGGGTAGAGCGCACGGACAGATAGAAATCGACCTCTTCGCGTTCGCGCAGGCGGGGATCGTGCAGGGCTGCACGCCACTGGTTAATGCGGGGTTCATGTACCAGATCTATGGCGACAACGCGCGATGGCAGGCTGGCTTCCAGCAGAATATTCAGCAAGGTAAACAGCGTCGGGAAGACCGTAGTCAGGCTAACGTGTTGATAGGCCGGAATAGCGGCGACGTCATGATCCAGGGAAAAAGTCAGCAAGTTTCCGGCAAGACGGGCCAGCTCCTGGTAAAGGCGCTCAGGATGAACCTGGGGGTTGCGCTGGTAATTGCCCAGCACGGGCTCTGCACCGTTAAGTGCATTCAGTAGCCAGAACAGGGACACATCGGCAACTGCAAAGTCTGCCATGCGCGCATTGCTTTCACGGCGCATTCCCATCAGGCGTTTTAAACGCGCCCTCAGCGGCACCATCAACAGTTCGAGCTGCTCTGTACACCAATGACTAGCCTGAAGACTCAGCAAAGGTGGGATAAAGTTCGTATCTTGTATCCACCGTCCCTGGGCATCACGCAGCAGACGTGCCACCGGACAGGTCTGATAGTCACCGTTTTCCTGAATATCCAGTCGCAGCGTCAATTCATGCGACATGACGGCGACCTGTTTTTTGTCATCGCCATACTGGTTTTGGACATCCCGCCAGGCCTGACGATAGCGTACCGGACGTTCAGCCCGTTCATCGGGCTGCAGGCAGTTTCCGCCATTCGCGTAAACTTGTGGCAACGCCAGCATCACAATTGCTTCATTGGCGTCTGCCGGTAAGTTTGCCGACAACGTCAGTGTTGGCGGCAGTAAATCTGCACAGTCGGTATCGACCAATATGCCATCCTGAAAACGGACATGCAGCCGCTCAGCTTTCAGACGTCCTTGTGCCAGCGCATCCTGTTCAAAGGTCGCATGAAGCACACCCCACGGGTGAAGTATGCCCATTTGAGCAATACATTCGTTTGTCCAGGCCTCAAAAGAGGCCTGTTGTTGAAACTGCTGTGGAGACACGAGGATTCCTCGTGTCCACAGCGGACGTTCAATCTTCATCGTGCCTCCGGGCTTCAGGCTTTCGCTTTAGGCATCTGAGAAACCAGTGACAGATTCACGTCCATCCCTTCCACCTGGAAGTGCGGTACGGCGTACAGTTTCACGCGGAAGAAGCCCGGGTTGTCTTCGATATCTTCGACGGTCACTTTGGCGTCACGCAGCGGGTGAGAGGCTTGCAGGTCATCGCCCGGATCGGTCATTTCAGTGACCAGCGTGCGGATCCAGGTGTTCAGTTCCAGTTCCAGCAGACGGCGATCTTTGGTGGTGCCGATGTTTTCACGCTGAATCAGCTTCAGATAGTGCGCGATACGTGACAGCAGGAAGATGTACGGCAGACGCGCATTGATGCGGCTGTTTGCTGTGGCATCAGCAGTGTCATACAGCGCCGGTTTCTGTGCGGAGTTGGCGGAGAAGAAGCAGGAATAATCGCGGTTTTTGTAGTAAGACAACGGGATGAAGCCCAGGTTGGCAAACTCAAACTCACGGGTTTCAGGGATCATCACTTCTGACGGGATTTTCACCTGATTGCCGGTGCCGAGGTCATACAGGTGAATGGGCAGGTCAGTCACCGCACCGCCAGCTTGCGGGCCACGGATTTGCACGCACCAGCCGTTTTTGATGAAGCTTTTCACCATGTTGGCTGCAAACGAGAACGCTGCGTTGGTCCAAAGATACTTCTCGTGATCCGGACCTTTCACCTCTTCGACATAGTTGAAGCTGCGAACCGGAACGGTATCCGGGCCATACGGCAGACGACCTAGCACGCGTGGCATAGTCAAGCCGATATAGCGGGAATCGTCAGAATCACGGAAGGATTTCCACTTGATGTATTCTGCGCGGTCAAAGTAGTTGCCGATGTCTTTAATCGCAGCCACTTCTTCCATGGAATCTTTCAGGAAAAATTTAGGACCGACGGCGCCGACGAACGGCATGTGCGCGGCAGCGGAGACTTTTGAGATGTTACGCAGCAGTGCGACATCCTGGGCTGATGCATCAAACTCGTAGTTGGAAATTACAGAACCGATGGGTTCGCCGCCCGGTGTGTCATATTCCTGAATGTAAGTGTGACGGTACAGGCCGCTCTGGATGATTTCAGGGCAATCTTCGAAGTCCTGACGCAGGTCGTCTTTAGAAACATCCAGCACTTCAATTTTGACGTTCTGGCGGAAATCGGTGCGGTCAACCAGGAACTTCAGACCACGCCAGCCGGATTCCACGCGCTGAAAATCAGGGTGATGCATCACAGCGTCGAGCTGACGGCTGATCTGATTGTCCAGTTCTGCAATATGGTGATCGAGCAGCGTTTTATCCAGACGCTCAACGGTCTGGCCAGATTGTTTCAGACGCTCAAGGAAGACCTGAACGGCTGCCGTCACACGCTGATCGGCGGTCACATCAGCCAGGGCAGCGGTATCCTGGAAATCATTCAGGTCGCCCAGTGAAGTCACCGGCGTCAGATTGATTTTATCAAACAGGGAGGCGTAAACGGTGCCCGCTTCAGGGCGTTCAAGAACAGTAGTCTGGCTTGAAGAAGAGTTTTCAGTATTGACTGACATAAGCATTTTCTCGCATTAATCCGTTAAGTGGAGGCTGTTATGCCTTAGGTGCCAGAGCGTTCAGTTCACTGCGAAGCTCATTGCTCAGGGACGGATCTTTAAGAATGGTTTCGAGTTCTTTGCGGAACGTTGCGTTGTCCAGAAGATTGGATTTGAGATCACGCAGCAGATTGCGCATGGCCAGCATGGCGCGCAGTTGAGGGATCTGGCGTGCAACCTGCTCGGGTTCGAAATCTTTCATTTCGTTGAAGTTCAGAGAGATGTTTTCTTCGCTATGATCGCCAGCCAGCGTATTTTCAACGGTCAGATTAAGTGAAGGGCTGAACTCAGCCAGAACGCTGTTAAAGTTATTTTTATTGATGTTAACTTTTTCGCGTTCTGACAAAGGTCGGTCTTCTTTACCATTGCTGTAGTCTCCCATTACCATTAATTTTAAAGGTAATTCGACTTTCTTCTGTGCGCCGCCCGTGTGGAGATCTAGTTTAATATTAACGCGGGCTTTGGGGATTTCTTCCTGAAAACTATTAGACATGCCTATCCCTTACTGTGGAGTGATAAACGCTGCCAATGAATCTGAAAAATACATTGAGGCTGGCAACCCTGCCATAAAAATTTGTCCATGCCGCATCATAATAACGTGCGAATAACTTCAGGGTCACAAGCGAGCTGATATTTTTCGGAGCATTTCGCAGTGTGTATTGAATTTATCTGAAAAAATAAAATTTCAGATAAGTACCTGTCGCTGGCATTTTAGAAACATTAGTGATTCTATTGAAAATCATAATTTGTAACTAAGTATTACATCGCTTGGATCGCAGGATAACGGATCATCATATTGAAATATAGGAATTTTCTCTCAATTCCCGCGCAGGCGGCATGGGATAAGGCATTGAGGAAGATCGGTTTGTAGAAAAAACAATAAAAGCGCAAATTTCATTAGGATTAATAATGCAGAAAACACAGGAAATATCTGAAGTGAATTTATTTCATGAAAGATTTTTCATTTTGTTGCGAGGGTTTATTAATAGGATTTTTCATATTTTTTTATAGGAATATTCATGTGTTGAATGATTATTCATTTTGTATAAGGAGGGTGGTATGAGTCTGTAACATCTATTTTAGATGTTGCTTAAGACTTTTCCTCCAGGAATAAATAACTTTACAGTTTCAATGTAAGAGATTGGAGTGCTGTTTTCATTTACTTAAAAGTATAAGAAAATTTGTTAGTTTTATGCTGTGTCGGCAGTTGAAACCGCCTCTTCAGTGCAAGGCGGTATCAGATATGGCTAAAGATTTGATGGCGGGCCGAGCATCGTCTTTTAAATTCCTGATAGGGTGAAACAGTCATTAAACCTTTTAAGCCAAATGCCGATAAACAGATCCTTGCTCTGTTTTGAGAATCTACCGATGTCGCTTAAAAAGTCCTCTTTACTTGTTCTTGTAGTTCTTTTCGCTCTCTTTTTCACCAGTATGCTGTCAAATATCTGGTTGCTGACCCAAAGCAATCATTCTCTCGATGATGTCAACAAGGAGATCCGGGTGGTTCTGTCCGTGATTGATCCTATCAATCACAGCCGCACCTCGCGCGTTCGCGTCATGGAGTATATGAAGGAAATTGAAAGCGGCAATGGTCAGCAAACCGGCGCTGCGCTCGACGGCGTCAATGAGGTCATCGTGAAGGCCGATGCCGCATTTCAGGCCTATATAGATGCACCTAAACTGCCGGGTGAGGATGAACTGGCCCAGGCATATCGCGCCACGTATCTGGAATATCGTCAGAACGGAATACAGCCGCTGATCGATGCCGCTAAAGCGGGTGACCAGCCGCGGTTTAAAGCACAGATCCCGACAGTCATAAAACTCGATCGACAGTATGAAATCGTACTAGATAGAGTGCTGGCGCTACACGAGCAGTACGCCAGAAATCTCAACAATGATGCGCAGGATAATTTCAAATTTGGCATCGGGTTGACCATCGGTTTTGGTCTGCTGTTCCTGATCATCATTATTGGCGTGGTGATTTTGCTTAAACGTTTCGTTCTGACGCCGCTTCTGAATTCACGTGATCATTGCCGCCAGATTGCCGAGGGTTATCTCGATACCCCTGTGCCGGTCAATGCCCGGTCACGCAGTGAAATTGAAGAACTGATGCAGTCTATTGAGCATATGCGACAGTCGCTGACCCGCATTATCGGCCAGGTGCGTGACACCAGTCATACCGTTGCTCATGCATCGCAGGAAATTTCGGCTGGGAACATTGATCTGGCTTCCCGCACAGAACAACAGGCGGCTGCACTGACACAAACCGCGGCCAGCATGGAAGAACTTGGGGCGACCGTAAAACAGAATACCGAGAATGTCACCCGTGCCAGTGGCCTGACACGTGAAGCCGTTAAAAATGCGCGTGCTGGTGAAAAGGTGGCACAGGATGTGATCGGAACGATGAGTCGTATTAACAGCAGCTCTAAGAAAATCGAAGACATAACAGGCGTCATCAATAGCATTGCGTTCCAGACCAACATTCTGGCGCTCAATGCCGCCGTTGAAGCCGCACGTGCCGGCGAACAGGGGCGTGGATTTGCGGTGGTCGCCAGCGAAGTGCGCAGTCTGGCGCAGCGCAGTGCTGTCGCAGCGAAGGAAATTGAAAGTCTGATCTCTGAATCCGTTGCCAATATAAAGGAAGGGTCTGAACAGGTATCGCGTACCGGGGATTCTATCTCGGCAATTATTTCTTCCGTGACTCAGGTTGATGTGCTGATGGAACATATCTCGACCGCATCTGATGAGCAAAGCCGTGGGATAAGCCAGATTGAGCAGGCTGTGACCGAAATCGACGGCGTAACTCAGCAGAATGCGGCGCTGGTGCAGGAGTCCGCAGCAGCAGCGGCCTCGCTTGAAGAGCAGGTTCTCTATCTGACGCAGTCTGTTTCGGCATTCAGGCTGGCGACAGCGTAACATAGCCCATCAGTTCAGGGTGTTTGCACGCAAATACCCTGACGACTAATTTGGTTATTATATTTTTATGGCCGAGTATATTTTGAATGTTATTAGGAGAACTTTTTATATAAATAACTATTAATTAACCCTCCCCAAAATTAAACTCTGCCTATTCAAGTAACTTGTATTGCTTATCATAATTTTCGGTATATGATGCGTGACGTTAATAATGAACTTCTGTATATATTTATCTGTCGGATTGATGAAAGACTTATTATATATTGATGCCATCATTATTAGCTAGTGATCAATCCTTACGTATATAGGGAAGTGCATATGTATAATACTAAACACGTCATACCCATGCTTGCGTTAGTCATGACATCTACGTTTGCTGCGTCGGCAATGGCGGTCGATGGAACTATTACTATTAATGGCAAGGTAACAGATACTACCTGTTCAATTGCTGTTAATGGTGGAAGTGAGGATGCGACCGTGACATTACCGACTGTTTCAGCAAACAGTTTAAAAGCGCCGGGTGAAACTGCCGGTGCGACACCTTTTAATATCTCACTGACAAGTTGTTCAGGTACGGCTTTAGGCACGGCGAGCACTTATTATGAACCCGGCACTTATGTTGATAGTGCCACCGGCCGTCTCAATATAGATACCACCGCGTCGGATGCAGCAAAAAATGTTCAGGTTGAATTATTAAATGCCAGTATGGAGTCAATAGTCGCCGGATCTCCGGTAACCGATGGCCAAAATGATATTCCGGTTGATATCAGCGCCGGCAGCGGGACATTAAATTATTTCGCCCGCTATTATGCCACCGGAGTTTCTGTGGCAGGAACGGTGACCACGCAAGTTGATTACACGATGACATACGAGTAACCGATAAAAAGGGGTGAAGCAGGAATTTCACCCCTGTCTCAATAAAAAGGAACATCAGGGATGTGTAAGTCTATATTCATCAGTATTATTTTAACCTGCTTCTTTTCCTGTAAAGCGTATCCGGAAGTTGTCATTAACGGAACGCGGATTGTGTTCCATGCTCAAGATAAAGAATCAGTAATACAATTAATGAATAAGGGTAAAAAACCCTATCTGGTACAAATGTGGCTGGATGATGGCAACCCGAAAGCCCGGCCCGGTGAAGTCAATGTCCCATTTATTGTCAACCCTCCTGTCATTCGCATCGATCCAGAGAGAGGTCAGGCGATACGGCTGATGGCACTGAACGGGCATTTACCACAGGATCGGGAATCGCTGTTCTGGTTTAATCTTTTGGAAGTGCCTCCAAAGCCGACACAGAGGATTCAGGCAGGTGATAATGTATTGCAAATGGCATTTCGTACCCGGATAAAGTTGTTTTACCGACCAGATAACTTAGTACCTTCGCCACCTCAAGCTTATAAACAGTTAAAAGTATCATTGATTGGCAACAAACTAACAATTATCAATCCTTCACCTTACTTTATCACTTTCAGTAAGCTGGAAGTCAGACACTCAAAAACATCACCGGTACTTTCCCGTGTCGTAAATTTTACGAAGAGAATGGTTAATCCTGAAAGTGAAATAGAATTCAGCCTGAAGTCTACTGACAATAAAGATATACGGGGCGAAAAGTTATTCTATAGCATCATAAATGATTATGGCGGGGAATCAGTCAATGAACAGATATTATGAAATGATATCTGGCTCGCGTAAAAATTCATTCATCATGGCGATCTTAAGAAGAGCAGTTTGGTCTGCACTGCTGTTCTCTCACGTCGTCTGTTATGCAGGTTCTGATACGGTTATGTTTAATAGTGCATTTATGCGGTCAGCAATAGACGTTAATGATTATGCGCAAGGAAACCCTGTACTACCCGGAATACATCGGGTGGATCTGTATATAAATGAGAGGTGGAAAGGGCGTACAGACGTTAATTTTTCACTTCCGGATAATCAATCAAAAATAGCCCATGCGTGTTTCAATATAAAATTGCTATCAGAGTTGGGTATTGATAGTGAAAAACTCGATGAAAATGTCATTTATCAGCTTAAAGATCCCCATCAATGTGCTGATATTAATATGTTGCTTCCCGGACTCGATGTCAGTTATGACGTTACCACTCAACATCTTAATGTGACAGCGCCGCAGATCTATTTACTTCGCCATGCCAGAGGATATGTCAGCCCCGAACTTTGGGATAAAGGTATCACAGCGGCAACATTAGAATATGACTATAACGCCTATCATTCAGAAATGTCAGAAACGCAAAGTATCTCTACTCAATATCTCGGACTTCTCGGTGGTATAAACTGGGATGTCTGGCGTTTGCGATATAAAGGGTCTTTTAACCAGAGCGATGAAAATGGATGGGAATATGATAACGCCAGCACTTATGTCGAACGTGCGATAGTGCCGATACGCAGTAAGCTGGTGATCGGTGAGTCTATGACGGAAGGACAGGTCTTTGATAGCGTGGGTTTTCGCGGGGCCATGCTGGCATCCGATGACCGAATGTATATGGACTCGCAGCGCGGATACGCACCGGTGATCAGTGGCGTGGCGAATACTACTGCATTAGTTCAGATTTCACAGCGCGGCACGCGTATTTATGAAACCACGGTTCCACCTGGCTCGTTCGTCATAGATGAACTGTATCCGACAGGCACTGGAGGAGATTTGCTGGTCACAGTGAAAGAAGCGGATGGCAGCGAGCGTAGTTTTACCGTGACCTATGCGTCGATCGCTGAACTATTAAGGCCAGGGACAACCCGCTACACACTGATGAGCGGTACTTATCGTAATTCGACCGTGAATGAAAAACCCCTGATTGCGATGGGCACTATACGGCACGGTTTTACCAATCTGATCACGGGTTACGGAGGTGTATTAGGGGGAGGAAAGTATCAGTCGGTGGCCGGGGGGATTGCACTGAATACTTCGCTGGGCGCGATATCTTCGGATATCACTCATGCCCGTACTCAGTTACATAACGAAATCTCAAAAGAGGGGCAAAGTTACAGTTTGGCTTTCTCAAAAATACTGCCAGTGGTGAACACGAATATCACGCTGGCAAATTATCGTTATTCAAGCGCCGGTTACTACAGTATTGATGATGCAATGTTGATACGGGACCAGCAAACCTCTGCCGGAAACGCTTTTTATTCCAGCAGTATCAATCGTAAAAATCGTGTGCAGATCAGCGCAACACAGGATTTGTCGGAGGTCTGGGGAACATTGAATATCAGTGCAAGCACCCAGGATTACTGGAACAGAGGCGGGCGTGATACTGAATACCAAATGGGATACACCAACACTTTCTCATGGTTCAATTTGAATATTAATGCCAGCCGTACCCGGGATCTGGTGAAAAATATCTGGGACAACAAAATTGCCGTAGGCATTTCACTACCTCTGGGTAGCAGCGCAAATTCGGTTTATTTCAATTCCACCTATGTACAGGAACGTGATCATCAGGGGATTCAGAATTCGGTCTCGGGTTCCGCTGGCGATGAGCGTCAATATACTTACAGTGCTTTCGGCAATGCAGATCATTATTCATCGATGGGTAACCGCAATACCGCAGGCGCCAGTGGGAACTGGAATTCACCTTATACCCGGTTAGGAGGAAGCTTTTCAGCCGGACAAGGCTACCAGCAGTATGGGGCAACGCTTTCCGGCGGCGCAATTGCTTACGGAAATGGTGTGGTGTTCACGCCGATAATGGGCGACACCATGGCAGTTGTGGAAGCGAACCATGCCAGCGGCGCGAAAGTGGCGAATAATTCAAGCCTGGCTTTGGATAAATCAGGTAAAGCCGCAGTGCCTTATTTAACACCGTATCGGCAGAATAGCATCGAACTGGATCCAAAAGGGCTTTCCAATGATATTGCTCTCGACGTCACCCGCCAGAATAGCGTTCCGACGGCCGGTGCGGTGGTGTTATTGAAATATGAAACGGATTTTGGTTATTCCGCTTTGTTGCAAATCAGCTCGGTTCGTAACGAGGAAATTCCGTTTGGCACGCCTGTTACAGATGAGAAGAACGAGAGGGTTGGATATATCGCACAAGGAAGCCAGAGTTTTATTCGGGTAAAAAAAAGCGAAGGAAAACTCAATGTGAAATGGGGAAGTTCGCCGTCGCAGCAATGTGAATTATTGTACCAGCTGCCCGCTGATAATCCGTCAGAGGAAGATAATCTCAGGCGTGCGAACGTGGTGTGCCAGTAAACAGGGAAGAAATGTTATGGCAAAAATTTTCAGGTCAATCCTCTTTATTGCGTTCGCCGGTATAAGTCATCCGGCATGGGGGGATGGTACGTGGGTCGATTGCAGCCGGACAAATTCTTATTACCAGTATTTCTCTACAACCACTATTCAGATTGGGAAAGATGCTGTTGTGGGAGATCTGCTGGGCGGGTGGATAACATCATCAGATCCGACCGCGTGGACTTGTGCGCAAAGAAGTTCCTCTCAGACGATTTCACCGCAACTCGCGGTTCAGGGTTATCCTCCTTACCCCATCTGGAATACGACGTCGACAGAAGGCCAGGCCTACAGCGTTTATAATTCAACGGTGAAATCCGGACTGGGGTACATCGCCCGCTGGCGTTATACGGTGAAAGGTCAAACCAGCACCTGGTATCCGCTGACTGTAGCTGCTGGTATTTACCAAACACCAGCGGAACTCTTCCCTGTCACCTACGACAGCGGACGTTCATTTAATATCGGGGTTGATGTACAAATTCGTTTTGTAAAGACAGCAAATACGCTGACTGCGGGTACTACGCCTGTTTTTGATCCGATGTATACGCGGCATTATCAGTTTTACAACGGCGCTTCCAGCACCGGTGGGGGTACTTATATGATTGCGGAGTTCCTTGCGGGTGGGCTGGTCATTAATACCACGGGAGGCACCTGTACAACACCCAATGTGGATGTGACACTCCCGCCAGCCGCGAGGTCTGACTTTAGCGGTCCAGGCTACACAACATCCAGAACAGACTTTAAGCTCAATTTCACGCAATGTCCTGCTGGGCTGGCCAGCATCAGTTATTCGTTTATGCCAACAACAACGATTAAAAATAATTCACAGGGAGTGTTTGCGCCGGACAGTACTTCTACGGCAAGCGGCGTCGCGTTGCAAATGCTCACGGATCAGGACATTCCCGTGACGTTCAATACGGATTATCTGCTCACCAGTTATGATTCAGGAACGGCCAATACAAATTATTCTGTTCCTCTCAGGGCAGGTTTGTATCAAACAGAGAATACTGTATCTTCCGGCAATGTGAGTGGTTCAGTAACTTTTACGCTGAAATATAAATGACTAACAAAAATATTTTTTCTATGAAAATCCTATTATCATTACCCTGTTTTATTTTAGCTTCAGTATTATTTTGGACAATGACTACAGAACAGGGAATAGGTGAAACTTACATTAACCGAACGCGGTTAATATTCAGCCAAAAAGCAAATGATGAGTCCCTCAGTATTATCAATGAAGGGGCAAAACCTGCACTGATGCAATTATGGATTGATAAAGAAGAGCCTGAAGAAAAACCTGAGCATATTTATGTTCCCTTTGTTGTCTTGCCGCCAGTAGCAAGGCTTGAGCCAAAAAGTTCGCTGGGTATACGTGTATTGTTTACCGGTAAAGGGCCTTCCCTTACGGCTGATTCGGAGTCCTTGTTTTGGCTCAATGTTCTTGAAGTCCCGCCGAAAATGCCAGTGTTGGAGGATAACCCTGTGTTACAAATGGCCATCCGCACCAGAATTAAAATTTTCTATCGTCCCAATGCGCTGGGAGATATAACCAGCAGTGACGCGGTAAAAAAATTACATTTTTCATACGTCAAAGATAGCAATAAGTCCCGACTCCAAATTGAAAATCGTTCACCGCTGTACGTGACGCTGACACAAATAAAATATGGAGAAGCGCATTGGGAAAATAATTTACCTCATGACGGAATGATCGCACCATTCAGCCATATCAGTCTCCCTGTTATTCAATTTACTGACAGCCGACAATTGTCGATGACCGTCCGTTACATTGATGATTACGGTGTCATAAGTGAATATCATCCTGCAGAATTGAATGAAACAGTAGCAATTGTCCAGTGAACTGCATCAGGATAACTGGACTGCTTGTCCAGTTTGTAGGTTTTTTAACCCGTCACTGACGTCATAATCCTTCTGCTAAGTCCTTTATTTTTCTTTATAGATTGTCATTGTGACTCCAGACTTAATAGGTCTGGAGTCATAAACCTTTTGCCTAAGATCCTATGACTTGTTATAAAACCGCCCTGTGATTTTTTCAGGTGAAATAGGGCTGATGAGCAACGCGGTATCCGGAACGATCAACGAAACACATTTTGCTGCCGAGAATGTTGGCCGGCATGTGCTTGCCTATCTTCAGAATGTGAAAATGACGCCGCTCGCAAAGCTGGATGATTTTGACGAAGAGGGTAACGCGACAGTCGGGCAGGTGATCAATGTCTGGATCCGGCTTTCATTGATCCTGACACGCCGTCGTCCGGAAATTGCCGTTTCCTCTTTAATGAAACATGTCCTGCCGGTGATTGGCGATGTGCCACTCAACAAAATTACCCGCCTGCGTCTGAATCGCTTATTCAATGTGTTGTTAGCGGACGGAAAAATTTCCGAAGCCAAAAGGGTATTTGCCCTGTGTAAGCAATTTTTTGGCTGGGCGGAAACGCAGGGATATCTCGCCCATTCGCCCTTGAGTTCGATGAAACGCCGTGACGTCGGGGGAAGAAATACGCCGCCCCGCGAGCGGGCATTAACCGATGCTGAAATCTGGATTTTCTGGCATGGTCTTGATTTATGGGGTATTTCGGAACAATGTCGCTGGGCGCTACGCCTTTGTTTACTGACTGCCAGGCGTCCGGATGAAATCGTACGTGCCAGAAAAGAGGAGTTTCATCTGCGAATTGGCGTCTGGCGGCAGGGCACGCGCAATAAATCAGCCCGCGATCATAGCCTGCCCCTGACATCTTTAATGGTGACCTGTGTGGAAGCATTGTTGGCGGCCAGTCCAAAAAATAGTCCGTGGCTGGTTCCGTCTCCGCTCGATGCACAAAAACCGTTATCGCGGGGGGCCGTCACTCAGGTTATCCGCCGGATGTTACGTGCAGAAAGAGGGCTGGGCATTGAGCCATTTGCAACACGGGATTTGCGCCGGACAGCCAGATCCAAATTATCCTCCCTGAATGTCCCTAACGATGTTGCCCGTAAAATCATGAATCATTCGCTCGAAGGTATTGACCGTGTTTACGATACCCACGACTATCTGCCGCAAATGAAAAAGGCGCTGGAAGCATTTTCTGACAATATTCAGGGCATTATCAGCGCGCCGGATTACTTCGATTTGCGCCATAAATTTGAGGGTGAATCCCTGCAAGTTCCTGCGATATCGCTGCTTTATATGGAAAGATAGGTTTTTTTTGCAATAGAAATATCTGCAATTTTTTTGTGATTTAACGATTAACAGACCGGCCCGCACGCGCCGGAAATAAGCCGCTGATATCAGCTGCTACACTTGAGTATTGATTTGGCGTTGCCAGAGGACAGAGGAATTAATGATGCTTTCACAACCAGAGAACGCAAACAGCTTACCGGAACCGACGCAGACTATTTTACTAAGCACAGGAACGGCGGAACAAAAACGTCAGGAAATACGTGATTACTATATTCAGACCTGGGAACTGTATGAAAGCCTGTTTGATTGTCTGGCGGACGAACGTGCTTACTTCAACAAAGCGATTTCCCTGCGCCATCCGCTGATTTTCTATTTTGGTCATACCGCCACTTTTTATATCAACAAGCTCATGGCGGCAGGTTTAATTCCTGAGCGTATTGATTCCCACATCGAGGCGATGCTGGCGATTGGCGTGGACGAAATGAGCTGGGACGATCTCGATGATCAGAACTATAACTGGCCATCTGTCGCCAATTTACGGACATATCGCAACAAAGTTCGCGAAGAAGTGCTCGCCATTATCGATACGATGCCACTTAGTTTACCGATCGACTGGAACAGCCCGGCGTGGGTGATCCTGATGGGTATCGAGCATGAACGCATCCATCTTGAAACGTCCAGCGTACTGATCCGCCAGTTACCAGTGGAATGGGTTAAACCTCAGGCACACTGGCCTGCGTGTGAACTGGCAAGACATGACCGGAAAACGGTGCCTGAAAACGAAACAGTAGCCGTGAAAGGTGACGTTGTCACACTAGGTAAGCAGGACGACACGTACGGCTGGGACAACGAATACGGCACGTCAGAGCATAAAATCCAGGCATTTAGCGCCAGCAAAATGCTGGTGAGCAACGCCGAATTCTATACTTTCGTCGAGGCGGGCGGCTACCAGAACCCTGAGTGGTGGGATGAAGAAGGTGCAGGATGGCGTGAGTTTGCGCAGGCAGAAATGCCGACATTTTGGGTCGGTTCGCCGCGTGAATCTGAGCAACTGAAATTACGTCTGATGACTGAAGAAGTGCCGATGCCGTGGGACTGGCCTGCAGAAGTCAATCAGCTGGAAGCGGCGGCATTTTGTCGCTGGAAAGCAAAACAAACCGGCGAATCTGTTCAGTTGCCGACCGAAGCAGAATGGATGATTTTACGTAATCAGGTGCCTGGCGATCAGCCAGACTGGCAGACTGCGCCGGGTAATATCAATCTGGCCTGTTGGGCTTCTTCGTGTCCGGTAGATCATTTCGCACAGGGCGATTTTTACGATATTGTCGGGAACGTCTGGCAATGGGCATCAACCCCCATCAGCGGGTTTGATGGTTTCCGTGTGCATCCGTTATATGACGATTTTTCGACGCCGACTTTTGATGGTAAACACTCGATGATCAAAGGCGGAAGCTGGATTTCGACCGGTAACGAGGCATTGAAATCTTCCCGTTACGCGTTCCGGCGTCACTTCTTCCAGCATGCAGGTTTCCGATATGTGGTGTCCAGTCATCAGGAACTGATCACGGTGAATCCGTATGAAACCGATGGTTTAGTGGCTCAGTATCTGGATTTCCAGTACGGTCCGCGCCACTTTAACGTACCAAATTACGCCGAACAACTTGTTGATATAGCTGTAAAAAATGTCAGTCAGAAAGGCAGAGCGCTGGATATCGGCTGTGCGACCGGCCGCGCCAGTTTCGAGCTTGCACGTCATTTTGATGCCGTCGTGGGCATGGATTATTCCGCGCGGTTCATCGATGTCGCTCTGGCTTTGGCGAGAGGCGAAGCTTGTCGTTATGTGATCCCGGAAGAGGGTGATCTGGTCGATTATTGCCAGGCGACGCTGACAGAGGTAGGGATCAATGCGCAGCAGACAGAACGTGTCAGTTTTGTGCAGGGTGATGCGTGCAATCTTAAACCGCAGGCTGAATTGTATGATTTGGTTCTGGCGGCAAACCTGATTGACCGTCTGCGTGAACCGGCGCGGTTCCTGAAAGACATCACACCAATGATTCGCTCAGGCGGATTGCTGATGCTGTCATCGCCGTATACCTGGCTTGAAGAATTCACCCCAAAAGAGAACTGGGTAGGGGGTTTCCGTGAGAACGGTGAAGCAGTGACTACCCATCAGGCATTGCGCCGCCTTCTGGCCAGTGATTTTGAGGAAATTCAGCAGCCACAAGATGTGCCATTCGTTATCCGGGAAACTGCAAGAAAATTCCAACATACCGTCGCGCAGTTGACGATATGGCGTAAACGATAAGACGCTTTTGAGAACTCAGGCGGTCGCTATGCGACCGCTTTTTCATGTCTTCGGAGATGATATTGGCAAGAACTGGTGTTCATTCTCTGACAGACCGATAGTAAAAATGAAGCTGAA
The DNA here is from genome assembly GCF_004346065.1 of Rahnella sp. JUb53. Taxonomy (NCBI): domain Bacteria; kingdom Pseudomonadati; phylum Pseudomonadota; class Gammaproteobacteria; order Enterobacterales; family Yersiniaceae; genus Rahnella; species Rahnella sp. JUb53. The sequence goes on from NZ_SLYT01000002.1 coordinate 36,763, forward strand.
TTAGTCACTGTTGTTGATGTTTGAAACAAATAGGATGTTGTAACTAAATCCATGAATTAAACTATTTACCCTTCAACCAACAGCGGGCTCGCGTCACATTAGCTTTGAAAGCAGCCGCTCTGGTTCAGCGCCGCCGTCAGACTGTCGAAGGTTGGCGATCCGCTGGACCACAAAGTAGAATCGGGCCAACGGCTGTGTGAAAAAGAGTGGGTATCTTCGCGAACTCTCGCGCTTTGGTGTTCGTGAATTCACAAATACTCAGGCAGCTTGGGCAAGGAAAGCCGACTAAGTGCATCATAGATACGTGAACAAACGCAGTTGAACAAGCATTAAAATTAGTGGGTTATCTCATCGTGACAGGTAACCGCAATGAGAAGGTGCCTGCGAAGGTAAGATGAAAAAGTTTTATTAATTACCTGTAGACGACTGGTCTAATAGCTGTTAGCTTACACACATGGCACGGCGACTACGCAACAGAGCACAACAGCCGTTCCGGTATAAAGAAACAGCACGCAGAATTGGCCAGAATAGCAGGTACGGGTAAATTTTTTATTTAAGAGATAACTAGACGACCGGTCTAATTCAACAATCAATTTTAAATACAGGAAATTAATCATGTTTAAAAAATCATTGACTACTCTGGCTTTAAGCCTGGTTCTGTCAGTTTATGCTCAGTCTTCAATGGCGGCGCCGGTTAAAAACATCGTTTTGGTACACGGTGCTTTTGTGGATGGTTCAGGTTGGGATCCAGTGGCCCGCATCCTGAATAAAGCAGGCTATAAAGTGTCGATTGTTCAGGAGCCTCAAACCTCGCTGGCTGATGATGTCGCGGCGACTCGACGCGTTCTGGCGTTACAAAGTGGTAAATCATTGCTGGTTGGCCATAGCTACGCCGGAATGATCATCAGTGACGCGGGAAATGATCCCTCTGTTGCCGGCCTGGTTTACATCGCAGCGTTTCAGCCGGAGCAAGGTGAGTCATTGCTGAGTTTGGCGAAAAAATATCCGCCAGCCGCTCAGTCTATTACTGAAACGCCAGATCACTTCCTTTATATCAAACCGGAAAATTTCCACGCGGACTTTGCTGCTGACTTGCCAGTCAAAGAAACAAATCTGTTGGCGCAATCTCAACTCATGCCTGCAGTAGCAGCATTTAGTGCCCCGGCAGGCGTTCCGGCATGGAAAACGAAGCCAAGCTGGGCCGTAGTGGCGACGCAGGATCGTGCTATTAATCCAGAACTGGAGCGCTTTATGGCAAAACGCGCACACAGCACCGTTACTGAATTGAAAGGCAACCATGCCATTTACGCATCGCAACCGGAGAAAATTGCGACCCTGATCGAGAAAGCGGCACAAAGTTTATCTCAGTAAACATCAGTGAAATGCTTTCCTGGCCAGCCATTATTGAATGATTGCCAAGTGTAAAAAGCAAACATACGAAAAAAACACTTCAACATCAAATGCGCCGCCCATGAGGCGTCGCCAACAGAAAAGAGAATAAAGTGATGAAAACTATTCAGGTGAAAGACGGTTCTAAGATTGCATATAAAGACTTTGGCAAGGGACAAACCATTCTTTTCTCCCACGGCTGGCCATTATCAAGTGATGCATGGGACGCGCAAATGTTGTTCTTCGGTCAGCAGGGGTTCCGTGTAATAGCTCACGATCGCCGCAGCCATGGCAACTCAAGTCAGACGTGGGAAGGCAATGATATGGATACCTACGCTGAAGATTTATCATCACTCATCGAACAGTTAGATCTCAACGATGTTGTTCTGGTTGGACACTCTACTGGCGGTGGTGAAGTCGCACGCTATATCGGTACGTATGGCTCGGCACGCGTCAGCAAAGCAGTACTTATCGGCGCAGTACCTCCGGTTATGCTGCAAAGCGAGAACAATCCTGGCGGTCTGCCTATGGAAGTGTTTGATGGCATCCGTGCTGCGGTCGAAAAAGACCGTTCACAGTTCTACAAGGATTTGACCACGCCGTTTTTCAACTACAATCGTTCGTCAGAGACGCCTTCTGATGGTGTGAGAGAAAGCTTCTGGCTTCAGGGAATGAAGGGGGGGATTAAAGGTCAATATGACTGTATTAAACAGTTCTCTGAGGTTGATTTCACTGATGACCTTAAGAAAATCGATGTGCCAACCCTGATCATGCATGGTGATGATGATCAGATCGTTCCGCTGGCCGACTCTGCCATTCTGTCCGCGCAACTCGTCAAAGATTCGCAGCTCAAGGTCTATGCAGGATTTGGCCACGGGATGACAATCACCCAAGCCGGGACGATTAATGAAGACCTGCTGCGATTCATTGAAGAGTAATACGATGTGGAGAAATCTACAAATAAGCTCTAGTAAAATGGAATGTTTATAACTTGCCTGCAGACGACTGGTCTACGTTTAGATTGTTAATCTAAAATTCAGGAAGTTTATTATGAAAATTGTCATGAATTAAGAAGTTTGGTACATAACTGTTGACGAAGATTAGCGGCAACGCTCTATAAGGCAGAGGGTACCAGCGGTGTCTGCTGAACGTTTTAAGAAATTATTAAGAAACAAGCGTGTTATTATATAAATGCCGGGCATCATCACCCGGCATATTTTACACTGAAAATAACATTATTTATCAGTCGGACCACAACCACCGATCATTTTAGAAATTGAAATGGCAGGGTGAAGTAAGTACATGTAATCACAGTTCTTTTCTTTATTATAAACGCTACCAGTACAACCCGAAAGCGTTGAGACCACAGCAGCGAGAACAAACAACTTGACTAAAGACTTCATGTAAAATTCCTTTTCAAAAAAGTTGATTAATATTAATCGCACTCGCAACCAGGCGAGCGGCAGCAATATACCTTTAATTACCAATGAGAGACAAATTAAAAATTAGTTTTATTTCATTCATCATGCCAATATTAAATACACACGCAGCCATATCATTCATTAAAATGATAACTCACAGTGGATATATTATTTTAATTACAGAGCACCTGGCATATACACATAAAAAACAGTTCTAATCATAAATAATGAGGCTATTACACCTGAGTTCATTTGTTTGCGTGATGAGATGTGTGTGCCATATCCAACATGTCGTGAGTGACTATTTCCTCCACGGAGGGCTGTTTTCGCAGATCATTTAATGACAAACTGCCACTTTTACGCAATGGGATGATAGCTGTCTGATGAATGCGCGTTTTTATACTTTTTGTTTTGCGTTGTTCTTCGCTAATTTGTTCTCAGCAAATGTAGCCGAAGCGTCCCCGGCAGGTATAACCCAGTCGCAATGCGTGGCCCTAAAAAACTCCCGCATCGATGCTGCCAAAATAGGTTTGCCAACCCGCGGCGCGCTGGTGACCAATGTTGCGATGGCCGGTCATCCCGGTAATCAGCACTGCAAACTCGAAGGACTGATTAAACCCATTGATGCGACAGCACCTGATATTAATTTTCAGCTTTACCTGCCCCTCATATGGAATGGTAAAGCCCTGCAACTCGGCGGCAGCGGATTCGACGGTGCCGTTAAGGATGCCGATACTGCCCGGCTGGCGCCAGCCGCTACACCCGGCGCGCTGAAACAAGGTTACGCGACTTTTGGCAGCGATTCCGGGCATCAGGGCGGCGTCTCCGATGCGTCTTTTGCTCTCAACCAGGAAGCCTGGGATAATTTTGCCGGTGCTCAGATTAAGAAAACCCACGATGTCGCGGTCGCACTCATCACACAAGCTTACGGTAAAAAACCCTCGCGCCTGTATTTTCAGGGCAATTCTCAGGGTGGACACGAAGCACTTGCTGCAATTCAGCGCTTCCCGCTCGACTATGACGGCGCGATCGCCATTCATCCGGTTTACAACGTCGTCGAATTGCACATGGCGGGTATCCGTATCGGGCAGGCAATTTACAACACGCCGGGTGCGTGGATTTCACCAGCAAAAGCCGCGCTGATTGCCAACGCCGTGACCGGTGCCTGCGATAAACTGGACGGTCTGGCCGACGGCGTGGTCGCCAATCCTGATGCCTGTAGTGCGACATTTAAAATTGCGCATCTGCGTTGTCCGCAGGGCAAAGATACCGGGTCAAATTGTCTTTCAGACACGCAAATAGCGCTGATCGACCTGCTGAATAAGCCCGTACAACTTGGCATAAAACTGCCTACCGGCGATCATTTTGCGCCCTGGCCGATATTACGCGGTGCTGACGCTTCCGCGCTGGTCAGCGTATTTGGCTCCGGCGCAGACAAGCCGAAACCCGAAGCCACAAATATCATTATTTCCTTTCCTTATATGATGGGCGATCAGGCTGTTCGTTATGAAATCATGCGTAATGCGGATTACGACTCTCTGAAATTCGACCCGGCCTCACATCAGCCGCGCCTCAAAGAGCTGGCTGCGCAGGTCGATAACGACGATGCGAACCTCAGCGCCTTTGTACAGCACGGGGGTAAGTTGCTGCTGATGCACGGTACCGCAGACATGGCAGTACCACCGGGGAATACCGTAGCGTATTACGAAAAATTGAAAGCGGAATTCGGCGAGAAAGAGCTCCGTCAGTTTGCACGCTTCTACCTGGCACCCGGCTTTACCCACAGCAGCGGAACTTTTCGTGCGAGCTGGGATTCACTCGGCACGCTGGATAAGTGGGTCGATCATGGGATCCCACCCGGGCAGCAAGTTATGATTGATGTCAACAAACCGACGGCAGGACGTGAAATGCCCTTATGTGATTACCCGTTGTATCCGAAATATAACGGGCAGGGTGATATCAGGTCAGCGTCGAGTTTTGTGTGTACTGATCAGTAAGTGGCCTGAAACGTCAGGCTGCTGTCATTTGCGGCGAGTACAATTTTCACAGAGATTGCAAGTCATTTACCTATATAAAATCACAGGTGAATGAACGTTCTCAAAAAATCTTGAACATCCGTCCAAGTCTTGGCATTATCCTCATCTGCCTACTCTGCTTCGGATTTTTCAGTGGTCTACCTGTGTAAAGAAGCCCGTCGCAATACTATTCTGGAAGCTGCTGCGCGAATTGCCCGCCGTGAAGGACTGGCCGCGACCACCGTTCGTCGTGTCGCGCAAGAAGCCGGTGCGGCAACCGGTCAGGTTCATCATCATTTTTCCAGCGCCGCTCAGTTGCGGGCTCAGGCCTATACGCAGGTGATGAAAATCCTCAAAGCCCAGCTGGAAGAAAAGTCTCTGACTCTGACAGCCCGCGAACGGCTGAACCTGTTGCTGGTTGATCCGCAAGACGCAGAATCTCTGATGGCGATCCCTCTCTGGCATGAAGCCATGTTGCTGACCGAACAGGAACCGCTGATGAAGGCTGCATTCGCACTTTCAGTGTCTGACTGGCATCAGCTGGTGTCTGATGCCATCAGCTTTGGCAGACAGAAAGGGGAGTTTGTGCAGGGCGAATCGCCGGAGCATATTTCCTGGCGCCTGATTGGCCTGAGCAGCAGCATGGATGCCATGTCGCGACTGGAAACTCTCGGACTGAGCCCGACCTGCGCGCAATACAACCTCGGCCGCGCCATTGAAAATGAGCTGTATGCTCATAACTCTTGCAGTAAGGAAACGACAGATGTTTAAAACATATTTGCTTCTCGGACTGGCTATTGTGGCGGAAGTCATCGCGACCAGCAGTCTGAAAAGCTCGGAAGGATTCACCCGTTTATGGCCAAGCGTCGTTACATTGCTGGGCTATACGATTGCCATCTTCTTATTATCTCTGACTCTGAAAACCCTGCCGACCGGTATTGCTTATGCCATCTGGTCCGGCGTCGGTATTGTTCTGGTCTCTGCGATTGGTTGGTTTGGTTACGGACAAAAGCTGGATACGCCGGCGATTATTGGCCTGGGGCTGATCATCGCGGGCGTCATCGTAGTGAACGTGTTTTCAAAATCTGTTGCGCACTAAGCCGCGCAACTTTATAGCTGCACAGGGAGTTCATTTTGCAGAGCGAACAAAAACCTGATTTTCACGATGACCTGATCAAAGAGTTACTCTACTGGATCGAAGTCAACTTAAGTGACCGTCTGACCATGGAAAAAGCCTCGAAAAAAACCGGCTATTCTCCGTGGTATCTTCAGCGTTTGTTTAAAAGTAAAACGGGTTACGCACTGGGCAAATACATCCGTGACCGCCGTCTGACCATGGCGGCGATCGCGTTACGTCTTACCAATATGCCGATCCTCGATATTTCGTTGTATTACTCTTATGACTCGCAGCAAACATTCACCCGTTCATTCAAAAAGAACTTTGCAGAAACACCGGGGATGTACCGCCGCAATGCGTCATGGACAATGAACGGGATCACCGCACCGCTGACCGTCGATGAGTTTCCTCAACCGAAATATGAAATTGTCGATTTGCCCGAAATGGCGTTCGAAGGGGAAACCGTCGTCCATTCGTATCCGATAGAAGCTTTGTTCAACAGTAAAAACCACGTTCATCGTGCCGAATTGCTGCGCTATCTGGAAACGCCGGAATCCCTGCTGGCACCGGTTTGGGGACTTTCAGATTGCCGCCCTGATACTCACGACGAAGTCGCCAATGCCCTGCAGATGGAATACACCGTAGCGCATCAGGTAAAACTCAGTGACAGCCACACCATCCTGGTTCCGGCCAGCCGTTATCTGAAGATCAATTATCCTTACGATCTCAGCCGGTTGAATGATTTTATCCTGTATCTGTATTCAGTATTTTTACCGACGCTGGGTCTGGAGTTCATCATGCAGCCCGACCTTGAAAAGTATTCCCGCGAATCAGCACTGAACGGTGTGACCTGCGAATATTACATTCCACTGGCCCAGCTCTGAGCGGGTTTGCAGGGGACAGGGAAGAGTTATGCTTATAAAAAAGCCTCCCGAAACGAGAGGCTGGGCAGGCGGGAAGGGGATCAGTTAAAGACCATACCGCCGTCAATCAGCAGTGACTGACCGGTCATGTAATCTGAATCCGGGCCAGCAAGATATGAAACACAGGCAGCCACATCTTCAGGTTCTGATAGACGTTTGAGCGTGATGTTTTTTGCAAACTCCTGCGTACCATAACCCGCCGGTTTTCCTGCAGCAGCAGAAACCTGACGGTCAATTTCTTCCCACATCGGTGTTTTGACGATCCCCGGACAGTACGCATTCACGGTAATCCCCAGATATGCCAGATCGCGCGCAGCAGTTTGCGTCAGGCCACGTACCGCAAATTTACTCGAGCTGTAAATCGCCAGTTCAGGATTGCCTACATGTCCGGCCTGCGAACAAGCATTGATGATTTTACCGCCATGCCCGGCAGCTTTGAATGCTTTCACCGCCGCCTGAATCCCCCAAATCACACCTTTCACATTGATATTATAAACTTTGTCTACAATTTCAGGCGTGATGTCTTCGATGAGGGTTGTCGGCGCAATACCGGCGTTATTGACGATAACGTCAAATCCACCAAGTTGTTTCGTCGCAGCCTCTACCGCAGCAAAAACTTGTTCGCGGTCTGACACATCGGCAAGCAGGGCAACCGAGTTGCCACCAGCATGGTTGATTTCCTCAGCGACTTTTTTCGCCGTGTCTGCGTTATAATCCACGACAGCGACGGCAAAACCATCCTTCGCCAGACGCAGCGCAATTGCCCGGCCAATCCCCTGACCACCACCTGTTACTAAAGCCACTTTTCCATTTTTAGACATACCACTATCCTCTATGTATTCGGTATCTTTTCAGGTGCTGCGCGCAAGGCACGGTCTGACCGACCCGATCGCCTTACGTGAGCTACTTACTGGTTTACGCCTGAGTGCCGGGATGTGCAATTGTTAGCCACGGTCATTAACTTATAGAATTCAAATAATTGAAAGTTGCAAATCCACACTCAGATAAAAATAACTTTTATTGCTGGCAATTTGTCCGGTTAAAATCGACAACAATGACATTATCAAGTTTCCACATTATGTAGTCCTGATTCCTGGAAAAAATTACCGAATGACAAATGTAACGATTTACGTCCGTATTTATACCCGTTTCAGGAGAAGCCCAGTGCTGATTCAGGCCATTCATCATCATATTCCCCACAGGCCAATACCAGTTACTAAAGTAATCAGGTATTAACACGGAGAGCACGGGGTAATTAACCATCGCATTATTGTAAACAGGGGAATGCGCAGACTGACCACTGTAAATGAAATAGACCGAGTTATAGTCCAGATCACGAGTATCTGTTTTTATCTGGCGTACAAGATCATCATTAAACTTAGCTTGCTCACGAAGCGAATTCCCGTAGGTGTAAACCAGAATTAACGACTGAAGCACAGGAATAATCAGTAACCAGTTCATAGATTTTAAACGCTGAGGAAGAGCATAGTTAAAAAGCAACGCGGTCAGTAACATGTAACCACTCAAACCAGCAAGCGAACGTGGTGTAAGCAACGAATTTTTTAATAACAACAGACTTCCCGGAATGAGCAGTACTGCTACACACGGAGCAATTATAGCCCCAAAACAAACTAAAAGTGAGAGTGAACCTTTATGAAGACGCAGATAGCGCAATGAAATTACCAATGCAGAGATCATTGCAATCAAACAAATAATCATCAGGAAATGCACGCCTCCCTGATGTTTTGCCAAAGTAGAGTTAACGAAATTAAGATAGCTGTTCAGATTATTAATAATGGTGACAGAAATATTATTTGTTGCGATCGTAGGGTGATTAGCAACGTCCTGTCCTGAAAATGTAGCCGGTAAAATAACTTTCAGATATAGCAGCGTTCCTACAAAAAACTCAGCTATACGTCTGGCCAGTGATTTCAGAATTAATGTTGGTTCGCACCTTTCATGTAAATTGCGGATGAAATCGGCAATAATCATAAACACTGCAATATTAATCATGGTCTGATAGAGGCAGTAGATTGCAACGATGATTCCGGTCCCCAGTATAAAACGCAACCAGCGACGACCAGAATCTGTCCGGCAGCAATAAATCAAACTTAAACTAAGTGCAGAGCCAAGGGTCAGAACATCAAAGCGGTATGAGAAAATTTCGAGCAAATACGGATTGCAGAAAACCGTCATTGATACGAGTGACACAGTACTCAGAGAACGACCAGCCAGGAAATGGTGAGAGAATTGCGTTAGGCTGGCAGCAAGAATGAGTACGGTAGCGATTAAAGGCAGAGGGAAGATATCCGATATATGGGAACTCAGAAAAAGTGCCTTTATCACTATATCCGCCAGAGGCCTGCCATCTGGCCCCCAGTTCGTATAGCCGAGCGCAGCTCGCCCGTTATCATCTATGTAATAAATGTTAGCCAACAGCAAAGGCAGAACAAAAAGAGAAATGCTTAAAAGCAACGAGCGGAAAGGAGGCTTCATCAACTTGACCGTTTTTTCAATGTAATGGGGATAGTAGGCGAAGTTTACCTTCTCTTATGAGTGAGTAACAGATTGGTTTTAAGAAGGTTCAGGTTGAACTCATGACGGATAGCAATCTTGTTTTCCCGTCATACAGTACACACCTTGAGGATAAACAAATGACCGACAACGATGTTATTGCTTTTCGCGAGCGTCTGACCACGCTTGTACGCACATTACAAATTGCCCCACAGGTTGCGGAGAATCAGGTGCTCGACCGGATGGCGTTAAGCTTTAGGAAATTGCTTAACTTTTTTGCAGAAGATGATGCACGCACCCAACAGGCCTTTTTGTTACCTCCTCAGGCACAGGAAACGCAAAGATTATTGTGTGATCTGATGGCTGTAAATCTTGCAGTCAGTCAGGAGGATAAGCTGTTTCGTGACGATATTTCCGCCGTGCTGTTGGCACAATGTTTTACCGGTATTCTGATGCAACTGGCACAAACTCCAGGGGATCCGCAAACGCGTCATCAGAACAGTCTGGCGTGTGCGAAGCTGTTCTGCGAGGGTGTGTGGCTGGGGAAGTTATAGTCCAAAACTTCATAAAGAAAGCATAAATCGTTGGTTCTGTTTGCAGGAAGAAAAAGGTTAACTGAGGTCATTCCAGCAGAAGATACTGTCTGCTACGAGTCTGTAAAGCTTGTTGCATAAAAGCTTTAAACAGAAAGCCGTGAATAACCGGAGGCCTTTATGTCAACGACCGCACAAACTGCTGAACACCGCTCCTTATGGCAGCGCATTACTCAACGTAAGCCGCGCCACCAGACTGAAGAAATGGCGCAGGACACGTCGCGTCTGCTGGAAAGTTTTCTGGCAACCGGTTGTCTGTACGGTATTGATGTAGGGAACAGTGATCCGGCCTGGTTTCGCCGCCCCTGACCGCTATATACGTTTAATGCGCTTCAGCTACTGGAACGAGCTGTGCGATTAACCTGAGTTTCTCCTGATAGTGCTTGCTGTACCCTTAATAACCGGTGTTGCCCTTGTGCCTGGCACAGTGTCAGCCTCCGTTATGAAGGTTGTTGTGGAAAGTCTCTCTGACCTCGTCGTAGAAATTTTAGTTCTCTCTCAATTGTTGAGCCCATAACTTTCGCCGGTTATGGGTTTTTTTATGCAAAAAAAAACCCCGCAGTCAGGCGGGGTAAATTGTAAAGCCGCTAAGGGGGACACGGCGCGATCTATTAAGTTAAAACCAAGGAAGGGTAAATCGAATTCCAGTGATGATGCCGGAACTCGTAAATTAAATTATCACACTACATTGCCTTACTATAAATATAAATTTTGCATATATTTTAGCACATACATTCACGGAATATATCAAAACAGCCTAATGAAATAATTAGCAATAAATAATAAAACCAAAAGAGATAATTTATCTACTGAGCAACGGAACTCTGTAGGTAGTATTAACACGAGCTTAGACTCATTGATAATGTATATATAATAAATTCAAGTATTCAATTAAATGATAAAGGAATGACATCATGAAATTAAAAGCATTGGCGATTATTATCCCGGCATTACTGGTTGCAGGCGCAGCTCATTCAGCAGAAATCTATAACAAAGAAGGCAACAAATTAGATCTGTACGGTAAGGTTGATGGTTTGCATTATTTTTCTGACGATGCTGGCGCAGACGGCGATCAGACTTATGTCCGTGTCGGTTTTAAAGGTGAAACACAAATCAATGATCTGCTGACTGGTTACGGCCAGTGGGAATACAACATTCAGGCCGATAATTCTGAAGGCAGTACCGGAACATCAGGTAATGCGACCCGTCTGGGATTCGCGGGTCTGAAATTTGGTGAGTATGGTTCCTTTGACTATGGTCGTAACTACGGTGTCGTATACGACGTTGAATCCTGGACCGATATGCTGCCTGAGTTTGGTGGTGATACTTACACCACTGCAGACAACTTCATGGTAGGTCGTACCAACGGCGTGGCAACCTACCGTAACACTGACTTCTTCGGCGAAGTGAAAGGCTGGGACTTTGCTCTGCAGTATCAGGGCGCAAACGACGGTGATATCACAGGAGAAGGCACCAATAACCGTGGTGGTCGTTCCATGCGTCAGCAAAATGGCGATGGCTTCGGCATCTCTACTTCCTATGATTTCGGCATGGGTGTGAGTGCAGCAGCAGCTTATGCTTCTTCAGACCGTACTAACGACCAGGTAAATCTTACAACAGCAGACGGCGATAAAGCTGACGTATGGACTGCAGGTCTGAAATACGATGCTAATGGTCTCTATCTGGCTACTATGTATTCCGAAACCCGTAATATGACGGGTTACGGTGATCGTGATGATACGATTGCAAACAAAACCCAGAACTTTGAAGTGACGGCACAATACCAGTTCGATTTCGGTCTGCGTCCTTCTATTGCTTACCTGCAATCCAAAGGCAAGGATCTGAACTCAGATATTCATCTGAACTCAGACTGGAATGATAAAGACCTGGTTAAATATGTTGAAATCGGCACGTCTTATTATTTCAACAAAAATATGTCTACCTATGTTGATTATAAAATCAACCTGCTGGATAACGATGATGACTTCTACAAAGCAGCCGGTATTTCTACCGATGATATCGTAGCAGTCGGCCTGGTATACCAGTTCTGATGCTCGTGATTTAATATAGCTGTGATTTAAATCGCAAATATCAATATTAAAAGCCCATCTTCGGATGGGCTTTTTTTGGCATTACTAATTTTCATGAACAGTTTGTTAATATTATATTGATAAGTTTAATCGTAAAAGCACTCTTCTGTTTCCCCTTTATCCGCGCAATCCTTTTCACTCGATGCAGTCAGCTTGTTATAGACAAAGCCCAAGAATAACCAGAGCAACAAAAATAATCCCGCCATACACCAGAACATTCAGTAAGTACCTCATCGTCGTTCCCTGTCAAACAAAGTGTCTGCATAGTCATGGCAAAGACCTTAAACTTCAAATGGGTACTGACGATCGGTTTTCCGCCATTGATCGTTTTAACCGATCGATGAACGTCATGTTATATTTTGGTTAAGTATCTCGTGCTGTATTCGTCTAAAAACTCCACAAATGCTTGCCTGATCCTACTGAGTTTTCTTACAAGCGCTTGAATTTAAAGAGGTGAAAAGGGGATTTTGACGGGGCTATTTATTAAGCGATTTGTGCTCTACATGATTGAAATGTATTGATAAATTGCGTGTACAACGGCGTGTCTTTTTGTTATATTATTGACCAGATCACGGACAGGGTAATTCCTCTGTGATAGGGTGCTTAACCTAAGACTTGGTTTCTCAGGACAATGACATGTTAGATTATCGCTTTCCGACAGCTATGCAGATGGTGTTTTGTATCGCTCAGTCTCAAAAGGCTGAACAGCGCTGCACCAGTGCGATTTTAGCAACGGGTCTGGAAGCCAACTCCAGTTTTATCCGCAAACTGATGGTGCCGCTGACGCAGCACGGCATTATTGTTTCCACTCTCGGTCGCACCGGCTCGATCACCTTGGGTCGTCCGGCGGAAGAAATCACACTTCGTGATATTTATTGCGCGGTGATAGAAGACAAGCGCCTGTGGGCCGCACGTCCTGACGTTCCTGCCCGTTGTGTTGTCAGCGCCAATGCTTGTACGTATTTCAAAAATATCGTTAACGAAGCAGAAGAGGCCTCCTTCCAGGTTCTGGCGCGCCACACGGTCGCAGATGCTCTGGCGGAATTCGAGCGTGGTGGCAAATACAAATGCACCAAGGACTTAGCTGCTGAATACTCAGTAGGTTCGGTCTGCTCTAAATAGCGTTCAACGTTTCCTTCCGTGAAACCTTAAAAAAGCACATAAAAAAGCCGGGATATTCTCCCGGCTTTTTGCATTCTGATTTTCAGATCAGGCAGTTTGTGTTTCCACGACGACTTTCTTACGCGTCACCAGCTTACGCAGCGCCACATAGAATACCGGCGTCAGGAACAGCCCGAACAGCGTTACGCCCAGCATACCGGAGAACACGGTAATCCCCGTCACTCCGCGTACTTCCGCTCCGGCACCGTGTCCCAGGATCAGCGGTATGGTCCCTGCGATGAACGCAATTGACGTCATCACGATAGGTCGCAGACGCAGACGACATGCTTCCAGAGCCGATTCAATTATCCCTTTGCCCTGCATTTCCAGCTCACGGGCAAATTCGACGATAAGAATCGCGTTTTTACAGGCAAGTCCCATCAGCACCACCAGCCCGACCTGCACGAACACGTTGTTATCGCCACCGGTCAGCCAGACACCGAACAGCGCAGACAGCATGGTCATCGGAACAATCAGAATGACCGCAAGCGGCAGCGTCCAGCTTTCATACAAGGCCGCCAGTACCAGGAACGCCAGCAATACCGACATCGGGAATACGATCAGCGCCGCGTTACCTTGTGTCGACTGCTGATAGCTCAGGTCAGTCCATTCGATATTCATCCCGTTCGGCAGCAGATTTTTAGACATTGCAGTCAGCTCCGTCATCGCCTGCGCAGAAGACAGCACGCGCGGATCAGCATCGCCAATCAGGTCTGCCGCCGGGTAACCGTTATAGCGTATTACCGGATCAGGCCCGTACGTGGTGGTGATATTCAGCATGCTGCCAATCGGCACCATCTCGCCTTTATCGTTACGTGTGCGCAAATTGGCGATATCTTCCACGCTGTCACGGAACTGGCCATCGGCCTGCGCCATGACTTTCCAGGTACGACCAAAACGGTTGAAGTCATTGATATACGACGACCCGAGATAAACCTGCAACGTACTGAACAGGTCATCAAGGGACACGCCCTGAGCTTTGGCCTTATCGCGGTCGATATGCGCATCCAGTTGAGGCACGTTAGCCTGATAAGAGGAAATCGGATAACCCATGCCAGGCGTCTGCATAATGGCACCGGACATGGTATTGATCGCCGTCTGCAACGCACCGTATCCCAGCCCTGCACGATCCTGCACATACAGGGAATAACCCGAACCCTGACCCAATCCGAGAATTGGCGGTGGCATAATCGAGAAGGCAAATCCTTCCTGAATCTGCGAGATTTTGGCATTAATTTCCGCGTTGATCTCCGCCGCCGTGCGGGTACGTTCGCTCAGGGGTTTAAGGGCGAAGAACACCGTGCCGGTATTTGGCGTATTGGTGAACTGCAACGCATTCAGTCCCGGGAAAGCGACCGCATCAATCACCCCGTCGGTACTCAGTCCCATGGCACTGATTTTGCGGATCACCGCATCAGTGCGCGACAGCGAAGCCCCTTCAGGCATCTTCACACCAGCGATCAGATACAGTTTATCCTGCGTCGGAATAAAGCCGCCCGGCACCGCTTTGAACATAAATGCCGCACCGCATAACAGCAGAACGTAAACACCAAATACAGCACCACGACGCCCGAGCGTTTTCGACACCGCACTCTGATAACGATGAGAACTGGCATTAAAGAAACGGTTGAACGGACGGAAAATCCAGCCGAAAAGACGGTCGATCAAACGAGAAGGCAAGTCTTTCGGCGCGCCATGCGGTTTGAGCAACAGTGCAGCCAGCGCGGGGGAGAGCGTCAGCGAGTTAATGGCGGAAATCACGGTAGAAATCGCGATAGTCACTGCAAACTGCTTGTAGAACTGACCGGTCACGCCGGACAGAAACGCCATCGGCACAAACACCGCACACAGCACCAGCGCAATCGCAATGATCGGCCCGGAAACTTCCCGCATTGCCTGATGCGCGGCCTCTCTCGGGGCGAGTCCTTCCTCGATATTTCGCTCGACGTTTTCCACCACCACAATGGCGTCATCAACGACTATCCCTATCGCCAGTACCAGCCCGAACAGGCTTAACGTATTGAGCGAGAATCCCAGTAAATACAGAATACTGAATGTCCCGATGACTGAAATCGGCACTGCCAGTAACGGAATGATCGACGCACGCCAGGTTTGCAGGAACAGGATAACCACCAGCACTACCAGTACCACGGCTTCGAGCAGCGTATGAACAACGGCACTGATCGAATCGCGCACAAACACCGTCGGGTCGTACGGCGCACGCCAGGTCATGCCCTCCGGGAAGCGGGTCGACAGTTCAGTCATCTTGGCACGCACCGCGTCCGACAAATCAATGGCGTTAGCGCCCGGCGACTGGAAGATACCAATACCCACGGCATCTTTATTATTCAGCTGGGAACGAAGCGCATAACTGCCGGAACCCATTTCGATACGCGCGACATCCCGCAGACGAACAATTTCACCATTATCACCACTTTTCAGGATGATTTTGCCGAACTCGTCTTCGTCTTTAAGCCGTCCCTGTGCATTGATGGACAGCAGATAATCGCTGTCTTTTGGCATCGGCTCTGCACCAAGCTGACCGGCTGAAACCTGCACGTTCTGCTCCTGCATGGCTTTCACCACATCAGAAGCCGTCAGGCCACGGGCCGCAACTTTGTTCGGATCCAGCCAGACGCGCATGGCATATTCACCCGCACCAAAAATCTGGATTTGCCCGACACCCGGCAACCGCGCCAGCTCATCTTTCACTTTCAGCGTGGCATAGTTGCTCAGATACAGGGAATCATATTTGCCGGAAGGGGACACCAGATGCACCACCAGCGTTAAGGTTGGCGATTGCTTCTGAGTGGTCACCCCCTGACGGCGGACATCTTCCGGCAGACGCGCTTCCGCCTGCGCCACACGGTTTTGCACCTGAACCTGCGCCTGATCCGGATCGGTACCCGGACGGAAAGTGACGGTCGTGACCAGCACGCCATCCGAACCGGCGACAGATTTCATGTACACCATGTTTTCCACGCCGTTAATGGCTTCTTCCAGCGGCGTCGCCACGGTTTCAGCAATCACTTTCGGGTTGGCACCCGGATATTCGGCGCGTACCTGCACGCTTGGCGGAACGACGTTAGGATATTCACTGACCGGCAGCAGAGGGATCGCAATAGCCCCGGTGACCAAAATCAAAATCGACAAAACAGCCGCAAAAATAGGCCGGTCGATGAAAAAACGGGAAAAGTCCATGAGTCAGGATTCTCTTTTATTGAACGGCAGCAGGGAAAGGCGCGGCAACATTGGCGGCCATGCTGACGGTTTTGGCATTCACCGGCATTCCCGGCATAAAGACTTTTTGCACGCCATCAATGATGACGCGATCACCGGCTTCCAGACCTTTTTGCACAATCCGCAATCCGCCGGACATCCTGCCGACTTCCACATCGCGACGCTGGGCTTTACCGTCTTTATCGACCACATACACAAACTTGCGGTCCTGATCGGTCAGCACGGCTTTATCATCCACCAGCATGGCGCTGAACTGCGCGCTGCCCGGCATCTGAACGCGGGCAAATAATCCCGGCGTAAAAGTACGGTCGCGGTTATCGAGCAGGGCACGCATACGGATGGTGCCGGTGCCGGAATTGAGCTGGTTATCGGTGAAATCCACCACACCCTGATGCGGATAACCGTCTTCACCGACTAAGCCCACGTGAACTGGCAGACGATTTTGCGGGTTATCATTGAATTTTCCGTCGCGGGCCAGCGCCTGATAACGCAGGAAAGTGCCTTCATCTACGTCGAAATAGACATAAACGGTATCGAGCGAAACCAGCGTGGTCAGCACACTGGCGCTGTCACCGGCGGTCACCAGATTTCCTGAAGTGATCATCGCGCGGCTGGCGCGGCCATCAATGGGGGAAGTTACGCGGGTGAAATCAAGATTAAGCTGCGCCATATCCAGCTGTGCCTGAGCGGCCAGCACATCTGACTGCGCCTGAGAGGCTGCGGAACGGCGCTGCTCGGCGATTTCTTTTGATACCGCCTGGGTGCCCATCAGCGCTTCGGTACGCGCCGATTCACTTCTCGCCAGACCGGCCTGATTACGCGCACGGACCAGTTCTGCCTGAGCCTGTTCCTGTGCGGCGCGGTAAGTGCGGTCATCAATGGTGAATAACACCTGACCTTTTTTCACTTCCTGACCTTCCTGATAATTCACCTTATCGATGTAACCGGACACCCGCGGGCGCAGTTGCACACTTTGTACCGCTTCCACGCGTCCGTTAAACGCATCCCACTGGCTTATAGATTTAATCAAAACATCTGCGGCACTGACCTGCGGGGCAGGTGGAGCCGAATTTTGTGCCACGCTGTTATCACACCCGGCAAGCAGGGCAACCATCAGCGCGATCCCTGAAAGGCGCAACGTCAAATGCGAACCACCGGAGCGGCCGCGTGCAACAACCTGTGATTTTTGCAGGTTAATCATTATTTTTATTTCCAGTGAGTAAGTACTGCCAGGCAATACACGGCCTGTCCGCCGGGTAACGTCCTTTGCCTGATCTGACTTTTTTGGGACTTGTGCCGTTCATCAGCACAATAATGTATCAAATACTGATACAATTGATTCGAGGGGATTGTAGGGATGCGCCTACTAAAGTGCAAGAATTACTGTTACACTTTCTGTGCTGTTTTACAGAATGTTTACTTCGGGGTGTGTGACTATCCGGTAATGGCAAATTAAATGCAATAGTAAAACTTGCATTTAAACGAAAACTAGGTCAGTTTATAAAAAGACGAGTCGCCCTCGGGGCGCACAAACAAAAAAATAAGCAGGAGATTGCCCATGAGAACCGAGGATTTCATTCACGACCTGATCGACTGGATCGATCACAATCTGGAAGAGCGACTGGATATTAAAACCGTTGCCAAACGTGCAGGCTATTCGCGCTGGTATCTCCAGCGGATGTTCAAAGAGCACACCGGGTTACCGATGGGCGAATTCATTCGTGAGAAAAAACTGAAGAAATCTGCCGATATGCTGGCCAGCAGCGGTGAGCCGATTGTCAGCGTGGCGATTTCGCTGGGTTTTGACTCCCAACAATCTTTCACCCGTAGCTTCAAACGTCAGTTCGGTCAGACGCCTGGTGACTGGCGCCGCGGTCTGAATATGTCTGCGGAATGTCAGGGCTGCCTGCACTGATTCTTCTCTCCACTTACTCCCGGTAAGTGTGTACCGCTGGCCCGGCTTCCTGCCGGGCAGTGAACTCTGTTTATCTCTTAGATCGTCATCTCTCTCAGTTATCCCCACCATGTTTTCCGTCGTACTTTTCTGTGATTTTCACCTCACTTTATGATGAACATATCAGGCATCCGCGCAGCGGTATTTCTCAGGACGTGATCAACCCAACAAAAAACGACATCAAAGTTCAGCTAAATTGAAATGATGTTTCATTTTGTTGAGTTGAGTGAATTTTCTCGCTAAACTCCTTTCATGACTCTGGAGCCGGGCACAGCCCGACAACCAAAAATCCTACGGAAAAGCGCATTCGCCTCCGTTTTATGAAAAGGAAACATCATGATTCTGGATAATTTTTCTCTGAAAGGAAAAGTCGCGGTCGTCACCGGCTGTGATACCGGTTTGGGGCAAGGTATGGCCATTGGCCTTGCTGAAGCAGGGTGTGACATTATCGGCATCAATATTGTCGAACCTACTGAAACCATCGAACGTGTCGGCGCGACAGGGCGTCGTTTCCTGAGCCTGACAGCCGATCTTAGCGATACTAAAGTGATCCCGGCGCTGCTCGAACGTGCGGTGGCGGAAATGGGCCATATCGACATTCTGGTCAATAATGCCGGCATTATTCGCCGTGAAGACGCCATTGAGTTCAGCGAAAAGAACTGGGATGACGTCATGAACCTGAACATCAAATCTGTCTTCTTCATGTCACAAGCGGTGGCAAAACAATTCATCGCGCAGGGCACCGGCGGCAAAATCATTAACATTGCATCGATGCTTTCTTATCAGGGCGGCATTCGCGTCCCTTCCTACACCGCATCGAAAAGTGCCGTGATGGGCGTCACCCGTCTGCTGGCGAACGAATGGGCGAAACACAATATCAATGTGAATGCCATTGCACCGGGCTACATGGCCACCAACAACACCCAGCAACTTCGTGCCGATGAAGCGCGCAGCGAAGAAATCCTGGGGCGTATTCCTGCAGGTCGCTGGGGTTTGCCATCTGATCTGATGGGACCGGTTGTTTTCCTGTCTTCTCCGGCATCCGACTATATTAATGGCTACACGATTGCCGTTGACGGCGGCTGGCTGGCTCGTTAATTACGCCAATTATTGCTCAATAATCACCGACAGCGGCGGGTCACACCGCTGCCCAAAGAGGAAATCTCATGAAAATTGCATTGATGATGGAAAACAGTCAGGCCGCTAAAAACGCGATTATCCTGAAAGAACTGAACGCAGTGGCATCTGAGAAAGAATATCCGGTGTACAACGTGGGCATGTCTGATGAGCAGGATCACCACCTGACTTACATCCATCTGGGCATCATGGCCAGCATTTTACTCAACTCCAAAGCGGTTGATTTTGTCGTGGCTGGCTGCGGCACCGGACAGGGCGCGCTGATGTCACTGAACATTCATCCGGGCGTTAATTGCGGTTACTGTATTGATCCGGCGGATGCTTTCCTGTTCGCGCAAATCAATAATGGCAACGCATTGTCACTGCCATTCGCCAAAGGTTTTGGCTGGGGCGCAGAACTCAACGTGCGTTTCATTTTCGAGAAAGCCTTTACCGGCGTGAAAGGCCAGGGTTATCCGGCTGACCGTAAAGAACCTCAGGTACGCAACGCCGGTATTCTGAACCAGGTGAAAGCCGCGGTAGTGAAAGAAAACTATCTCGATACGCTGCGTGCCATCGATCCTGAACTGGTGAAAACCGCCGTGACCGGTGAACGTTTCCAGAAATGTTTCTTCGAGAACTGTCAGAACAAAGAGATCGAAACCTTCGTGCGTGAAATCCTCGCGTAAGATTTCGTTTTCTTGATGACAAAAAAAACCGGTGCCCATGTGGCACCGGTTTTTTATGGGTTACAGAAAATCCTGTCGTTGCGGTGTGAAGGTATCGAGGAGTACCCCTTTCTCCAGACACACGCAGCCGTGCATGATGTACGGTTTTTTGTATAACGTGTCGCCCGCGGTCACTTCGTGAGTTTCCTCGCCGATAGTGAATTTGAAGCGACCGGAAAGCACGTACGTCAGTTGCTCATGCACATGGTTATGCATCGGCCCGACTGCGCCTTCCTCAAAATACACTTCGACGGCCATCATGCTGCCGTTATGTGCCAGAACGCGACGGCTTACACCGTCACCTAAATCCTGTAAGGGGATCTCTTTTTTAAATACAAACATCGGTTAGTCCTTTCTTAACGAGCTGAGCAGGGCATCCGGAATTTCTGCCAGATACAGCGCCGGCAGGCCTTCGTGATCGGTGGTAAAGAGCACGTGACGATCGTCCGGCGAGAAAGAAGGGTGAGGATGCGTCACCTGACGGTCGCCATCCAGCACACGCCATGAACTGTTATGGGCGGCAAGCGGGGCATACTGACGGGTACGGGCGTCGAAAATATACAGCCATGGATCGTTTTCAATCGTATGGCTGGCGGTATCTTTCACATCAACCGGCGTGCCGGAACCGTCGCCGACCAGCAGCGTTCCGTTTTCATTACTCATCAGATGCGAACACGCAGGCATGGTCATCAGGCAAATATCTTCGCCGGTTTGCGGATCAAAACGGCGGATATGGCGGTCGTGCTGGCCTTTCAGATAAGACACATACATCAGCGCGGAGCCGTCCGGTACCCAGAATTCGTGCGTACAGCTTTCACCCGGTGCATGTTCCTTCACCTTGCGCACATTGCTGCCATCCTCATTCACCAGCCACATGCGGGCATCCACCAGATCGTGCGGGCCTTCATGACAGAATGCGACGGTATGGTCGTCAAAGGGACGATAAATCGGATGCCCGAGCCATTCATTCTTTTCATGTATCACGCGGGACTTGCCGTTGATGAGATCGACACGCAACAGGCGGCAGCGGGGATTACTATGATAAAACTCCTGGAAGATTTTCCAGTCAGACAGCGGCGTCCAGTCTTTACGACTGATTTCAATGCCCACCAGACTGGTGCATTCACTGTTCGCGACCCAGGTGCCGTATCCAACCCAATCTTCCGGCACGGTATAAACGGTTTTTTCGCTGAAATCGTCCAGTTTTACGCACTGCAAACTGCGCTCATTTTTCACGTAATACAGATATTGATCGTCGGGTGACAGGAAGCCACCGAAGGTATTGTCACCTTTGCCTTCCGTCAGCTGAACCGCCTTTTGGGTCTGCAGATCCAGCAGATAATAATTGCGGTTGCCATCAAACTCACCGGCAAACAGCAGCCTGCCGCCGTCGCGGGTAAAGCATTTCTGATAGAAATAGTTGCGATGGCAAAGCACATCGGGCGGGGTCAGACGCGTCAGACGCGCGCCGGTCTGTGCGTCCTGAACCGTGTGAAAATTGAATTGAATCTGAGAACCTTTCGCCATGATTCACCTCATAAGTGGCAATAAAATCAGCCGTGTTTGGGCTTTTGTTTATTAATTGAAATGCAATTTCATTAAATTGAAAACACATTACCACTTACCGTTGCACACTGGCGGCGGTCGCTGCCGAAAATGCAACATTGATCACATTTTTCCCTTCTGTAAAAAACATTCTATAATGTCATGGTTTCGTAAATAACAATTGATACCCAAAATAGATTAAGGGTGCTGAACACATACCTCACGCTTTACACAGTGAAGTTATTTTAGAAAAGGGATGTACATGATTAGATTAAGAAAGAAACGCGTTAAACCGATGCAAATCAACGATATTACTATCATTGACGATTCCAAGCTCAAGAAGGCGATCACCGCAGCTGCGTTAGGTAACGCAATGGAGTGGTTCGACTTCGGTGTATACGGCTTTGTCGCTTTTGCACTGGGTCAGGTCTTCTTCCCGGGCGCCGATCCGGGCATTCAGATGATTGCCGCACTGGCTACCTTCTCGGTTCCGTTCCTCGTCAGGCCTCTGGGCGGCCTGTTCTTTGGTGCGTTGGGTGATAAGTTTGGCCGTCAGAAAGTATTATCCGTCACCATCATTATCATGTCGGTGAGTACCTTCTGTATCGGTTTGATCCCCGGTTACGCCACCATCGGTATCTGGGCTCCGATTTTGCTGTTACTGGCTAAACTGGCACAAGGCTTCTCGGTCGGGGGCGAATACACCGGCGCAGCGATTTTCGTTGCCGAATATTCTCCTGACAGAAAACGTGGCTTCCTCGGCAGCTGGCTGGACTTCGGCTCTATCGCCGGTTTTATCCTCGGCGCGGGCGTGGTGGTATTGATTTCCAGCATTGTCGGTGAAACCAACTTCCTCGAATGGGGCTGGCGTATTCCGTTCTTCATCGCCGCACCGCTTGGCCTGATCGGTATCTACCTGCGTCACGCACTGGAAGAGACCCCGACGTTCCAGCAGCACGTCGATAAAATCGACAGCGATTCCCGTAAGGACATTGCAGAGCCGCCGAAAGTCTCTTTCCGTGAAATTCTGACCAAGCAGTGGAAACCGCTGATCGTCTGCGTCGGGATGGTGATTGCGACTAACGTCACTTACTACATGTTGCTGACGTACATGCCGAGCTACCTGTCTCACAGCCTGCATTATTCAGAAGACCACGGCGTGCTGATTATCATCGCCATCATGGTCGGTATGCTGTTTGTACAGCCGTTCATGGGCTTGCTGAGTGACCGCTTTGGCCGTAAGCCGTTTGTTCTGATCGGCAGCGTGGGTCTGTTCATTCTGGCTATCCCGTGCTTCATTCTGATTAACAGCGGTGTTGTCGGGCTGATTTTCGCCGGACTTCTGATCCTCGCGGTATTGCTGAACTGCTTCATCGGCGTCATGGCATCGACCCTGCCGGCCATGTTCCCGACGCACATCCGCTACAGCGCGCTGGCGATAGCTTTCAACATCTCCGTGCTGATTGCCGGTCTGACACCGACCATCGCCGCCTGGCTGGTCGAAGCCACCGGCAACTTGTATATGCCTGCTTACTACCTGATGGTGGTGGCAATCATCGGCCTGGTGACCGGTATCTTCATGAAAGAAACCGCTAACCGTCCGCTGAAAGGTGCGACGCCAGCCGCGTCGGATCGCGCAGAAGCGAAAGAAATCCTTCAGGAACATCACGACAATATCGAACAGAAAATCGAAGATATTGACGCTCAGATTGTTGAACTTGAAGCTAAAAGAAAGAACCTGATTGCGCAGCATCCTGATATTGACTGATCATAATCCCGCGTAATCTCAAAGCCGGTCACCTCGCTGACCGGCTTTTTTTTGCTCCGCGCCGCATTTTTTCCATTCCTGCTCCATACTTCATTTCCCGGTCATCTGAATGGAAAGCCTGTATGCAGAATCCTACGTTGTTTCAGTTCTTTCACTGGTATTACCCGGACGGAGGACAACTCTGGCCGGAAGTCGCCGAAAAGGCCGCATGGCTGGCAGAAACCGGTATCACCGCCGCGTGGCTCCCGCCTGCCTATAAAGGGGATTCCGGCGGTTACTCGGTTGGTTATGACACCTACGATTTATTCGATTTGGGTGAGTTCGACCAGAAGGGAAGCCGCGCAACAAAATACGGCGACAAAGAGGGGTTACTCGCCGCCATCGACGCGCTGAAGTCTAACGGAATGGGCGTGATCCTCGATGTGGTGCTCAATCATAAAATGGGTGCGGATGAGAAAGAGCGCGTGCAGGTAAACCGCGTCAATATCGATAATCGTGAAGAAATCAGTGACGACATCATTGAGGCAGATGCCTGGACGCGCTTTATATTCGCTGCCCGCAACGGCCAGTATTCGAAATTCATCTGGGATTTCCACTGCTTCAGCGGCGTCGATCATATCGAAAATCCTGACGAGAATGGCATCTTCAAAATCATTAATGATTACACCGGCGGCGGCTGGAATGATCAGGTCGATGACGAATTCGGTAACTACGATTATCTGATGGGCGCCAACGTCGATTTTCGCAACAATGCGGTCAGCGAAGAGCTTAAATACTGGGCGCGCTGGCTGCTGGAACAAACCGGTTGCACCGGATTCCGTCTGGATGCGGTCAAGCACATACCGGCATGGTTTTATAAAGACTGGATCGATCATGTCCAGAATGAGGCAGAAGAACCGATTTATATCGTGGCTGAATACTGGTCGCACGATGTGCCGACGCTGCAAAATTATATTGAGCAGGTCGAAGGCAAAACCATGCTTTTCGATGCGCCGTTGCAGCTGAATTTTCATCACGCTTCAAAGCAAGGCGCAGATTACAACCTGAGCCAGATTTTCGACAATACGCTGGTAGCCGCCGATCCGGCGCACGCCGTCACGCTGGTGGCAAACCACGACACCCAGCCGTTGCAGTCACTGGAAGCGCCTATTGAACCCTGGTTCAAACCGCTGGCCTATGCGCTGATCTTACTGCGTGAACAGGGCGTGCCGATCGTCTTTTATCCGGACTTATGCGGTGCGAATTACGAAGATGAAGGCGATGATGGCAACAGTTACACCATCGACATGCCGGTGATCCCTGGACTCGAAACGCTGATCAAGGCGCGGCAAACCCACGCATGGGGCGTTCAGACCGATTATTTTGATCACCCGAACTGTCTGGCCTTCAGCCGCAGCGGTACCGCCGAGCATCCGGGCTGTGTCGTCGTGATGTCAAACAGTGAAGCCGGAGAAAAAGCCATCGAACTGGGCGATAATTTCGGCAATAAAAAATGGCATGACCTGCTGGGTAACCGCGAAGAGATCATCGAAACTGACGAAAAAGGATCGGCAGTATTCTTCTGCGCCGGGGGCAGTGTCAGTGTCTGGGTGCTGACAGAATAAGTACCCGGGCGGGCTTGCTTATCAAAAGCAGCCCGCCCGCAATAACTAACGGAAGCCGAAAGCGATCAGCAGGGAATACATTCCCAGCAGCAAAATGAAGGCCACAACACCCACCACTCCTGAGGCTTTTTTCATACACTCCCAGGGAAAAATCACTAAAATAATCATCGAGTTAAGTGGAACGCCATACCACTTCCAGTGTTTTGGCGCCATCATCCATAGCACGCAAAAACTGCTGGCACTGAGTACCGCGTAATTGGTGACGGCCATAGCCAGGTTTCCCGCTTCAGGCTTAAACATCGTGAAAAAGCCCAACATTATCTTCACAATAATACCGACCGACAGCAGCGAGAACGCGCACACCGTGCCACACAATATTCGCGGCCACCGACGGAGTTTTTGTTCAAGAAAACTGTAGCCGTGAGTATACAAGCCAATGATGGCAATGAGTATGATACGTGACCGCCAGGGATCCGGATGTTCGCGTGTCGCCAGCATGATGAGCAACAGCCAGAAGCCCGTCAGAAATACCATTCCCCAGCGCAAAACCACTCGGGTTTCAGACAACGTTTTCACTAAAACTGAATTTAAACGCGGCAACAGTGCAGGATAATAAGTCCTGATGTCTCTGAGCTTGTCGTGCAGCGATGTCATAAAATCTGGCACCAGTCTGGCCCACCACGGCAACGTAGCGCCTTCAACTGTCAGAAGTCTCAGGCGCAAACGGTTAAGCGCTGAATTCTGATACTCCCGTTCCATGAGCGACCAGTAATAGTTCGCACCGGTCATTTCAACCTGATGCTGAAGTGCCTCCAGCCTGTATGGGGAAATACCTTCCGGCTGATAATGGTCAATATCCCAACCCATGACCTCTGAAACATGAATAAGCAGTGCCGAATACAGTCCCTCGCGCTCACTCAGTTGCGCAGCCAGTTCCTGACTGAACACTTCCCGCAGCCGCAGATTTTGTAAAAGCCCGCCGGATAGCACGGATTTCAGCAGGCTCAGGCCTTCGGTTTCATCTTCCATCATGACATCAATGATTTCTGTCACCGGCTTTAACGCCTCTAATTCTTGCTCCAGCGCATCATCAATATCTGACGTGAGCTCTTTTAAAGGCTCAATGTGAACCGGCGTCGGTAAGGTGAAAGAAGGGGATTCATCGACAATCTCCGTGACAACGTCACTCTGCAAAGAGCGCGCCGCATAACCCTTCGCCTGCTCGAACGCCTCCCTCAGCCGCTGATAGCCTACCGGATCTTGATCTGGCCGCGTGGTTTTCAATTTCCGGGCGTAAGCGCGTTTGATAATGCTCAGATCATCAGTAGGTTCGATGTCTAAGACTGACCAGATGCCCATCCGTTTACTCCCATTCCTTGCGCAGATACGCGATCAGTTCCTCGATTTCCTTGCGCGCTGCAGCGATCTGGCGGGCATCCTGCGTATCAAGAATTCGTTCAAAGTGGTACAGGTGATCGGCAATATACTGTCGCTGTTCACCGAGGCTCTGCTCATAATACGCGTTCGCTTCGGCCACCAGTTGCCGGTTAACCAGTTGTTCACGCGGATGCTGTTTGATGGCATCGAGTTTTCGCAGGCTTTCTGTAATTTGCGCGGGTGTGAGGCTGCCCGGCGCTTTTTCTATGACCAGTTTTTCGCTCAGGCCCGTTCTGTTGATCTTGCACTCCACCTCCAGAATACCATCCAGAGTGTAAGTGAAACGGACGTCAGCGCTGGCCTCACCGGCAGGGAGAGGAGGAACATCAACTCTGAGCATGCCGAGCAGTACGTTATCGGAAACAAGCCGGGACTCTCCCTGATAAACGCAGATATCCAGATGTTTCTGTTGGTCAAACACCGTGATGATGGTTTCGACCCGGCTCACTGGCACAAAACTGTTGCGCTCGATCAGCGGCAGGAAATGACCATCTTCATAACCTTCGCCCTTGCGACGCGAAGTAGCGATGCCGAGTGTAAATGGCATCACGTCAGTGAGAACAATATCGTCGAGTGCCTGATCCTGAAGCACCAGTCCGGCCTGAATACCGGCCCCGATTGCAATGGCTTCATCGGGTTGCAACTCACAGCGTGGGAAGCGCCCGAACAGACGAGCTACCGTTTGACGTACCAGCGGCATCCTCGTGGCACCACCAACCAGCACGATGTGATCCATTTCATCGGCCGAGAATCTGGCATCACGCAGTGCCTGCATCACCGGCTTTTTCATCCGCTCCAGCGTGCTTTCGCAGCACTGCAACAGAATGTCGGTAGTGAGGTTCCAGCTAAGAGTTTCACCCTGCCACTGGTATTGCAGTGTGGTGCTCTCTTCAGTCGTCAGCTGGCACTTGGCTTTTTCAGCCAGTGTCAGTAATTGTCCGAACAATGCGGTATTTTCTTTATCCAGACGGGGATATTGGTTCAACATCCAGCTGGCAAGACTGCGCGTGAAATCATCACCGCCAAGGAAGACATCGCCGCTGCTGGCGCGGACTTCGATCACGCCTTCAAACATATCGATGATCGAGACATCAAAAGTGCCGCCGCCCAGGTCAAACACCAGAAATTTATGTTCCTGCTGATTTGCCATTCCGTAAGCCAGCGATGCGGCGGTCGGCTCGTTAAGCAAACGTTCAACATGCAGCCCTGCGAGTTCACCCGCAGCCCTGACCGCGTTACGTTGTACATCGTTGAAGTAAGCAGGGACGGTGATGATGGCGCGGTCACACTTGCAGCCACAGTGCTGTTCCACGTCTGCTTTCAGGCTACGCAGAAGCAGGGCGGACAGTTCTTCAGCACGAAAATGCTGGTTACCCAGTCGGAATGAATGATCCGTTCCCATGAAACGTTTGAAACTGGCGAGGGTAAGTTCCGGATGAGTAAATAAGCGTGCATGTGCGGGGGCCCCGACCAGCATATGTCCGTCATCGTCTATCCCGACCACCGAAGGGGTCAGATTTTTTCCATAGACATTGGGAACCAGCAGAGACTGACCGTCCTGCCAAATCGAAACAGCACAGTTTGAAGTACCTAAATCTATCCCTATCAACATCCGTATGCCCCCTGAGACAGTCGGAGAAACAACCGTGAGAATTTTGATCGGCTGAATGCAGAAAATATAGTGAACATTCTAGCGTTACTGCTTTGATGTTCCGATAAAATTTTTGAATTTTGTTTAATCAGATTAAGCGGCAGGCGAAGCGAGTCATTAACCACCCCTCATGGGATTATCTTTATCCGGGGTTATTACAGAAAAGGAGTATCCGTAAGATACAATTCACTCATTGAACAGGGGAATTTTAAAATCAACAGTTTTTATGGTGTAAAAGTAGACTCGAAAAATGTTGAGCACTCCCCATAACTGAGTAATATCAGCCGCAAGCCTGCAAGAGGATAACAGGCGCTATTTATTATCTTAATAAGCTGAAGCCCGTCATGTTAAATATTATTTTTGATGATCCGAATGCAGCATATCGTTATGGTATGGAGAATTTCCTTACGCAGATATTTTCTCTGGAAAAGAAAATTCCTGTACAGATATCTGATCTGACTGAAGAAAACATTCCTGCTGCGAACATTATCGTTAAAAGATTCAGCGCTGGCGAAAGTACTATTTGCCAGCCACTATTTCAGCAACGCACTCCGCACAGTCTGATTATTGCCGTGTACGACTGCCGGACAGTGCCGTTCATGACAGACCTGCCGTTGTGTATTACTAATATTATTTTTATTAACCGTAAGAGCTCTCTGGAACACATCAGAAAACGGGTGATCAGCGGCTGGGCGAACCACACGACAGGCAGTCCTGACCAGTTGCCACGTGATTGTGCCAACTGCAGGCAACCAGAGTTGTCTGCAAAAGAGGCCAGAGTTGCAACGCTGATCCACGCGGGTAAGGATGTGGGGCATATTGCCAGAAAATTGCAGATAGCAGAGAAGTCCGTCAGCGTGCATAAAAGAAAGATAATGGCGAAATTCAATCTTCTATCGGATTCGGAATTACTCAGCTGTCTGAAGTTAATTAAAAACAAAATATTCTGAGATGATGCCTGAAAAAGCCGGAAGAAACCTTCCGGCCAGCAGACACATATTACTCAACTTACACTGTCAGACTTACATTGCTAAAAAACCATCAGGCAATAGTGACTTTCTTATCCAGATAAACATCCTGCACGGCGTTTATTAACGCAACACCTTCTTTCATAGATTTCTTAAAGGCCTTACGCCCCAGAATCAGACCCATGCCACCAGCACGTTTATTGATAACTGCCGTACGGACCGATTCCTGGATATCATTTTCCCCGGCTGCACCGCCGGAATTAATTAAACCTGCACGCCCCATATAACAGTTAGCCAGCTGATAACGTACCAGATCGATAGGGTGATCGGTGGTCAGTTTCGAATACACGCGCTCATCGGTATAACCGAATTTCACCGCGGTATAGCCGCCGTTATTTTCCGCCATTTTCTGTTTCACGATATCCGCGCCAATGGTCGCAGCCAGATGGTTGGCTTGTCCGGTCAAATCGGCGCTGGAATGATAATCCTTGCCGTCTTTCACAAACGCCGGATTACGCAGATATGCCCATAAAACAGTGACCATTCCCAGTTCATGCGCACGCTCGAAAGCGGCTGAAATTTCTTCAATCTGGCGGCGAGATTGTTCCGAGCCAAAATAAATCGTCGCACCGACTGCCTGCGCACCAAGATTGAATGCCTGTTCCACGCTGGCATACAACGTCTGGTCGTATTGCGTCGGATAGCTCAGGGTTTCGTTATGATTCAGCTTGACCAGGAACGGAATTTTATGGGCATAGCGGCGTGAAACTGATGCTAAGACACCGTATGTGGATGCCACACAGTTACAGCCGGCTTCAAGAGCCAGTTCGACAATATTTTTAGGATCGAAGTAGAGGGGATTCGCGGCAAAGGAAGCGCCTGCGGAGTGCTCGACGCCCTGATCCACCGGCAAAATGGACAGATAACCCGTTTTGGCTAAGCGTCCGGTGTTATACAAGTTTTGCATTGCGGCCAGCACGCGGGGAGAGCGGTTATTGTCGATCATTACACGGTCAACAAAATCGCTGCCGGGAAGATAAAGCTGATCGGCGGTGATGGTGGAACATTGATGCTGCAGCAGTGAATCAGCTTCTTTGCCGAGTAACTTAGCGATATCAGTCATATGGACTCCTTTTCGGCTCTTTGCGAACGCTCAGAGCGGTGAATGAAATTTCCTGACCCCATACTTATAGTCGCCTTACCGGCATTTTGTGTAACTCAGATTGCGCTTTTTCAGCAGCCGGTCACTCTGCGCTTACTCAATCAAAACATCTCTGTCTTCACCCATATTGTTAAAGCCACCAGGGAATTCAATCGTGACATGTTTATCACTGCTTCCTTGCCACACATTACTGTAAATGGAGGTTGCGACGGTGCCAGCACCGCATTCAAATGCCATTTCTTTGTCCGTTTTACCCGTTCGGATATTAATGAACCGCAGCTTCCTCATTGAAAAGGCACAGTCCTGCGCTTGCTGGTAAATCCCTAATAATAAATGCGTTTTCGTGTGATACCACATAGGAATTTCCACATCCCCGGAAGGTTTTATCTCCTGACTTTTGTCGTCAGTGTTATCAAGTTGAGCCACTTCTTGCAGACGTATATCCAGGGATTTTTTTCCGTCATTCCAGATACCCGTCACTTTTCCGCTCTCAACGCTGAGTTCAATCGGACAAGGATTGGGACGTGCGGATGTCGGCTTCGGCACCACCGGACTGTCTCCGAGAGTATCGGGAGGCGTCGCTTCGCAAAGAACCATCTTGCCATCCGCATGGCGCGTACCCACTAAAGCGATAGGGCGTCGGTTTGCATCGTAGTAGTAACTCCCGTCAATTTTTTTCTGCCTGGCTTCTCCACGATTTAACTCATCATAGTTTTGCAGTGAGACGTGAACGGGATAGCTACCTACAGTTCCGATGTAATTACGTACCTGATACCAGCCGGCATAGGCTGGTGTACTGAACAATGCGACACATAAAAACGCACCGGACAGCATGGAAAGCCCTCGGTACCGGCTGTGTTTATGCGTGATTTTTGTCGGGAAAATAAAAGAGGGAGTAATGCGGGTTACATTCATCTTGCTGTCCGGTTTGTTCATGAGGCCGTGATCATTTGCACATGATTTTACTTATTGTGCTGAGGAGTATGTAGAAAAAAATTCAGGGTGCATGCTGCCAGCAAACACTTTTTAAATCTTCTTTTAAACAATAACCCACACCGGTCATACATAAACCCGGAACACCACGCTGATGTCCCGGTTTTTTTATCAGCTTGCGACTCTCAACACCTTCAGCAACCGCGCCAGACTGTCGCGCTGTGTTGCCGGGATTTCACCGCCCGCTGCGTAACCTGCATTACGCATGATGCTTTCCTGCAAACCCACCAGCCAGTCGTAGATATAAAACGCGGTGGAATTGGTCGGAGTAGCCGATAGTTTGGTCAGGCGCTGGGATGATTTCCAGCTGGCGACACTTTTCTTCGGTTTGGCGAAAATCTTGTGGCCTTTGTTAATACGGCTTTCCGGACGCTCAGCTTCCGGTTGTTTTTCAAAACCCAGCCACGCCACAAAATCACCCAGCACGGTCAGCGCACGGGAAACCTGCCGGTCGGCGTGATGATCGTGTTCACGCGCGCCCGCCGGTAATGTACTGCCCAGAGACCGCACCAGCGCGTCGCCCATATTGAGTCGGAAACTGGCGGTGATCAGCTCTTCCATCAGCAATTCAACCGTCGGTTTCGCCACGCCAAGCAGGGCGATCAAGGGTTCGTTTTCCGGCAGGCTGCGCAGATGGTTGATCCAGTAACGCTGTACCTGACGGGCAAAGGCGGTGCCGTCATCCGGTTTAGCCTGCCAGACTGGCGCGTCCTGTTGTTCAGCGAACAGATCAATATCGATGCCAATACCAAAACTCTCTGCACCGTTTTGATCCTGAGCTCCGGACTCCACTGGCTGGCCGGTATGCTCCAGATAAATACGGTGCAGCTCGTCGCGGCCCGGCAACAGCTTTTCCAGGAGTTCGCCATGAACGCCGGTGCGGGTTTGCAGCGCTTTAATCACTGTTTGTACCGTGCGCTGTTTCTGCAACGGGTCAGCCGCTTCGCCTTCCTGATACCAGCGACCCAGCAGGTTATCCGCCAGTTCACGATGCAGTTCATCACGCAATTCACTCAAACGGTTGAGACGCACATCAGGACGAATTTCAGCCACCAAATAATCCGCCATGCGTTGCAGACCCCGCTCGTCCATCGCCAGCAGCGCGCCCCAGGCATCGCCCGGATTGCCGACATGACGCTGGACGGCCTCGTCGAAATGCACAGACTGCGTCATCCGCCGGTCGAACGGGGTCAGCACCCACACCAGCCCTGGTTTACGGCGGCTGCGCACCTGTGTGTTTTCGCCGTGCATCTCTTTCACCCAATGCTCAAGCATCCGGCCCACGGCGACCACATCATCGCGTTTATCCGCAGCGGTGCAGACCATCAGCATATTCATCTCATGGCGGTCGGTGTAACGTTCCGGCAGATAAGCGACTTTGGCACGAAACAGCGGGCTGATATCATCACCGCCATCATCGTCACTTTCATCGTTTTCAGCGCTGCCGTAGCCCGGTAAATCCAGTAAATCAAACTGTTCGAATAACGCTTCGCGTGGCGGCGAAAGCAGGGGGATTTGCACTTCTGCGGCCAGCAAGGTCAGCTCTTCAAGTGACAACGTCACCGGCGCAGTGACCGTACCTTCAAATTCGGGGCAGACGGAAATCTCAATGTCAAAAGCCGGAGACTGACTGAAGATCCCATCCGCCGGTTGCATCGCATCATCAACCAGCACGCTGAGCGGAGCCAGCAGACTTTTTGCGCCGCCCAGATGTTGCAGCGTATGCGCGTAATGACGGTAAGCCGTGGTCAGCGCGGGCACGTTGTCCCACAGTATGGAAAACAAACGCGCACGGTCATCGACAGTCAGATACGGCGCGAGATTTACCGCAACCGGCCAGAAATGCGCATTGAGGTGGCGAAAACGGCGAGCATCCAGCCGAATCATAGAATCCCATAATCCCATCATCTGCTCGCTGCTGAAGCCTTCAACCGGCTCCGGCTGGCGATGCATCATCAGCTTATTCAGATGCTCGGTGATCTGCTGCGTATCCGGCACGTGATAATGACTGTCCGGCTTGAAGGCGCGGATAACAATGCGGGCCAGATCAGGCTCATTCAGTAACAACACGCGCACCGGGAAAGCCCGGTCACGCACATCAGACTGGCGGGTGAAACGGGTGGCAAGGCGTGCAGTGCGGTTGCCCGGATTAATTTGCGTCAGATAATCCAGCGTCACGCCGCCCAGACGGGTTTCCAGCCGGCCATAATTCCCCGCTGCCAGCGAGCAGATCAGATAGGATTTTCCCGCCTGAGAATGACCGTAAAAGCCCAGCGCGGGCGGCAGCTCGCAGGCCAGTGCCAGACGCTGCGCTTTATCGCGGCAGCGTTTTAACTGCAAATTCAGCCGGTCTGCTTCGAGATCTAAACGCGGTGCCTGAGCGCGGGTGTTTTCCACCCAGTTCAGCGCGTCACCGATGGTGTCAGACGCGGCGGCAAACTGACGTTGCAGCACATTTGTAGTCACTGCCTGTGCCGGGATTGTTGCTGTTGTGCTGGTTGTCATGAGACGAATACGCTCCCACTGTCGATCCAGTAATGGCTTTCGCCCAGTGTATTTAGCCGCAGACGCAGGTGATGAACGGGCACTTTGGTGCCGTTATCCAGCACTGCGCTGGCAATATCAAAAAATTCAGGCGTCGGGTGGTCTTCGCCTTTTTTCACCGCCAGTTTCACCCGCAGCACGCTGTCACCGGCCACTTTACGCGCCAGTTCAGGTTCGGCAATTGACAGGGTATACAGCGGTGACGCAGGCCAGCGGTCATTTTCCAGCTGACGGAAGCCCAGACAAATGGCACCACGAATACGGAAACTGGCCGCGCTGTCGAGTTTGTAATCATGGGCATCGAGGTCAATATCGCTGTAACAGACGTTCTCGTCGGTCAGCGCCTGATTGCCATCGAGCATGCCCAGATAACGTACCGTCGAATAAGGCTGGAAATCACCGGCTTTGAAATAGAAGCCCGGCAGACGCAGATCCAGCGCCAGCAGACACAGCATTGCGCCCACGGCGGCGGTAGATTTCGGGTTATCGATGCGACCGAGTTTATTAAACGGATACCAGCCGCTGGTGTGATAACCGTCGAGCGATAACATGCGGTTAATCGGCAGCGGTTGCAGGTGACGGAACAACGCCTGAATCCCCGGGAAACGCGAAGGGCGGCCGGTCAGCAGCAGGACATCGCAATCATGCAACGACACGACTTCACACAGTGAACGCAGATTCTGAGTAATACTCATCCGGTTGGATAAAAATTCACCGTGCAGCTTGCTTAGCTTGAGCACCAGCGGTGTCCGCAAAATATCAAAGACCGCGGAACCGGCAGGCAGCACGCGCTGGATTTCTGTGTGCAGATAATCGAGCACTTTTTGCGTCGGCGGCTGTTCCAGCAACTCACCAAACGGTGCGTCAATTTCCGCGTGGGTGTCCAGCGGGTCAAAGCGTTCATACACTTCCAGCACCGCATGGGCCAGCGGAATGAAAATTTGCAACGTGCTTTGCTGGCGCAGCGTTGCGTGCCCGTCCATGCGACCTTCACTGCCGAACAGACGTGTCATCAGCCCGTCAGGATTCGCCAGACCGGCCTTTTTCAGTGCCGCATGCAGCGCTGGCAAAATGTAGAGCTGAATGACGTCGAGCAGAATATCGTCGCCCGCCACTTTGAAGCCTTCGCGGAACAGCAGACGCGGGGTGATTTTGACGTTATTCCCCATACCGTCATCCAGCCAGTATTGGGTGATAGCCAGATCGGTAGTACCGCCGCCGATATCAATGGAGGCGATGCGCAGGGTTTTGCCAACTGGTTCGTCATCCGCCAGTTCACGGTCAGGACGCGCCATGCTGGCAAAAAATTCACCGGTATGTCCGCCGAAATTCACCTGCGTTTCGTTATACAGATACACCATCTGACCACAAGTGGCTTCGTCCCATTCCATCTGCACATCCGGTACCGGCATCAGGCTTTTCGCCTTGTCGGCCGGATGTTTAAAACCGTCATCAGACGGATGCCAGCCCATCGATTTCCACACCAGACCAATCGCTTCCTGCATACGACGGCGGAAGATTTCGCGCTCCGGTTTAGGCATCGCCGAAGGCAGGGTAAGAATGATATTGCGTAACTGACGCGGGGCGGAAGATCGCAGCATTTTGGTTCGCTGAGCCGGGCTGTTGATTTGCATCAGCGCCTGCGCCAGCAGTTCGGACAACATCAGCGTCATCACAGAACTGCGGCTGTAGTGCGCCGAAAACACCGGAAGACGATCTTCAACAGGCAAATCAGACAGCGGCTGGCCTTCATCGTTAATCAGAAACGTCAGCGGCATGGCCGCCGCGACCGGTTCAGTGATCGCGCCGTGCCCGCCCTGACTGAAACGCCAGCCCGGCGTATAACTGTCTTCATCCCACAAATAGCGGCGCGGGCTGGAAATCCCGGTTGATCCTTCGGTGCCTTCGCGCAGTAAAGCCAGACGACTGGCTTCGCGACCGGCACGTAAAATCGACGGCCAGATAAACGCATCATCCCGGCCACTTTCGGCAGAAAAGTTAGGTTTGCCGAAGCGCGCCTGAGCAAACTCCACGCGGCTTTCGAACAGTTCGTTATAGAGAAAATGCGGCTGAGAAAGGTCGCGCAGTTGCAGTTCGCTGGTCTGCTTCAGACCGTCTGTTTCGCCAACGTGATCTTCAACCAGAATGCCGCAGGTATGCGAGTTACCGACATCGAGGATCAAATCCACGTTGATCGCCGGTTCCTGCAAGGTGGCACCGCTGATTTTAAGCTCTGGAATACCCAGCTGACTGCCGAGCATTTCCAGCAAATTCAGGTAGTGCGCCTGATATTCAAACTCGCGCAGGGCAACTTTGATGTTGCGCGCCTCACGCTTTTCGCGAATGGCGGATTGTTCGGTAAACACTTCACGCAGCCAGCCGTCAACCCAGGTCTGGTCAAGGAAATCCGGCAGTTCGTCGTTATGCCAGGCCAGCGCAAAACTGATGCCGTTTTTCACATCATCAGGCGTAGGGGCGAGCTGAGTTTGTTCATCATCGCCTTCCACCACGCGGGTATCAAAAGCAATCACCACGCGGTGCGTGCTGCCGTCCGCTTCCGGCGTATCCAGCTGACGGATTTGCACCCGCGCCCAGTTATCCGGGCCGGCCATGAAAGTGCGCGGCGGATTAAAGCGCAGGAAAGGCAGCGGCAGCCAGATTTGATCCAGCAATTTCAGCGACTGTTCCAGCGGAAAACTGAACTCAGGGCGCACGACTTCCGGCGCGCCGCCATCGGTTGCCGGTAAAAAGTGACGGCCATTTTGCGGATTATAATCCAGTCGCAACAGCGGGCCGTTGGCACTTTTACGCACAAATTTGGCAGGCAGTTCGAGATCCCAGACCGGCTTAAGCGAGAAGTCGAGGAACTGGATGCCGCTGTCCCGGATCAGAGTAATCTTTTGTTTAAAATCAGTAATGGTTGCCAGCATGGTCTTATTTACCTTCGCGCTTAATCGTCATTGGGTAAACCGTGTCGCCGTTATAACGGCCCTGACACACGGCAGCGCCAGTCGCGCCCTGGGTACAACTGATTTCCGGCATCTGATATCGGGAGCCGTCACTGCATTTCGCTCTGTAACGGGTATTGATCACCAGGTTTCCTGACTGCATCAGCCCGGCATTAACCGGCGCGCGACAGGTAACACCTGCACCATAGGTAATTTTCACCGTACCCTGACCCTGTTTGAACTGATAACGCAGCACCGGCGGCTTGCCGGTAACCGGGTCTTTGATTTCAACGATGCCATTCCAGTTGCCGTTGAGGAATTTCGTCGAACCGATTTTTACCGCATCCGGCGGAAGTACCAGCGCATTTTTGCTGACTGGCGCTGGGGCAGGCTCTGCCACTACCGGCGTTTTCTCGACTTCCGCGACCGGCTCTGGCGCAGGCACCACTACAGCAGCAGGCGCGGCTTGCGGGGCTTTCACTTCTGATGCTTTCACTTCTGATGCTGTAACTTCCGGTGCCTTCGCAGGTTCAGCAACCGGTGGCGGGGCGATCACCGCAGGTTCGGCTACCGGAGCAGGTTTCCGGGTTTCGGTTTGAGCTATCTCAGCTTTCGGTGCAGGCGTGCGCGAATACAACCAGCCCGCAGCCGAACCGGCCACGACCAGCGCCGCCACCGGCAGTGCCCAGATCAGTGTCGATATTTTACGGCGCGGTGCAGCAACCGGTTCAGGCGTGACGGCCTCCTGTTCTGCGGCGCGCGCCTCAATGGTTTTTATCACACGCACTGGCGCTTCAGGCGCGATAACCGGTTCAGGCGTTTTGACTTTTTCGGCGGCCAGCGAAAGTGAAGGCAACGGTTCGTCAGCTTTGAGCGTATCGCGCAGGGCGGCAAAAGGTTCGGCACTGGCTGTGCTGTCGAGGCTGACAAAGCCCCAGAACGTCAGAACAGGCTGGCCGCCGACCAGATAAACGTGGTTCTGATCCGGAAAACGAAAGGCTTTTTCCAGTAGCGCACCAAAAAACTGACTGGCTGATTTTTCAGAGGATTTAGCGGCTTTGCTGATTTGCGACACGACATCGAGGCAGTTTTCCAGCTGACGTAAGGCCGAGGCACGCGCCGCGTCCGTGGCAGCCGCCCAGGAAACCACTTTGCCTTCGCGAGGGGAATACCAGTCGAGACGGTCACCGGCCTCATTGAGTTGAGGAATAGCCAGACAATCCGCGATTGCGGGTTGTTTACGCAGGCGTAAGGTTTCCCGTAATTGCAGGGCTGATGCGTATACCGGCTGCCCGTTTTCGCCCAGCGCGAGGATGTCGTTGAGACTGCCACTGCGTAAAAATGATTTTGCCACGCCTGAATAGCCTTTAGTGGTTTTGCACCGCGCCAGCGCGCAGGCAGAAAAGGTTCATGATGCTGCCACCTTAAGCGATTTAAGCGAAATCAAACGGGGGAATAAGGGTCAAAAAGGGTGGCTGTTTGTTGGGTGACATAAAAGCGGCGGCATCCCCCCGCGGGAGGGTGTCGCCGTTAAAATAGAGGGGAATAGCAAATTATCTCAGGAGATCGCGTGAGGCATGTAAAGCCGCCACATATTCCTGCAATTCCGCACCACGGTTTTTAAGCCGCATCTGGCTCTCAATGCTTGCCATAACATTAAGATGCGGTGAACGGATATTGATGATTTCGTGCACGGAATGATAGCCGCCCCCGACGAACAGGGCGATAGCGGACAGGGTTATCTGATCAAGCTGAGACTGACTCAGTTTATCGTCCAGAACATCTGCCGCCGTAAATAAACAGGCGGTGCTGCCCGAGATAGAAGCCAGCAAAGGATTATCACGATCAAACATGCGTTCAACAAATGCCGGACTGCCGCCTGCCAGTTTATGACTGATACGGGTACGGAAAAGCGGTCTGTTTTTCGTCAGGCCGTTAATGGTTAATATTTTTTGCAGTTTCGGGTCAAGCTGACTGAAGACGGCTTGGTCAAGAATACCGATATCTTCACGATAGGCATTCGACATCACGCCACTGCGTCCCCTCACGGTGAACAGACTGTCAGGCCTGTTTCTTTGCACTATTTTTGCTACCGGAGGAACATTATCTTTAAACAGAAATGGGTATTTCCCCGCATCATTAATGGCATGATTGATGATAAATTCACCCATAGCCTTAACTAGCAGTATTTTTTTGGCGAAAATTTCTGCTGAATATTCTGATGACAGAAGGGTGGAGGTAATATCCTGTTTGAATACCCTTGCAAACTGGCCAGTGGTATCTACATTTTTTTTAACTTCATTTGCAAAAAAATCAAATTCTTCAGAGCTGTTATTCTTTAACCATATCTTCGCAAACTTAGCGCAAAGAATATAAATCGTCTCACCAAAAACAAGGGCGTTCCTGAGAATAACGGCGGCAGCCCAGGATTCCTGAACCGTTTTCTCTATATTGTTGAAGTTGCGATCATGTACCAACTTCCCCTGAAACTCATAAGTATGGCTTAACTTTCTTTTCGTGCTGGTGAGTTGAGCAAGTTGTTTGTTTTTCAATCTGTATATAAATAAATCATCTTTGGACTGGGATCCATTTCTTGCCTGTGGCAGCATAAATTTCCTTATTATTTAAAAGAATCACTTCTGCAAAAAATCAGATTTCATTTTTTGGCAGCGGAGTCTAACACAAGGAAATAACCAAACGGATTAAATCGTTAGTTTAGGTTTATTAATAAACTTAATGAATAATAGAAATGGAAAATATCTATTAATAAGATAAATGGTTCTGCTTTGCCGACAGGGCGCAGGACTTAAAAGTCAAAAGGCTGCCATCCTGAGCAATTTCAGCGCAATCATAGGGATGGTAATCAACAAAAAGGGTGAATGCAGAAGCCGTGACGTAAAAGCGGCAGCATCCTCACTGTGCAGGACCCTGCCGGTAAAAAGCGGGGGAATAAATTATCTGAGCCGGTCGCAGGCATCATGTAAAGCCGCGATATATTCCTGCAACTCTGCACTACAATTTTTTAGTCGCATCTGGCTTTCAATGCTGGCGATAACATTAAGGTGTGGTGAACGGATATTAATGACTTCGTGCATAGCATGATAGCCGCCCCCGACAATCAGGGCGATAGCGGAAAGAGTTAACTGATCAAGCTGAGACTGATTCAGTTTATCGTCAAGAACTTCTGCTGCAATAAATATGTCTGCGGTACTGCCGGAGATAGAGGCGAGCAAAGGGTTATCGCGGTCAAACATACGTTCCACAAATGCGCGACTGCCATCAGCCAGTTTGTGACTGATCCGGGTCCTAAAAAGCGGTCGAATTTTCGTCAGTCCGTTAATGGTTAATATTTTTTGCAGTTTTGGGTCAAGCTGATCGAAGGTGGCTTTATCAAGAATACCGATGTCTTCACGATAAGTTTTCGATAGCACGCCGCTCCGCCCCCTGACAGTGAACAGACTGGCCGGTCTGTTCCTTTGTTTTATTTTTTCCACCGGGGAGGCATTATTTTTAAACAAAAACGCATATTTACCCGCATCATGAATCGCATGATCGATGATAAACGTCCCCATCGATTTAAGTAACTGTATTTTTCTGACGAACATTTCTGCTGAATATTCTGCAGACAACAGAACAGAGGTAATATCCTGTTTGGATATCCTTGCAAACTGACCATCGATATCAACATCTGCTTCAACTTCTTTTTTAAAAAAAGCAAACTCCTCAGAGTTATTACTTTCTGACCATATGCTCTTTAACTTACCGCAGAGTTTATAAACCGTTTCGCCGAAGACATTGGCATTCCTGAGAATAACAGCAGCAGCCCAGGACTCCTGAACGGTTTTCTCTATGTTATTGAAATTACGATCGTGCGCCAACTTATTTTGAAACTCGTATGTATGGATGGTATTTTTTATTGTCTGAGTGAGTTTCGCGAGTTGTTTATTTTTAAGTCTTTGAAGAAAAAGGTCATCTTTGGACTGATGCCTACTTTTTGCCTGTGTCAGCATAAATATCCTTATTTTTTAAATAATCACATCGACGAAAGTTGAAACTTCATTTTTAGGCAACCCAGTCTAACACAGGGTGAAAGGCAAAAAGAGGAACTTTCTATGTATCAGAAATTAATAAACATGATGAATAATAGCAATGCCATCTATTTATAAAATAAATAACTCTTACCTGCTGCGCAGATGAAATAAATATCGGCGGAAATATTTCCGCCGCGAATATCAGGCTCGCAAATTAAGCTGTTCAATAACACGTGCCAGTCGCTGGCGTTCATCACCCGTAACAGACTGAAGCGGTAACGGCAGACATGGGGCAGAAACCAGGCCGAGAATTTCTGCGGCGGCTGCCACAACGCGCAGGCTTCCGTGCTGGCGGAACATTTCCCATAAAGGCTCAAGCTGTGCCGATAAAGACTGCGCAGTTTGGGTATCCCCGTTTTGTGCTGCACGTGTGATCGCCACCGGAATTTCCGGGAACAATCCGGCAATGACCGAATACCACACATCGCCGCCCTGCGTCAGAACCGTGGCAGCAGCCAGATCACCCGCCGCGCCGAGCGTCACATGCGCCGGAACCAACGGACGAAGCGCCGCCAGACGTCTTTGCGTGGCAACAGGGTCAGCAGATAACCCGGGAATTTTAATACTGGCAACATGCGGCAGTTGAGCGATACGCCCGTAAAGCTCATCGGTGAAATCAAAATGCGTCGTGGCAGGATTATCGTAAACGCACAGCGGCACCGAAAGATGACGGGTCACCGTTTCATACAACGTGAAGACTTCATCACTGGTGAGTTTCTGATACGACACAGGTGCCAGTAATACAGCACTCACACCCGCCCGCTGGGCATCTTCCGCAAGGTGCAGCACGTCAGAGGTACGCACTGAACCGATACTGACCATCACGGGAATACCCTCAGCGTGTTCTACCGCCAGCCGGGCAACGCGGTCACGTTCACTGTGTTTCAGATAAGCATAACTGCCCGTCGAGCCCAGTGCGCCGATGGAATCCACACCCGCACTCACCAGACGCGACATTAGCCTGACAAAAGATTTCTCATCAATGCCTTTATCCGTCAGCGGGGTGAGAGGAAAAGCACTTAATCCTGTGAACATCGGGGTCTCCCAAAGGGGTTAATTAACACGACTCAGCATAGAGCAGCGATTTACTTTTTGCCCGAAACAGATGAACCTGCATCCGGTTTCAGACGCAACATATCCAGCCAGCCAATCAGGGTCAGCACCGCGATAACAATAAAAGCCACTTTGAAACTCATGCCGGGGACGGACTCCCAATGCAGCGCATCTGCCAGTTGTTCACCCAGGCGCGTACCTAGCGCACCGACCGTGATCCCAAGCCCGACCGACAGTTGCAGCACCGTGCTGAACAGCGTATTAGCATCGGCCATTTGTTTTGCAGGCACATCAGAAAATGCCAGCGTACTGATGCCGGTAAACTGCATTGAACGGCTAAGGCCGCCGAGAAACAGCAATAACATCACCAGCCAGTCCGGCGTGCCCGGCGTCAGAAACGCGCAGAACAGCAGTGAGAAAACGCTCAGCAGGCCATTCACCACCAGCACCGGACGGAAGCCGAAACGGCGGATCAGCGGCGTGGTCGCCGGTTTCATCGCCAGATTACCGGCAAACACCGCCAGCACCAGTAAACCGGCATGGAACGGATCCATACCAAATCCGACCTGTAACATCAGCGGCAGCAGGAACGGCACCGCGCTGATGGTCACGCGAAACAACGAACCGCCGCCCATACTAATACGAAATGTCGGGATCACCATCGACCCCAGATTCACCATCGGCGCGGGGTCGCGGTAAAGATGACGCACAGCCAGCACCGAAAGCACCACACCTGCGACCAGTAACAGCCCGGCGGTTGTCCACAAAATATGATCCTGGCTGATCAGCTCCAGCCCGGTGACCAGCGAAAGCATCGCCAGCCCGGTGAGCAGGAACCCCGGTTTGTCGAAATGTTTGGGTTCATCGGAAGGTGCCTGAGGAAACAGACGCCACGCCAGCATCATCGCAATAATTCCGAGCGGCACATTGATATAGAAAATCCAGTGCCATGAGGCGTAATGGGTAATGAACCCACCGAGCGGCGGCCCGAGGATCGGCGCCACCAGCGCAGGCCAGGTGAGCGTGGCGATAGCTTTGATTAACTGTGGTTTTGGCGTAGTTTTCAGCACCGTGAGACGCCCGACCGGCACCATCAGCGCACCGCCAACACCCTGAATAATACGCAGAATGATAAACTCACTGACGCTGGTCGCCATGGCACAAAACAGCGAAGCCAGCGTAAAGACGGCGAGAGCAAAGGTGAATACGTTGCGGGCACCAAAACGTTCTGCCGCCCAGCCACTGGCGGGGATAAGTACCGCCAGCGTCAGCATATACGCACTCATCCCGGCATTGAGATCGACCGCTGATACGCCGAAGGAAATCGCCATTTGCGGCAGTGCGGTGGCAATCACCGTACCGTCGATAAACTCCATAAAGAAAGCAGCAGCAACCAATAAAGCAATAACGGAGATCCCGTTACTGGCGGCGGTTTCTCCCTGCGGATGTTCTGACGCATCCGATTTACTGTGGCTCATTGTCTTCTGTCCCGGAAAAACAGCATCGCTGCAGAACGCAGCAAAAGATAG
The DNA here is from genome assembly GCF_004346065.1 of Rahnella sp. JUb53. NCBI lineage: Bacteria > Pseudomonadati > Pseudomonadota > Gammaproteobacteria > Enterobacterales > Yersiniaceae > Rahnella > Rahnella sp. JUb53. The sequence continues at coordinate 80,317 of NZ_SLYT01000002.1, forward strand.
ATGATAAGTATTAAACCTATCACACACCTTTGGCTGGGTTATAGATCGCATGAGGATCAAAAAGAGCGATTTTCTTTCAGCGGAACGAAGTGAAGGACTTGCCCTGCAACTGGCAGGCAAAATCGCTGACATCTTCCTCCAGACAAAGTGCGATATCGGCGGCAAATCCACGACGGTTCAGCTCACGCGCTGAACTACAGCCTTCAAGTTCTGCCCGTGTCAGATGTTGATAAACAGCACAGGCAGCGCGGGCTTCAGCAGATAAACGACGGTGCGAAAGGCGCGAAACCAGCCCGCCAGCGGCGGCAAAATCTTCAAGTGCCGGACGCAGTGAGTTGTCCGGCCACTTTTCACCAGCGGGCACGATCAAAATCTGGCGAAACTTTTCACACGCGCGGGCGGTCGCGGTCAGATTGCGAAAACAGGCGGTGAAAATCGCCGCCTTGTGCGCCTTGGCTTTAAAAGTCAGCGCGGATCCGTTCGGCGAAGGCAGCACCAGCCGCGTTCCCGCTGTCATGTTCAGCAAGGAGCAGGGAGAAAGAGTGAAACCCTGCCCCTGAAAACGCCGGTCAAACTGCGCACATTCGGCATTATTCTCTGCGGCAAATTGCTGCGCACTGGCGTCTTTCCAGGGATACGGGAAGATCATGCCGCCGCGTTCACCGGCCACACTCACGCAGGTGGAAAACGACATCACGTCGATAATGACAATACAGTCCGCTTCTGCCGCCAGATGCTCCATGGCAGGCGCGCCCCATTCCACACGAACATCAAAATCAGCCTGCGAAAAATCAGTCATGAAAGCGTCCTGTTCAGAATATAAAAGCAAGAAAAAGCAGATTAATTCGCCAGCGTATTCACTACACTGGTTAACACGATTTTAACGTTGATAATTCCACTACTAAAACAAGGCAATAGCCAATATTCAATAGGGGATGTGAATGAAAGCGGGTGATTTTTGCCGTCTGTTACTGCTGGCGGCGATCTGGGGGGGGAGTTTTCTGTTTATGCGGGTGGCGGCACCGGCATTCGGTGCCATCAATACTGCGTTTTTGCGCGTGCTGTTTGGGTTTATCGGACTCGTCGTTATCCTTGCCGTGATGCGAACGCCGCGTGATTACCAGCAAAAATTTGGCAGTTCGCTGCTGCTCGGGGTGATCAACTCCGGTTTGCCGTTCCTGATGTATTGTCTGGCGGCACGCTGGTTACCGGCGGGTTATTCGGCGATCCTCAACGCGACCACGCCGCTGATGGGCGTGGTGATGGGCGGATTGTTCTTCAACGAGGCAGTGACGCTTAAAAAGGCGCTCGGCGTGCTGACAGGTTTATTCGGCATCACCTTGCTGACCACAACTGGCAGCGCAGAGTCGGTACCGCAACTGCTGGCGGGTGTGATCGCGTGTCTGGTGGCGACCGGTTGCTATGCAGTAGCCGGTTTCCTGACCCGTCGCTGGATAACAGAACGCGGCGGATTAGATCCAAAACTGGTCGCCTCTGGCAGCCAGCTGGGTGCCACGCTGTTCCTGTTGCCGTTCTTCCTTTACGCATCTGCGACCGAAGCGCCGGTCCATTGGGCGCAGCCGCTGGTCTGGCTGTGCGTGCTGGCAGTCGGCCTTATCTGTACCGCGTGGGCGTATATCCTGTATTTCCGGCTCATTGCCGACATCGGCCCGCTGCGCAGCATGACAGTGACATTTCTGATCCCGCCGTTCGGAATTTTATGGGGTTATCTGTTACTCAATGAAACGCTGTCTGAAGGCTTCTTCGCGGGCGGAATACTGATCTGCGTGGCGGTGTGGCTGGTACTCAGTCCGGGAAAAAAGTTGGCGGGAAAAGCAAAAACGCCCGCACCTGAAGCCAAATAGATTCAATCCACTAAGCCAGGTACGGGCAGGGCGTCAGCCAAGATATTCGATGATTGATAAACCACCGTTGTAGTCGGTGCTGTAGATAATGCCCTGCGCATCGACAAACACGTCGCAGGACTGGATCACCTGCGGCCTGCCCGGACGTTTATCCATCATGCTTGCTGGTGCCGCGGGCACCAGCGCACCGGTTTCTTTTGGCTGATACGGATTGCTGATGTCGTACGCACGCACTCCGGCATTCTGATAGGTGGCGAAAATCAGCGTCGAACTGACAAAACTACCGGGACGGTTTTCATGCAGATTATGCGGCCCGAAATGCGCGCCCTTGCTGACGTAATTCCGTTCTGCCGGTTGCGGAAAGGTCGAAATACTCACCGGATTCGACGGCTCGCGCACATCAAATACCCAGATCAGCTTCTCGCCATCTTCCTGATTATCCAGCACCGCTTCATCGAGCACGACCAGCAGATCCCGGTCCGGCAACGGCAGAGCGGTATGCGTGCCGCCGCCAAATGGCGGGCTCCAGTTGCGGTGTGAAATCAGCTGCGGCGCGCTGGGGTCTTTAATATCCAGCAGTGTCAGACCGCCGTCGCGCCAGCTGGCATAGGCAGTATCACCGCTGATGATCGCGTGATGCAATGCGTAGCGTTTACCTTCCGGCCAGTCCGGCGTTTCACCGCCAGCGGTGTGCATTCCGGGCAACCACCAGCGACCGGCAACCTGAGGATTGCGCGGGTCGGCCAGATCAATGGTCAGGAAAATGTAATCGCTGTAGCCGTCAATCAGCGCGGACACATACGCCCAGCGCCCGCCGACGTACCAGATACGATGCACACCGATCCCTTCCACCCCGAGAAAGCCGATCTCTTTTGGCTGATCGGGCAGCGAAATATCAAAGATACGCACACCGGCACTCCATCCACGCTGTTGCGTGCCTTGCACTGTCTCGCTGACGGAGCGGGTGTAATAGACTTTTTCATCGGCAAAACGCACGTCGGCGAACAAATCCCGCGCGTTGATCACCAGCAGTAAATCGTCGTGCGCCTGTAAATGCACGTTCCAGGTGCCCGGAGGCGCAGCGACAAAACCGGCAGGGCGTGGATTTTTAGGGTCGCGCACATCCACAATGGAAAAGCCCTGCGACACCATATGACCGATATAGGCATAACCACGGTAAACCATGACCTGCACGCCGTCAGGTTTTCCGCCCTGATCGCTGTGGCCGATCAGCCGCATATTCCGGCTGTATTCCGGCGTGGGGAGAGAATGTGTAGTCATCTTCAGGCCTTATTTTTTGTGCTGCGCTTCAAGCGTGGCGAACCACGGCGCAATAAAATCATCGGATTTACCCCAGCCCGGGATCACTTTCGCCAGCGACGCCACATTTACCGCGTCAGGATTGCTGACCAGCAGCGCCTGCGGAATGGCTGCGGCTTTGAATTCATAGCTGGCAGGCGTTTTCTCACCGGCAATTTTACTGGCAACCAGACGCATGTTGATCGCCCCAATCAGTTTCGGATCGACCGCCACGCTGACTTTCCACGGGCTGTTGGCTTCGCGCATCAAACCAATATCCTGATTGGAAATATCAATGCTGTAGAGTTTGATTTCGGTACGGCCATTCTCCTGCAGGGCTTTGTACGCGCCCTGACTGAACGCATCCCAGGTTCCCCAGATAGCATCGATTTTGCCTTTCGGGTATTTCGCCAGCAGCGCGCCGACTTTATTTGCGGTATCCCCCTGAACGTCAGAAGACACCGCGCCGACGGATTCCAGCTCATGAATGCCCGGATTGGCGGCTAAGATTTTTTTATACGCGTCCTGACGACGTTCCATTGGCGGGAAACCGGCAACCCACAGTTTGACGATATTGGCTTTGCCATTGAAATCTTTAATCAGCTGACCGACGGAAAGATCGGTGAGCGACGCATCGTCCTGCTGGGTAACGGTCACACCGGGAATGTCGCCGTTGACCGCCGTATCAAACACTGAAACGGCAATGCCGCTGGCGGTGATGCGTTTGAGCAGTTCGGTGGAATAGGGATCGCGCCCTTGTGACAAAATAATGCCATCATATTTCTGGCTGATCGCCTGATTCACAAAGTCCTGGAATTTGGCGTCATCACCGTTACTGAGAAATGCATTCACCTGAAAGCCCAGCTTGCGGCCTTCCTGAATCGCGCCGGAGACAAACTGCGTTGTGTTGTCGTCTGAGCCCAGATTGCGGATCACTGCAATGCGTACCGGCCCTTTATGATCGCTGATGGCTTTCGGTACTGGCGCGGTGCCGGCGGCAAAAGAAGGGAAAACGGAGAGCAAACTTAACGCCAGTAACGACGAGGAAAACAGTTTCATGGTTATTACCCTGTGTGGTTAATCATCATTTTAACGGGAGGACAATTCATGACAGGCCTTGTACAGGCTCTTATATTGAGTTAATGAATTGATTGCCCGAGTTTTGATGACCCGCGAATGAATGGCAACGAACGAAAAGGCATAAGTTAATGCCAAAGATTATTAGCCATCCGGATGTCCGGGCGTAGGATGATAACAGCTTCTAAATTAAGGATTTCCCCATGAGTGAGACAGATATCCGCGTGGTCACCGGCCCCGCCAGTTATTTTTCGTTCCCCGGTGCTATCGACCGGCTGAGCGACTTCTATACACCGGCGCAACTGGATAACGCGCTGTGGATTTACGGCGAGCGTGCCTTAGTGGCAGCACAGGATTTCCTGCCGGAAGCCTTTACCGCTTCGCAGGCCAAACGGGTTCTGTTTAAGGCGCATTGCAGCGAAACCGAGGTGCAGCGTATTGCGGATATTGGCGGGAATGACCGTCAGGTAGTGATCGGCATTGGCGGCGGTGCAGTGCTGGATACTGCGAAAGTCGTGGCGCGACGTCTGGGATTGCCGGTTGTCGCTATCCCGACCATTGCCGCGACCTGTGCCGCCTGGACGCCACTGTCTGTCTGGTACAACGATGAAGGGCAGGCGTTGCGTTATGAAATCTTTAACGACGCTAACCATCTGGTTTTGGTCGAGCCACGCATTATTCTGCGTGCGCCCAAGGAATATCTGCTGGCCGGTATCGGCGATACGCTGGCGAAATGGTACGAAGCCGTGGTGCTCAGCCCGCAGCCGGAAAAACTGCCCTTAACCGTTCAGCTCGGCCTGAATACTGCGCTGACCATTCGGGATGTGTTGCTCAATGAAAGCGAAGCGGCGTTGCAGGCGCAGGATGATAATCAGCTGACGCAGTCGTTCCTCAATGTACTGGACGCGATTATCGCGGGCGGAGGATTAGTCGGCGGACTGGGCGACCGTTACACCCGTATCGCGGCGGCGCATTCGGTCCACAACGGCCTGACCGCGTTGCCGCAAACCGATGCGTTTCTGCACGGTACAAAAGTGGCGTATGGCATTCTGGTGCAAAGTGCGTTGCTCAATCAGCCGCAAGTGGTGCAGCAGTTAACCGCACTGTACAAAGTGCTGGATTTGCCGGTCAGTCTGGCGCAATTGCAGGTGGATATTCACGATGAACGGCAGATGTCGCGCCTGATTGAACGCACATTACAGGCCGGAGAATCCATTCATCTGCTGCCTGGAAATCCGAATGCGGAACAGCTGCGGCTGGCATTTGAATTTGTAGAGAATAAATAGTCATGCGCTAATTTATTCTATTCAAGTTTTTGTATTCATAAATAAATAACCCGGCATTGACCGGGTTTAATTTAACTTTTTACGTTTAATACTCCTCTGAACTGCTTTCACTATTGCTTCAATAATAACCATTATTAACAGGGTAGAGATCAATCCAGTAACAGACAGGAGCACGGCAAAAATATCATCCTGCAATCCAGGCCACGGCGGCTCTCCGTAATCTGGCTTCATCAGTTGATCAAAATAATCCGCGATGGCTATCGATTTGATGTATTCATAATCAATCAGCCAGCCGGGAAAGGGCGACAACAGGTAGTAATCTATAAAAATAAAAAGCGCCAGCCGCACCGCTATCTTACAGAATAAGGCATGGCGCATTCATATCCCCCGTAACATCCGCATTAGTTTTCTAAAAGATGCTTCAATGACGGCTATAAAACACGTAGCAATAATTGATGTAGTAGTCACCGAAAATATTAGAAACGTAAGTTCTTCCATATCCCCGCGGTCACCTGCATCAAATCCTAAAAAAGAATGATAAAACTCCACAACCGGATCAGTTATCAGGTAAATATAGTGTGTGACTGACTCGTTTAAAGGTATCAAAAGCCATGTAATGACAATGAACAGCACCAACCGCCAAACAATTTTCAACGCGCTAGAAATGCAGGCATGGTGCATTGATATCTCCCAGAACTTCAATTTCTCCATACGCTTTTTGGCGTAAGACAGGAATAATCATCGTATGAGCGCGAAGCAAATAATCCCGCAAAACGTTAAAATCCGTATGGTTATAAAAGGTGATGCAACCATCAGAAACCCCAGTACCATCGGGTCTGAGAGGATGAAGGCGAAAATTCCCGCGTTCCCTCGTTCCTATAAATGTCCAATCATCTACGAGAGAATCCTGTCTGGTACGGACATAATCAAATCCCTTTATGTATTGAGGGGTATACGTTATGCCTGTGCAAGAGGTCTGACAATTAGCAGTTCCTGTAAAAAAGACAATTTTCAGACATTTAGTATCTATCCACGGAAAGCCTTATGTACTCTCCGCCGCTTCGCACAATCAGGAGGCAGAAAGAGGTTAATGTCAGGAATATGTAAACAACAACTAAACGCTCGTCATTTTCCCACCTGCATTGCGTTCTCTTTAATTCTACGTTGTAAAGATGTTTAAAAATCGGGTGATACCGTGATTATTTCAGGCAGCGGAAACCGATCATGGAACACTCATCCCTTAACGAAACCGAATCCCTCAACGGCACATTTTCCTCCGGACAAATCGGCGTTGAAGAAACAATCAAAAAAAGCAGCGGATTCAGCTTGTTTATGGATCTGCTGAGCGGCGCGTGCGTGCCTGATAATCTGTGGCGTGACCGGATGTTCCGTGTGAAATACGCCGTGCGTACCTTGCTGCACCCGCTCGATACCCTGAAAGTGCTCAATAAAATGGCCAGTGAACCCGTCTGGCAGGAAGCATTCAGCATTCAAACCAAACTGCCCAGCAAAATCCACAAACCCTATCTGCATCTTGGCCTGCCTTCTGCCGGTCGTGCGGATGCGCTGGTGGATCACTACGAGTTCGTCAAAAGCCTCGAAAACGTGCAAATGCGTAACACTTTCCTCAGCGAAAAGGGGAACACCGTGACGCAGTTCACCGGTAAAGATGGCGAAGCTTTCCGCGTGGTACTGGGTTCCATCGGTAAATCCGAGCGCGAAGGCGAAGCCAATATGTTCCTGTATATGGAAGACACCTTGCTGGCGGCGCTGACCTTCAGCATTGTGCAGCGCCCGGAAGGGCCGACGATGATCGTCGGGGGATTCCAGGGCGCACACCGCTCGACGCCACATGAAGTCATTAAACAGGCGACGAAATCCTGTTACGGGCTTTTCCCAAAACGCCTGCTGCTGGAAAGCCTGCAACGCGTCGCGGCAGAGACCGGCGTTCAGCGCATTCTGGCCGTGAGCGATACCGGCCACGTTTTCCGCAGCCTGCGCTACCGTCACCGCAAGAAAAATGTGTTTGTCGCCAGTTATAACGAATTCTGGGATTCCATCAGCGCGACGCCGTATTCCCCGGCACTGTATGACGTCCCGCTGGAATTGCCGCGCAAACCGATGGAAGAGATTGCCAGTAAGAAACGTTCCGAATACCGCAAACGTTACACGCTGCTCGATGAACTGCATGAAAGCACCGCGTCGCTGCTGAAAAGCTGACAGCAACATCCTCAGAATTATGACTCGCTGTAGCAGGCAACAGGGCCAGGGAATGGCCTTTCTGCCTGATTTTGCACGCCATAGCCCCGATAACGCCCGCCAGATGCTCGACCTTCACGGAAAATTCCCTTTAGAAATTCTTATCTGCACTTTGCTTAAGCCACGGTTTCATAAGTCGTAGTTATCTAATCATTCGAATTAAAACCAATTCATTCCCAATAGTCGCGCAAATTGTGTATTAATTATGAATGATATTGTTACACGTATCTCAAAACTGACCGCTCATTCGTACACTCCTGTGTCAAATGTGAACTAATTCACATCTATTCATTCGCCTCGCCTATATAAAACGCCATATCCATAAAATCGAAACAGCGGTTCAATTTTATAATCACTCTCCGGGCGGGACGACTATGAACGCAGAAAAACCAATTCTTTTCAGACACCAGCTGGCCTATGGCGGCGGGAACTTACTTGGCAGCGGGGCGCTGGCAATCGCCGGTATCTGGTTGCTGTACTTCTACACCACGTTTTGCGGCCTGACGTTGTTGCAGGCTTCAGCAATCTTCTCTGTCGCCAGTATCATTGATGCTATCAGTAATCCGCTGATGGGTTATCTTTCTGATAACTTTGGCAAAACGCGTCTCGGCAAACGTTTTGGCCGTCGTCGTTTCTTCATTCTGCTCGGTGTACCGCTGATGATGTTCTACCCGTTGTTATGGGTCGAAGGCTTCGGTTTCTGGTATTACCTTTCCACCTATGTGCTGTTCGAACTGATTTACACTTCGGTGATGGTGCCTTACGAAACACTGGCCACCGAAATGACCACTGATTTCTCAGCCCGCTCTAAACTGACCGGCTACAAAGCGATTTTCGGCAAAGTGGCGAACTTCCTGGCGGCCTTTATTCCGGGTCAGTTCATCCTGATTTACGGCAAAGATTCCGCTGAGCCGTTCTTCTTCACCGCACTGACTTACGGCGTCATTCTGTGTATCGCCATCGGCCTCTTATATTTATCTTCCTGGGAACGTCCGGTGGAAGAAACCACGCCGGTGGATGAGAAGAAAATGACGCTGGGCAAAACCATGCTGACGCTGGTGCGGGACATGAAGTCCACGTTCCACCTGCGCGTGTTCCGCAAGCATCTGGGCATGTATTTGTGCGGGTTCGGCGCGGAATGGCTGTTCGCCTCGGTGTTTACGTATTTCATCATCTTTGTGCTGCAATATGATCCGACGATGGTAGCCGGGCTGAGTAGTCTGAACTCCATTCTGCAGTTGTTCTCCACCGCCATTTTCATCGGAATTTGCGTGAAGCACGGCTTCAGCAAACCTTACATTCTGGCGCTCGGCATCGTTGTATTCTCGGTCGTATGCTACAGCCTGCTGCACTTACTGCATCTGCCGCAACAGTACGCGACCGTGGCGATGCTGACGATCACCGTGGTGTTTGGGATCGGCACCGGTGGCGTGTATTACATTCCGTGGACTGTTTACACCTTCCTGGCTGATATTGATGAAGCCTTTACAGGCCGCCGCCGTGAAGGGATTTACGCCGGTGCGATGACTTTCTCCGGCAAGCTGATGCGCTCGGTGATCGTCTTCGTGATGGGCGCGATTTTAAGCTTCTACGGCTTCCAGTCTAAATCCCATACGCAGCCTGAAAGCGCGGTAACGGCGATTGCGCTGGTGTTCTGCATCGGCGTGATAGCACTGGCACTGATGGCGATGGTATTCAGCCACCAGATGAAACTGAACCGCAAAACACACTTAGTGGTTCTGGGGGAAGTGGCGCGTATCAAAGCCGGCGGGGCGATCACCGACGTTCAGCCGGAAGTTCGCGCAGTGATGGAAGAACTGATCGGCTATCCGTATGAAGAATGCTGGGGCAACAGCAAAGTTTGCCGCAAAATCTTCGACACTCCCGCCGTTGAACTGGACGCGACTAAACCGATGGTCAGCGCCACGCAAAAACCGTAACCCTGATTTAACTCTGCATTTCTTACTTCACCGACTGGCCGGGAAACCGGCCAGCGACCCCTCACGTTTTTAGGATAAGAACGATTATGCGGGCATCAAAATTTGTTATTGCCGCGCTGTCCCTCGGGATGTGCGCACAAAGCAGCGCCGCTGCATTGCCTGACGCCAGTAAACTGGTCTGGCGCAGCATCACGTTTGGTCAGTCTACTGACGTCAATTTTGCCACCAACGTTTTGCCACAAAAAATCGGCATGAACGAAACCCGGCTCGCTGACGGTAAACCGGTACCTGCCGCCGGCACGTTGCTCAGCACGCCGTTTACGCTGGAAAGCCGCGGCGGCAAGGTCGGTAACAGTCATGATGGCTTAACCTACTTCTATACGAAATTACCGGCTGACGTGAATTTCCGTCTTGAGGCCGATTTCACCCTCAACCAGTTCGGGCCGGAAAACGGCGCAAAACCGGCAGGGCAGGAAGGGGCCGGATTACTGGTGCGCGATATTCTGGGTACGCCTCGTGAACCCGTGACCAAACCCGGCATTGAAGAATTACCGGCCGCATCAAATATGGTGATGAACAGCGTAATGGCTAGCGGCGATAAACCGCCGGTTCTGGCGCTGATTGCCCGTCAGGGCGTGCAACAACCGTGGGGAAATACCGGGATCAGCATCGTGCGTGAGAGTTACCACCGGCTGACCACGCCTGCACATTTCTCATTACGCCTGACCCGCACGGATAACAGTTTTGATGTCGCTTACGCGCCGCAGGGCAGCGACCAGTGGATCAGCCAGTCCGTTGCTGGGGCTGACCGTGTGACGCAGCTGGATAAAACCGGCTATTACGTCGGATTCTTTGCTTCCCGCAATGCCAGCATCACCGTCAGTCACGCCAAACTGACGCTGGATGAAGCGCATACCCAACCTTCCGCACCTTACGTGACACCGTCACTTAGAGCGCGTATCGAAGTCATGTCATCGCCACTGATCACCCGGCGTGACAGCGTGATCCAGTGGCGTACCAACGGTGACGGTCAGTTGCAGATTGATCAGGATGGCAAACCTTTACTGCGCCAGACCGCCGTTCGCGGCGGCGAAGTGATGACAGCGCCATTCCACGCACAGCAGCCTGTCACGCCGTTACAGATAATTTTTACGCCGGATAACGGCACACCGGTCACGCTGGAATTTCCGCTGAAAATGGCACTGGTCAGCAACCCTGATGAATTGCACGTGTCCCCGCAGGGCGAGGCCGGTAACGACGGTTCCGCGCAACATCCGCTTGATTTCGCCAGTGCCGTTAATCTGTTAGCGCCGGGCGGCACCTTGTGGCTGGCAGAGGGGGAATATCCGGCTGGCGTGATACCGGCAACGGCCAGCGGCACGGAACAGAATCGCAAAACGCTGCGAGCGCAGGGCGACAACGTGGTGTTTAACGGGCTGAAGCTCGATGCGAGCTTCTGGAATATCCGGGACATTACTGTCACGCAGAAAAGCTTCCACATTGCCGGCAGCTACAATCATATTGACCGCGTGAAAGCCCATCACGCCGATGATACCGGCATCTGGGTCGCCTCGCCGGACGGCATTGGCCGTGCGCTGTGGGCCAGCCATAACCTGATCAGCAATTCAGAATCCTGGGGAAATGAGGATCCGGGACGCAAAAATGCTGACGGTTTCGCGGTCAAAATGCGCGTCGGAGAGGGTAACCGGCTGGTGAATTGTTATTCGCATGACAATGTTGACGATGGCTTTGACCTGTTCAACAAAATTGAGGACGGCCCGAATGGCAGCGTGACGATTGAAAACAGTCTGTCGGTTCACAACGGCAGTAACGGTTTTAAACTGGGCGGTGAAGGATTGCCTGTCGCACACATCATCCGTGACAGCGTGGCGGTCGAAAACGGCATGGACGGTTTCACCGATAACTTCAACCCCGGTGCGCTGATTGTCGAAAACAACCGCGCGCTGGACAACAAACGCTTCAACTTCTTGTTCCGCCCGTCGCCTTACACCACGGCGGACAAGCAGGGCACCTTCAAAGGCAATCTTTCCTTGCGCACCTCGCCGGGTAAATATGACGATGCCGTGACCGGCAATGTGGACGACAGCAATTATTTTTATACCGGCCACAAAACGATGAATAAACAAAATAAAGAAATTCAGCCCGGAGATTTTATTTCTTTGCGGCTGCAGGATCCGATAACCCGTCTTTCGGACGGCGGATTTAATTACGCTGACTTTCTGAAGAAAAAGTGAATGCAGCGCAGTTAAAAAGCAATACCCATTTTAAATAAATAATATTACTCAATATCTCTGGGATCTAGAACTAATGAAAAATTGCAGACTGATACTCTGCGGCTTACTGCTGGCCAGCGCCAGCAGTCATGCCGTGACGATTGATCTTCGCCATGAATGGCTGGATGACAGTAAACAACATAAAGACCGCGCGATGGTGTCACACCGTTTCGCTAACGGGTTTGGTTTCTCGCTGGAAGCCAAATGGAAGTCCGGCGGTGACAACCCGAACAAACCCTTTAATAATCTGGTGGATAACGGTACTGAAAGCACCATAAGCTATCAGTATAAGATCACCCCTAAAGTGTTTATCCAGCCTGGCTTCACGCTGGAGTCCAGTTCTGACAGCAGCATCTATAAACCTTTTTTAACCGCAGGCTATACATTCGACAACGGGATCTATTTTAATGCCCGTTATCGTTATGAATATACCCGTTATACCAAAGAGAATACCGAAGACCGTAAAACTAATCGTGGTGAAATCTGGTTAGGTTATCGGATTGCTGACTGGCGCTTTGAATATAATTATATTTATAAACACAGCGATCAAATCCTTTACGACAATGATAAATGGGATTATGAGCAGGATCTGAAAGTCGCTTACAATATTAATAAGCAGTGGACGCCTTATGCGCAAATCGGCAATGTGTCTGTGCGGAAAACCACTGACGAAAGACAAACGCGTTTCAGGTTAGGGATCCAATATAATTTCTGATGTTATCACATTCGGGTGAGACATCTGTCAGCCGGTCAGCGAATGCTGTCCGGCTATTTCTTCACTGAAATATAAACGAAACATATCAAGCAATGTTTTCGGGTTGACAATAATATAGCGCATGGGTAAATTGCACGAGCCGCAAGTAGCGGCCTTTATTAACTTTACATAAGAGACTAATGGACACTGTAACCAGTAGCTTGCCGGATGACGCTGATATAGCGTGCCGGAACAGTAAACATAAAATCGATTGTGATCATTTCATCGTTTGGGTGTGCCTCGCCAGAGCCTGATGCTCTCGTGTAATCCTGCCTCAACCTGAATGTCACGGTCCCGAGGTGTGTTATGAAGTTCAAATCTACCCTTTTTTCTGATGGCAAAACAATGACATCCACTTTGCGTGTCCGCCCTTCCCGTGACAGGATGTTGGCTGCCTGCAAGAAAGACGCATCGTCTATTTTTTCCTCTAAAATCAACAAGATTAATCACCGCGTTACCACGTGGCGGGTCAGTCCTGTCACCGGTCAGCTGGAACAACGCTGTATCGTTTCTGACAGCGAAGATCCACATAGTCGGATTTCCTTTCACTGATTCAACGTCAGCATTTCGTTGCGCTGAACATCGTCTTGACACATGTCTGACGGCTTTGGTCGTTTTATTATTTCTTTAATAAAATTCCAGCGTCAGTTATGCATCAATAAAAGACACATAATCGATTTCACTCTGTTTACTAACTTTTTAATTAAAGGAAAATAAACGGCGGGAATTCTGCGCGAAAATAAGTAAATACCGATCACTGAAATAAGGTGAAGGGTTTCTGCTGTCTGAAAATAACAGACTGCGGTTTCATCTGCGCGTTATCCGGTGACAGGAGCATCACCATGACTGTACCGGCTTTTATCGTGACCTTGCTTTTCGTAACGGTTTTCACACCACAAAAACAACCCTGAAAAAGGGGAATGACAATGATTATGACGACTCAATCCGGAACCACACTGCTTGTGCATCTGGCAGGCGCCATCGCGCTGCTGCTGTGGGGTTCTCACATGATTTCAACCGCGCTCCAGCGCGGATTTGGTACGCCGCTGCGTCACTGGATGGGGCGGCATCTCACTAACCGCTGGATGGCGCTGCTTGCTGGCGTCGGGATTACCGGCCTGTTGCAAAGCAGCACCGCGGTCAGCCTGATGGCGACTTCATTTACCGCCGCCGGAACGCTGAGCCTGGCACCGGCGCTGGCGGTTATGCTCGGCGCGAATGTCGGGTCGACGCTGGTGGTTCAGCTGATGAGTTTCAACACCGAAATTGCCGTTCCCTTGCTGATACTGAGCGGATTTGTGGTGTTTAAACTTCGTGACCATTCCGGTTTCGAAAGTGCGGGCTGCGCGCTGATAGGCCTCGGCCAGATGCTGCTGGCGCTCGGGATGCTCAGCGCCACGCTGGGACATATCGAAACCACGCCGGTATTTCATGCGGTGATGCAGGGGCTGGAAGGCGACACGCTGATTGCGCTGATGGTTGCCATTATTCTCACGCTGGTTTGTCACTCGAGCGTGGCGGTGATTTTGCTGATTGCCTCGCTTGCTGCCACTGGCGTGATGACACCGGTTACCGCGATGGTGCTGGTTCTGGGTGCCAATATCGGCGGGGCGCTGCCGCCATTACTGAACGCGGGTTCAGCCGTGGCTCGCCGTCTGCCAGCAGGCAATTTGCTGGTGCGCGGGGCGGGATGCGTAGTGGCTCTGGCGCTGATGCCGCTGCTCGGCAAACTGGCCGCCGCTTTCGAACTGACCACGCCGCAGCTGGTGGTGATGTTTCATACCGCGTTCAGCGCCGTTCTGGCCATTATTTTTATCGGGCTGACCGGTCCGCTGGCGCGCGCACTGGAGCGGTTTTTCCCGGAAGAACCGCGTCCGGCGGATCCGGGTATGCCGATGTATCTCGACGAGGCGGGGCTGGATATTGCCTACATCGGGTTGTCCAATTCCGTGCGCGAATCACTGCGGGTTGCGGACATGCTGAACGTTATGCTCGACCGCCTGCGTGCGCTGTTTGCCGCTCCCGATCCGCTGAAAGCAGGCGAAATAAGACAGGCCGATCAGTCACTCGACGGGCTGAGTGCGGCGATCCGCGCCTATCTGGCGGATATCGGGCAGGAAGGGCTGAGCGATTCAGATGCCGACCGGGCGCAGGAAATCCTGATGTTTGTCATTAATATCGAGCACGCAGGCGACATTCTTTCCAGCAGCCTGACGCAGCTGGCAACGCGTCGCGGACGCCGTGGCGAGCAGTTCAGCGCATTCGAGCTGCACAATATCGGCCTGCTGCACGCGGAAATCCTGGTGAGTCTGCGTCTGGCGATCACCGCATTTCTTGGCGAGGATCTGGCGGCAGCGCATCAGCTGGTGGCGCGTAAAGAGGTGGTACGTCAGATAGAGGCGACAGCCAGCCGCGAGCACTTCAGAAAGCTGCGTGACGATAAAAATGCCTGGGCGGAATCCGGTGATATTTTCCAGCGCGTGCTGCGTGATTACCGGCGTGTGCATCATCACATTGCCGCCGTCGCCTATCCGGTGATTGACCGTCTGAGCGATGACGAAATCGTAACTGATGAAAGCGAGGCAAACGCATGAGTGACATTGTCACGTTTATCGGGATTTTCTGAGAACACCCTGCACCGGCGGGCTTGTGGATAAATCTGATTATCCCGTCGGTGCGCTGATAAGAGACTATATTTGTTAATTCGAAATTGTTCATCGCGAAATAGCTTGCGGTGAAATAGTTCAGAGTGAAATAGTTCAGTTCTTAATAGTTAATCGTGAACAAGGTATCAGATACAACTATTACAAAATAAGAAAACGCCCGAGGGTTTTCAGCGCAATGACGCGTTGTGTCGTAACTTATCAGCAGGAGAATGACCTTGACCTCAGAAATTCAGGAAAACACCACCGAAACACCGCTACTCCCGCACCCGGACAGTCAACAATACGCCTTCTTTTTCGATGTCGATGGCACGCTCGCCGAAATCCGCGATGAGCCCGATGCCGTGTCGATTCCGTCCGATGTCCGTCAGCATTTACAGGCGTTGTTTACCGCCTCCTCCGGCGCACTGGCGCTGATTTCAGGCCGGCCGGTTGAACAACTGGACCAGCTGGTTGCACCGTTAATTCTGCCAGCAGCCGGTGTGCACGGTGCAGAAATGCGTGACGGCGAAGGGCAGTTTCACCGCGTGACGTTACCGGCGCAGATGGCGAAAGACGTTGAACAGGCGCTCGCCGCCGGTATGGAAAAGCTGCCAGGCACATTACTGGAAGTGAAAGGGATGGCCTTCGCGCTGCATTACCGTCAGGCCATGCTTCATCAGCAGCACGTGCTCGAACTGGCAGAATCTGTGGTAGCAAAACACCCGGAGCTGGTTCTTCAGCCGGGGAAATGCGTGATTGAAATCAAACCCCGCGGCAAAGACAAAGGCGCGGCGATTTATGACTTTATGCAGCAACCGCCGTTTGCCGGACGTCTGCCGGTATTTGTCGGCGACGATCTGACCGATGAGAAAGGGTTTGAAGTCGTCAACGCGCTGAACGGAATTTCCGTAAAAGTCGGCGAAGGTTCTAGTCTGGCCAAATACCGTGTTAAACACGTCCGCGATGTTTATCAATGGCTGGATACGTTACAACGTCACGCCGCATTATCTTCATCTACTACTCATACAAACACACATACAAAGGAGTCACACTCATGAGCCGCCTGGTTGTTGTATCTAACCGTATCGCTATTCCTGACGGGTCGAAGTCCGCAGGCGGGCTGGCCGTTGGGATCCTTGACGCACTGAAAAACACCTCAGGTCTGTGGTTTGGCTGGAATGGCGAAATCAGCGAAATTTCCGGTGAAGATGACGAAGATGAGCTGAGTCTGGTTGAAGATGACGGCATCACGTACGCTTCTGTTCCGCTGGATCAGAACGATTACGACCTGTATTACTGCCAGTTTTCCAATGCCGTGCTCTGGCCCGCGCTTCATTACCGCACCGATCTCGTTGATTTCCAGCGTGAAGCCTGGGACGGCTACTGCCGCGTTAATGATCTGCTGGCGAGAAGATTGCAGCCGCTGATTAAAGAAGACGACATTCTGTGGATCCACGACTACCACCTGCTGCCGTTTGCTGCCGCATTACGCAAGCTGGGTGTGAAAAATCGCATCGGTTTCTTCCTGCATATTCCGTTCCCGACGCCGGAGATTTTCAACGCGGTGCCGACGCATGATGAGCTGATCAAAATGATGAGCGAATACGACCTGCTCGGTTTCCAGACCGAAAGCGATCGTCAGGCGTTTCTCGATAATCTGAGCCAGCTTACCGCGCTGGAACAGACCGGTTCCGGCACCCATCAGGCTTTCGGTAATACCTTTGCCACCGGCGTGTATCCGATCAGCATTGCGCCAGAAAGTATTAAAGAGATGGCGGAAGGGCCTCTGCCTCCAAAAATGGCCGCCATTGAACGTGAACTGCGTGAAGCGCAGAATATTATTTCCTGCGAGCGCCTCGATTACACCAAAGGGCTGCCGGAGCGTTTTCTGGCCTTTGAAGCGTTGCTGGAAAAATTCCCGCAGCATCGCGGCAAAGTGCGTTATACCCAGATTGCGCCGACGTCGCGTGGCGATGTGCAGGCCTATCAGGAACTGCGTCATCAGCTGGAAACCGAAGTCGGACGCATCAACGGTAAATACGGCAGCATGAATCAGACGCCGCTGTTCTATCTCAACCAGCATTTCCAGCGCAGTCTGCTGATGAAATTGTTCCGTCTGACCGACGTCGGGCTGGTGACGCCGCTGCGTGACGGCATGAATCTGGTGGCGAAAGAGTATGTCGCGGCGCAGGATCCGGCTGACCCCGGCGTACTGGTGCTTTCGCAATTCGCCGGCGCGGCGAATGAACTCACCTCGGCGCTGATTGTCAATCCTTATGACCGTGATGACGTGGCGGCGGCGCTGGATAAAGCCCTGACCATGCCGCTGGCCGAACGACAGGCGCGGTATAACGACATGATGGCCGTGCTGACTAAAAATGATATCGCAAACTGGGGTGACACCTATTTGCGGGATCTGAACAATCTGACATTGCACGGCGGCAAATAAAACGCTGTTGCAATCGTTATTGAAACCTAAGTCCTCTAACCAAAAGGCTCGCTTATGCTAAATGAGAAACATCAGACGAAGGAGATCGCAGCACTGGAAGGCGAAGAGTTTCGTCTGAGCGAACTCGAGCCAATTGAGCTGATCCTTGACCGGATGATGGACGCCGAGCCGGAACCGGAGATGATCGAAGGCCTGCCGCCTTCCGATGCGCTGACGCCTGCCGACCGTTATATGGAACTGTTCACCAGCGTCCAGTCCTCATCGCTTTTTGCCGACAGCAAAACTTTTCCTGACTGTCCGCCAAAAATGGATCCGCTGGATATCCTGCTGCGCTACCGCCGGATAAAAAACCATCCGGGCTTTAATCTGAAACGCTTTGTTGAGGCGCATTTCTGGCTGCCGGAACCGCACGGTGACGAATACGTGTCTGATCCGGGTGATTCGCTGAAAGAGCACATCGATAAACTCTGGCCGGTGCTGACGCGCCAGCCGGAAGACCATGTTTCCTGGTCGTCACTGCTGCCGCTACCGCAGGCTTACGTGGTGCCAGGCGGGCGTTTTGGCGAAACCTACTACTGGGATTCGTATTTCACCATGCTGGGACTGGCGGAAAGCGGGCGCAACGATTTGCTGCGCACCATGGCCGATAACTTTGCGTGGTTGATCGAGATTTACGGGCATATCCCTAACGGTAACCGCACCTATTATCTCAGCCGTTCGCAGCCGCCGGTCTTTGCGCTGATGGTCGAACTGTTTGAAGAAGATGGTGTGCGCGGTGCGCGTCGTTATCTTGATCATCTCAAAATGGAATATGAATTCTGGATGGATGGCGCGGATTCACTGGCACCCAATCAGGCTTATCGCCACGTGGTTTGTCTGCCGGATGGCACCTTGCTCAACCGTTACTGGGATGACAGGGACACGCCGCGTGATGAATCCTGGCGCGAAGATGTGGAAACCGCGAAACTCTCCAGTCGTCCCGCTAACGAAGTTTACCGCGATCTGCGTGCCGGTGCGGAATCAGGCTGGGATTATTCCTCGCGCTGGCTGCGTGATGGTCACCGGCTGGCCAGTATCCGCACCACGCAGTTTATTCCGATCGACCTGAACGCGTTTTTATTCAAACTGGAAAGCGCCATCGCCAATATTTCCGGCCTCAACAGTGACCGGGCGACCGAAGCGGAGTTCCGCCAGAAAGCTGAAACCCGCCGTGAAGCCATCAACCGCTATTTGTGGGATGAGACAGAAGGGTGCTTCCGCGATTACGACTGGCACCGTCAGCAGCTGGCACTGTTCTCAGCCGCCAGCGTGGTGCCTTTGTACGTCGGTCTGGCCACGCATCATCAGGCCGTTCGTATTGCTGACGCCGTGCAGACGCGCCTGCTGACCTCCGGCGGACTGATGACCACGGAATACGAAACCGGCGAACAGTGGGATAAACCTAACGGCTGGGCGCCGCTGCAATGGATGGCAATTCAGGGCTTCAAGCTGTATGGCAACGACGTACTCGGCGACCAGATTGCCCGCAGCTGGCTGAAAACCGTAAATCAGTTTTACCAGCAGCATCATAAACTTATCGAGAAATATCACATTTCCGGCAATGCGTCGCGCGAAGGTGGCGGCGGGGAATATCCGCTTCAGGACGGCTTCGGCTGGACCAACGGCGTCGTCCGCCGCCTGATTGGTTTGTACGGCGAAAACTACGACTGATCCGCAACCACATCACCACTCTGCCCCTGCTCCACCAGCCAGTTTCCGAAGGCCTGGTGGAGCAGTTCCCCCGAACACAATTGTACATTCATACATAGAACTCTTTGCCGCTCACACTTTCGTCACCGTTTAATCGGTAACCTATTGACAGGAATAGCAACAGGCAAGGAGTGGCTTGAGCAATGTTTAGATTAATCAGAGCATGGGATGCAGAGAGGGAACTTTCACCAGAAGACTTTCAGTACATCCTGACGCCGCATGAGGCTTTCAGGCAAGCGCGGATTTACTACGAACTCAGCAGCGATAATTACCCCCATTCACACCGGTTAAATGCTCATGACGTCCCATGGAGAAAAGAAAGAAGCGTGAACCTTTTTTCAGCACAAGATGAGCGTCGTTACGCTCACTACGTTGATGATGCTTATGACTTTACTAAAAGTAACATCGATTCCGGCTGAATCATCGGAATAGACACTTCTGAACAGTGGGATTACTACCTTCAGGTGGTACAGAGCAAGTCGTTGTTCTTACACCCTGGGAAATATCAGGGATTAGAGTATTAAATAAAGGGCATTTGAAATGAAAAATGAAATTAAGACTACCGTAGTCAGTATTATTTATATCCTCTCGCATAATGATGCTACCGCTTGGGCAAAAATATTTGAAGAACTGAACGTTGAGCTCGAAAATGATTATGAAGCGGCATTGTCTTCATTAAGGAGCTTATTTGGAGGGGCGGGATCTTTTACTGACCTTGTACTTCATAAAAATAAAGTGCCACTCACCCAAGAAAATAATGAGCTATACGCCTTAAAAAATAAACTCTACAACCTTTTAAAAGTTGAGTTAGCAAAGATAAATAGTCATAAAAAATGATGATGTATGCCATGAAAATCAAAAGGATCTCACGACCCTTTCTTTCTGGAGAAAGCTACCTTCGTACCACACAACAGTGTTTAATTAAAATTCATGGTGGAGCGGTTCCCCCGAACACAATTGTATATTCTTACATAGAACTCTTTGCCGCTCACACAGGTTTAATGCTCATGGCGTCCCATGGAGAAAAGAGAGAAGCGTGAACCTTTTTTCAGCACAAGATGAGCGTCGTTACGCTCACTACGTTGATGATGCCAAAGTCTGTGTGGGACAGGTCGGATATCAAACAAATCTTTACTCAGGAGGTACTGAACAGGTTGTTATCCCTGCACCCTGGGATATTCCGGGTATAAAAACATTAAATTTTGGGGAGTTAAAATGAAAACAAAGATACAAAAACTGCTGTTCAGTATTCAGTTATTGCTTTTAGAAAATGAACAACAAGAGTGGGCGAAAAGATTTGAATTGTTTAGCAAGCAGTTAGATGTTGACTACAAAAAAACACTCCTGGAGATAAAAGGAATATTCGCAGGGGCAGGATCGTTTAATGATTTGGTGTTACATAAAAAAGGTGAAATGCTAAAGAGTGAAAATAACGAACTGAATATGTTGCAAGATAAGCTCTATGACGTTTTAAAAGAAGAAATATTAAAAATTAAAATTCAGTGACGAAGACAGGATTTTCTTAAGACCTTTTATAGCATCTAATCTCCCGCTCAAAAGATATAAGCCCCTTTGTACGGCGAAAACTACGACTGTTCCGCACCACATAACCACTGTGATCCTGCTTCACCAGCCAGTCTTCAAAGGCCTGGTGGAGCAGGGTTTTCTGTACATCAGCGGTTTAATGGTTGGCGGAACGCTGGTCACCGGCATGGTGATATTTTATCTGGTGGGCTCAGCGCTGGCCTGAAATATCCGTTAAAGGCTGGGGTATTTGCCGTCATCGTCCACCAGATCCACGGCGGTCAGATACCAGCGGTGCTGCTGATACACCAGACGGTACTCATACGTCGGCGTGTAATATTGCTGCGGGAACTTCGTCGTCACTACCGCCGCGCCACCTTGGGTTTTCACCGACACGATTTTCTCTTTAGCCGGATCGTGCAACGGTTCGGAGCTGTAAGCGACAGGTTCGCCGACAAAATCGGGCAGGGTGTATTTCTTCAGAATCTCGCGGTAGGTTTTCTCTGCCATCGCTATGTTGTCAGCGGGCGTATGATCCGCTTTCGCCGCCACGGTCTGGTTATTCCAGCGCAGATAATCTGTCTGGAAAGCAACCACTATATCTGCCGGAGACGCCATCTCAGCCGCCTGCGCGGCACCAACTTTCAAACTCGGCCAGCACAAAAGCAGGCCAGTCAGTAAAGTCATGAAAATACGGGAACCGAAAGGAAGGATGCGCAAAATAAAGTCTCGCTGAGCAAAAGGATCAATGAAAGCATCATGATAGAGCAAAGCCTTGCTGCGGGAAACACAGAAGGGTGCAATCGGGCAGGCAATGTTATGATCCGGTTTCCCTGTAAAACGAACACCGATTTTAGCGTGTTTTCATTCCGGGTAACTCCTCGGAAAAACGCGCCGTAATCGCATCACGTTCATAGCCCTGACGCTCCGTCAGAATGCGGTAAAGATCCGGACGACGTCCTGCCATCCAGCGCCTGCCGGTACTCATCGGAATAAGCGAAAGATCCAGTTCTGCACTCACCATCGCGTCTGCCGCCGCCCAGGTTTCTTCGACGATGCGGCCGTACGGGTCGATAATCATCGCGTTTCCTGTGCGGACTTCATCATCGTCTGCACCCACACCATTGCTGAACAAAATAAACATGCCGTTATCGTGCGCCCGCGACGGCAGCCAGCGCATCAGCCACTCACGGCCACTGGCACCTTTAAAGGCTTCGGTGATTTCCTCCGGTCGTGTGGCGCGCTGCTCCCATAATTCCAGCGCAACGGGCTTCATGCCGTGCGGGCTGCGGGAATTTGTGCCACCGGTCTGATGCGGTGCCAGTAAAATATCTGCCCCCAGCAGTGCTGTTGCACGGGCGTTTTCCACCAGATTGTTATCCCAGCAGATAAGGATACCGACCTTCACGCCCCAGGGCGTATCAAACACGGTATAGGTATCGCCGCAACTGATGGAAGGATGTTCAAAGGCGTGCATTTTGCGGTGCGTATGCACTGAACCGTCCGGCATACAGGCGGCATAGGCGTTATAAAGACGACCGTCATCTCCGCGTTCAATAAAACCGGCACCAATCAGCATCTGATGTTTCACGGCCAGTTTGCGGATAAGGCGCACAGACGAACCAGTTTCGACGGATTCGGCCAGCGCCGCCACACCGTCGTTATCCAGTTTCGGCACATGCCAGTAGCCGGTGATACACATTTCCGGGAACGCCAGAATTTGTACGCCGTTAATCGCCGCCTGCTGGATAAAACCCTCCATCATCATCAGATTATATTTTTTGTTTCCGGCCTGATGCTGAAACTGAACTACCGCCGTTTTAATCGATGCCGACATTGTCATTCTCCGTAACGTTAAGGTTTAGGGTTCACGCTGGTATTAAAGCAATGCGGCTGATAACTTTATAATGAAGTATTTTCTGGTTCTGATAACTAAACGGAATGCAAAATGAATACGCGTTTGCTCAAAGCTTTCGTCACGCTGGCGCAGGCAGGGAATTATGCAGCGGCGGCTAACACGCTTTCTATCTCGCAGCCGGCGCTGACCAAGCAGATCAGTTTGCTGGAATCCCGCCTTAACGTGATGCTGTTTGATCGCGGACGCCATGGCACCACGCTTACGCCGGGAGGGCGACGACTTTTGCCCGAAGCGGAGAAGGTGCTGCGTCAGATGACGGCCTTTATGCAGCACGTCGGTCAGGTGGAAAAGGGCGGTGAAGGGTTGCTGGCGGCGGGATTCGGCCTGTCGGCGTTTACCTTTGCGCCGCAATGCATCGCCAGGTTCAGGGCAGCGTATCCCGGTGTGGATATCACGCTGGAAGATCTGCCTTCTGCCGTGCAATACGACATGCTGCAAAGCGGGAAATTGCAGATTGGTTTTGTGCGTGTGCCACCGGCTGCACCGCTGAGTTATCACGCCTTGTTTGAAGATGAACTGGTGTGTGTGGTGCCTGCTGACGACGGAACGACGGTCGCAGGCTGGCTGAAACAGAAACCGCTGCTGCGTTTATACCCCGATCGCGGGCGGGGGCTGAACGCACAAACGGACCGCTTTCTGGATGAAAACCAGTTGCACACGCCTTTCGTACAGCAGTCCGAAGATATCCAGACGATTGTCGCGCTGGTTGTCGCCGGTGTTGGTGTCGCGCTGCTGCCCAATAGTGTCATGCATATTGCGCCGCCAGGACTGAAGACGCTGCCGCTGAGTGGCAAAGCCACCCGCTGGCAGGTCGGGATCGCATGGGATCCGCGCAGAGAGGATTTAATCCGCGATAATTTTGTGCGGATGGTGACTGAAATGACGGATGCTGGCTAAAACCCTCGAATCCTTCACTAGCCTTGATCAGTCTTTCTTCAGATAAAGCCCCGGACGAGTGATCACCCAGGTGTAATTGGGCTCGTTCACCGGCGTATAGCCAAACTTCTCATACAGCCAGGGTGCCGTTGAGGTAAACAATGCCATCCTGCGCAGCCGGGCGGTGACCGGATGCGACTGAACACATTCAATCAGCCATGCTCCCAGATTTTTCCCCTGATATTCCTCTAACACATACACATCGCACAGATAGGCAAAGGTGGCGTAATCAGTAATGAAACGTGCGTAACCGATCTGTTTTTCACCGTCGAACAAGCTGAAATTGAGGCTGTTTTCCGCGCCATCGCGCACCGTTTGCTCGTCAATTCCCGGCGCCCAGCTGGAGCGGGTCAGATAGGCGTGGACGGCTGGAATATCCAGCTGGCTAATGTCGGTGGTTATCCGGTAAGCGTCTTTGCTCCAGTTGCAGACTTCTTTCACATTTGTCACAGAATCCTCACAAGTACGTTATAAAACGGGTTATTTTCTACCTTAGCGGTTATCTGGAAGAAATTCACGCCTGCGCCGCACTATAAAAAACAGGCTGGATGATGTATCCTGCATTGATTATTGGTATGCTGTATATAATTACAGTATAAGGAGCGAATCATGGCTGTTGAAACAAAGTTTGTTGTCGTCAGAAAAGGTGAAGAAAAAATGACATTTGCCAATAAGAAAGAAGCGGACGCTTACGACAAAATGCTCGATATGGCAGATGCTTTTACTGACTGGTTGTTGCAGAGCGAACTGGAGATCGATGAATCGCTGGCAGAAAACATTGCCCTTCGCCTGGCTGAGCAAAAAGATACCGTCCAGCACATCCTGCGTACCAGCAAGCTGCCGGAAGAAGAAACCGTGAAAGCCCCTGTCGCGCAGACGGAAGAACTGGCAGTGACTGAAGCTGAAACTGAAGAGACCGCGGAAGAAAACACCGAAGAAACCGTAGCAGCGCCAGCTCCTAAAAAGACGCGTGCGGTTAAAGCGGCCTGAATCGCTTTCTGCTCTCCGTAAAAAAACCGGCTTATCAGGCCGGTTTTTTTTTGTCCTGCAAGAAGCAAAAACGCTTATTTATGCTGTTTCGCGAACTCTTCTTTAGCTTTCTTCAGTTGTTGCTGGAAAGCGTCGTTGGTGTGCAGCGTTGCTACAACCGCAGAGCCGACGATACGCGCTGCATCCACATCACTCTGCCAGTGGTATCCGCAAATCACACGGCTCTGGCCTAAATCATAACCACGCTGCAGGATCTGATCCTGACGTTGCGGGTTGATTTCAGTCAGCACTAACGCCGTTGCCCAGCCAATAGACGTATGACCTGAAGGATAAGAGCCGTTCTTCGAAAGCTTATCCTGCTCGGTGGTGTTACAGGTCGGGACGCCGTAGAAGGCAAACGGGCGGATACGCATGTACTTCTCTTTCGCGCCACGCGTCGCCAGATCTCCGGCATCTTCAATCATATTGGTCAGCAGCTTGTGCAGTTCCGGCGTGTCTTTGGCGGTGATTGGTGATCCAAACGCACCAGAGAAGGCATTCGCCACACCGCCTCCGCTCAGGTTCGCATCTTCAGCAGCCTGCTTGCCGCGCTCGGTTGAACGCAGCAGACGGCCTTGCTCATACATCGCCTGGTCATTGAGGAACGCAATGCTGCCCACAGCCGGTGGCGGTGGCAGCAAAGTCAGGCTGTTGATGGCCTGGTCATTCTTTAAATAGTAGAGATCCGGTTTGGTGGTGGCATCGTTGCCGGTCAGGGCAAACGCATTAAATGATACAAGTCCCGCGAGGCAAAAAGTGGTCAGTCTTTTCATGTTAGCTTCCTTACGTGCAGCTATTTTATTTTCATTACGGAATCATTTCCGTAACATTTCCTAACATCGGGTAGTAAAACAAAATAGGTGACAGAAAGTTGGTATGAGATCTCAAAACGAGAAATTGATAGCGGGCGTGAATGTTTTACGGCTAAAAAATGGGCTTTTTAAGGGAAAGCTGTAATCAGCGGCGAAATTTGGTACAACATTTTCTCGGCCAACCCGACCGCTCATTCCAAAGAGGGAGATTGCTATGCCAGATAAATTGTCCGCTCAATGCCATTGTGGTGCCGTCACGTTCAAGGTCGCACTGACCGACGGTTTTAACGGCGTGCTGCGCTGTAACTGTTCATTTTGCCGTATGCGTGGCGCGGTCGTCGCCACTGCCGGTGAAGTTGAAATCACGCAAGGCACGGATAAGCTGACGGAATATCGCTTTAACAGCGGTGAGGCCGCGCATTTCTTCTGTTCGGTTTGCGGTATTTATACCTTCCATCAGCGTCGCTCCAATCCCGAATTTTATGGCGTCAATGTCGCCTGCATCGAAGGCGTGTCGCCCTTCGATTTCTCACCTATCCCGGTCAGCGATGGCATCAACCATCCGAAAGACGGCGGGAAGGGCGGCGTGGCGGGCTACGTTATTTATGAACCCAACATTTCTGAATCTGACTCCTGATAATGATTTCTACGCATAAGGAAACGCAATGAATTCTGATACTGCCTACACACTGGCCACTGTCCCGGCACCGGCCACTTACCCTCAGGTGCCCACGCCGGTGCTGTCTGATGAAACCATGAAAGCCCGCCTGAACAACGTTCTGAGCGCCATGCAGCAAAAAGGCTTATCGTCGCTGGTGATTTACGCCGATAAAGAACACGGCGGCAATTTCGAATACCTTTCTGGTTTTATCCCGCGTTTTGAAGAAGCTTTGCTGGTGGTAAGCAGTGACGGCGAACTCACCTACATAATGGGTAACGAGAATCTCAAACTGGTACCGCATGCCCGCAACGGAGGAGCCTGTCTGCACGCGCCGGTGTTTTCCCTGCCCAATCAGCCGATGAAACATCATCAGCCGCTGCAAAATCTGCTGGCAACGGCGGGCGTGACAGCGTCACAAACCACCGGCGTCGCGGGCTGGAAATTGTTCCGTATCGATCCGCAAACCGATCCATACAGCTTTGATGTTCCGGCGTTTATTCTGGATGCGGTGCGCAGTGCTGCCGGTGGAAAAGAGAATGTGGTGAATGCCACAGGCCTGTTTATCGCACCGGAAAATGGCGCACGGTGCATTAATAATGCCAATGAAGTTGCATTTTATGAGTACGGCGCAAATCTGGCGTCATCCAGCCTGATGGCCGCACTGGACGCGATTGCTCCCGGTAAATCTGAGAAGGAAATCGGTCAGTTGCTGGCAGGCGACGGTCAGCAAAACAATGTCATCATGATTGCCGCAACCGGCGACCGGTTTGCTCATGCGAATCTTTATCCCTCGGACAAAATCATCCGTCACGGTGATAAATTTTCACTGACCGTCGGCTATAAAGGGGGATTATCGAGTCGTGCCGCGTACGTCGTTGCCAGTGAGGAAGAGTTGCCGCATGACGTCGCTGACTGGCTGCCGCGTCTGGCGATCCCTTATTATCATACGGTGGTCACCTGGCTGGAGAATCTGCATATCGGTATGCGCGGTGGCGATGTATACCGCCTGGTGGAAAAAACGCTTGAGCAGAAAACCTGGAACTGGCATCTCAATCCGGGGCATCTGGTGGCCGATGAGGAATGGCTGTGCTCACCGGTTTATCCGGATTCTAACGTGCCGCTGGCGAGCGGAATGCTGTTCCAGATAGATATTATTCCCTCGCTGCCGGGTTACGGAGGCAGCAGCATTGAAGATACCGTTGCGCTGGCGGATGAAGCGTTGCGCCGCGAACTGGAAAGTCAGTATCCGCAGGTCTGGCAACGGATGGTGGCGCGCAAAAAATATCTGGCGGACGTGCTGAACATTCAGGTTTCTGACGATGTGATTTTGCTGTCGAACACCGTGGGTTATCTGCGCCCGTTCCTGCTTGATAAAACACGTGCGCTGGTGAAGGCATAGAAGGAAGGGGAGGCAATGTGTCTCCCTTCAAAATGATGGCAAACATGAAAAACTGAGCCATTGCCGTAACCGGTTATTTAATCTTTTTACCCTGACCATCCACAACCTGTTCACCGTCTTCTTTGGTAAACGCGCCACGTTGAGTATCAGGCAAAATGTCCAGCACCACTTCAGACGGGCGGCACAGTCGGGTTCCCAGCGGTGTCACCACGATCGGACGATTAATCAGAATGGGATGCTGCAACATAAAACTCATCAGCTGATCGCCGGTGAAGACATCCTCAGCCAGTCCGAGTTGCTCATAAGGCTCAACGTTCTTACGCAGCAACTGCCGCGGGGTAATACCCATATCTGCAAGCAACGTAGCCAGTTCCTCACGGGATGGCGGCGTTTCCAGATACAGAATAACGGTGGGTTCAGTGCCGCTGTTGCGGATCATTTCCAGCGTATTACGAGACGTACCGCATGCCGGGTTGTGATAGATAGTGATCATGCTCATAGGGTATCTCATTAGAAAGTGAAAGATAGCCGCAACGCCAGCGCGGCAAGCGTAACGAACAGCACCGGAATAGTCATCACCATGCCCACCCGCAAGTAATATCCCCAGGTGATTTTGATATTTTTCTGCGACAAACGGTAGAACAACTGGCAGATTCCGATATTCGTGTCCACTGCTTAGCTTTGGGTGGAGTAGATCTCACCAGCCCCGCGGGGAAAATGACCATGCAGGTTATTTCTGCCGTGGCAGAATTTGAACGGGACCTACTGCTTGAACGCACACATTCAGGTATTGCGCGGGCAAAAGCGGCAGGGAAACGTTTTGGCCGTCCCTCTGCCCTGAACGAAGAACAAAAACAGGTCGTTATTGAGCGTATTAATTTAGGCTTAAGCATCAGCGCCATTGCCCGAGAGTTTAGTACTACCCGTCAAACCATACTTCGGGTAAAAGCCGGATCTAAACTGCCATAAGACTGGTCTCTATTTGACCAAGTTGTCAAAGGCGTTAGATTGATTTTACCTGTATTGAAAACAGATTTAACTCGTTAATAATGCACTCAGGTTCTTCACTGAAAGGCATGTTGTTCAAATCTAAAACGCCATCATTTTTTTGAGGGTTATCTGCCTGTAAGTCCGTAAAGAGAGGTGTAAAATCCAGTTGTGCCTCCCCTCGCTCAGCGACCAGCTCAAACGTTTTATTTGTGGCTGCATCGTTACTCAACGCACTGACCAGAACCTGGGCGATTTGTTTTCTGGATATCACACCATCCTCCGGCGTTCCTGCATGGTGTCGATCCCCCTGGAGCATAACGATTCTGTGCTCATCATCATTGTTGTAGTCAAACCAGCCGGGCCTGACGATGGTATAGGGATGGCCACTCGCCCTGACCAGACGTTCGGCACGTCTTTTCCAGTCATGAACCTCAGTGCGTTGATTCCAGGTGCTGAGCCGTTCAGTCACGCCAATCGTGGTCATTAAGCCGATGCGTACAGACGTATCCCTGAATAGTCGTAAAATGTTACGTACACCACCGTAATCTATCGCTCTGGCCCCAATACGCCCCTGGCCATCGGAACCGAGAGTGAAGATGATGGCATCAATATCTTTCGGCAAATCGGTAAGTGTTTCAGGCATTGAAACATCGCCGTAAAAAACATCCGTTCCACGCGGAAGTAATTTTACTTTCCGTTTATTTCTGACCAGCGCCACGGGCTGATGGCCTATTTCGATAGTGGTATTCACGACATGAAGACCAATACTTCCGGTCGCGCCTGCAATGAGTATTTTCATGATAAACCCTCTGATAATTCAGACTTATTTTCTCTACAGTCAGAATATCAATTATCATTATTGTCAGTAATGGGGCTAAAATGATTGTGTCTATGAACACCCTTCATGAGTGCGCGTTGAAGGGAATGTCTCCATAAGGAAATCGCCGATGCTCAAAGAAAACTTCAACGAACTGCAAATCTTTCTTGTGGTAGCGAGGGAGCGAAGTTTTACCAAAGCAGCGGGTAAACTGGGGGTTTCTCAGTCTGCACTCAGCCACGCGATGAAGGCCCTGGAGGAACGGCTAAATATCCGACTTCTGACCCGCACTACCCGAAGCGTTGCCCCCACAGAAGCCGGTGAGAGAATTATCGCCTGCCTTGAACCCCGTATTGCCGATCTTGAGCAGGAGCTGGAATCGCTTGTTCAACTGAACGGCACTGCCTCCGGCAATATCCGTTTATCTGCCGGGGAGCATGCAGCGCGAAGTCTGGTATGGCCTAAGCTAAAGCCCTTTCTCAGGGAATACCCGGAAATTAATCTCGAACTGGTGGTTGATAACGGTTTTGTCGATATTGTTGAGGGGCGTTTTGATGCCGGGATCCGCCTGGGCGAAAGCGTAGATAAGGATATGATCGCGGTGAGGATTGGACCGGAAATGCGCATGGCAGTGGTGGGAGCACCGTCCTATTTTGCCGCTAACCCCGTACCAGAAACACCGCACGAGCTACAAACCCATCGGTGTATCAATATGCGCCTGCCGACTGCCGGTGGTCTTTACCACTGGGAGTTTGAGAAGAATGGGAAACCGTTACGGGTCAGAGTGGAAGGACAGGTAACGTTTAATCTGCAGGCGGAAAGGATTGATGCGGCTTTATCCGGTTTTGGCATCGCCTGTATACCTGAAGACAGGGTGCAGGATTATATAAAGTCAGGAGAGCTTATTCAGGTTCTGCAGGACTGGTGTCCGTCTTTCCCCGGATATTATCTTTACTACCCCAGCCGTAAGCAGCATCCGCCCGCTTTTGCGCTGATGATCGATGCCCTTCGCTACTCAGAATAACGGGTCCGCCAATCGCAGCGGACCCGTCGGGGCATTAACGGCCAGTGCGAGCCTGATGCTCAGGAGAGTAACGTTCGCCGACGACTTTAATCGTTTCAAGCGCCTGGGTTATCTGCCGTGAGTCATCCTGCGAAAGAATGATGTCGGCAGCCCCCAGGTTTTCTTCCAGCCGGTGTAGTTTGGTGGTACCAGGGATAGGAACAATCCACGGTTTTTGTGCCAGCAACCATGCCAGCGCAATTTGCGCAGACGTCACGCCTTTCTCTGCTGCCAGTTCACCCAGTAATGAGACCAGCTTTTCATTGGCTTCAATCGCCTGTTCTGCGAAACGCGGCACGGTGCTGCGGTAATCATCCTTGCCAAACGTTGTTCCTGGTTTAATCGCTCCCGTCAGGAAGCCTTTGCCTAATGGGCTGAAGGGCACAAAACCAATACCCAGCTCTTCCAGTAGCGGCAGGATTTCCTGCTCAGGCTCGCGCCACCACATGGAATATTCGCTTTGCAGCGCAGTGACCGGTTGTACGGCATGGGCACGACGAATGGTTTGCGCACCCGCTTCGGACAGACCGAAATGTTTAACTTTGCCTTCCGCGATCAGGTCTTTCACTGCACCCGCAACATCTTCAATGGGGACATCCGGGTCGACACGATGTTGATACAGCAGATCAATGACATCAGTCTTAAGGCGGCGTAATGATCCTTCCACAGCTTCACGGATATGCTCCGGACGGCTGTTTAAAATCTGCTGCTTATTGTCATCGCCAAAGGTAAAACCAAACTTGGTGGCAATGACCACACGGTCACGAAACGGTTTTAAGGCTTCACCGACAACCTCTTCATTAAGGAAGGGGCCATACAATTCAGCTGTATCGAAAAAAGTAATTCCACGTTCAACTGCTGTACGAATAAGTTCTATAGCCTGACGGGTATCTGTTGCAGGGCCGTAGGCATGGCTGAGCCCCATGCAACCGAGTCCCAGAGCGGACAC
This sequence comes from Rahnella sp. JUb53, assembly GCF_004346065.1. NCBI lineage: Bacteria > Pseudomonadati > Pseudomonadota > Gammaproteobacteria > Enterobacterales > Yersiniaceae > Rahnella > Rahnella sp. JUb53. Next base: position 112,032 of record NZ_SLYT01000002.1, read on the forward strand.
TTCTAGCCCAGATTTACCTAAAAAGCGCTTTTGCATTGAATGAATACCTCTTTTATCGCGGCTTAAACATCAAGTTTGCGGCCAGTCAGCCATTCCACCATCGCCGGGTCTCGGTGTGAGAAGAAGGCACTGGTTGCGGTGTCGAGGGCAGCAATCTGCAGCATATCCTCAGAACTGAGTCTAAAATCGAGAATGTCGATGTTCTCTGCCATGCGCTCTTTCCGCACCGATTTCGCCAGTGAAACGATGCCCCGCTGGAAGATCCAGCGCAGTACCACCTGGCCCACACTTTTGCCGTACTTCTGACCAATTGCCGTTAATACGGGATGCTGGAATAGACCATTTTTACCTTCAGCAAACGGTGCCCAGGCTTCCGGCTGAATGCCACGGCTTTGATTCCATGGAACCGCATGCAACTGCTGGTTGAAGGGGTTAACTTCAATCTGGTTTACCGCAGGGGCCACTTTGTTGAAGGCGATAAGGTCGGCCAGTCGGTCAGGATGGAAGTTGCTGACGCCTATGGCGCGAATTTTGCCTGCCTGTTGCAGTTCTTCCATAGCACGCCAGGCTCCATGGACATCGCCGTAAGGCTGGTGAATCAGATACAGGTCAACGTAATCAAGTTGCAGCCGATTCAGGGAGCGTTCGAACTGTGCTTTAGCACCTTCGTAATTGGTATCCTGGAGCCAAAGTTTGGTCGTTACAAAGAGTTCGTTACGTGCGATACCAGTCTGTTTCAGTGCGTTCCCGACCTGGGTTTCATTCTGGTAGGACGCTGCGGTATCGATCAGGCGGTATCCTGTATCGATAGCGTCAATCACGGCTCTTTCGCATTCGGCGGCATCCGTCATCTGGAAGACACCAAAGCCCAGAAGGGGCATTTCTATACCGTTGTTCAGTTTTACAGTTTGCATGACGTTATCCTTCAGCTGTTGTGTAGGAAAAGCATAACGCAAAGTTATTTATTCTATTAGAGGGGGTAATTAACTAGGGTTTATTAGATGTATTCATTAATCTTTGGAGGGCTGACGCTCTGTTTTGTGAGCAAAGCAAACCGCCATATTCAACACTTTTTTTCGGCAGGATTAGGCCACTTTATTTTTTATAAAGATGATGTTTGTATTGAGCCTTCAATAATGAAGACTCAATACTGGCTCTTCCTATTGCAGGTCTTTTTCCTTCAGGAATTTACTCACCAAATCGGCAATCTGCACATTATTGAGGTCAGAGAACGGGAAGTGGGTATTCCCATTGATCCCCACTTCAGGCAGATGCGTCACAGTCACATCCCCGCCATGCTTGTTCACCACATCACGCCAGTCGCGAGCCATCGCCAGACGTACGCGCCAGCTGTCCTGCGCGGGCATGGCGACAGGTTTATCCGGTATGTTATCGCCGTAAATAATCAGAATCGGGATTTTGGTCAGAGCCATAAACTGCTCCATCGGAACAGGCTCACCCTTCAGCGTGTCGAACGCGCTTGGCATAGGGGCTGGGAGTTCTTTTTCCGGGAAGACAAAGCTGCTGCCAGGCTCGAAGGCGACAATGGCTTTGACCTTGTCGTTTTTCATCGCCGTGTACCAGCCTGGTCCGCCCCCCTGAGAGTGGGTGAAGAGGATAGCCGGGCCGGATTTATCCACCACTGCGGACATCGCATCAGAGATAACATTGATATCAAACGGCCCGGTGTTCGGGGTCATCTGACGGAAATACTGGTTCAACGCTTCTTTGTCGTGAGAGAACTGAACGTCTTTAAAATACTCTGGCCACACGCCAACTCGGAACTGGTTAAACCACATTTGTTCATCCGGTTTAGGCGTAACAGTACCTTCTACCGTCGTGCGCCCGGCGCTGCCCCGGCGTGGCTGATCGACAAGATAGGTTGAGAACCCACGACGCAGGAATATGTTCTGGAAACCTTCGCGACCATCCGGGGTGCTTTCCCAGGTACGGGAGAACTGACCTGCGCCGTGCAGCATGACAATAGGGTATTTATGCGGATTCTCGGGAATTTGGTAGAAAACAGACGCATGATCGCCATGGTAGGTTTGGCCAGCAGAGTCCAGCGGCTTTTTCGCGTCAAATGTTCCTGGTGCGGTAATGATAGTGCCGCCAGCAGAAAAGCTTCCTTGTTCCTGAATGACCAGCGGCTCGGCATAGACCGACTGAGCCACCAGGCCACCCGCCATTACGCAGATGGCCAGCGTTTTTAAGATTGTCTTCAAGATTACATCCTCTGTTATGTTTGCCGTTCAATCATATCTGAGTTGTCAGCGTTAATTATTTAGCACCCCTGATTGCCTTTATTTGGCAGACTCATGAATGCGGACGATTAACTGCGTATTGTCTCTAACCAACTGGTGACCGTTTCAGTGGTTCTTCGCTCCTGGTCGCATTCAATAACCAGCGGTTTTTCCCTACGCGCAGTTGGGGCGAGACGGGCAAGGATGTCGTCGCTGTCTCCATTACCGTAGCCACCGTGGGTAATGAAGGGGATGAGTAATTTGCCCGCAAGGTTGTGGCTGCTGAGAAATGTTTGCACTACAGGCGGCACGCTGGTCCCCCAGATCGGAAAGCCTAAATACAGGGTCTCGTAGCGTGAGATATCTGCGACGCTATTTTTTAATGCGGGTTTTACTCCCCGCTCACGCTCATTTTTCGCCTGTTCAACGGTCTGAAAATAGTCTTCTGGATAAGGCGTAGCCGGTTCGATTTCAAACAGATCGGTATTCAGGCTGCGGTGAATGACGCCCGCAATGACTCGTGTATTTCCGCTGCGGGAAAAGTACGCCACCAGAACACGGCTTTTACCCTGCACGTTTGTGGTTCCGGTCGCAGCTGATGCCAAAGAAATGTTCGCCAGCGTGAGCCCGGCAAGTGCGGTGATTAACATTCTGCGGTTGGGATCATGCTCCATAACCCACTCCTAATTGTTTGCGAGCGCCTGTTGCAGCGCCTTTTCAGCTCGCGTTGCTGCATCACTTTCGCCATGTTCACGCAGAACCTGTGCCAGCTGGCGCAGCTGCGCTGCCGTCAGGCCGACCCGCATGCTTGCTCGTGTATGCGATAGCAACTGGGCTTCAACGCCTGGTGTGGCCGCTAATGCGCCAACCGTTGCCAGCTCGCGGCTTTGCCAGTCGAGGTTATCGCGGGCGAAAATGTCGCCGAACAGGTGCGTTTGCAGGAACTGATTAATGACCGGGGCAAAATCAAACAGCGGGCCCTGAACGGGAGCGCCTGAGATTTTTGTCTGGTTTGCGGTACCGACACGGCGAAGCTCATCCCCGACAGGGATTGGGGCGACCGGTTCTTTACCTTCAACGTCGTCGATGCCACGTTGTTTACGTGCTTCGACGACCTTCATCAGTTCACTAAGCGCATTCAGGCTACGGGGGAAGCCCGTGTAGGCATAAAGCTGGACGAGAATCTCTTTGGTTTCGTTTATGGTGAGTCCTGCATCAAGACCCTGATTCAGCGCTGCATTCAGCTTATCCATCTGACTGCTGGCCATCGATGCCGCAATCAACGGGATGGCCTGTTGGCGGGCTGACAGCGTATCTGAAACGGTTTGTTCGTGGTTCATTTCTGAGGCTCCTTTATTGACGGGGGCGGCATGTGCCGCGAGACCAGAACCAAAGGTCAGCAGCACTGCTGCCGCTAATGCTTTAATGGGCGTGGTATTGTTCATCTGTCACTTTCTCCATCCAGTTAACGCTTTTGCCACCCACAATCCCGGTTATCGCCAGATGCGTCATCGCGCTGCCGGGTGCCGCCCCGTGCCAGTGTTTGACGCCCGCCGGGCAAGAGACAACATCACCCGCGCGGATAACCTGCACCGGCTGGCCTTCTTGTTGGGTCAGCCCGATACCCGAGGTCACAATCAGCCGCTGACCTGCCGGATGCGTATGCCATGCGGAACGAGCGCCGGGTTCAAACGTGACATAAGCCCCGGAAACACTGATGTCGTTATCCGGTTTGAAAAGAGGATCAACCCGGACGCGCCCGGTAAAGTTCTCGGCTGGCCCGAACACCGCATTCTGACTTCCTGCGGGGGCGATATGGACAGCGGGATTTTGCTCCGCTGCCCAGGATGAAAATGTGAAGAAGGGAAGTAACAGCCCGAGGTAACGTAAATGTCCGATCATGCAAAGCGTCCTTATCAATGAAGAGGGAATTGCCTGCGATGATTTTATCGAGCGAGTAATGACGTCAGGCTGACGCCCTCCTGACAATTCTGTCAGTTAACCCTTGTCCCGACTCAGTGTCGGAGTGAGCATTGCCCTCAGCTTTATCCGCTTGCATCGCAAAGGTGAGACCAAATGTATTGATGCCACCTTCACTTCGCGCAAAGACATCTCCCCGGTGCATAATGGCGACGGCGCGTACAATCGACAGGCCCAGCCCATGATGGGTATCACTCCTGGCTCGGGAGGTGTCAACGCGATAGAACCGCTCGAAAAGCCGGTGTAAGTGCTCTGGCGATATCGGTTCGCCAAGGTTTGAAACTTCAACACAGGCCTGATGACCGGTTTCGCTTAACCGTACCGTAACCGTGCTGTTGGAGGGGGAATGTCTTGCGCTATTTTCCAGTAAATTAGCCAGTGAGCGGTGGAACAGTCGCCGGTCGATGTGCGCGGTGACGTCGCCCTCAACATCCATAGAGAGCTGTTTTTCAGCAAAAGAGGGTTCAACATAATCCGCTGTTTTCAGGGTTTCTTCCCGCAGGGACACTTGGGTAAGCTGGGACGCATGCTCACCCGCATGGGCATGGGACAGGAACAGCATGTCGTTTACGATCGACGTCATACGTTCAAGCTCTTCCAGATTAGAACCCAGTAACTCTTCCAGTTCATCTTGTGAACGTCGGCGTGAGAGCCCCAGTTGTGTCTGACCAATCAGGTTAGTCAGCGGTGTACGGAGTTCATGCGCAACATCGGCATTAAAGCTTTCGAGCTGCCTCCAGGCGACCTCTTGCCGTTCCAGCACGCCATTAAAAGATGATGCTAACTGCTGTAATTCGTCAGGTAATGCTTCGGTATTCAGGCGCTGACCATGGTCCCCGGGAGCGAGTTGCCGAGCCTGTTTACTGAGCGCCCTAACCGGACGAAGACCGATCCTTGATACGATGTATCCCAGTAAGGCGACAATCACGACGCCCAGTGCGGTAATGATCAGCAATGTACGCGTGAACGCATCAAGTGTTCCCATGTACGGTGTGGAGTCGATAGCAACCACATAGCGCAGCTCAGGCCTTTCACCGTTGGCGGGGATGGTTTTCACTAACAGAAACAGTGAGCATGCACCTTCTGATGCACCGGGCACTTTATTAAAGCCTTCCTGTAAAGAAGACCACTGAACTCCCACTGGTGGTGTTCCCCCGATGCTAAAGCGTGGGTTATCGCTCACTATCCAGTAGCGAACGCGTTCACCTTCAGAATTGGTTAACACAGTAAATTTATTGGCCAGCGTAGACCAGCCGTCAGCCGAGGTTCGGGCGGTGATCCACGGACTCATTAATGATTCCCGGAACAGCAGTTCGTTATGCATCTGCTTTTGCAAAGAATCATGCAAGGAGCTTCTGAGCAGGATGCCGATAACGGAGACAATCAGCAGCGCGGATAAGGCAAACATCAGCGCCAGATGAACGGAGATGGAACGCTTAGGCATGCTTATCCTCTTCATTTATTCGGACCGGACTTCGAGGACATAACCCATGCCACGAACGGTATGCAGCAGTTTGATATCGAACGGGGCATCCACTTTGGCGCGAAGTCGTTTAATGGCGACTTCAACCACATTGGCATCGCTGTCAAAATTCATGTCCCATATCTGCTCCGCAATCATCATCTTTGACAGAATCTCCCCCTGATGCCGGGCCAGAAGGCTTAACAGGGAAAACTCTTTTGCGGTCAGTTCCAGTCTCGTTCCGGCGCGAAATACGCGGCGAGCCAGTAAGTCGAGATGCAGATCGTGAATTTGCAGCTGGGTGATGTCTGCGCCATCCGTAGCGCGGCGGCGCACCAGTGCCTGAATGCGCGCCACCAGCTCAATAAGCGAAAAGGGCTTGGGCAGATAATCATCCGCGCCAAGACGAAGCCCTTTAACGCGCTCGTCGACCGAGCCGCGAGCCGAGAGCATCAGCACCGGCGTCTGTTTGACAGCCCGCACCCCCTCAAGAACCCGGTAGCCATCCATCCCCGGCAGCATGACATCCAGGATTATCGCGTCGTAGTCGAACTCCAGCGCGTAATGAAGACCTTCAGCGCCATCTGCAGAAACATCTACCGTAAATCCGGACTCACTCAACGCACGGTTGAGATAAGTTGACGTTTTTTCTTCATCTTCGACTAACAACAGGCGCATAACGGGACTTCCTCTTAACTTTTCATCGGTGCTTCAACATCGGAATAAACCTGCACGGCATCCGGCAGACGTTGACCCTGGATAGTGATGGCATCCAGTGAGCGGGTAAGCTCGGTCATTTCTGCCGCAGTCAGCGACACGCCGGTAGCCGCTGTGTTTTGCAGCATATGGTCTTTATTGGTGGTGCCCGGGATCGGAACTATCCAGGATTTACGGGCCAGGAGCCATGCCAGCGCAATCTGACCCGGTGCGGCATTTTTTCTTATCGCCCAGGTTTTCAGCAACTCAACGAGTTGTAAGTTGTGCGGGAGATTGTCGGGTGAAAATCGCGTTTCTATAGCACGTATATCACCGGCAGCGAACCGGGTATTCCCATCAATCCAGCCCGTTAAAAACTGCACGCCCAGTGGGCTCCATGGCACAAAGCCAATGCCCAGCTCTTCACATAGCGGAAGTACCTGCTTTTCAGGGCCGCGCCAGAGCATGGAGTATTCACTTTGTACGGCAGTAACGGGTAATGCCGCATGGGCGCGTCTCAGCGTATTGATGCCCATTTCAGACAGACCCCAGTGCAGAACTTTCCCTTGATCCATCAAATCTTTCACCACACCGGCGACATCTTCGATCGGGATCTGTGGATCAACCCGGTGCTGATACAGTAAATCGATACGATCGGTACGCAGGCGTTTGAGCATGTTTTCGACGACCTGCCTGATATGCTCCGGTCTGCTGTTGAGACCCGGCAGTCGCTTACCTGTCTGCTGGTCAATGTTCCAGCCAAACTTAGTGGCGATAACGATTTTGTCCCTGAACGGGGCGACGCCTTCCCCGAGAATTTTTTCGACTTCAAACGGGCCGTAGGCTTCAGCTACGTCGAAGAACGTTACCCCTTCATCAAAGGCCCGGTGTATAACATTGAGCATCTCGGGACGCCAGGGAACAGAGGTGTCATATTTGCGACTCATGTTCTGCACGCCCAGACCGACGGAAGAAACTTCCAGCTTGCCGAGTTTACGTTTGCCCGGAGCCGCAGGGCGATGGCTGGTTTGTCTGGATGAATCGACCTGAGAGGATGGGCTCGCTGCCGATACGTGGGGGATCAGCGAGGCGGCGGCAATACCCGCCCCGGCGACTAATAGCTTGCGTCGCGCTGGCATTGTTGGGTCATTCTGGCTTTTCATTGATCGCTCCTTTTTTGAACATGAATCACATTAAACGAGACCATTCTGCCTCCTGATTGCCAACATAAAGCTGACAGTTACCTGACAGCGTTGTCAGAAACACTTACCCATCTCAGTCCCATTCCTGACGAAAATGTTATTTCCCCGTCACGATGCTGACAGCCCTCTCTGCCTACTCTAAGCCTGCAAATTTGATTCCGCGAGCCTGCATAACCAGGCAAACACTCATCGGGAGAGAGCATGAAATTTACGCTTATCAGTGCAATGCTAATCACGGCAATGGCCGGAGCCACCTCAGTCAATGCGGCTGATTACAAAAAAAATCCATTCACACTGGCCTATGACGGTGCCATCACCGAGAACGTCAAAGGCAAGGTCAACATTCACCCAGTGAAATACGATCTGCACGGCATCCAGATTGCTGCGAATGTCTATACCCCTGCTAACTATGATCCCGCCAAAAAATACCCTGCGGTGGTGGTTGCACATCCTAATGGTGGCGTAAAAGAGCAGGTCGCCGGGTTGTATGCCCAGCGTCTCGCCGAGCAGGGCTACATCACCATTACCGCCGACGCGGCTTATCAGGGCGCCAGCGGTGGGATGCCTCGCAGCGTGGATAAACCCGCTAATCGCATTGAGGATATCCACGGCATGGCTGACTACATCAGCCAGTATCCTGGTGTAGATACCGCCCGCCTTGGTCTGCTGGGTATTTGCGGAGGCGGCGGGTATTCACTTGTTGCGGCTGAAACTGACAAGCGGTTCAAATCGATAGCAACCATCAGCATGTTTAATTCAGGCCTTGTGCGCCGCAACGGTATGCAGGATTCACAGCTGGATACTATCCAGCAGCGTCTTCAGCAGGCTTCTGACGCGCGTGCTCAGGAAGCAGCCGGAGGAGAAGTGCTTTACTCCGGCGATGCCAACCTGACTGATGAACAGATTGCTAAATTACCTTTTGCCTTATATCGCCAGGGCTACGAGTACTACTGGAAAACCCATGCGCATCCGAACTCCACGTTTAAATACACCACCAGCAGTCTTCTGGATTTGATGAGCTTTGACGTAACGGACCATATAAATCTCATCAATAAACCGCTGCTGATGATTGCCGGTACAAAAGCGGATACGCTCTATATGACTGAAAATGCGTTCGCGAAAGCCACCGGTACGAAGGACAAAGAACTCTTCCTGATTGATGGCGCTACCCATATCGAGACGTATTGGGTGCCAAAATACGTTGACCAGGCAATGCAAAAGTTAGACGTCTTCTTCGATAAGAATATTTAGTTAGCCTCCGATGACGCCCCAGCCGCGCAGGCTGGGGTATGTCCATCAGCTGTAGCCATTTTCCGCTTGCGTGTTCACGCGATAGACCCAGATTAACGAAGTTGCGGTTAAAGATAATTACGCAGCTTGAATAGGCGCTATGAATGGAATTCATAGACCTAATCTGGAACCGGGAATGAAAAGGATGAGCCTGATGTGACAGGATGGATCTGGAGAGAGTGAATCATTCACTTCAAATTACTTTCAGGCGGAGAAGCAAATGAGTACGCAAGAGCCAACATTTAGTGAGGTAGTAAAAAACAGGTACTCGGCAAGAGCCTTTCTTCCATCTCCTATCCCCAGCGATATCCTCAAAGACATTTTGCTCGAAGCGCAATGCGCACCATCCAACTGCAATACACAACCCTGGTCCCTGCATATCGTTGCAGGAGATAAACTTCGTGAATTAAGCCACGCACTGACGGAAGATCTGAGGACGGGGAACTACAGTCTTGATTTTACGTTTGATAAAGAAGCTTATCCCGAGCCATTCAGGCAACGGGCTTCGGAGCAGGGGCACTCGTACTATCAGGCACTGGGCGTTGCGCGGGGGGATAACTTAAGTCGCTCAGAAGTGGTCGAGCGTAATGTGAGATTTTTCGGCGCGCCTCATGTTGCTCTATTGTTCATTCCGGCTGTTGGAGACAACGTTCGTGTTGCCTCGGATGCGGGTATGTATGCGCAGACATTCCTGCTTTCTCTGGCAGCTCGCGGTTACGCAGGCGTTCCACAGGCAGTGCTGAGTTATTTTGCCCAAACGGTGCGTCGAATATTGAATGTTCCTGAGGGCTTCAGGCTGCTTTACGGTATTTCTTTTGGGATCCCAGATAAAACGCATCCCTCCCTGAGCTACAGGGAAGGGCGGGTATCTCTGGACGAAAGTGTCGTCTGGTATCAATAACGACGTTTTATTTTTTTAGCTGAACGGTCAATGCCATCAGGGCGCTGGCTGCTGTAAACAACGCAATTATCCAGCCCATCGTCCATGGCGTGCCATCACTGAACAGGGCAAGAAGCAGTGAAGAGACGATGCCACTGCCGTATTGTAACGCGCCCATTAGCGCCGACGCGGAGCCTGCTACATTAGGCACTGCATCAAGTGCGCAAGCCGTGGATGTTGCAGCGATGATGCCATTCATAGAGAAAAACACGAACACAGCGCCGACAATCACGGTAATTCCACCTACACCCAGGCCGGTCGTGACCGCCAGCACTATTGCGGCAATAGTGGCGATGAATACGGCATTCCTGAGCAACGCTTCCAGTGGGTAGCGGTGAACCAGGCGTCTGTTGACCATACTCACAGCCATTAATCCCACAATGTTTACTGCAAACAGCCAACCGTAATGCTGCGGGTCAACACCGAAGTACGTGATGTACACAAACGGGGAGCCCGTGATAAAGGCGTAGGCCGCGACGTAATAGAACGTCAGACACAGAGTAAACCGCATGTATTTGGCGTTGGTTAGCAAGGCATAGTAGTTTTGAAAGGCTCTGGTTACGGAGGCTTGAGAGCGTTTTTCAACAGGTAATGTCTCCGGTAACCAGAATAAAGACATCAGCATTAATGTTCCGATAATCGCCAGCAGCCAGAAAATGGCATGCCACGAGGTGACTTTAATCATTTGCCCGCCGATTAGGGGCCCGGCAATCGGCGCGATGGCCATAATGATCATCAGAGTTGAAAGCATTTGTGCTGCACGAGTACGACTAAACAAGTCACGGATCATTGCTCGAGCCAGCATCGGCCCGGTACAGGCACCTAACGCCTGAAAAACACGCCAGAAGACAATTTGCACGATATCCGTTGATAACGCGCAGCCCACCGAACCGATGATGAATAGACCTAAACCGATAAACAGCGGCAGTCGACGCCCATAACGATCGCTAATCGGCCCCCAAATCAGTTGTGCAACGCAAAAGCCGATAAGGAACCCTGTGATTGTCAGCTCTGCATCACCCTGTAAATCTTTCGCCATGACGGGCATAGCCGGAAGATAAATGTCGGTTGATAAAGAGGTAACAGCCATCAGGGCGCTGAGTATGAGCAGAAACGAGAGACCGGTTTTTTTAGCTGTAGCTGACTGTGTTTGTGCCTGTTGATTAAGCATGGGGATCCGTTGGACATGAAGAGATAAGGGGCATGTTAACGGGTTTGTTCATGCGGATAATCACAGGTGGGAGGATAGGGACTATGAATGACATTCATTAATATTGTGAATTGCGATGGTAGTGAAAGAATGTTTTGAACAGGCGCTTATCTTAGTGCCTTAAAGGGAGGTATCGTTTCCGTTTCAGGATCGATTTGTGTTTGCAGACAAGGGCATGAATCATCAGATCATAAAACAGCATCCCCCTTTCTAATATAAGCAAAATTTCGTCATAAAGTCGTCGGTTAGTCTTAGCGTAGGATAATTTCCGTTTTCCAAGCGGACCCCGGATACCGCTAAGTGATGGCGCGGTGCGACCGTCGCAGGGCAAGACGCTGGCGGTGATGCAGGTAAGCGGCGGGTCGCAATCATTTAATACGGTAAATCAGATGCGGATACTGGGCCGCTGGATGCGGATGTTCACTATTCCCAATCAGTCATCAGTGCCCAAGGCATGGCAGGAATTTGACGATGAAGGGCGCATGAAACCTTCGGCCTGGTACGACCGGATTGTGGATGTCACCGAGGAGTTGTTCAAAATCACATTGCTTCTGAAAGGGCATTCCGCTTATCTGGCCGACCGCTACAGCGAAAGGAAAGAAAGCCATCAGGAACTGTCCGAACGGGTTAATCAGGAAAAAATCTGATTTTCAGCGGCTTAAATGCTGCAAAGCTTCCTGCATGGGCTGGCTGGAAATCATGATCGGACCGGTAAAAGGTGAATCCAGATCGACAATCACGTAAATAGCGGAAGCGATGGACAGCGCGCCAAGGGTGATGGTGACAATCGCCAGCGCATTACGCGGGGCAATCAGACCAAAGCTTAGAAAGATGATCATCAGCCAGAACGTTAGCATGGCAAAAAAGGGCTGTGACATAGAGCTGTGCGAGACTTCAATCAGCTTCCAGCGAGCCTGGATCAGCCTGTCAAACTGACTGAGTGCCACTTCCATGACTCTTTTCTGCAACGGGTCCTGCGCCGGTAACTCGCGCACTTGCCGCTGAGTTGAATTGAGCATTTCGCCAAGACGATAATCCTCTAACCGGTCCTGTATATTTTCAGGCCGTGCTGTTTTCTGCACAGCAGTGTCAGCTGGTTTTGCGTCGGCGGGCCAGGTACTGGCAATGGCAGCCGCCGTGTAAAGCCGAAGGTTTAAACGTGCGCTGTCAGTCTCCGGGCCATAATCGCGTAGCGTGACATCGAGCTGAATGAGATCGGCGGCGTAATTGCGAAAATCATTGGTCAGTGTATCGAAGTTGCTTTTCGCGGACGCCGTCATCAGACTGAGAACCAGCGCGGCGAACGTCAGCAGCATACCAATGACCAGCTGCATCAGTTGCACGGTTTCATGCGCCTTATGTTCTTCAGGCAATAATGGCCTGACAATCATTCCGACCATTGTGGCGGCCAGCAGCAGGGTAAACACCATCAAAGCAAATCCGATTTCCGTCATGCTCATGGCTCCAGATAACAGCGCGGACTAAACGGATACGACAATCCGGAAAACGCATCGGAGTCGGATTGGGTAAGTATAGTCAGGACTTTATCTACCGGGATTTCGGGAAATCTCCGCATCTCCAAAGTGACATTATCAAATGGGACTTACACACTCGGTGCGCATAATCATGATTATGTTAAATTGAATGCATTGATCAATGCGTTCATCATTCATACCCCATCCCCCCGTCGCATGTTGACTCATTCAGTATTGATTCTGTCATATTGGCTGGCACAATGCCCAATTCATAACTACCTTGAATAATCCGCATCCGGATTGTGTAAATCCAGTATAAATAACTGACAACCAAAGGCCTCCCTATGAGCGAAGTAAAAATTGTTGCCACACTGACCCCTTTGCCCGAATTCATCGAAACGGTAAGAGATGCCGCATTGGCAATGGTTTCTCCAACTCATCAAGAAGCAGGATGCCTGCAATATGATCTGCATGAAAGTCATGCTGTACCCGATGTGCGTAACCTCGAAAATAAAGGCAAAGTCTCATTCATCTTTATTGAACGCTGGAAGTCTGAAGAAGATTTGAAAAAACACGTGGCAATGCCTTACCACGACGATTTTCTCGATATCCTGAACGGTAAACTGGAAAGCCTGAACGTTCAGCGTCTGACTGAGTTGTAATAAGTCTCGCATCCTTCACATCCCCTGTACAAAAATCCGACTTTTTACCTGAACCAGGCATAAAAAAGGCAGCACCGGAAATCCCGATGCTGCCCTGATAGTCTTTATCGCATCACATCAGAACGCATAATTCGCGCTGACCGACACACTGCGCGGTTCGCCGTAAACAGCGTAATCACTGAGCCACGAGTAATAGGTGCGGTCAAACAGGTTGTTGATGTTGGCCTGAACCGACAACTGTTTTGTCACCTGATAACGGGTGAACAGATCGACAATCGCCGTGCTGCCCTGCGATACACGATGGGTCTCGCCGTCTGGCCCGGTTGCATCCTGGAAGGTGCGGTTTTGCCAGTTAACACCGCCGCCTACCGTCAGGTCAGGCATCATCGGCAACTGGTAACGGCTGAACAGTTTCAGCTGGGTCTGTGGCATGTTGCTGTTCAGGCGGCTGCCGGTATCGTCTTTCGCCACATAACGCGTCGCACCGAAGGTCATTTGCAGATTGTCGGTGACAGCGCCGCTCAGCTCAAACTCCGCCCCTTTGCTCACTGTGCCATTTGCCGCGACGTACGCCTGCTCGCGGGAACCGTTGACGTAATTGCTGCCATCGGCCTGCGCGACATTATCCTGCTCAATGCGGAACACCGCCAGCGAGGCGTTAAGACGACCGTCCATCCATGCCGATTTCAGGCCAGTTTCGTAGTTTTTACCTGTAGTCGGTGACAGATAATGCCCGTTGATATCGCGGTCTGTCTGCGGCTGGAAGATTGAGGTGTAGCTGGCGTAGGCCGACCAGGTGTCATTGATGTCATACACCAGCCCGCCGTATGGCGTTATGTTGTTCTTCTGCATGTTGCCGCTGCTGCCATTGCTGGTCCATTCGGTGTAACGCGCACCGACGATCAGTGAAAGCGGATCAGCCAGCGAAAAGCGTGTGGCGAAATAGCCCGCTTTCTGACGAACCACATCGTCGGCGTTCAGGTACCAGTCGCCCCACTCCGGCTCGCTGACGCTGCCGTCCCAGCTGTTGCCAAAGCTGCCAATGGCGTCGCTGTCAATGGATCCATCCGCACTGTAAGTCTGGTTATGCTGGCGGCTATAGCTGAGACCAGCAACCATCTGATGCTGACGACCAAACAGTTCAAATGGCCCGGTGGCATAGGTATCCACCGAATCCACTTTGCGCGTGCCACGGTCTTTACTGCCAAAACCGCTCAGCCCTTCGCCAGTGGTGTGATCCGGGAAATCCATCAGATACAGCAGCTTATCATTGAAGGTTTGCTCGCCATGCGTGCCGTTAACCCGCCATGTCCAGCCGTTATCAAAATCGTGTTTCACGTTGGCGAACACTTTACGCGACTGAATGGCGTAATTTGTCCAGTCAGCGGAGGTATTAGTGCTGCGGTCATAATGCGTACGCGAACCGTCCGTATACCAGGTCGGCAAACCGCCCCAGGTCGGATTGCCGGTGTTGGTTTCCTGATAATCGTACCCCAGAGATACCGTGGTGTTGTCAGTGACATCGGCATCGATCACGCCGTAGAGGAATTTTTTACGCTTGTGATAACGATCCAGCCAGCTGTCCTGATCCTGATAGCCCGCCACGACCCGTCCGCGCACTGAACCTTCCTGATTCAGCGGGCCGGAAGCATCCAGCACATAACGTTGCTTGTTCCAGCTGCCATAACTGGCGCTGATATCGCCGGTAAATTCTTTGCTGTCGGCGTGCTTACGCACCATGTTCACCGACGCTGCCGGATTACCTGCGCCGGTCATCAGACCGGTTGCGCCACGCACCACTTCGATACGGTCATAAATCGCCGTGTCTTCAGCTGCATCGCCAAAGTTCCAGGTGTCGCTGACGGACGAAGGAATATCGTCATAGGTGTAATTGTTGATGTAAAAGCCACGGGAGAAATAGGACACGCGTTCGCTGTCGATCACTTCCGTAGAGATGCCCGTGGTGTTGTCGAGCACATCGCCGACCGATTGCAGGTTCTGATCCTGCATACGCTGACGGGTGATCACGCTGACCGATTGCGGAATATCGCGCGGGGTCAGGTTCATTTTGGTGCCGGCGGTCGTCGTTTTAACCGCGTAATCCTGCGCGTCACTGCCGGCGACGGTCGGTGAGCCTTCGATCACCATATCCTGCGAGTCACCTGACGTTGCAGCATTAGCCGTGCTGCTGGTTTCAGCCGCCCAGACGGGATTGATCGCCACAACAATAGCCAGCGCCAGTGATGAAACGGTAAAGACTTTTCTTATATCCGGTGCGCAAAACTCCGCGACTTTTCCCCTGCCAGTAAAGGACATAACGCATTCTCGTAGAATTTTTTGATGACGCGACGCTGTTTCTATTTTTTATTTTTACAAGAACAGATCGCAATGAGAACGGGAATAGTAATTATTAGCATTGGTATTGTCGCGAGAAGGTTCATTTTTATTGCGTAACAAATTATTAATTTGAGTTTAGGGAGAATGGGAAGTTTGGATGAAGGAATGCAGGCTTCCTGCCCGCATTCCTGAGCAGGATGTTACTGCGCCTTACTTACCCGCCAGACGACGTTGCCCGCATCGTCGGCGATCAGTACGCCGCCCTGTTTGTCCATCGCCAGCCCGACAGGAAGACCGCGAACTTGTTTTTGATCGTCAGTCAGGAAACCCGTCACCACAGGTTGCGGCAGCCCCACCGGTTTACCCTTTTCGAATTTCACCCACATCACCTGATAGCCGTTCAGCGGTTTACGGTTCCAGCTGCCGTGCTCGCTGACGAAGGCACCATCGCGATATTGCGGCATGTTTTCGCCGGTATAGAACAGCAATCCAAGGGGCGCGACGTGTGAGCTGATGGCATAATCAGGCTTGATCGCTTTCTCTACCAGATCCGGACGCGGAGGTTTGACCCGTTCATCAACGTGCTGGCCGTAATAACTGTATGGCCAGCCGTAGAAACCGTGCTCCTGTACCGACGTCATGTAATCCGGTACCAGATCAGAGCCAATTTCATCGCGCTCATTCACCACCGCCCAGAGTTTCCCACTCTGCGGTTCCCATTGCAGGCCGGTCGGATTGCGTAATCCGCTGGCAAAAATGCGGCTGGCCCCGGTTGCAGCATCCACTTCCAGTATCGCCGCACGCCGGTCTTCTGCCCCGATGCCATTCTCGGTGATATTACTGTTCGAACCGACGCCGACGTACAGTTTGCTGCCATCCGGACTGGCCAGCAGGGATTTCGTCCAGTGATGGTTAATCGGACCGCCCGGCAACTGCGTCACCACTTCACCAGGCGCGGTAATCTCTGTTTCACCTGTCTGATAGGGATATTTTATCAGGCTGTCGGCGCTCGCAATCCACAGCGTGTTTCCGGTCAGCTGAATGCCAAAGGGAGAGTTTACCTGTGCGATAAACGTATGTTTCTCCCATTTGCCGCCGGTATTACGCAGCAACGTAATGCGGTTGCCGCCCTCGCCGCCTTTACCTGAAGACTTCTGCACCATGCCCATAATCAGCTCTTTCGGACGGAAGATGAGTTTTTTGGCCGGACCATTCGATTCCGCCACCAGCACATCGTTATTGGGCAGCACGTAAACCTGACGGGGATGTTTCAACCCTTCAGCGATTTTCTCGATTTTCAGTCCGTCGGCAACTTTCGGCATTTCGCCGCTTTTCCAGGGAATACCTTCCGGCACTTTCATTGGCGGCATCAGGAAATTCTGCGCTTTTGGCAGTTCAGGATCTGCCCCGGTTTGTTTTTTCGGATCAATTTGCGAACTGTTATCACAGCTGCTGAGCAGCCCGGCAAGCACACAGGCGGACAATAAACGTTGATAATTTTTCATCGTATCGCCCCTCCTGCAACCGGAAGGCGTAATGCCAGCTGGACATTGGCCAGAAGCAAAAGCACCACCACCAGCGTCGAAAGAATGACGCCCGCCGGGACAACCGCATAAGCATCACGGCTGTGAATAAAGGCATTGAAAATCGCCAGCACGATTGCCAGCAGGTTCAGCCAAAAGTGCAGTTTACGCGCGCTGTCAGCGATAGATTCAGGACCTGTCCAGACCTGGACCAGATTGATAAGACGAGGAATAACAGCGGTGAAAAGCCCCAGTACAATCAACCAGTTCGCCGCATCGGTCCACATGGTGATAAAGGTTTTCATATAGAGAATGTCGAAAATCCAGGCGGCGACAAAAAAACCAAGAGGAATGGGGTTTAACAGTTCGTACAACGCCGTGGCAATTCCACGGCCCGTCGAATTCGAATGCGTTTGCATGTCCTTCTCCTTTGACTAATCCAAAGCTGTCAGCGCCAGAAATGGCGCGACAGCCGACAGGGCTACCTGTAATAGATTAGTAAAGTTGAAGAATGCTGCCGGAATGAATGCCGCTAAGCGGACGGTTTCATCACGAGAAATTTTCCAGAACGGACAGAAACGTATGCCGGTCGCCGTGGCCTTCGGTTAAGCGCACGCGCCCTTCGATGTCGGCAAGATGGTGGTCCATCAGCTGCTGCGCTTTGGTCAGGTCTTTCTCTTTGATGGCCGCCACAATCATTCGGTGATGATCCGCACCGCAATCGTCCTTATGCTCTTCTTCGTACAAAGACATCACCAGCGAGAGCCGCGCGACAATCTTCGCCAGCATTTCGGTCAGCACAGGATTCCCGGCGATTTCCGCCAGCACGATGTGGAATTTGCCGGAAAGCACGGTTTTCGATTTTTCATCGCCATGATGATGGATGTGCTCTTCCTCATCCGCCAGCTTTTCCAGTGCTTCCAGCTGTTCGGAAGTCGCCCTTTCCACCACCAGCTCCAGCAGAAGGGCTTCGATTTTACGCCGTGCTTCAAACAGGTTTCTGGCCTGCTCAATACCGGGTTCTGCGACAAACGTGCCACGATTTCTTTTGCGCTCAAGCAGATGGTCGCTTTCCAGTACGCCCAGCGCGCCACGCACCACCGTGCGGCTGACACCAAAATGTTCGGCAATCGCCTCTTCGAGAATTTTGGTGCCCGGTTTTAACGCCCCTTCACCAATCGCCGCTGCCAGCGTGGCACGGATCCGCTCGGAAACATCGTCGTTATTATCGGCCGCACTGGCCGTGACCGGCGCTGTCCTGGCGCTTTGCGCGCGCGTTTTCTTCATTGTTGTCTCCAGATTTACGCTCAGTCATACCTTATGCCGGACAAAGGCGCTCCGGTCATTGCGGGTTTAAGTATCTCGTTAAGAATGTTTCTGCGCAAATGCTGAATAAGCTTGTGGCAATATTTGCACAGAACCTCTTAATCCCCAGGCTTCAGGCTAATATTATGCCTTTCTGTTCGCAGATAGCGCGGATATGGCGTGCAGAGTCCTGAATAAACCGCGTCGCGGCATCAAAGCCGTAAGACTGATTTTCATAGGTCGGATAACCGTACTGTGCACTTTCAAATCCTTCCCAGTCCGGGATTTCACCTGAAGCAACGCGCTTTTCGCCTTCATCAAGCATGGCAAAATAGAGTTCAAGCTCCGTCGTATTCAGATCCGGATGACCGGCACGCCAGATCGGATCATCAATCTGAATACACTGGCGCGGATTAGGCTGGCGGCGTTTGTCGTCGGTTGACTGATTAATTTCCAGCGACAGATTCAGGTCAGGATTGGCCTTAGCGAGTATCGGTAAAATCGCCGCAAAATCCACCACACCCTGACCGCAGGCACGGGGCTGGAAATCCAGACCGCCGGACGCGCGACCGACCCAGGCATCTTTAATGTGCGTCTGCCGGATATAAGGCGCCAGCCGCTGCGCCGCCATCACCGGATGCTCGCCGCGCTGCAACATATTGGCGGTATCCAGCACCGCGCCGACACAGTCTTCACCCACTCTTTCAATCAGACGCAGGATTTCAAAAGACGTGATCTCGTCATGCGTCTCAATATTCATATGTACGCCATGCGCCCGCGCCACCGGCGCCAGCTTTTGCAGCACGTTGCCCATAGCCTGCAACTGTTCGTCCCAGGTGACATCGGTTCGAAAACGATCGACTGCCAGACGTCCGCGATACTCGCCTTTAAAATTACCGGGTGATACCCACATCTCGCGGCAACCTATCGCTGCGCTGGCTTCGATCATTCGTGTGAAACCCGCAATAATATCGCCATCGCCAATCGCCCGTAATTCCGGGGCTTCTGCGCTGCAATAAGGATTGATTTTCCCCAGACCACTTTCCAGATAAAGACCTAATTCGTCTGCTTTAGCCCGGATTTCCCGCAGCATTCCCGCATCCAGCGTCGGGCTCATATCCAGTACGGTACTGAAAAATATCCCTTCCAGACCCAGTTCCCTGACATGGTCGAGGCTGCCCAGCGGTCCGCGTTTCTTAACTTCAGGGAGTTTCTGTCCGTCGATGCCTAATTTCATAAATGACTCCGCAGCTTGTGGCTGCCAAAAAGAGGAATTAAAGATTCATCCTAACAGTGCAAATCACATGCCATGACAGAGGATCACGGCGGGGCAAGCCTAAAAAATCCGAAATATCATACATTTAAAATCAACTCCATATATTCGCAACCATTTTCGAAAGTTATTGCGAATTAAAATAACAACATTCGCACCAAAATGGTTAACACAATGCACCATCATGGCGTAACAGCAGGGTGATTAAACATACGAATATCACGCTTTATTTTTATAAACATCTGTATGCGCAAGTCGAAATTGCTATTTAACGTCTGTTTTTCAATGGGTTGAATTTTAACCTCATGGGCGCATTCGATTCTGGCACGCCGTTTGCTATTTCTTTTTCAAGCACACGACTCAGATCCGGGAAGCCATATGCCAGACATGCAAAACACCACTGAAAGCAAACGCCTGAACGTTCACGGCCTGACTCACAGTTACGGTGGAAAGAACGCCATCAGTGATGTGTCATTTTCAATAGAAGCAGGCGAGATTGTGGCGTTGCTGGGGCCGAGCGGCTGTGGCAAATCCACCGTGCTGCGGGCTATCGCCGGTCTGATCCAGCCGAAGAACGGCAAGATCGTGCTCGGTGATCAGGATCTGGCCGATGTGTCAGCCAGAGGCCGGGGGATCGGTATGGTGTTCCAGAACTATGCGTTATTCCCGCACCTGACTGTTGCCGAGAACATCGCCTATCCGCTGGCCTGTCAGCGGATTTCCCGTGCCGCCCGTAAGCAGCGTGTGGAAGAAATGCTGTCACTGGTCAGGCTGAATGATTTCGGCAACCGGCTGCCGCGCGAACTATCCGGCGGACAGCAACAGCGTGTGGCCGTCGCCCGTGCTATCGCCGGTCGTCCTTCACTTCTGCTGCTCGATGAGCCTTTTGGCGCGCTGGATCGTGCATTGCGTTTCGATCTTCAGGTGGAGCTGTTGCATCTGCAAAAAACGCTAGGCATCACCACATTGATCGTCACTCACGATCAGGAAGAAGCGCAAAGTCTGGCAAACCGTCTGGTGCTGATGAACAAAGGCAACGTCGAACAAATTGATACGCCGATGACCGTGTATGACCGTCCGAAGACACTGTTCGTGAACACTTTCATCGGGCAGGCCAATTTGCTGCACGGTACGGTGCTGCGTTTTGAACTCGACACCACCGTCATCGGCCTGGCGGATAACCGGCAGCTTCGCCTGCCGCGCCGTCTTAATTTCACCCTGGGTTCTCGTGTCACCATTACCTTCCGTCCGGAAGAAGTGCGTTTATCCGCGCTGCCGGGTGAAAACACCCAACCCGCACGGATGACCGTCTCGGTGCCGCTCGGCCCCTCGCTGGTTCACGACCTGATTCTGGAAGACGGAACCAGCCTGCGCGCGTCCGAAGTCAGAGGTCCGTCGACGTTCATCCCTGAACCAGGGTCACAACTTTTCGCAGAAATCGATACCGCAAGGTGTCATGCCTTTCCGGCTGAACCGGAATTCATCAGTGAATAAACAGAGGTGAGCTTTATGAAAGACTTTGAAATCAGTCGTCGCCGGTTCGGTTATCTCATGGCAGGTGTTGCAGCCTCCACAATGCTGCCTTTTCCGTTACGTGCTGCGAGTGCAGCTACCGGCGGCAGTGCAGTCGCGGCCACCTTCCCCGGAAACTGGGAAGATGCCTATCGCAACGTTCTTACACCGGTACTGAAAAAACAAGGCTTTGACCTGACCATCGCACCTGCCATGGCGCAGGATCAGCTGGCAAAAATCATGGCCAGCCCAGGGAATCCGCCTTATGACACCTTGCTGATGTCGCCGGGGCAAATGACGATTGCGGTTCAGAACGATCTTATCCAGAAAATTGACCCGTCCAGACTGAAAAACTGGGACCTGCTCGATCCTTCCTTCCAGGGCGAATACGGCCCGACCGTAACCGTGGAAGTGAACGGTATCGCCTATAACCCGGATCTGGTGCCGCGACCAAAAGGGTATCGCGATTTGTTTGAAAATCCGGCTTACAAAGGGCTGGTGTCCTGGACCGGTTTTGCCTCGAATACCGCCGTGATGGCCTACACCGAAATCGCCAAAATTTACGGCAATGGGCCTGCGGATATGGCCGCCGTGTTTAAGCTTTTCAAGGAACATCCTGAGCAACTCAAAGGCGTGGTGGACAGCACCAACCATCAGATGACGCTGTTCCAGCAGGGCGAAATCGCGGTGTTTATGTGCAGCACCAGCAACGTGGCGCGCCTGAAAAGCCTCGGCCTCAATGCGGAATTCGTGCATCCGGAAACCGGCTCTCCGGCCGCACCGGTCAATATTCATCTGACCAAAGGCAGCAAAAATCTCGACGCCGCCTACGCCTATATGGATGCCGCCATTTCCCAGTCTGCACAGCAGCAACTGGAACAGCCGCCGACCGAGATGTTCCCGACCAACAAAAACGTGGCACTGACCCCGGCGATTTCCGCCTATGTCACCCGCGAACAGCTTAAAACCCTGGTCTATCCGGACTGGGCAGAAATTAACAAAAACCGTGATGACTGGATCCGCCAGTTCGACACACTGGTTGCAGGCTGAGGTGGAATGATGAAGCAGAGCGGCTTCCCTTACGTCGTACCGATGTTATTGCTTTCCTTGGCATTTTTCGCGACGCCACTTGCCGTGCTGGTCGGTTTCAGCTTTACCGGCAACGGCGGAATGACGCTGGATCATTACGCCCGTTTCTTCGGGGATGCGTTTAATTTCCGCGTACTGGTCAACACTGCGCGGCTCGGTATCGAAACGGTTATCGGCACCACTCTGCTGGGCATTCCGATTGCCCTGCTTTACTGGCATGGCGGACGCAATCTGCGGCAGATCCTGATTTTCCTGACCCTCATTCCGATGCTGACCAGCAACGTGGTGCGCACGTTTGCCTGGATTGTGATCCTCGGGCGTCAGGGGCCGATCAGCGAGGCGCTGATGGCGATGGGCATTACCGGTATGCCGGTCAGCCTGATGTTTACCGAACTCGGGCTGGTAATGGCGATGTGTCAGATTGATCTGCCGCTGATCATTTTGCCGCTGATTGCCATTCTCTCCCGTACGCCGTATCAGCTTACCGAAGCGGCGCAGGTATCAGGTGCCGGGCCGTGGCGCATTCTGGTGACCGTGCTGCTGCCGCTGATGTTGCCGGGTCTGCTGGCGGGCTGGATCCTGGTTTTTGCCAGCACCAGCAGCTCTTTCGTCACTCAGGCGGTAATCGGCGGCGCGCGAAATGTATACGTCCCGCAGCTGATTTACCGTGAAGTCGGTACGCTGTTCGACTGGCCGCTGGCCTCGGCCATCGCCGTGGTTCTGTTGCTCTCCACGGGCTGCCTGCTGGTGGCGCTCACCATGATTTCACGCCACAGGAGACTGGTCGGTCATGCTTAAAACACGAGAAAATCCGCTTCCGGCGCTGCTCTACAAACTGTTCGTGTATGGCTTCGGCACGCTGTGCGTCATCTATCTGGTGGCACCGATTGTCATCGCGCTGATGATGTCGTTTACCTCCGGCCAGACGCTGAAATACCCGCCGCAGGGCTTTTCATTGCGCTGGTACGAAGCGTTGCTGGATCCGGTGCGTTCTGCCACAGAGCAGACCGCAGCGTGGAACTCGCTGAAAATCGCCGGTCTGGCCGTGCTTGGTGCCTTGCTGTTCGCGGTTCCCGCCACTATCGGCATGACCCGTATGAAGCGCCGCAGCGTCAGCACTATCGAGCCGCTGCTGCTCGCGCCACTGGTATTGCCGAGTCTGGTTTACGGGCTGGCGGCGCTGATTGTGGCGAACTTCATCGGCTTTCAGCCGTCGCTGTGGCTTACGGTGATCGGGCATGTAGTGGTATTTGGCCCGCTGATGTACCGCGCGGCGTCGGTAGTTGCGCAGGGGATCAACCCTTCGCTGGCAGAAGCCTCTACCACCATGGGCGCCAGCTGGTTTATGACGCTGCGCCGCGTCACGTTACCGCTGTTGCTGCCGGGGATACTGGCCGGCGCGTTTCTGGTGTTTATCCAGTCGCTCGACAACGTGTCGGTTTCGCTGTTCCTTGCGGATGCCAAAACTACGGTACTGCCTCTGCGCATGTTTGCGCTGATTGAAGAATCGCTGGATGTGCGTGTGGCGGCTATTTCCGGGATCCTCATCGCCGTCACATTACTCGGCCTGCTGGTTGCCCGTCGGGTTCTGGCACCGCGTCCTGCCCCTGAAAACTCATAACTCACTGACTCTTTTTTTGATGTAAGGAAGACCCTATGAACACTCATGCGACGATGGCCAACGGCTCCCGCATCGGACAGTTGCTGGCGGATTTTCAGCCAGATTTCGATTTCACCGCCCCGCTTCCTCTGCCAGTGGAAGAGTTCGAAGAACGTCTGCGTAAAATCCGCCGTCAGGCGGTCGAAGCCGGACACGATGCTATCGTGGTTCACGCCGGCAGCGTCGGCTGGTTCCATGCGTCGAATGCGTATCTGCGCTATATCTGCGACTGGATGCGCGAAGGTGTATTGATCATCCCCACGGATTCGCATCAGCCGCTGGTATTGCTCTCGTTCTTCACGCAATCCGTGCTGCTGCCGCCGGGTGGCGAACCGGTGCTGGTGGATGAAATCTGGCAAATCGGGCCAATCGGGCGCGAGTACGCCGACCGTCCGGGCGATTCAGTGATTAAAACAGCGGAAAAATGTGCGCAGGTACTTGCCCGTTTCGCACTGACCGCCGCGCAGATTGGCATAATCGGTGACCGTACCTCCCTGACCTTCTGGGCGGCACTCGGATCGCTGACGCCAAAATGCAAATACGTGGCCGATAACGCCATTCTGGATCGTCTGCAAAAAGTCCGTTCACCGCGTGAGATTGCGTTATTCCGTGGCGCGGCGCAGATGATCAGCCTCGGGACACAGGCCGCCTACCATGTCGCCAGACCGGGTGTGACAGATCATGAAATTTATGCGGCGTTTTCTTTTGCTCAGCTGGCAGCAGGAGGCGAAACCGGCGACGGGTATCAGATTGGTATCAACGAGTTTGGCACGCATTGCGGCAAACCTTACGGCCATGTTGTCCGTCCGGGCGATCTGATCAATTTGTATATTTCCAACGTGACATGCCGGGGTTATACCGCGCAAACGGCCAGAATGATTGCGGTCGGCGACATCACACCGCATCAGGAAGACGTACTCGCCGCCTGTACCGAAGGTGTGAAACGTGCTGAAAAGCTGATCCGTCCTGGTGCATTAATGCGTGATATCAACAATGCCGCCTTCGGTCCGCTGATTGAGCGCGGCATGCTGACCTCACCGGAGGCGCGGACCATGCCCTATAACTGGGCTCCGATGCCGGATGGCAACGCGCGGCTGATACCGCATCAGTATGTGCAGGATATCGACTGGGAAGCACAGGGGCGCAAGCTGATGCATGTTTATCCGGCGACGCATGGCCCGCACAATCCCAATCTCGGGCATTCCGTCGGCATGGCCGGTGCGCAGAACAGCTTTAATATTTCGTCGCATAATTACGACACACTGGAAGAAGGCATGGTGTTTGTCCTGCATACTCAGTGGCTTGAGCCGCTGTCCGCGGGTTGTAATATCGGTGATTGTTACGTTGTCACTAAAGACGGTTTTGAAAATCTGAGCCGCCACACGCCACTTGAAACCCATCGCGTTACGGCAGGAAACTGATATGACCCGACCTTCTTCGCACACTCATTTTGATTTTGCACGGCTGACGGAACGTGAGCGGTACAAAATCCTCATCGGCACGGTGATCCCACGTCCTGTCGCGCTGGTCACGACCGTCAGCCAGGACGGAATACCGAATGCCGGGCCCTTCAGTTTTTTTAATGTCCTGACGCATGACCCCGCGATTGTGGCGATAGGCGTAGAAAATTATTCCGATATGCGTTTTAAAGATACCGCGCGCAATATCCGTGAAACCGGCGAATTTACGGTTCATATCGTCGATGATGCACTGGTCAGTCAGATGGAAATCTGTGCCATTAAATTCGGACCGGAGGTAGATGAACTTAAAGAAGCGGGGCTGGATACCACGCCAGGGCTGATGGTCAGAAGTCCCCGCATTCTCGCGGCACCGGCGGCGCTGGAATGCCGTCGTCACACCACACTTCAGGTGGGACCGGCGCGTGAAATTATTCTCGGTGAAGTGCTTGGTGTGTATGTCCGCAGCGATGCGGTTGACCCGTCGAATCTGCACATCGACCAGCAGATAATGGATGCCATCGGAAGAATGGGCGGTCACACTTACACCCGTACACGTGACCAGTTTGATGTCAAAACGCTGACGCCGGAGGAATGGGCCGCACGGGGATTATAACGTCAGATATCGAAATCATTCATTCGTGGTATGCCAGCGGGGAAGTTGTCGTAGATCCCGCTGATATAGGTCCCTTCTCTGAAAATGACGACTTCATCCACCCTGACCGGATGCGAACAGACTGCGCAGATAATAGCATTCACCTGTTCAGCGAAAGGTGTATTTGCGCTGGCGACGAAGCGGTCTGAGCCGCATTGTTCGCAGACAATCCTGATATCTGGCATGTGACGGGTCCGGCAATAAGAATAAATATTTAAGTTAAATATAGCATAATTAGATAATTCTCATTGTCCATAGTAAAACTCAGGGTTTTCAAACGGAAAGTGGCATTTTTCCGTTAACTGGTCAGAAATTCCACAAAAAAAAGCCCGCACGACGGCGGGCAATCATAGACAGACACAAGGATTAAATGCAGTGGTTATCTGTAGCGTGGTACAGATGAATCAATCATAGCTGCCTTTACATTGTCCGCGAGGCGACTTTGCTTGCGTGATGACAAATAGGAATAATCCGCAGATTGCTCCCATCAAACCACGACGTCACCGGCAGACGCCGGTGACTTTTTCTGTCATCGCAGCGAATGAAAACTATAACGTGCCGGTTCCGCCGTCTGAGCACCAGACCTGGCCAGAGGCGTAGCTGCTTTCCTGCGAAGCCAGCGTCACATACATTCCCGCGATTTCCGCAGGTTGTCCCGGACGCTTCAGCGGAGCCTGTTCACCGAACGATTCGACTTTTTCCTGAGGCTGACCGCCGCAAACCTGCAACGCCGTCCAGTACGGGCCCGGCGCAACTGAATTCACGCGGATGCCCTCAGGCGCCAGTTGTTTAGCCAGACCTTTGGTGAACGCCACGATAGACGCCTTGGTCTGAGAATAATCGAGCAGATTATCGCTCGGTAAGAATGCCTGAACCGAGGAAGTGTTGATAATCGAACCGCCGCGCGGGATAAATTCCAGTGCTGCTTTGGTTATCCAGAACATGGCATAAACGTTGGTTTTGAAGGTGGCATCAAACGCTTCGGTGGTCAGATCTTTAATCGAATCGCAGAACTGCTGGCGACCGGCATTATTGACCAGCAAATCCAGCCCTCCGAGTTTTTCTGCAGCGTCGTTCACCAGTTGCTGACAGAATTTTTCATCGCGGATGTCGCCCGGAAGCGTCACCACTTTCAGCCCTTCACCTGCAAGCAATTCAACTACTTCTTTCGCGTCCGGCTCTTCGTCAGGCAGATAATTGATCGCCACTTGGGCGCCTTCTCTGGCGAACGCAATCGCCACTGCGCGGCCTATGCCGGAATCACCGCCGGTGATCAGCGCTTTACGCCCTTTCAGCCGCCCGCTGCCTTTATAGGTCTTCTCGCCGTGATCGGGAACCGGTTTCATTTTGCTGGCGAGTCCGGGAAACGGTTGTTTCTGGCGTTCGAACGGCGGTGTCGGGAAAGCGTCCACATGTGGCGCATTGAGTGAGTCGGGAATCGTTTTTTGATTGCTCATCAACATTCCTTATTTGAAAAATGAGTGAATTATAAGGCTAGAAGAAATTTCGACGGCCGTTTGCACTAACGGACAGTTCTGAAATCATTTGCATTTCGACACAAAAAAACGCCCCGTCATCCGGACACTTTCTCGTTATTATCCTGTCCTACAGAAAAAGCACAGGCTTTGGCTTTATGACTCATACAATGGACTGGCAGCATATCACCGAGGCACGCATTAAGTTGATGGTTTTAAACGGGATAATCTATGCGTCATTTTAAAATTGTTATGTTATCTGCTCTGGTTGTTTCTTCAGTGTTACCTCTGGCCAATACGGCGTTTGCCGCGTCAAACTCGCATGAAATCAAATCGTTCTACGATGATTCCAAACTGTATGCGATTGGCGACCAGGTTCCGGCGCTGTATCGTACCAAGCCTTACGAAATCGTCGGCTGGCAGGAACGTCATTTGCCTGCCCCGGATGCAGGCAGCCACTGGACTTATATCGGCGGCAGCTACGCGCTGATCACCGATACCGACGGCAAAATCCTCAAAGCCGAAAACGGTGATATTTACTTCCAGTGATCTGGAAAAGAAATATAAAGATAAGGCCTGAAGAGATTCAGGCCTTTTTTAATGGCCGTCTGATTCACTTTTGAAAGTATTAAATAGCGGAAATATCAGACAAATAGTCATATCATTATGCGTGAACAGGGATGGTTCATGCAGTGTTCAACGCCAGACCGCCGGACGAACAACGCGAACTGTCAAAATCATCAATGAGCATTTGGCTCTCTTCTCTCCGGGGCTCCCATGAGCGACTCGCAGCAACGCCATCCCGTGCGCAAGCACCCCATGAAACTCAGCACATCTGTCATTCTGATGGTCAGCGCGGTGATTGCTTCCGTGTTACTGGTTGTGCATATGCTTTATTTTGTGCAGGTCAGCGATACCACCCGCGACGGCGTGAAAGATAAAGCACTGGCCGTGGCCCGCACCATGGCGGATCTGCCGGAAACCAAACGCGCCCTGCTTCTGCCGCCTGACAGCAATATCATTCAGCCGATCGCCAGCTCCGTCCAAAAACGTAACGATCTGCTGTTTATCGTGGTCACCAATATGGACGGCATCCGTTATTCGCATCCGAATGCGGATGTGATCAGTCATCATTTTATCGGCGATGACATCAATCCGGCACTGCTCGGCAAAGAGAACGTCTCGATCAATAAAGGCACGCTTGATGAAGCGCTGCGGGTTTTCACGCCGGTCTACGACAACAATCACAAACAAATCGGCGTGGTCGCCATCGGGATTTCGCTGGTCAAAGTCACCGAGCAAATCAACAAGAGCCGCTGGAGTATTCTGTGGACGGTGCTGTTCGGCATCATTGTCGGCGCACTTGGCACGTATTGTCTGGTGAGAATGCTCAAACGCATCCTGTTCGGGCTGGAACCTTATGAAATTTCGACGCTGTTCGAACAGCGTCAGGCGATGTTGCAGTCGATCAAAGAAGGCGTAATCGCCGTAGACGATCTGGCGCATGTCACGCTGATCAACCAGACTGCCCGGCAAATATTTCAGGAAACCGCTAAAGACGTGACACCGGATGAAAGCACTCTGCCGCTGATCGCCAATCTGCGGGACGTGGTGAATACCGGTGTGCCGCGCCGTGACGAAGAGATCAATTTCAAAGGCCGTTTACTGCTCAGCAACACGGTGCCGGTACGCAATAATGGCGTCATTATTGGCGCTATCTGTACCTTCAGGGATAAAACCGAGGTCAGCCAGTTAATGCAGCGCCTCAGCGGCATGGTAGACTATGCCGATTCGTTGCGTGAAAGATCGCATGAGTTTATGAACAAACTGCACGTGATCCTCGGATTGCTGCACATGAAAAGTTACGCGCAACTTGAAGATTACATCCTCAAAACAGCCAATAATTATCAGGCGGAAATCGGTTCGCTGCTGCTGAAAATCAAGTCTCCGGTGATTGCCGGTTTCCTGCTGAGCAAAATTAACCGCGCATCTGATACCCGGCATTTGCTGACGCTCAGCGATGACAGCCTGTTGCCGGACAACAATAATGAAGATCAGGTGGCTGCGTTGATCACCGTGCTCGGCAATCTGATTGAAAACGCGCTGGATGCGCTCGGCGAGCAGCATGATGGTGAAGTCAGCGTGTTGCTGCATTATCAGAACGGACAGCTGGCGTGCATCGTGAGTGACGATGGTCCGGGCATTCAGCCGGAAAATATTGAAACCATTTTTGAAAAAGGGGTGTCGTCAAAAGGCGATCAACGCGGTATGGGCCTGTTCCTGGCTAAACAGCAGGTCGAAAGCCTGGGCGGTTCGATTAATGTCGAATCAGAGCCTGACGTTTACACCCAATTTTTTGTACAACTTCCCTGGGATGCGGAGAGGACAAGTTCTTGATCAATGTGCTGATAGTTGACGACGACGCCATGGTAGCAGAGCTGAACCGCTGTTATGTTGGCCAGATAGAAGGTTTTACGTGCTGCGGCACAGCATCGACGCTGCAACAGGCGAAAGATCTGGTTCTGAATTCAGAGCTGTCTATCGATCTGATTTTGCTCGACGTTTATATGCAGCAGGATAACGGGCTGGATTTACTGCCTGAACTGCGCAACGCCCGCCGGCCAATCGACGTGATTGTGATTTCCTCAGCCGCTGATGCGGAAACCATTAAGAAGTCGCTGAATTATGGCGTGGTGGATTATCTGATCAAACCGTTCCAGTTTTCCCGTTTTGAGGAAGCACTGACCGGCTGGCAGCAGAAAAAAACGCTGATGGATAATCAGCAGTATTACGAGCAGTCTGACGTTGACCGGTTGATCCACGGCAGTAATCCTGCCGCTGCGGACACCAAAAAGCTGCCGAAAGGTTTAACGCCACAAACACTCCGCACGTTGTGTCAGTGGATTGATGCTCATCCGACTATGGAATTCTCCACGGATGAACTGGCCAGTTCGGTGAATATTTCGCGGGTATCGTGCCGTAAATACCTGATCTGGCTGGCGCAGATGAACATTCTGTTTACCAGCATTCACTACGGTGTCACCGGCCGCCCGGTTTACCGCTACCGTTTACAGGCCGATCACTATTCGCTGTTAAAACAGTATTGTCAGTAAGTCGTGATCCGGTAACTGTCATCCAGCGGTGTGAAGGTAAACTGCCGCTGCGATGACAAAATAATTTGCCCGTCGCGGGTGACAAAAATCGCCTCGATGTGCGGGATCTGCTCAAGATACGCCAGACTTTTCTCCACGCCCATTCCGTACAGCAACGTTGTCCAGATATCCCCGTCTATCGAATCTTCTGAAATAATGGTTACGCTGAGCAGTTCGTTATCCAGCGGATAGCCGGTTTTCGGATCGAGAATATGGTGATAACAGTGACCCTCCAGCTCGAAATAACGTTCGTAAATACCAGATGTCACGACCGATTTACCGATAACGTTGATTACCCCAATCAGCGTGTCCGGCTCGGAAAACGGTTTTTTCAGGCCAATTGCCCACGCCCCTTCTGCACCGGCACCCAGCGTCTGTACGTTCCCGCCCAGATTGATTAACGCGTTCTCAACCTGCTGTTCACGCAGATAATCACGCACCACATCGGCGATATAACCTTTAGCAATCGCGCCGAGGTCAATTTCCATTCCTGCCTGTTGCAGAAACACCGAACGGGTTTGTTCATCGAGGATCACATCTTCGGGATTTGTCAGCGCAAGTAACGTCTGGAGATCCTGAGCCGCCGGAATGCTGTGACCGCTAAAACCGATTTTCCAGCGTTTAACCAGCGGGCCGATAGTGAAATTGAAACTGCTGTCTGGCAGACAACTGATGGCTTTAGCGCGGCGGATCAAATCAAAGACCGGCGCGCTGACAGTGACAGGGTCACGTCCGGCGGCATGATTGATCGCCATGATATCGGAATGCGGGCGATTCACCGTGAAGGTGTTTTCCTGATGTTTAATCAGCCTGAAAACGCCAGACGCCAGACTCTCGTTATGTTCAAACAGCTTGAGAAGAATGGGCGAACCCATTAAAACAGCGGAATAAGCATAAACACGATCGTCTGGCGTCATTGTATTACCTTGCGTGATAACGGTTACCGCATCGCGAATTTCGCGGCGTTTTGTCCTGCAAGGATACCGAAGATAATGATATCTGCAACGGCGTTACCGCCGATACGGTTACCGCCGTGAATGCCGCCGACCACTTCACCCGCCGCAAATGCGCCGCCGAGTACCTGTTGCTGCGCATCGAGCACACAAGTGTCGGTGTTGATGGTCACACCGCCCATGGTGTGATGCACGCCCGGCGCGATACGGATTGCATAGAATGGCCCCTGGTTGATTGGGTGGCGCAGCGCGGTGCGGCGACCAAATTCCACGTCATCCTGCTTATCAACGGCCACGTTATAGCTTTCCAGCGTCGCCAGAAAGGCGTCTGAGTTCATCTCCAGTTTTGCCGCCAGTTCGCGTGGCGAATTTCCGCTGATCACAAAGCCTTTGGCGATGTATTCGTCAGCCGCTTTATTATTCAGACGCACCTGCTCATCAAACACCACGTAAGCAAATTTCTCCGGCAGCGCGATAATGTTCGCCGAGACTTTGTCGCGGGTTTCCATTTCATTGAAGAAGCGTTTGCCTGCCTGGCTGACCAGAATCGCACCGCCGCCGCGAATGGCTTCTGAAATCAGATAAGACGTCGTTTGTTCCACGGTCGGGTGGATCTGGATTTCACCCATATCAACTGTGCCTGCGCCGATATCTTGCAAAATAGCGATACCGCTGCCGGTCGCGCCTTTGTGGTTGGTGGTGACGAAACCGTCCAGCTCTGGGCGGTATTTCACGACCATGTCGCGGTTGGCGCTGAAACCACCGGTAGCGACAATGACGCTTTTGGCGTTAACCACCAGCACTTCGTTTTCATCATTGAGCAGATTCACACCCTGCACCGCGCCATCGGCATATCGGATTTCAGTGACAGAAGTGTCGAGCATGACGTCGATGTTGCGTTTGTTGAGATTCTTCACCAGGCCGCTGATCAGGAAGCCGCCAACTGCGCTGCGATCCGCCGGACGGTGCGTACGATCGATACTCATCCCGCCGGTAATGGTGATGTCGCTCAGTTCAATATTGTGCTCCGCCAGCCATTCCACCGCCTGCGGCGCACGTTCGATGAACTCTTTCAGCAACACAGTATTGTTTTTGAACTGGCCGCCTTTCAGGGTTTCCTGATAGAACAGCTCTTTGCTGTCTTCGATGCCTTTCAGTTTCTGGTAGCGGGTTTCTGCGGCGTTCATACCAACCGACGCTTTGATGGTGTTACCGCCAATGGTAGACATTTTCTCAACAATCAGGACTTTCGCCCCTTCGTCACACGCCTGAATTGCCGCCGCCAGACCTGCGCCGCCGCTGCCCACCACTACAACGTCGTAGTTTTGTGGCTCATTCAGACTGCCACCCTCTTCCAGTAACTGAGCCTTGCACGATTTAGCGATCGCTTTGGATACCGCTTTTTTCACCGCTTCGCTCTGTTCGGTCGCGCCAGTCACCGCATCAACGTGCGGGCTGTTGGCGTCCAGAATCCGGGTACGGATGATTTCAAAACTGGTGGTGAATTCCACATCCAGATCCGCACCTGCTTCCAGCGCGATATCCGCAATGCGGTCGGTTTCCAGACTGACGCTGATCGCCAGTTCGTGTGCAGGATCCTGCACTTTTTCCTGGAACACACCGGCTTTAAATTTCTTCGACGTCATGCTCATGTCGCGGATCATCGCGTCCACCAGCGAGAAACGCCACAGCGGCTCAGGAATGGTCAGCGCTTCGCGTTGTGTGCTGTCGATGAACAGATCGAGTTTCTGATCGGCGGCGATACGGTCAGCCCAGTCCGGATAGGCGATACACGCTTTACCGATAGCAATCATGTCGTAGCCGTGTTCCAGCGCCATATCCGCATCGGATTTATTGACGATGCCGCCCACGCCCATCACCGGAATTTTTGCCAGTGTGTCGGAACGCATTGCGACGTATTTGTCGATCAGCGGTGTCGAATCCGTGGTATCGACAATGGAAGGGCGCAGCGAGTAACCGAGGGAGAAATGCAGGTAATCCAGACCGCGCGCCGCCAGTTGTTCCAGCAGGTACATGGTGTCGGCAAAACGGATACCCGGTTCTTCCAGCTCTTCCGGAGAGAAACGGTAACCAATAATGAAAGAGTCGTCGGCGTATTTCTTCGCCATTTCATGAGTAATATCCAGCACCGCCAGCGGGAAACGTGCGCGGTTTTCACGGCTGCCGCCCCATTTGTCGTCACGCTGGTTGGAATTCGGAGAGAAGAATTGCTGGATAAGATAGGTATTGGCACCGTGGATTTCTACGCCGTCGAAACCGGCTTCAATGGCACGACGCACGCCTTCACCAAATTTGGCGATCATGCCGTCGACTTCTTCTGCGGTCAGCGCGACAGGTGTGGCTGCACCTTCACGCGGTGCTGCTAATGCACTTGGCGCGACAGGCTGCTGGCCGCCAATCAGTTTTGGCTCACTCATGCGGCCGCCGTGATAAATCTGCAGAACGGCTTTTGAACCCTGAGATTTCACTGCAGCAGCGATTTTCGCCAGTCCGTCGATTTTAGCGTCGTTGTCGATACCGATGGCGCCCGGGAATGCCAGGCCTTTGTCATCTATAAAACAGCATTCAACAATCACCGTACCGATGCTGCCGGCGCGGGCACGGTAGTATTCAACCAGTTCGCTGGTGACGGTGCCGTCATAAAAGCCGGTGCAGGTGGTCATTGGCGCCATCAGAATGCGATTTTTCAGCACAGTGCCATTCGGTAAAGTAAACGGGCTCAATAGCAGATTGTTGTTGCTCATAATAGTGACTCCAAACTTTAAGGTTTTAAATCTGAATTCGTCACCGGCGCGCTATTTTTGTGAAGCGTGTTGAAATGTTTATTTATTATTCGTTGTATTATTTCAAAGCCGGAATCATGCTTATTAATATAGTTTTATTTTTACTTTCTAAACCTCTAACATTAGTTAATTAACTATTTATCTATTAACTTAATGCCTGTTATATTAAAAATATGTTAACTAACAAATTAAATAATCACATTCCTGTAAACTACGGGCGTAATTGTATTTAACTGATGAGAATATTATTACATCCTGCCGCCCTTATCCTCCGGCAGATCATGAAGTTCAGCCGCTGACAAGTGGCGCATGAAAGCCTGAAGACGGCCCGCGGATGAAGCTCAACACTGTGAATGCCTCTCATTTGCCCTACTCCATTTTTGCTGATCTACTCCCCGAACACTTCCAGAATACTTCCCGCAAACGATGTCGCCCTCCTGTCTCGCCATAATTAATCAGATAAAGCCTGTTCTTTGGTTTTATTCGATTTAAAAAACAATTTAGCCCCGTATTTTCTTGATCAAGATCAACAGTTAAAAATAGGGAAATCGCATTATATAAACATTTCCTCCCTCTTACGGGGAATAAGAGTTATCAGACGAAAATAACAATAATGAGGCAATGAACATGCCACTATTAAATAACTAAAGAAAATATTAAGTAACTAAAAAAACAAGACAACATCTTACCTATGCATCATCACAATATTCCTAACTACCTAAGATAAATATTATGAGCGAAATAACAAAAACTGCGGTGAAAGAGCCAGCGAAAAAAGCCGAACCCGGCAAAAAAAATCGCTGGATCTTTATGGTACTTCCCGTGCTGGTGTCGGTGTTGCTGCTGCTGGTTCCGGTGCCTGCCGGGCTTGAACCTTATGCATGGCATTTCTTCGCCATCTTCGTGGGCGTCATTGTTGGCCTGATCTTCGAACCATTGCCGGGAGCCGTTATCGGCTTAACCGGTGTAGTGGTCATCGCCCTGTTCAGCCAGTGGTTGTTGTTCAGCCCGGCTGAGCTGGCGGATCCTAAATTCAAAACCGCAGCACAGTCCTTCAAATGGGCCGTCAGTGGTTTTGGTAACTCCACGGTCTGGCTAATCTTCGGCGCGTTCATGTTTGCTGCCGGCTACGATAAAACCCAGTTTGGCCGCCGTCTGGCGCTGATCCTGGTGAAATATCTGGGTCGCCGCAGCCTGACGCTCGGTTACGCCATCACCTTCGCTGACTTATTACTGGCACCGTTTACGCCTTCCAACACCGCGCGCAGCGGCGGCACAATCTACCCGATCATTGCCAACCTGCCGCCGTTGTACGGTTCAAAACCGAATGACCCGAGCGCACGTAAAATTGGTTCTTACCTGATGTGGGTGGCGATTACCGCAGCCTGTATCACCAGTTCCATGTTCCTGTCTGCACTGGCACCAAACCTGCTGGCGCTGGGCATCGTGAACAGCGTAACCGGTATCAACATTTCCTGGGGCACCTGGTTCATCGCCTTCCTGCCGGTCGGTCTGTTGCTTCTGCTGACCATGCCGCTGCTGGCGTACTGGTTCTACCCGCCGGAAGTGAAAATCAATGACGAAGTACCTCGCTGGGCGACAGCTGAACTGGCGAAACTGGGCAAAATGTCCCGTCATGAAATCCTGCTGCTGGTATTCGTGTGCTGTGCGCTGGCAATGTGGATTTTCGCAGCCAGCTTCATTGAACCGGCGATGGCCGCACTGCTGGTCGTGGTGCTGATGCTGTGGACCGGGGTTCTTAACTGGAACGACATCACCAGCAACAAACCCGCCTGGAACACCTTTGCCTGGTTCGCTACGCTGGTGGCACTGGCCGACGGCTTATCCCGCACCGGTTTCATCGCCTGGCTGGGTAAAGAAGGCGCGGCACTGATGGGCGGTATTTCCCCGGGTGCAGCGACGATTGCCCTGCTGCTGGCGTTTTATTTGCTCCATTACCTGTTCGCCAGCACCACGGCGCACACTACCGCGCTGTTACCGGCTATGCTGACTATTGGTGCCGCCATTCCGGGTATTAATATGCAGGTATTCTGTCTGCTGATGGTGACGTCTCTGGGCGTTATGGGGATCATCACACCTTACGGTACCGGTCCAAGCCCGATTTATTACGGCAGCGGTTATCTGCCAACCAAAGATTACTGGCGTCTCGGGACAATCTTTGGTGCCATCTTCCTGATTGCTTTACTGGTAATCGGTTATCCGTGGATGGTGATGATGTTCTGATTGTGGCGATAAAATCACCCACAAAGCATTAACAGAGCATTTACTGAAAGAAAACATATAAACCCCGTTGCCAGCCTGTGTACTTGGCTGGCAACATACAGAACGAATATAAACGTCGCCCCGAATACCTCTGCTATACCGAGTCAACAGTCCCATCCGTGGCGGCAAAAACGGAAAAAGTGAGAAAACAATGTCGAACAAACCGTTCTATTATCAAAATCCCTTCCCCGTTTCTAAAGATGACACCGAATACTACCTGCTGACCAAAGATCACGTATCTGTCAGCACCTTCGATGGCGAAGAAGTGTTAAAAGTGGAACCGCAGGCGCTGACCCTTTTGGCCCAGCAGGCGTTCCACGATGCCTCTTTCATGCTGCGCCCTGCGCATCAGCAACAAGTGGCCTCTATTCTTCATGACCCGGAATCAAGCGAAAACGACAAATATGTCGCGCTGCAATTCCTGCGTAACTCTGAAATCGCGGCCAAAGGTATCCTGCCAACCTGTCAGGACACCGGTACTGCCATCATCATGGGTAAAAAAGGCCAGCGCGTCTGGACCGGCGGCGGCGACGAAGCCAGCCTGTCTCAGGGCGTGTACAACACCTTCATTGAAGATAACCTGCGCTATTCCCAAAACGCCGCGCTGGATATGTACAAAGAAGTGAACACCGGCACCAACCTGCCTGCGCAAATCGATCTCTACAGTGTCGATGGCGACGAGTACAAATTCCTGTGCATCGCCAAAGGCGGTGGTTCAGCGAACAAGACCTATCTGTATCAGGAAACCAAAGCGCTGATCACGCCGGCTAAACTGAAAGATTATCTGGTTGAGAAAATGCGCACGCTGGGTACAGCAGCCTGTCCGCCGTACCATATCGCGTTCGTGATTGGCGGAACTTCCGCTGAAGCGACGCTGAAAACGGTGAAACTGGCGTCCACCCATTACTACGACGGTCTGCCAACTGAAGGTAACGAACACGGTCAGGCATTCCGCGACGTCAATCTGGAACAGGAACTGCTGGCTGAAGCCAACAATCTTGGCCTGGGCGCACAGTTCGGTGGCAAATACTTTGCCCACGATATCCGCGTAGTGCGTCTGCCACGTCACGGCGCGTCATGTCCGGTCGGTATGGGCGTCTCCTGCTCCGCAGACCGTAACATCAAAGCCAAAATCAACCGCAACGGTATCTGGATCGAGAAACTGGAAGAAAATCCAGGCAAGTACATTCCTGAAGCGTTGCGTCAGCAGGGCGAAGCCGGTGTGGTGAAGGTTGACCTGAACCGTCCGATGAAAGAAATCCTCGCGCAGCTTTCTGAATATCCGGTATCAACCCGCCTTTCCCTGAGCGGTACGATTATTGTTGGTCGTGATATTGCGCACGCCAAACTGAAAGAGCGCCTGGATAACGGCGAAGGTTTGCCGCAGTACATTAAAGATCATCCGATTTACTACGCAGGCCCGGCGAAAACCCCTGAAGGTTACGCTTCCGGTTCTCTCGGCCCGACCACCGCTGGCCGCATGGATTCCTACGTGGATCTTCTGCAATCCAACGGCGGCAGCATGATCATGCTGGCAAAAGGTAACCGTAGCCAGCAGGTGACCGACGCGTGCCATAAACACGGCGGTTTCTATCTCGGCAGCATCGGCGGCCCGGCAGCAGTTCTGGCTCAGCAAAGTATCAAGAGCCTGGAATGTGTGGAATATCCTGAACTGGGTATGGAAGCCATCTGGAAAATCGAAGTCGAAGACTTCCCGGCGTTCATTCTGGTGGATGACAAAGGCAACGATTTCTTCCAGCAAATCCATGCAAGCACCTGTGCGAAGTGCGTGAAGTAAGCGCCTCGTGAAAGACAAAAGGCCTGCCAGAAATGGCGGGCCTTTTTTGTCGAAATGCCGCTTAAGTCTCTAATTAAAGCTCTGCTTTCCCCGGATTATCAAATCCGACACGCCCGACAAACGGCAAACGCAACGCCGGGTTTTTGACATCGATACCCAGGTTCAGCCCCAGCACATTAACTTCAAGACCTTCTTCCACGCCCAGCGTAACGCCCAGAAGCCCAAGCAACGATACCTGAACACCACGCCCGGAAGGCGGCAACCCAATCGGATTAGTGATTCCGCGATAATCCTTACCGATGGCGTTAGGCGGCATATCCAGTTCAAGTTCCGGCACTTCACGGCCAATATGCGCCATAAACGTGTTGCTGTTTGGTCCCGGCCAGGCGTGATAAGTGTGCGGATACGGGTAACTTTTAATGGCAGCTTCAATTTTTGGGATCATCATCTGCGCCTGCGCGCCACGGTGATCCACCAGCAAACGTGGCTGCGAACCAAACCAGTAGCCATCCGGAATAGCATAATTACGGCGAACCACATTGGTACTGCCCCAGCTGATGACGTCATAACGGGTAAACTGTGTTTCCCCTTCCCGCTTGAATATGATCCACGGGTGTACAGCGACCAGTCCGCGCCAGCCATAGGTCGGTGCAGCATAAATCTGCACAATGGCGGTACTTTTGAGTTTGGCTGGATCCGGCGCAATTCCGGCGGAATCCCGCCGCGCCGTAGACCAACTCTGCCCTGCGGGTTCTTCACGGGTTTGCGAGGCTTTTGCATAGCTGTATCCAAAAGACAGCAGTAAAACGAGGACAAATACGAGGCTAAACCATTTTATGGCGATCATGCTTTTATTCACCTTTGCCTGTCTGTTGGAAACAACATGAATACTTCATCTGCTCCTATAGTAAAGACTTACCGCCTCATGCACTAGCGCTTGCAATGAAACCCTGATTCATCATCAGGCGCCTCTGCCGACAGGGAAAATCAGACTCCAGCCCATTGTTGCCCAAACGTTACAGGCTCATACTGCAATTAATACGAAGCAGATTTACGGATTTAATGAAAAAAATAAACTGATGTTAACGCATTGATTA
The DNA here is from genome assembly GCF_004346065.1 of Rahnella sp. JUb53. Lineage (NCBI taxonomy): Bacteria > Pseudomonadati > Pseudomonadota > Gammaproteobacteria > Enterobacterales > Yersiniaceae > Rahnella > Rahnella sp. JUb53. The sequence continues at coordinate 151,565 of NZ_SLYT01000002.1, forward strand.
CATAAGGATGAATATGACTGACTCTAAGAAAGCATTGATCATCGGCGCATCGCGCGGTATCGGTTTAGGTGTGGTGGACGTACTCACAAAGCGCGGCTGGCAGGTGACTGCTACCACGCGTGATGCCGTACCTGGTAAAAGCCCCGCGTCAGTTGAATGGGTAAAACTGGACATCAATAAATCCGAAGCGAGGGAGGCGGTAAAAGACGCGCTCTCCGCGAGCCATTTTGATTTGATTTTTGTGAATGCAGGCGTGTTCGGTCCGGATCATCAGGATATTCATCAGGCCAGCGATGACGAAATTCTTCAGCTGTTTTTGACTAACACTATCTCCCCTGTACGCTGCGCCGCCGAATTGTTGCCGCTGCTAAACCACCGCACCGGTGTGCTGGCGCTGATGACGTCTGAGCTTTCCAGTCTCAATGAGAACGAAGTGGCGACCTATCCGCTTTATTCTGCCAGCAAAGCCGCGCTGAATATGCTGACCCGTGGTTTGCAGCAACAGACCGAAAAACAGGAAGTGACACTGCTTTCCGTCCATCCGGGCTGGGTGAAAACTGATATGGGCGGTGAAAATGCCACCCTGACGATTGAAGAAAGTACCACCGGTATTGTTGATCAGTTTGAAGCCTTATCCGGTAAGGGCGGCCATCATTTCGTGGAATATTCTGGCCGTAAGTTACGCTGGTAACTTTTTGCTGGCAAACAGTCACAAATAAACACCCGTTTTGCGTCAATTCTGCAAGCTTTAGAAAAATAGCTTGCCGGTTCCTCGACGCAGTGCCACCATTAGGAAATTAACGTTTCCTAATGGTGGCGACTCCTGTGCAACCTTCCCCTTCCAGAGAACGCGGACGCCCGCGTGAGTTCGACACCAGTCTGGCGCTGGATAACGCCATGACGGTATTTCGTGAGAAAGGCTTTCATGCCGCATCTGTCAGCGACCTGAGTCGGGCGATGAACCTGACGGCGGGCAGCATCTACAAGGCTTTCACTGATAAACGAACTCTGTTTCTCAACGTTTTTGAGCGCTATACCTCACTGCGCAATGCCCAGCTGCGCCAGCAGATTGAGAGCGTCACGACCGGGCGCGAACGTATTGCCCAGGTGCTGCGCTTTTACCTTAAATCTTCGCATGAAATTGAAGGCCGCCGCGGTTGTCTGGTTGTCGCCGGCACTGTTGAGTTACTGACCTTCGATGATGAAGTTGCCGGGCTGGTTCGTCAGGCGATTACCCGCAATAAAGCGTTCCTGATTTCGTTGATCGAACTGGGGCAACGTGACGGTTCAGTCTCAACGGCCATTGATGCACAAGCCGCGTCAACCCTGATGCTTTATATCGTGCTGGGAATGCGTGTTGCCGGCAAAGTTGAAAACAATCCGGATGCTGACTCCACGCTGGAACTGGCGCTAAAAATCCTCGATTAAAATTTTTTTGCCATTTAGGAAATAAACATTTCCTAATAAACTTTAACAGGAGAAATATCATGAATCAGAATATGCCTTCCACTCCCGTTGCCACCGCGCTTTTCGGTATACCCGATCCAACACTAAAAGGATTTCATCACCATTACGCCACAGTGGATGGCGTGCGAATACATTACGTTTGTGGCGGAAATCCTGACGGCGAGGTTTTACTTCTGCTGGCCGGTTTCCCGCAGAGCTGGTTTGCATGGCGTCACGTTATGCAGGATCTGAAGGATACTTTCTGGCTGGTGGCCCCTGATTTGCCGGGTCAGGGCGACTCCGACCGGCCAGAAACCGGCTACGACACACAGAGTCTGGCGCAGAAAACCCACGAGCTGATGCAGTCTCTTGGACATACACGCTATCTTCTGGTCGCCCACGATGTCGGTGCCTGGGTGGCTTATCCGTATGCCGCGCTCTACCCGAATGAAGTGAAACGACTGGCGCTGCTCGATGCCGGGATCCCCGGAATTACCTTACCGGATGCGCTACCGGTCACGCCGGATAAATCATGGAAAACCTGGCACTTTGCGTTTCATACCCTGCCCGATTTACCTGAAGCATTGATTACCGGCAACGAACGGATCTATCTGGACTGGTTTTTACGCAGAAAAACGGCAGCGCCTGATGCCTTTACGGACGAAGACATCAGCGAGTATTTGCGCGTTTTCCTCAAAAGCGGCGGGTTGCGCGCCGGACTGGCGTATTACCGTTCAGTCACGGTTTCCGCTGAGCAGAACCGGAAGCTGAACAGTCAGGGAAAATTGCAGATGCCGCTGCTGGCGGTAAGTGCCGATCAGGGTTCTATCCCGGATATGGCCGTACCGCTGCGCGATTTTGCTGAAAACGTCACCGGAATTATTATCGCCAACAGCGGGCATTTTATTCCCGAGGAGCAACCAGAGGCGCTTGCACGCGAACTGCACACTTTCTTCACAATGTGATAGGGAGATTTGTTGAATTTTTTATGGTAAAACGGCCGATAAGATTGTTTGTTAATTATTTGTATCCACAATAATTGCCGGGCTAACTTGTCGCATGCGACCAGCAGACACGGCATCTTTCATTTTTCAGGGATTTGTCATGTCATCTTCTTCCGGTAATCCGGATTCACTGTTACAGCACCGCTCGTTTGTGGCGTTCTGGATAGCCCGCGCGGCCTCCAGTTTTGGTTTCCAGATGCTTTCCATTGTGGTGAGCTGGCAAATCTACTCGATTACCGGAAGGGCGTTTGATCTGGGGCTGATCGGGCTGGTGCAGTTTTTCCCCTCTGTCGCGCTGGCGCTGGTCGCCGGACACGTGGCGGATCAGTTTGACCGCCGCCGCGTGGTCTTGCTCGGACAAGTCGCCGAATGGGTGGCGATTGCCGCCCTGGCGTATTTATCGCTGACACATCACGTCAACGAAGTCATTATCCTCGGCCTGATTTTTATCATTTCGACCGCCAAAGCCATGGAAGCGCCGTCTTTACAGTCGATGCTTCCGGCACTGGTGCCGCCGCATTTACTGGCACGGGCAATGGCCGCTAACAGTGTTTCAGGTCAGGCGGCGTCTATGGTGGGTCCGGCGCTCGGCGGTTTTATGTATGTCGCCGGAGCCGGCGTCGCTTACTCGGTGTGCGCCTGTCTTTATCTGTTATCGATTGTGATGGTCAGCCGTTTACGTTACGAGTACATGCTTAAAATATTTACTTTGTTTATAAAAAACAGTGTATTAAGTGTGTTTTTCTTGCGCTTTTTCAGTCGCACGCAGTGTATATCTCATGCTATTTAGATCAACCACTTACATTTCGTTTTGGGGAAGGTTTTTCCCTCTATCTCTCTTTTCCGCGCATTCCATATGACGCAGCAGCAGCAGCGCAAAGAAATATTTTAACTTTCTGATTAGCAAAGCAAATACATCTGTTTCTGCAATTTTTAACTTGTGAAAGGTGGTGTTTATAACTGCATGAATTTACGAATAATATAATTAGTTGTGCAGAAGGACTGACTACCCCATCAAGTTATCTTCAAGGTCTATACTTATGATCCACCAATGGAGGATTTTATATGTGCGGACGTTTCACTCAGTACGAACCCCGATCTCATTACATTGAAGTTCTCTCGCCTGATAAAGAGTTCGCCAGCAGCATCGATGATATACCGCTCGACCGTTACAACGTCGCACCCGGTTCACGCGTCCTTTTGCTCAATCAGCGCCACGATAAAATATTTCTCGATCCTGTTAACTGGGGATATCAACCTGGCTGGGCGAAAGAATCAAAGCGGCCACCGATGATCAATGCGCGTGTTGAAACGGTGGCAACGAGCAGGATGTTTAAACCGCTATTCGAGCATGGGCGTGCATTAGTAATGGCGGATGGCTGGTACGAATGGAAGAAAGACCAATCTAACGCTAAGATCAAACAGCCGTACTTCATCTACCATAAATCACATGTCCCGCTGTTCTTAGCGGCCATAAGCCAGTATCACCCTGACGCAGCCGAAACGCCGAAGGATGATGGCTTTGTAATCGTGACCGCTGCTAGTGATGAGGGACTGCTCGATATCCATGACAGACGCCCGCTCGTTCTTGACCGCACGCAGGCGCTGGAGTGGCTGGATGGTGACACTCTACCAGAACGCGCATTGGAAATAGCCGAGAAGGAGTCCGTGCCGTCTTCAAAATTCACCTGGCATCCAGTTATGCAAAAGGTCGGCAGCATTCGGAACAACGGGCCTGAGTTGATAAAACCGATAAATGACCCACAGGTTAGACTTTCACGCGCATCAAATCACTGAAGCGCGTGGTATAGGCTGGTGAGAGCATCTGACGTTTCATCTCCCAACTCTTTTGAATACCTTGCCCCGCAAACCAGACTCGTCCTTTTCCACTGTGGTTGATACCATCGAGAACAGCCATGAGCTGCTCACTATTTGTACGTGGCTTGTACTCATCGAATAGGCCCAGTTGTGCCACCCCTTGGCTATAGAAGTCACCCAGCATCACTCCACATTTTTGAAACCGGTGGCCATCTTGCCAGATTGCATCCAGGCACTGCGTGGCAGCGGCTACTATATCGCGGCTGTCTTGAGTAGGTATCTGCAGTTTTGTACCTGCAGTTTTGCCGTAATACAGTTCATTCATAGCGAACGGGCTGGTTTTGACGAATGCTGAAATATGGCGACAGTACTGGCGCTCACCGCGAAGCTTCTCTGCTGCCCGCACTGCATGGCTGCAGATAGCTTCACGCATCAGGTCATATTCGCTAACGCGGTCACCAAATGAACGAGAGCAGACGATCTGCTGTTTGGTTGGCGCAAATTCTTCGAGTTCTAAACATGGCTCCCCACGTAATTCCCTCACGGTTCGCTCTAATACAATATTAAAGTGTTTTCGTATCAGCGGCGTCGGAGTGTCTGCCAACTGCAACGCAGTTTTAATGCCCATATCATTAAGTTTTTTGGAAATGCGCCTGCCAACTCCCCACACATCCCCAACTTCCACCAATGCCATCAGCTTACGCTGCCTGGCAAGTAGAGACAGATCAACCACACCGCCGGTCTTTGTCCATTTCTTTGCAGCATGGTTAGCTAGTTTGGCTAGGGTCTTAGTCGGTGCAATTCCAACACCTACGGTCAAACCAGTCCACCGAAGAACCTTAGCCCTCACCTCGCGTCCAAACTCTTCCAGATTCTGGCAATTACTAACCCCTTGCAGGTTCATAAATGCCTCATCAATTGAGTAAACCTCTACGGCTGGCGACATTTCTTCCAACACCGTCATCACCCTCGAACTCATGTCTGCATACAGCGCGTAATTGCTGCTAAAGGTCACTATCTTGTGACGTTCAAAGAGATCACGCATCTTAAAGAACGGGTCCCCCATCTTAATTCCTAGTTTCTTCGCTTCTGTACTGCGAGCAATTACGCAACCGTCATTGTTGCTAAGAACAACCACTGGCCGCCCTTTCAAATCAGGACGAAACACAGTCTCGCAGCTGGCATAGAAGCTGTTCACATCGGCAAGGGCAAACATTACTGGAACCCATTAATACTGAAAGTGACGACTCCAAACACTTCAAGTTCATCGCCACCGTCATGAAGAACGATCGGCGGGAAATCTGGATTCATTGGCACAAGCTGAACAACTGGATGAGTGCAGAGACGCTTCACGGTGTACTCACCAGCCAATGATGCAATGATGATATCTCCATGCTTAGCCTGCAGGCTTCGGTCAACAACAAGTAAAGACCCTTCGTAGATTCCAGCATCGACCATCGACATGCCTGTCGCCATCACGAAGTATGTAGCTGCGGGATGATTTACACAAAGCTCATTTAAATCAATACCTTTCTCAATGTAGTCCTGTGCTGGTGAGGGGAAACCTGCTTGCACTTTGTCTTGGAAGAAAGGTATCAGAAGCTTCAATGGGTCTGGTATTGGGTAAAAGATGTTCATATAACAACCTCACAAAATACTGTTTATACATACAGTATAATCACGTGTTCTTGTGATTGTGAAGGGTAGACTGCGGGTAAATTCTTAGAGGGCTGATCTGCAAAGCAATAAAAAGCGCCGGTGCCGTCGGGGCATTGAAAGAAGAATTCCAGAAAAGGCTTGATGATCATTACCCGGGCGCGATCTTCGCAGCTCGGCGTGTTCATCGCCGAGCAATTACATGATAATAAAATTAGTTAATTAACTATCCCGGCAATGAGCCGGTTTTTTGTGCCTGTGATCTGGATATTTTTAGCATTCGAACTACTATCTGATCAGCTGTCATAAGAACAGCAAGCCTGCCAAGGCCTAAAATTTTCTTTCCTTGAATAGCCCACCTTATACGTGGGTTCTTTTTACCCATTGATAGCTTTTTCTTCGCCCTGGACTAAAATTGAAAATGGATGGCGTGACTACCTTCCAGTACTAAGTAATGTTGATACCTTGATTTTAGCCCGCCGTTAACGCGGGCTTTTTTTAACTACGAAACTAAAGATACTTAAGCTAAATTTATTTCATGAACTATTGTTAACAAAGGAGTAACTCTCCTGTTCCGAACTAAATTTTGTGTTGATTCACTGGCCCTCTTTTCGAGGGCTTTTTTTATGATTTACCTATCAGCAGGTCAATAGCTTTCCAAAACCTATCCTTGTGATGCAGATGAACCACCTTTTGGTGCTTTTGCTCCAACTGAGTAATGATTGTTTCGACGCTTACTATCTTGCCGTCTTCAAGTACGGTAATCACTGCCTCACCAATTTCCTGCCGTATTAGAGAATCTTCTTCATCTGTAATCATAAGCACCTCGAAGTAGTTTTCGTGAGCCTAGCATAGGATGACTTTAAATAGGGCAATTTGGTGCGACTGTTTGATAAGGGAAGGAAGTTATGAAGATAATTCCTTCCCATCGTTGTTTTCAGGCAGGTCGGTATCTGTAAAATCAGTATCAGCCGGCATTTCATCGAGCGTTTTGCCACCAAAGATTTTTTGTTCTGCCGTAAGCGGTACCGGGGGAACAATAGAAGCTTTGTATTCTGCAATTTTAGAACGCGCAGCATCGGGATCATTCAGCGCCAAATCCAATAATTCGAAGAGACTTGTGATGGCATTGCCGTGTGCGGCGGCTGCGAAGCCAGCGGTATTTAGTCCCTTGAAATCCTCAATGACTCTACCGTTACCGAATTCTTTCTTACCTACATTAATTACAGCGCAATCTGCAAATCTCTCAACATCCTGTGCAATAACACCAATTTCTCGGGCACCATCTTGCTTGTCGTAAGTCACTGTCCGGCAACTCAGTGTTGCCACAAGACCTTGGGTGAAATCAGTAATGTTGCCCTTGAATCGTTCATCGGAACCGCCGACCCATTGCCCATCGCAAGTACCATTCCCATTATCGTAAAATCCGAAAACATGAGGTGTCGTGTTCCAGGTAACGAATCGCGTAATTATATTATTTGGCGTCCCGACAATATCAACGGTCATATATTGGTTAGAATTTAACGTAGCCTGACCTAGATAATTAATGCCGGAGGAATTTGTACTCGCGGGGCCACTAATAATAGATGGCGCAGTTGTTGAGCTGTTGATGGTGGCAGTCATAGTTCCGCCCGTGGTGGCCAACGCCCCGATATTACCCGGTGTTATCCCGAGAGCACTACGAGCTGCTGCTGCCGTATTACCTCCAGTTCCTCCCTGGGCAATCGACAATGCAGTCGTCAGCCCTGACAGTGATTTTATGTCACTGTTTGCACCGCTCGCGGCTTTACCAGAAAGGGATGTAGTAATACTGCTCCATGCCGGGCCTGTATATGTCGAACCATCAGGTAGCGTAACCGTGATCGTACCCGTTCCGCTAAACACTTGCTGCCAGTTGGCCTTATCCAGATTTAAACCGCGGATAGCTTTGGCCACGTCGGCTGCGACCTGCGCTGTTATACCAACCAATGTTGCATTCGGTACCGCAGTCCATGCATTGCCTGTAGCGGTCGGTCCACCAAAAGCGGTGACCAGAGTTAATGCAGTAGGTGAGGTTATTGCTTTCACACCCAGTGAGTAAGTGACGCCGCCTACTATAACGACTACGAAGTCACCCGCTTTTAAATCGGTGGTGAATGCCGTTCCGGTACCAGCAACTGCTGCTGAATTGTTAGTTAATGCGATTGTGCCTGCTGACATGCTTTTCTCCGGGCATAAAAAAACCCGCCGAAGCGGGTTCATGTGAAATAGTGTGGTTATTTATCGCACGTTGTGCTGATGAAATTCGTCTTATTTACCCAGCGCCAGCCGAATGGATCACCTGCTTTATACTGGGTTTGGCTGGCTACCTTACGAACGCCATAAATCTGCACATTGGTTTCCTGCCCTGCGACCAGCGCAACGCCAGCACAAACGGGATCCTGCTTTTCAAGCATTCCTGCACAACCGGAAACCATCAAAGCAATGGCAAGAACCATTAAAATATTCTTCATGTTTATGTCCCTATCAACGTAGATAAAAAGACATTAACAATGAAAATTGAGCGGGGATAATTGGTTATATAGATCAATATATTGATATTGATCGTTTAAAACGATCGTTATCGTTATTTATTGATTAATAACGTGAAACATCAATTGCGAATATCTGATCGCGCGAGTTTGAATAGCCGACATTGTGTAACTCTTCACCAGGCGCATCGCGCTGACCGGCCCTGATGCGAGTAGAAGAACCGTCGTAGTATGCTGAAGTATCAATGGGAGAAGACCACGGGCGTGGCTGGGTGGTGCCCATAACGCCCACCACAACACCCACCACTCTGGGCAACACGGCCCATTTCCCACTGACAGTTTTATCAACCAAATACCCGATGTCGGTTGTAGAACCTATGGTCCCGTACCCAACCGGTGGATTCATCACCTTAGTTTCATTGGTCAAAATGCACTGCCCCGCAGCATTCCAGATGGCAACTCCCCATTTAGGCAGCGGTTGCGGTATGACGTATCCAAAAATGTAAATGGTGACAGTTCCCGGACTGCCGCCGGTCCCCGCAACCTTATAATTCAGGGTATAAGTGGAATCGACCTTTCTGATATAGAACAGCACATTGCCCACTGTTGCGTGACAGGCGATAATGAAAGGTGACGATGAGTTTACTGGCAAGTTATATGACCCAGCCGAAGTTGGATTTAAAACTATTTTCTGAACAAGACACATCGGTGTCGTATCTGGAGTAATCCACGGATTACCATACTGGTCGGTAAATAGTGCGCCCCAAGTTGCCATTATGCTTTTACCAAATAAATGATTAACCAACATTCATCAGCGGTATATGTCCCAGCTGAATAGTCGCCATTCGCATCACTAATCGATATCGTTCCGCCTGACCCCGTGATTTTCCGGCGTGATCCGGAATAAGCATCTCCTGTTATTGGGGACTGGATTGCTTCAACACGAAACCCTGACGGGACGGTATAGGAGTACGTGCCGGAAACCTGCCCGGCACTTAAATACACGGTTGCCACAACCAACACCGGCACGATACCGGTGTTATTAGGGTTACCGTTCGCATCCCAGGTCTGTATTCCCCAATCTGCCATCAGAACACTCCCGTGATTTTGCCAAACTGAGCACGAAGCACCCCGTTCTCGTCCTTGGTACTGTAAGTGGTGTTGGTTTGCTTGGTTGCGCCCCCGCCATCACTTCCGTAGTTCTGCATTGTGCCATCTTTGTTCCATTGCCAACCTGAGACTCCAGCTACAAAGTTATTCGACTGAATGTAATCTCCAATCATCGCATTGGTGATCCAACCATTCCCGATAAAACCCTGAGAGATGAAGACCTGGCCGTTTTGTACCGTGAAAGGAGAATAAATGTTGTTGCCACTGCCACTGGCAATCACAAATTTATCGGCGTTGATGGCGACACGCGTATCAACGGTTGAGCCATTTATAGTGACCGCAACGGAGAGCCCAGCGTCATAATTAACGCCACCATATTTCAGGCCGGTTTTCAGCGTGTAGATAGCTGAGCCGCCCGATGCATCTGCATAGGCGGTAAACTTCTCCTGAAGTGCCGCTTCTGTTTCGGCGAACTGAGCCACCACATCCGTCTCAAGCTGAGCCACAGAACTTTCAGCGTTAGCAGCCACTTTTTGCGCCTGGATGATCCCCGCCCTGTTGTCGCCGTACTGCGCCCATTGCTGGTTAGCCGTATCGTAAGTCGCAAGGATATCCTGTAAGAGGGCTTCAGGACTGGTTTGCAGCGGAGTTAAAAGCGCCTTACCATCTTCCGAATTCATGAAATCTTCGATAACAGTCCCGAGAATATCATCGGCATCCGCATTACTTGCCCCGCCAACAAAACCAGTCCAGTCACCGGTATTTCCGATACGATCGACAAGCCGCGCCCGGTACCAGCGACGCACGCCGGCAGGCATAGGCCCGTGCTGATAACTCACTCCCGGATAAGGAACGTTTGCAAGAAACTGCGGGTTAATGCCGTCAGCGGTCGTGGCCACCTGTATTTCAGTGTAAGCCGTGTCTCCGGCGCCAGCGGGGAAAGCCCACTGAACGTTGATATTCCAGACCACATTTTCTGAAGCAATCAGATTCACCGGCGTGCCGGGTTTACCGACCTTCCCTGTCAGGTTAGTAGATTCCGCATACCCCCACGGTGATGAAACATCACCGGCGTTAACCGCCCTCACACGCACGTCATACAGCCCGGAGTAAATGCCCTGGACGCTAAATCCCTGCGCGCTGGTCTGACTGACGTTAATCCAGTCGCCGTTATCTTTGCGCCACTGGGCCTGATAGCGGATAGCGCCGTCAACCTTATCCCATGCAGCATTCAGGCTCGCGACGGTCAGCCCCTGAACCACATAGCTGCTTTCGCTGATTACCACGTTTCGCGGGGCGTTCATGACGTTCACCGGCGTCACGGTGACCGGCGGGGAGTCAATGCGCACACCATCATCGATATAGCGGTACTTCGTCGGATCGTGCTCGATGCCTGACACCGTAAAGGTACCGTCATCATTAGCCAGCACCGACGTGACGCGGTAGTACTGAATCGCCAGGCTGTCACTGTCGATAGCCCAAACACCACCGGCGACCGGATTGATTGTCCAGTTAGTATTCACGGTGACGGTGCGTTTATCTGCACTGATGCTGCCAATAGTTCGCACCTGGCCGGTACCGTCAGGAAGGTTTATGACAAGACGATCACCGGCTTTGTATTCTATCTCCCGGTCAAGTTTGACGTTCCGGCCATCTATGGCACTGATACGGCCGCCGTTTTCTTTTCCGGCAAAGAACGGATCCGCTACGCCAATGATGGAGGCAGGAAGCGGGATATGGCCGTCTAGCCCCACCCCGAACGAAATTGAGCCATCTTTCGCGTTGGACAACAACGCCCAGCGTCCGCGGCGGTGTGCCTCGCTCTGCGAGGTGCAACCAATGGCAGTGAGCTGCATTTCCTGTACGTCATATCGCGCCACCAGATCTGAGTCATAAACCGTTTCGACGGTGTCGCTGTAATGGTTTTGCTGGTCTGAATAGCTGACCTGACAGGACGAATAGCGGTTTTTGTACGAACCGCCTGCGCGTGTAAACAGGCCGCTGACCACGTTTGATGCGTGATAAACGTAATCCGGGTCAACATTACCTTCTGCGTCCACCTGCGGCACGTCAGCATTGACGAAGATTTCGTTATTTCCCCAGAACGTGATCCCCCGGAAAATGGCCGCAATATCCTTGAGCACGGTATAGGCGTCCTGCTGACTCTGAATATAAACGTCGCAGGTAAAGCGGGGTTCAGTGCCGCCGGCTCCGTCAGACACTTTTTCGTCGCAGTATTGCGCGATAGCGTACAACTCCCACCGGTCAATCATGGTGGCATCGACACGGTTTCCCATGCCAAAGATTTTGTTCAGCACCAGATCATAAAATATCCATGCCGGGTTATTCGTCCATGCCCAGACAAATTCGCCGTTCCACGAACCGCTGTATTCACGGGTTGCCGGGTTGTAATTCGACGGCACACGAATTTTACGGCCTTTCGGCTTGCAGGTAATTTTTGGAGCAGCACCATTAAACTGCTGTGCGTCCACCTCAACAAAGAGAAGTGCTGTGTTGGGATAGCGTAACTTGCTGTCAATGACCTCGGCGTAAGAGAACACCTTGAATGCATTAATCAGGCTCTGCGAGGTTGAATCCGGCGTGATGCGCCGCACGCGCACTGCCCAGCCGGTGTTTGCACGGGGTAGATTTATACGGTGGTCACGCTGGTATTCGGATGTTGTCTTACCGGTGAATGAGGTGTTTACCACCGTCTGCCACGCGGCGCCGTCCGTGGACAGGTCAATAGCATACTCAGTGGACGTCCCCACACGATCGCCATTATCTTTATATAGCACCTGAACAGGCAGGCTCAGTTTGATTCGCACGGCATCAAGCTGAAGGTTGCTGAGTTGGCGCGTCCACGGCGTGTTTTGCTTTACCTCAATACCCACCGCGAGCTCGTTATCAATTTCCGGCATGCCCTGAATGTACGTCTGATCCTGTGAGCCTGGGCGAAAATCCCATACGACGCCGGTAAAGTTATAGCTGCCGTCCTGGTTCGCCAGTGGTGTGTCATTCAGGAAAATTTGCTGCGCGGTCAGGTCACCCTGAATCTCCCCTTCGGCAATGGCCAGCAGCATTTTCAGCTTCGCTGTGGACAGCAGGTCATCTGGCTGTTCTACGGGCGTGTGCGCTTTTGCTGAGCCGCCCTTACTGCCCTGTATTGTTTCACCTTGGAGAAGTCGCATATTTCACCTGTAAAAAAGGCCGCACAAGGCGGCCGTGAGTTGATGACTGATCGAATATCAGGATGTTGCTGATTTACCGATAGAGATATGGTGAGTATTCAGCCCGGACATGTTTGGAGCATGACCGTCATTCACTGGAGGGATGGCTGATTAACTCCGTGTAAGGAAATTAAATGGATATTCAAACGACTGCCACTGATGATGGCAGAATAATTGCTCTTCAGGTTGCCTTTTCAGCTCTGGTAGAACTGATTGGTCGGGATAATGCCACCCTACATAAAAACTTAATTAGCTTTCTTGAGAGGACTGGAATGGACCCAGTGAATAATCGCTCGTCGGCGGCTTTTCATGAGTTAATTCAGATAATCCAAGCCATGGAAGATAGACGCGAATAGTGCCATCGGGGTTATAGACCATAGCCCCACCTTTGGCATCTTTAATAATCACATTCATACATAACTCCTGCCTTTCGGCGTTAATTAATTATTGCTGATCGCTGGTAAAACTACCCGCGCTGATAATGGCACCGCCAATTTCGCGCTGACCATAAAACACGGCGACCGGATAACCCATTGCCACCGTGTTCACCGGGGAACCAAACGCGTAGTTAGGTTTGTTATCTGTACTTGAAGAGGATCCGACGTTAAATTGTGGCTGTGGGGTCAACATACTCACTACACCACCTAACGTCATGGACAGCCCGATCCCGGTAAGTACTGTAGTAGCGGACATGGCGCCAGCACTCAAAGCAGCACCCCATGCCGCCATTGACGCGCCCGCGGTAAAGAATGCGGCCACCAAAGCCACGGCCCCAATAACAATCTGTAGCGTGCCGGCGCGTTTGGAACCCTTGGGGATGGATTGCATGGTGAACTCGTCAGCCGTAGAAGACATATCGAATTCCTGAATACCGATGTTGATGTCTTCGCGGTAAAAAGCAAAGGTTACGCCATCGTGATGTGCGGTGGCCATGTACTTACGAAACCCCGGAATCTGTGAACACATGGCGCGCAACATTTCGCGCAGGTCTTGTACATGAAAGCGGTGAATTCGGCCAAACTTCTTCGCTGCAGCACCTTTCAGAATCATTGTTTTAAGCATGCATTCGCTCCCTGTGTCGCACCGCCCGCACCAGACGTTCGCGCCAGTAGTTCCCGAGCGGTACGCGCGTGGAAAGTTGGCCGGAATTGTGGTGCAACATCTGATTATCGCCGAGATAAATTCCGGCGTGGTTAGTCACGGGCGCGCCAGCCTGAAACATCAGCATGTCGCCCGTCTGCATTTCGCTGACCGGCACCTCAATAAAGCCCTCATTCTGCCAGTTGTCGTCATAAAGGCTTTCCTTCCCACCTTCCCACCACTCGTAAGGTACCGACCAGTTGCGCAGGACAATGCCATATTCCCGCTTGTACCAGTCCATGATGAGTGACCAGCAGTCGGCGTGCCCCAGCACCCAGACGCGGCCGGTATAATCACGCTCACCGCGCGGACACAGTGTGCACCAGTCACCGTCCGGCCAGGACATAATCCCCCATTCCAGCCCGGAGTGATCGCACTGAATACGGTCAGTTTCAGACGGGACGAGGTAAGCCACATCAGGATGTGAATGCACGACCATCAGCACATCCCCTCGCTGCTGTGCAGTGAGATAATCAGCGGTGTGCATCACAAAATCTTCCTGCGGTTTTTCTGCCACATTCCGGCACGGGACGTATTTTTGACTGTTTCCCTCCTGAATAATCACGCCGCAGGCTTCATTCGGATACTCTGCCGCCACGTGTTCCCTGATAGCGTTAAGCAGTTTTTCGCGCATTATTATTTCCCCTGAAGGTTCGCCCCCGGAAAGCCCCCGAAAGAAAGAGGATTGCCTTTACCAAAACGGTCTTCACAGTCCCGCCGTCTGCCGCCGCACTGGTCTTTTGACGGGTCGTTCGTCGGTGTGCCATCCTTGGCAAAGTAATTTGTGTCGTTATAGTCACACCCGGTTCCCGACCGGTAGAGTCCGCGCATGCACCAGGTGCACAAAGGGGTGATTTGCCTAGAAGGCAGTTGCAGGCTCTGCACGTCAAAAGGTGAGCACAGCTCAAAATCAACCTGAATGCGCGTCTCCGCCGTTTTGGCATTCACATAGAAAAGCTGGACACGCTCTTCACGCGGGTTGGCATCCGGGTTGCCCTGTTGCCAGTTTGCCGCATCAAGGTACTTCAGCAGTGTGGTATGAATTTTTACCTTCGCTTTCACCATGTCCTGATACTGGATACAGAGGGCGGTGACGTAGTTGCCCACGTTACCGACAGACAGCGACGGGGTGGGCTGAGCTCCTGTACTCGATAACTCAAGACCCTTGACTTCGTAAGGGTGGGGATCATACTCATTACCCTGCCAGATAATGGAAGGAAGATGTTCGACCGCAAAACTCTTCCAGCCGGGCGAGCTGATGTTATAAGCATGAAAACGCAAAATTTTATCCAAACCGAATGCTGTACCGTCAATCTCCACCAACTGGATAAGACTGCCTGGCTCAAGCTGCTGAATATCCTGATTAAAGCTCATATTTACTCCGGGCAATAAAAAACCCGCTCAATGGCGGGTTTATAAGTATTCATTAATATCGCTACAAACAAGACTTTATTCCGGAAATTCTCTTTTCTTTTCCATTCGTAATATCCAAAGAACCACGAAGGGAATAGAATTTAATTAGTGTTCTTCCATTATCACTATAGACATCAACATTATCACCTGACGCCAGCACGCTGTAATACATTCCGGTTTTCTGTTGTAAAATTGCTGACATAAGAGGGGTATTTTGCCATGCAGCAAGAATACACTGCTGGACATCAGAGGCGTCTCTTGATGTAGAAAATAATGCCTCTGGTTTTTGGTCTTCTCTGTAATTGTATGGGTTTACACATCCCGTAAGTCCAAGCGCCAGCACTGCTAAAAGCATTTTTTTCATCAATCTCCCCTTAATAATTAGAAGAATGATAGCAGCGAAGTTATGCATGGCAACGCAAAAAACCTCCGATGAGGAGTAGTTGCCTGCGTAAGCCTCCACGACTTCTTCGCCAGATACTCCTAAGCAACCCGTTCTTAACCTTCGCGGGCGACGCCCAACTATTCCTTAACGGCTGGACAGAACTGAAAATCTGTCATGTATTTTATGGGGCAAACGCCTGCTCAAAGGTGAAAGACAACGTTGCCTTATCACCTGCTGGAAATGACACCGCTACGGAATCATTTTTAACACGGTAGAGTTTCTTTTCGCCCCAGGGATTGGTCCACCAGAATGAGGAGACGACGTGACTGAGTAAAAATGCCCGAAGTGTCGCCGCCTCAGCACGTTTCCCAGTCCAGTCGAGATCCCATGTTTCAGCAGTGTTGTTGATGCCAATCCCCGACACCTGCTTATAACCATCACCGAACTGTGCCTGTAACGTACTGACGTTATGGGACCCCTGTGCCGTTTTGCGGGTTCGCCAGTTGAAACTGTCCGTCATCATCGACCTCCTTTGTAAAGTAAGCCGCCCGGCCCCATCTCTTTTTTAAACCGGTCAGTTAGCACAGTCTGTACAATGCCCTGCAGCTGTTTTGCAGTGCTGGTGGCGTTAGCACTGTTAACAGTGCCATTATCGCCCTGCTGCGTAACCGTGACCGGCGCGTAAACGCTTATCCCACCCAGACCTTGACCGGCTACACTGCCTCCGCCCACCAGACCGCCCGTGGCATAACCGCGCATCAGACGATAGAGATTAGTTACACCGATTCGGCTGGTTGATTCTTTTGTGAAAACAAATTCTCCACGGTGAACAACACCGGCAGGCTCATACTTGCCGCCGTGCCCGGTATAGCCGCCAACATCATAGCCCGACGGGCGGAACGACGGTACCGCAAATGATTGTCCTGTCGATGAAGTTTTAGACCCACCACTTAACCAGCCCATAGCAGACTGGATGGCGTAGGCCACCAGCAGCTGGTTGATTACGGAGACAATCATTTTAAGTATCGAGCTGGTGAAGTCTTTGAAACTCGCCTTTCCGGTTGTCGTCAGACTGGTCAGCTGCCCCGCCAGCCCGCTGAACGTGGCCTGCGAAATCTGCTGTACCGAGCTAAAGACGTTCGTTGCTGAATCCTGATACTCAGCCCAGCCCTGTTTCGCACCGGCCAACCAGTTCGCACGCAGGGCATCTTCCGCCTCGAACGTTGCCCTTTGTTCTTCGAGTACTTTTTGCTGCGCCTGCGGATTATACGAATAGCTTTCACTGAGACGCTGAAGCGTGGTTTGTCGTCCGGCCTCACGAGTGGATACCCCCCTGGACTGCGCCTGCAAACCCGCCCGAGCCGCTGTTTGTTGCTGTTCAAACTTTGCGGCCTGATCCGCAAGTTGGTTCAGCTTTTGCTGACTGGCGACCTTATCACCCAGATCGGCCAGTTGCCGTTTGTACTCGAGCGTTTCATCCTTGTGCGCCAGCAGTGATTTTTCCTGAGCCGTGAGCTGGCGTCGCCCAGCAGCCTCCTGCAGTACGGTGAATTGATTTTCAGCCTGCCACAGATCCTGCCGTTGCTTACTGATAACATCGTTTACGCTGGTATGCTGCTCAAGCGTCTTTAGCTGTGCCCGAAGCGTAAGCAGTTCAGCCTGCGACTTTTCTTCTGCTCTTTCACCTGCCGGAGTGGTATAGCTTTTACCTTTCGGTGTTTTGGGGTCCTTCCACTGTTTTTCAATGCCAGCCCTTGCCGCAGCAATGTCCTTTTCAGTCCACCGTGTGGCGATGCCGTCTTTCGCATCCTGCCGGTTTTTCTCAATAAGCTGATTAAGCTTTTTCTCTGCCGTTGCGCGCTTTTCTGCTGCCGCTTCGCCGGAATCGACCAGCTGGTTAAACTGTTGCTGGTTTCGGATAGCCTGACTCTGCTGGTCAGTGCGCATTTTTTCCCGTGCGCTGGCGAGCCCTTCCTGCGCATATTGCTGATCGGCGAGATCGTAAGCCTGCTTTTTAAGCTCTACCTGCTGACGCGCGTTTCTCAGCCTCTCCGCATCAGCTTTCTGAAGAAAGTTGTTGCCGGAGTAATCCGGGTCAACGTTGAGATTATCCGACAGCAGACGGTATTGTTTTTCAGCTGCCTGCCAGTCAGCGAAGGTGTCCTGGCGTTTCATCGCCGTATCGGGATTTCGCCCGACGCCAAGCATGGCATCCCATGCACCGGAAGCGGAATTTTTTACCCAGTTCCAGGCCTTTTCGAGCGAGCCAAGATTATCCTCGACCGCACTAGCGCGTTGAATGACCGCATCTGAATACGCCTGCATGGCAATCTCTGCTGCTTTCTGCGTATCACCCAGCGCCTGAGCAGAAGTAATCTGCTCATATTGGGTGGCCGTCAGAAAATGCAGGGAATCGTTGAGCGTTGCGACGGCGTTAACCGGATCATCTTTCAGGCGTTTAAACTGATTAATGGTTTCGTCGACCGCCTGCCCGGTGGCCTGCTGGAGTCTGGCTGCAACATTGCTCACCATGCTGACATCGTTACCGCTGAATGCACCGCTTCCCACGACCTGCGCCAGCACACCAGCAGCAGCGTGTTGGGTTAAGCCGTTACCCGCCAGCGAGCGAGCCAACACCTGAAGTTGTCCTGACGTTTTACCCGCGTAATTCCCTGTGAGAATTAGCTGTTTGTTAAACTCCTCTGACTCTTTACTGCCGTCATACCAGGCTTTACCCAGGCCAAGAACCGCCGCACCAATCCCTCCAACCACACCCGCGATGCCCAACCCACGCAAAGTCAAAAGCTGATCAATCCATCCGGCGCGATTGGCAAGGGTAATACCGGAGCCACGCAGCGCACCAAAGTTTCCTCTGGCGACTTCACCAATCAGGATACCGATCTCGCGACGTGCTGCCGAACTTTGTAAACCCAACCCGTGCGTGGCGACTTTAGCCGCCTCAAGCTTACGGATGTAAACCTCTGCCGCATCGCTGGCCCCGACCTGCGCTGCTTTCATGCGCAACAGTTCAGTGCCCGAAAGTTTTTGCTCAACAACTTGTTGCTTCAGCTGAGTAAGGAAACGCGTTCGCGCGGCTGATGCTTTGTCCTCCACGACCTGCAGCTCTTTTTGCCTGGCCGCTGTGTGCGAAATAAGCGCGAGGTAATCCTGCTGGGTTATGTTCCCCTGTGCCCTCGCCGCACGTAAACGCGTTTGTACGTTGGTGAGTGACTGCGTTTCGCCGCTGAGCTGACGAACGCCATCTATCTGACGAAAGAATGACGCAGCGAGTTCATCCTGCCGCTTTGCAAGCGCCGCAGCCTGGCCGTCATTCTCGCGCATGCGCTGATTGAGTTCAGTTACGCGCCGGTGCGTTTCATCAACAGATTTTGATACGCTCAGCCAATCCTTAGTGAGCCCTTCCGTTGCGGCACCCTGTCGGGATTTCATTTCGGCAGCGGCAGCGGCGCTGGCGTCACCCACACTTTTGAGTGAGGCACTTTGCAGATCTGCAGCACGTTGCATTCGCGCCTGAACTTTATCTGACTCGTTCGCTACACCAGTCAGTTGCCCCTTAATCCGGGCTACCTGCTCGCTGAAGGTCGCACTATCAACATCAAGATTGATGACCAGGTCGCTAATCTGCTGGGCCATATCGGGTACCTCCTGTGATCCCCTCAGCTGCGGTCATCAGCGTGTCATCGTCCGGTTCGTCTTCACTAATGACATTCCCGGAAGGAGAAAGCAGGCTGAAATGTGCGGGGGTAAGTTCCGGATCGCGGAAGAAGAGTGTGGAGATGGAATAAAGCAGCCCGGAGAAATGCGCATCGAGCTGAGCGTCCTGAAAATAATGCTCCCGATAGAACTGGTGCCAGTCGCCCAGCTCAGTGGAAGTCATTCCAGCCAGCATGGCGCGCCAGTCGGGCCGTCCAAACTCGCGCGCCAGATTCAGGATAAACTTTAGCTCGCTGGCAAGGGCTTTTCCGCAGTAACAGGCTCTGCCTTTTCGGTTCCGTCTGCGTCTTCTGAATCTTCGCCGTCAGAACCCTCTATCGGAACAAGCATGCCGGAGAGCAGTTTAATCTGCATTTCGGCTTTACCGATCGCCTCCGGCGGCCAGCTGTTCAGAACCTGCTGATACAATGTATCAACGTCTGTACCTGTCGGATCGTTATGCCACAATGACATTGCGATCAGACGTGCACCGCAGCGAATATTCGAACCAATCAGCCTGGCCGTCATTTCCTGATCGCTGATCCCTTCACTGTCTACGCTGACCGTTTTTTCTTCCTGAGCCATAAAGGTCAGGAACTCAATTCGCTGAAGCGCAGACAGTTCGAAGAGGGTTGCAGACTCGCCGTTATAACTGAAATTTTCTTTTTTAAGAAACATGATCTACTCCTTATGCGGCGGTCACGGTGACTTTACAGACTGCAACGAAGTTTCCGTCACTGGTCATAACAATAATGTCAGCAGAGCCTGCCGCCACGCCGGTCACGGTGATCACATTGCCGTTCACCGATACGCTCGCTTTTGTCCCGTCGGAGGTGGCCACACGGAATGACTTATCTGACGCACTGGCAGGATTAACCGTCACGTTGAGCGTGGTTGCCGCGGCTGCAGCGACACTTGCGGTCGCTTTATCGAGCGTTACGCCCGTGACTGGGATATTCGGGGTGCCGCTCTCCTCAGCAAGCTCCGGCTTACCTGTGTTGGTAATTTTCGCTGTACGGGTGATGACTTCTTTTGCAGGGATCGCTTTACCCAGGCTACTGCACCAGCCGCGAAAAACGTCAACAGTGCCGTTGGGGTATTTGATTTTGTAATAGCGAACTGAGCCATCAATAAACCATGCGACCAGGTCTTTCTGTCCCTCTTCACCGGGCTTCCATGCGAGTGTGAAAGAGGTATCACCTGCAGATTTTGCCCCCTGAGCGGTAGCATTCCAGTCCGCGTCTTCATCGTCCAGATAAGTATCATCGTAGGACTCCGCAGTCATCTCACCCGGAGTGAGGTCCTTGATTTTAGCAAGGCGGTTCCAGTCAATATCTGAGAGCGGGTTAGCAAAAGCATTACCCGATCCGGTGTACAACCAGAGCGTTGTCCCTGCACCTTTAACCGGCGCCAGTGGATTTGGAGTAGGCATAAAAAATCCTTACATTGAATAAGTGAGGGAATAGGACAGATCAACCGAACCCCACGTGGCCATTTCGTCATCACGCTGATAGTCATAGCCCTGCGGTGTAATGGTTTCGATTAAGTCAGCCAAGGCAGGTATAGACGCCATCGAGGGATAGACTTTTTCCTCCATCCAGGCATCAAGTGCGCTGTCTGGGTTTACTGCTTTCAGAAAAACTTCAACGTGCAACACGGCCTGCCAGCTGTCTTCATCCAGCGTGTCGCCGGTGTACTCGGCATCCGACAGATACACTGCAACGGCCGGCAAATCTTGCTCTTCAAGAAAAACGGGCCGTCCGTCGAACCAGGTCACTGGATCAGTAATATCGCCTCGCAGCTTCGCCAGCACGGCCGCTCGGATAGCGCTGTGTTTATTCATCGCTTCAGGTGGATCCTTAGTTGATTTTTCAGGGCAGAAGACAGCTCTTTCGGCATATCACTCTCAATCAGTCCTTTGGATATCGTGGTAAACGCCTCAGTCAGCGGGACATCCAGAGGCACTTTCACCACGTCAATGGGATAACGAGCCTGTCCCACGCGGCGCATGACCTGCCAACGGCCATTAGCGAGTTGTTGAATAAAAGCGTTTCGGAAGGTGTAGGGACCCACTTTTAGGACGCTTCCATGCCCGTTTTTTGCGCCCTTACGCCGTGATAACCGTGTCCGGGCGGCGCCCAGTTTGATAGCAGGAAGGTTGCCACGGTTGATTTTAATCGAGGCGATCAGGCGATCAGGTTTGGCTTTCCTGAGCTTTGCCCGTTGTCGCACCAGGCGAACCGGCAAACCTTTCTTACGGTTATCATCTACCGTCGCCTCTTTCGCTACTTTGCGACTCCCGTGACTTATCGTTCGGCCCGCTACACGATTCAGAGCCTTAGCCGTCGCGTCCGGTACAATCCATCGGCTCAGGCTGTTCAGGTTTTCAATCGCTTTTTCTAACCCTTTTACCGACATTGCTCGCCCTCCTACTCCAGCCAGATTTGAGGTTTACCGTTAAACAACTGATGACGGGTGACAATGTAACTTTCTCCCTGATAAACCACCTGATCGTTACGGTGCGGACGGTAATCGGGTGAGAAAACCACGACAGACAAGCCGTCACCGCTCACCGGCCCCATCTCAGGCAGAAAATGGCTTTCAACACCGATAAACACGGCGCTATTGATTACCACCTCCCGTCCAAACCGCGCGGTCGTTACCGCATCCATCCGCGCTGCCAACGCATCAAAGGCGTTAGCCATTGATTTTCACTTCAACAAAAGTGCTGCCCGCACCGGCGGCTTCCCAGGCAATACCCGCAGCGACCGCATCCGCAGAGGCCAGCTGAATTTCGCCGTCCGCGATAAACACTTTTGTGCCTGCGGGAATGACATCGGCGGAAACTTTCGGCAGCAGGAACACCCCTTCAGCCATACCCTCGCCGGTTTCATTTGGCGCAATGTCCACCAGTGATACAACCAGCAGGGAACCCATTACTACGGGGTCGCCGCTGACGATTGCGGCTGAGCCGGTATTAGTAATGGAAATCGTCTGACCTTCCTGCACAAAATTCTTAGCCATTGGAAAACTCCAGACGCCCCGGAAGGGGCGAATTTTAGGTATAAAAAAAGCCCTTACGGGCATTCGGAGAAAGCGGAAGTATGATTACTGTCCGGAGGATTTCACCAGACCGCGGTAATCGAGCGGCGCAACGCCAGCATCAATGCGCACTTTCGTTGCAATACCGTCAGAACTGAATCCTTCCTGCTGATCGATGTAAGGCAATTCGACGCCGTTGAGATAAGCTACTTCAATGGTGTCCATACCCTGTGCAGCTGCCAGGTACCAGGATTTGGTACTGTTGTCATCCAGACGCGGTTCACCGATCACCGTCGCAAAGTTCTGGATCGGGTTGATAATACCGGCATTAACGTCGGCACCTTTCACGCTGGCAGATTTGATGGTCTGGTTTGCCACGGTTTCGAGGGCGGTTGGCACCAGCAGGAATGCCGGACGGATATTCAGGGTGCGACCGGTGGTTGGCTCTTTCTGAACACGCATCAGCTGGCGGCCCGCATCAAGGTTCGTGACGTCAATGGCACCGGTTGCCAGGTTTTTATGATCGCTACTGAACAACGCCTTGCCGTCTGATAATTTCGGGTTACCGGTCAGCACGGCATACACCAGATCGCCGATGGTGGCTTTTGCGGCGCGGCCCATCTTCATCGGTACATCGGTCAGCTGGTTCAGATCGTCGTTGATGATGGCCTGACGGGTAATGGAGAAAATTTCACCATAGGTGGCCAGCGCAATGGTTTCGCTGTTATCTGTCGTCGTGACGTATTTGTATTCCGCCCCTTCGCGTACCTTACGCAGTGACGGGAAGCCACCCAGCCCGACGCGGTGCGCCGTTTTAAAGTCAGAGAGCTGCCCTTTCTTCGTCCAGGCTTCAAATGTCTCCTGTGACTCTTCCCAGCCTTGCAGCAGAGATTTGTTCGCCACATCCAGCAGAATATTGCCAAAATCAGAGGTGGTGTGCGTCATCGCCAGTCCCACCATCTGCATCGGGTTATAAGCCGCAACGCCCACCCCGCGCTCGGTCAGCGACATGCGCGCATATTCGCGCAGGGTCATGCCGTTATACACGTTGTCGTTCTGGCGGTCTTCGAAGCCTGCGCGCGCCATCAGCGCCTGACGGATCCCATCGCCGGTGAAATTCCCGTTTCCGGCATGAATGTGCGCATTGTTTCCGTTTTTATTGGACGGGCTGGCATCTTTCCCCAGCATGACCAGCAGTTTGTCCTTGGCCTGATCGACCGTACAGTCGATATCTTCAATGCATGACGCCTGTAATTCCTGATGGCGGCCCCCAAACATGGCGAACAGGTCTTTGATCCCCGTGACGCGCTGTTTCTGCGCGGCGATGACCTGATTGCGGATGGTATTTTCATCCAGTGCCGCGGGGACAGGAACCGCCGCAGGCGCTGGGGCTGGTTGCGGATTAGCCGGTGCCTGAGTGGTCGCTTTCGGCTTGGTGATCATGTTTTTCAGTGCGTTTGGCATAGCGTCGAATTCCTCGATACGTTTTGAATTAATGCGGGCCATTGCCTGCACCGCGGTAGAAATCTGGTCAGCAAAACCGTGCTCAAGACACTCCTGAGCGGTCATCCACGTTTCCTCACCCAGCAACAGGGCAAGTTCGTCAGAAGATTTACCGGTTTTTTTGGCATAGGACGGGATCAGCACGGCTTCGACCTTATCCAGCAGGTCGGCATAGTCGCGCATGTCGTTGGCATCACCGCCGGTTATCCCCCAGGGCTTGTGGATCATCATCATCGCGTTTTCAGGCATGATGATGGGATTACCCACCATGGCAATCACCGAGGCCATTGAAGCGGCAAGGCCGTCGATGTACACGGTTTTGCTTGCCGTATGACTGTTTAGCAGGTTGTAAATGGCAATGCCGTCAAAGACGTCTCCGCCCGGCGAGTGGATATGTAAGTTGATATGGTCCAGATCGCCCAGCGCTTTCATGCTGCTGGCGAACTGACGGGCGGTCACGCCCCAGTAACCAATCTCGTCATAAATATAAATATCAGCAGTCTTGTCACCGCTGGCCTTCATGCGGAACCAGCTTTTGTCCCCTGCGGAGGCCTTGGGTGACACACCCAGTTTATTTCTTCGATTCTTTCGCACTGGCTTCCCCTTTATCGTTTGCCGGGTCCGTGTCGAAGACCAGACCTAACGTTTTGTTTTCGTCGACTTCCGCCTTGCGGCGGCGTTTTACATCGCCCGGATTCGCGCCGCGCGCCCTGACCCAGTCCCCTTCTGTCGCCGCACCGCCGCGTAACAGCACGCGCCAGGAGTTGGCCTCTTTCATCGGGTCAATCCACGGCATCACCGGCCCGCTGTAGACCGCATTAAACAACGTCGCCATGTCCACATCGGGCGGTACGTCGATCACGCCTGCCGTGATCGCCATCTGCAACCAGCTGCGGTACATCGGTCGGGTCACTGCGGCAATAAATGCATCCTGAAGAATGCCGTAGCCTTCAAAGGACTCCACCAGCTCCTGACGCTGAGAACTGTAAGTGCCGTTGTAGTTGCGGGAGATACTGGAAAAGCTGCTGCGGCTGCCGGCGGCCACCGCCCTGAGCTGCCCGTTGCGGAACGTCTCAAGGTTAGGATTCGGCCGGTCCGATTTAATCATTCCGATTTCTTCGCCGGGCTCGAGGTCATCAAAGAGCATGCCGGGCTCAATATTAAGCTCGCGGGAGTCCTTACCATTACCATCCGCGTTTTCGTAGGATTGCCCGTCTCCTTTTTTGACGTACATACCCAGCGCGGCGGCAATACGTGCGGCCGTCAGTTCAGAATCTTCATACTCTTTCAGCGCGCTCAGGCGGATCAGAATGCCGGATAGCAGGCTGTTTCCCCTGACCTGATGAAGCCGGCGCATGAATTTCAGGTGCATCATGCCGTCTGCGGGGATTTCTTTTGTGTTACCGAGCGCCACACCTGAAGTCACCAGATTTTTATAGACGACATACTTTGTCGGGCGGCCCCAGTTGTTGAGATAGATCCCCTGACAAACTCCCTTCCCGGTATCGTTCATCTCCAAAGGAATGTAGTCCGGCTCCAGCGCCTCAACCCAGAATGGAATTTTCGCCGTCGGGGTAAGTCCGGGTGCTGAACCCCGTACCATCTGGCCGAAAACCTCTCCGTCGCGCAGCCAGGTTCTTGCCATCAGCCGCTCAAGAACGGGACGGGTAAACTGCCCTGTCACATCGGGGGAAACTGACCACTCCGCCCAGGCTGCCCGTATTTGTTTCGAGAGCTCATCGGCCACCAGCCCCGTTTTCAGGATGGGCTGAGGGTCAACCACAATTCCGCGCGCGCCGACAATACGCTCTTCGAGTTTGTCCAGCAGGCCAATCACCAGATCGTGATTATTGTCCAGCCAGCGCGCCTGCTCCCTGATCGACCGGCCAGCAAACTGCGTGAGCTGATTTGCGTTGCGGTTTTCCCGCTTCGCCCGGTGCGTACGGGTCGGCAATGCTGCCTCATAGGCATTGATAGCCACACGGGACCGCAACCGGGAAGCTTTCCAGCCCGGCGAAAATATGCCAATGGCATCATCAATCAGGCTCATCACACAAACCTCGCCAGCCGGTATTGCGGTCGCCCGCGCTGCGCAGCCAGTAACGTGCTGAGCCGGCGCTCCCATTTCTCGCGCCCCTTTTGTATCTCGCTTAAGTTCTCCATCGTCATGGACTGCCCGTTAAAGGTGATGGATTTCCCCTGCAGGACGGCGCGTTCAGCAGTCATATACTGCTGGATCATGTCTTCAATATCGGCCTGATTCATACCCAGCCTCCTGATGTTGATGGCGCCCAGGCAGAGGGTTTATCCTCTTTCTTGACGCGGGTTGTTTTCGGTTTTTGATGGTTGCTGCGGGGTTTCGGAACGGATGCTTCAGAAGGTGCAAGGGGAGCGGATTGTTGAATGGGTTGCGCCCAATCAGGCGGCTTTTCCCAGTTTATCCGTTCGTACCCTCGCAAAATCACCAGCGCATGGGCGTAAACCATCAGGTCAAACGCTTCGTTCGCTCCTTTGCCAGGCTTCGTCCATTTGCCGTCAGCACCTCGTTCTTCATAGGTCAGTTCGTCGTAAAACCACTCTCCCAGCCAGTCAGGAAAGTGAACGTAGTTAGCCCCCGGCGTATCGCGCTGAAGCGCGTTACTGATCCGGTCTTTGAGCATATTGGTTTGCAGAAGATAGAGGGGCACGTCGCCGCGGGCCTCTGCCCGGCGGTTTGGGCGGTCGGTATTGTCCGGCAATGACTTGGTGATCAGCTTGCTGCGGGTGGTGCTGTCGCCTTTAAAGAGATAAACGCGCTTATGTACGCCATCGCGGCGGCATTGTCGCCAGAACTCATAGGCATTACCGGTGACGCCGTCTTCACCGCCGGAATCAACGGCCATCGCCAAGACGGACAGAGAAACATCCGGATTACTATCGAGTGGCCAGGTCTTATCCAGCACGTCGGTGCGCAGCAGGTTCCAGTCTTCCAGATAGCCTGCAGGGTCAACCGGCGGACTTTCGCCGTTTGGTCCCGTTCTCATCGACTGTTTGATGTTATACCGGTCGACTATCCACCGCTCACCGTGCGCGCCATAGCCAATAACTTGCACAACGAACCGCCGGTTGCGCCCGCCCTGCACGTCAACGGCCGCCACCAGAAAACGCACGCCGTCTGGCACCGTACGCTTAGTGACGGTAACGGCGCGTGCCATAAGGGTTTCGGATTTCCGCTGCTCAGCACTGGACTGAGGAATGTAAGGCAGACCCCAGTCGGTGTTGATCACCGCTTTAAGGGTTTCTTCACTGCCGTTCGCCTCGTAATCCTGCTGAGCTGAAAGCAGTTTGTAGACCAGCTGCGAAAGCGTTTGGTATGCCGCCGCAGGCCCTTCCATCCAGAATGACGCAATGCGCGAGCGTCTGGCCGTGCCCGTGACAGTGCCATCACGGTCAATCTTCTCGCCATCACGCAGCCAGACGCCTTTCTGATTTAAAGCGCGCTTCTGGTCTGCTGTGACTTTTCCGCGGCAATGTGGGCATTCAATGAATGCCGCCTCGCTGGCAACCACCGGATCGACAATATTCTGATAGCCCTGCACCACATCTTTCGCCGGTTGGAAGTGTTCGCCGCAGTGCGGACAAGGCCAGTACCAGCGTCGGCGATCGCCGCGGTTATATAATGAAAGAATGCCGGTGGTCGGCGGGGCTTCATGAAGTGAACTTCGCCGCCACTTGGTATCTCGGATATCGCGGCCCGGTGAACTCTCCACCAGCGTCATACCGGATGACATAAATGTCGTGGTACGTTTTGAGGCCAGTGTGAAGCCGTCACCTTCTCCGTCGATATCCTCGGGAAAGCGGTCATAGTCCGTCAGCGCCACGCACTTATAATCGGATGACGACATGATGTTAATAGAGGGCCAGCCGATTTTAAGGTAGTTACCGGCGCGAAACGTTCGGTCGTAGACGTTGTTGTCATTACGCCGGGGACTCAGGCGCTTGGCTACTTCAGGGCTGCTGCGGAAAGTACGGTCAAGACGCTTTTTACTGTGTTCGCGCGCTTTCTCTTCTGTCATCTGGATAAGCAGCATATCGGAGGGATCGCAGACAACGTTGTAGACTATCCAGCCATCAATCAGGCCGATGGTTTTACCCGTCCGGGACGGTCCGACGAAAATCACGGCATCGTATTCACGCGATGCCAGACAATTCATAGGCTCAATGACATACGGCGCCAGATTCGGATCCCAGGGAACGGAGTTGCCAGCCCCCATCGGTACACGCATATATTGGCTGACCGCATCGGCAACCAGCATACGCCGCGGTGCGCGAAGTATTCCTGGTACATCTCTCCGGATACCACGCGCTGAAGCCCGCTTTGCCATCAGTCCTCCTCAGACGTCTCCTCCTCCGGTTCTGCGTCAATGACTTTCTGCGCAATCTGGTCACGCAAATCATCAATAATATTTTGTACTCGCATCACGGCAGACGGCGGAAGAGCACAATCTCGCTCGAGCACGTCCGGCAACGTTTCCAGTACCTGAACGACTGCCTTCGCCATAACCGAAAATTCTCTTGCCACGTCTTCCGCAGGGATAAGTTGCCCCATGCTTTGCTCAAAACTCAGCCGCTCATTCTCGGCCTTCCAGTGCGCCAGGCGGTCGGATGGCGTCATTTCAGCGACGTCACCTGAAACCGTGGGGGTCATCAATTCAGTTAGCACATCTGTAACTGAAAATAATTTAAGTTTCGCATTACTGCCTGGGGCGGGATCAACATTCTTCAGGCGCCCCGCGACGGTCTGCCGATGCACACCGGTGATACCTGCAAGCTGGTTGATGTTGAGTTTGAGTGAGGCGATCTCTTGGTCCATGATGGTGAACACTTTTTAAACGAATCGACATCTTTGCAAATTGGGTATTATAAAAATCAATAACCTGCACAGATGATGATGATGACCTAGGATCCGAAAAACTAGCCGTTTTCCGCGAGCGCGCCGCCCCGTGGAGAGGCCCCCTGCCGGGAGTACCTTTCATAAATGATAATCATTATCACAGGCACTCAGTGAATGCATGCTGTAATGCCTTGGCTATCTTCGATAAAGAATCCCACCCGGTTGCAAAGCGCGCTTAATCGTCTCCTCTACCACTTCAGTGATTGCGACTTTCATTTCAGGACTGAGTTTTAACTTGGTGGCTAACGAATCTTGAACCGCAATGCTCATAGAACTGCTGTATTGAGAAACAGCCTGGTCTATTTCTGCACTTGTCTTATCAGTTTTCATTGAGCATTACCTATTGGATTTTGCATCGCTTCCGGGCTTCAGCGGCGAAACCCTGAAGGTATTGGATCACTTTGTCGTCTTTGATGGCGCTGGCTCGGAGATCGAGAACAGCCCGTCCACCAGCGCCAGAGAGTTCGACTTGTGCTGCATCGCCCACGCCGCCGGTTCCGGTAGTACTGTTCCCGACGAGCTCGCAGGTGGCAAGGTTTGCTGCCGCGATCCGCACCCGGCGAGTGCCAGCAGCGACATCAGCGCGCAGCCTGTCATTCTTGGCCTGTTCATCGGCTAATTCCTTCGTGTGTTTGGCATCCAGCGCCGCCAATGCGGTTTGTGCCGCTTCGGTGCGTTTCTTCTGGTTGGTCAGGTCAATCACTGCCTGATCACTGATTTTCTTCAGCTCTGCGGTGTGGGTCGCTTTCAGCTTTGACACGTTGGCGTCCCAGCGCAGCCCCTCAATCCACCACACAAGCGCGGCGGCCAGCAGTATGGCAACCGCCGATTTCCAGTGAGCTTTAAGCACAGCAGAGAACAGGGATGTTTCCACGTTGTGCCTCTCAGATGCCCAGTGTTTTCTGGGCAATTGCCAGACGAGCCTGCCGATCGGCCAGACCATTTACGCCACCGTTGATGCGTTTGGTCAGCCCCACAAAGTCGCCTGAGTCGGCGAAGCTTTTGCAGTTGTTGGCTTTCCAGAACCAGCCCGCCGACCGCGCCGCGTATTCATCTTTCAGAAGCAAGTCAGGATCGGTGATTAGGTCAATGCCCAGCGCACGGCCACAGGCCAGATAGTTATCGAGGAACGTGATTTGTTTCAGGCCACGACCACGGAATTTATAACCGTCACCCGCGGCTTTGTTTCCGTACCGGCCACCATAAGCAAGATTAGCAATGGCGCGCTGGCGCTCAACAGGCAGTGGACCTTCACCATTCCGGCGCCCGAGTTGTTCACGCTGTGATGCAGTGAGGCGCGTAAACACCGAAAGGCCGGCGATCGAATAATTGAAGGACTCGACCAGCGTTTTAAATCCACCAGACTCATGCCCCACCTGCGCAATGAATGCCGCCTTACGCGCCGGGGTGGAAATATCGAATTCAGCCATCGTGGACACCACATGCGGATACCAGCGCGCGGCTAAGTCGGCGCTCAGGGAAGCCGCCCGTGTAAATTGATCTTTTGTCATTGCGGATGTCTCAGGACTTTAATGATCTTCGCCACGTTCCCACGCACTGCGAATATTGCAATGCAGATAACGAGGTTCAGCAAGAGGATAGCCCAGCGCGTGCCGTCGTAATGGTCGAACAGGAAACGCAGCGGGACATGACCATAAATCAGGATCAGCAAGTAGGCCAACCACGACGCCCAGCGGCGATGTGTAGCCCCGTTCTTTCGAAAGAAGCTCAGCCGGATAACAACCAACGTACACACCACCACGTTCAGGATTACCAGCGGGTCATTTATTACCACTTTGCCCCCTCCACCGATCAATCAGTGATGTTGGGTTCTTTGCCCTGTTGCTGGCGAACGTAAGCAACTGCACCGCCAGTGCGGAGATGATCACCGCGCCCAAGGCATCCAATGGTTTATCAGGGTAACTGAGCCAGGCCGCCAACTTAGCGCCAGCAACACCGGCACCAAACAGGCCGCACATGAATGAAACGCCAAAATACGAAATACGGTGCCACGCTGACAGGTCAACGGCTGACGTGACGTAGAAAACAGCGCCAGCAAAGGCACCGAAAACCACGCCGTAATCCAGACCGGTGAACCAGCCGAAAACGCCGACCGTGGCAAGCGCCGCTGAAGCCGCTGTAGCTGATACCGGCTCGGACATTGATAAACCCCTTATCGCTGTTATTGTCCTCCACGAATCGAGGGCATAAAAAAGCCCCAGACTATGCCGGGGCTGTAATGTGTTATGAGGCATTCGACTGTTCAGGGAATACTTCTCCCAACGTCTGGTTATACCGTTCCTCTTCCAGTTCCACGCCAAGCGCGAAACGTCCCAGTTTGATGGCCTCTTTTATCGTGGAACCTGATCCCATGAAAAAATCAGCCACTACATCACCCGGTCGGCTGCTGGCGTTGATGATGTCTCTCATCATCTCAGCTGGTTTTTCGCACGGATGTTTACCGGGATAATATGGAACTGACTTATACGTCCACACGTCAGTAAACGGTACGAGACTCGTCACTGCGAAAGGCCGCCGCAAACGCTTTAGCTCATCCACCAGATCCGCATAACGTCGGGATAATGAATGATATTCCACTACCAACTGATGATGAGGGAGTTCCAGCTCTTGCCGCGCATGTTTTTCGCGGGCTACGCGATCAAATAAGCCTTGAAGCGCCAGGTAGTCTTTCTCACTGGGTAATTGCCACTGGCTCTCACTGAACCAATGCGAAGCCATTTGCTTACCAGTAGCCTCATGAATTACTTTAGCACTTATCCCCAAGGCTTTACGGGCATCACTAAAATAATCAACCAAAGGCTTGAGCGTATTTTTGCGCTGCTCCTTGCACTGCGTGGAATAACTCGATGCCTTACCTCTATAAGGTCCGCTGTAATGCTCAGCGAAGAGGATCCGCTCAGTGGCTGGGAAATACGACCTCAAGTCTTCTTTGTGCTGCCTGTTCCACGGCCCAGAAGGTTTGGCCCAGATGATGTGGTTCAGAATTTTGAACCGCTCACGCATCAGTAACTCAGTGTCAGCAGCCAAACGCGAACCGCAAAATACGTACAGGCTGCCTGATGGTTTTAGTACGCGCCAGAACTCCGCAAACATCTCGTCAAGCCACGCCAGATAAGCTGACTCGTCAGGCCATTGATTGTCCCATTTACATGATTTAACCCTGAAATATGGAGGATCCGTAGCTATCAGGTCAATGCAGTTATCAGGTAAGGTTTTGATGTATTGAAGTGAGTCAGCACAAATAATATTTATACTGTTTAAATTCACAGTGTTTTTCATAGATCAGAGACGCCCTTTTTGATAGGCTCCATTTGCTGTGTGCACATCAGCAATGGGCCTAGGTTCGCTCGTGACCAACTAACGGGCGAATGGCGTGCACGATGTTATCAGCATCATGTACGCCGCCCATTCCACAAACAAATAAGCCCTGGCAGATGCCGGGGCTTTTCTTTATTCGAAACCACTTTTCGCAGTGGCCGCGCTCATGCCTTTGAGTCACGCATTTGGCTGTAACCGTTTTGCGGTTGGCTCTCGCAAGCTCTAACGGTGCTTCTTTTGTCATTTACCCTGACCAGATGCAAAGCTGGCTCCATTATTGGACTCGGGGCAGCATCACAACTGCTGCGTTGGCTGACGTCTGCGGTCTATCCGTTTACTGGTACATTTTACTATCCTCCAGAAATGTCAAAACCCCGCCTGAGCGAGGTTCTGAGATTGTCTAAGCTTTGTGACTACGTGACCACTCTTAACAGATTACGATAGTTTTTGCGTACGCGTTAGCCTTCTTGTAAAATTTTCTTATACAGCGATATACAACATGGACAAAAGAAAAAATGTCGACTCTGGATGCCTTTACCCGTTTGGTTACCCATCATCAGGTAACTATTGATACAAAATTTAGAACACAGTCTATCGAGGAATCTCAAAAATCCCAATGTGTTTGCCCAATTCCTACCATGCTTGAGCTATCACCATGGATTGTGGAACAAAAGGGTATGATTCATTCTTATCAGGATGGAGAAATTATTTTAACACTTCAGGATGTAAAAGTTTTATCAAACAGGTCAGATAAAATAGCAAGCCACCTAGCTTTATTAGTAAATGTTGTGAACAAAAACGGAAGTGTAACCGTAATTAAGAATACTAAAACTCTGAACCGGCAAGAAATTTCTCCGAATCACCAAGCTGGTGAAGGATATGAAATTTCCTCTCATATTGTGATATCCCTAAATGGCAATAAGAGGACTTACGATATGACCTATATGCCGGTCCCCAAAGTTTCGACATCCCGCATGAATGGTTTTTTAGATAGAGTACTCTTTGAGCTTTCAAGAAAACATGAAAGTAAATTCACGGCAAACTCGACAACTAATGTCATTTCTCCATCGTCAAACAAACCCAAAAAGGTATTGTACAAGCCAGTATTTGATATGAGCGGCAAGCTTGACCAGGACCTTTTCAATAAAATTAATAAAGAAGGGCTTGCTGATGTTATGTTAGTGAGAAATGAGTTTTCTGTTATTAATGCACCTGATGTTAATCAGTCTATTATTCCTAAGCAAAGCACTCTAAGAATTGTCCCTAATCATGGCCAGCAAGATGTCATAGGGTGGGTTAAAAACATATCATCCTATTTTAAGCAGGATAATAACGGCGGCTATGACTTAATAAAGATAAAATTCAAAGAGCCAGATACTGATGCCATCAGGCAAGTTGAACTTCAAACATCAAACATCAAACTTGATGGATTAGAAAAAACGTTCATTAAAAAGAGCGTTTTGTCTGGGTTTACATCGCGATTGAAGGACTCCTATGATAGTATAGAACTTGAAACTGCGACCAAAATGATTGATGTTATGTGAGGCTAATATGGGCGAATTATTATTTCATTTAGTTAGACCTTTTGGCTACCTTAATATTAAAGGTATCAATGGTAAAAAAGCTTACGATTGGTATATACCTTTTGTATTGATGCTTCTATCTATAGGGTACTTTTATTTGCTAAAAATACCTTTTACTGATCTATCTAAAGAAAATGGTTTCATTAAAACAGTAGTCTCATTTATCACAAGTTTGCCGGGATTTTACATAGCAGCCCTTGCTGCAATTGCAACTTTCAATCGCGAGCAAATTGACTATCCATTAATTGGTGAAAATGGGGCGCCATTCATCGAGATAGTTGTAACCAAAGAAAATGGAAGAACCGTTAACTCTCAGGAAGAACTCACTAGGAGATTGTTTTTATGTATGTTATTTTCATTTTTGACAGCATTAAGCATTATCATCGTAATGCTTAATGCGTTCATCTCTCCTGTACTTGCAGCTTACCCTTACCTTTTATTACACTTTTCTTATTCATGCATATTTATTTTTCTCACTTGGCAGTTACTTGTTGCCACCTTCTTTGGATTATATTACTTAGGTGATAGAATCCACATGAACTATTAGGCCCACTAGTTGGGCTTAATGACCATTCGTACACCAAGTATAAAACCTTGTGCCGTTTGCATATCTTTCCTCACTGTACCATCTGAACATTTTCGTCTTTTAGCAATCGTCCTTAATGAAATGTTGAATACGTAATGCAAAATTATCAATTCGAACTCTTCAACCCTGTATTTTTTAAGCCGCGCCACACAACCGTCAATCAAGATGCCTTCATCATCATCGCATTGTAATCGTGACTTAGATGTTTGTGGCAAGAGACCTTTGAAGCCTGCTGCTATCGGAGAAAAGTCCACACCGCTATTGTCGCTGGCAGCCCATGCGCCCCAAAGTTCTAAAGTCTCATGAATATCACGCATTTTTCTCTCCACACTTATTTTTGCTTGCCGGTAGCGATAACACCCATCGCCAGCGCGCGGTCTAATGTCTTCATGACCAAATACATCTGATCACCATGTTCTTCTTCCCAAGCCTGCGTATTCGCATGAAGTGAGTCGTGACACCGTCTGCACAGCGGGATCACGAACAGGTCATGCGATTTTGTTGCCATGCCGCCAAAGCCATTGCCGGTTATATGGTGAGGATCATCAGACCCGTTGCCACAGCCGCAGCATGGCTGGCGCTTTACCCATTGGGTGTATTTTGCGTTTTCGTACCGGCGGCGCTTCGGAATACGGAGGAATGATTCCGGCGTCTCCGGGTCGATTGCCAGCGCCAGAACCGGTTTGATGTTGTTCTCCAGCTCTTCACGTGGTTGCCTCTCCCACGGGTTCACATCCGCTTCTTTACCCTGACCACCCGGGGGTTTGTATTTAACCCCCAGCGCTTCGCAAATAATTTCCGGCGGCAGCAAATGAGCCAGCCCTTTCGTCACGGCCCACCAGCACAGTTCCGGCAAAGTAAGGTGACGCCCGTCCAGCAGACCATAACGGTACCGGATCGCCTCAGTCACAAACTCGGCGGCGTTCACCAGCGCGATAGCATCCAGTTTTGGCGATTCTTTTTCCCGAAACTCGTTATCATGCGCCCAGCACAGGCAGACAACGCCACGACCGCGGGGAACCTGCACCAGCTCATGGTGATGAAATTCCCCGCTGTAGTCCGGACACTGGCACACACGGTGGCGTTTAACCCACAGCGTCAGCGCTTCCATGCCGCCAACTCTGGCGATTACTGCTGGTGATGACAGGAAACCAGACAGACGCGGATCACGCGAAAGAGATTGCGCTTCTGCCGGTACCACACCATCAGGCAGTTTATGGAGTTCGGCTGGCTCGTTGGTGATCAGCAGGCGTTTACTGCTGAAGAACTTCACCATGTCCGCCGGCAGCGCGAACTGCACGATCCCCAACTCTCGCTGGGGGTATGGTTTCAGTAATGCTCTCACGCCGCGTTCTCCTGTTTCTGTCGCAGATAGCCGGCCCACAGTCCGGCAACCCATTCAATACCCTTCGCCGTGAATCTGGCCTGTCGAAACGCATGCTGATTCTGCTGGCTGGTACCGGTTTTCACCTCAAATCGACCTGCCTCTAAATGATTGGCCTTTGGCGTCAACTGGCCTTCCAGCCGGTAAACAATGTCTTTCTCAAGCAGGAACAACCGAAATTCTGGTTCTTTCGCATGCAGCAATTTGCAGACCGCGCGGAATCCCATAGAGCCCTTAGCCATGACGTACTGATCAACGAAATCAACTTTCGGCGCGGCCAGCGCCAGCTGAGATTCCAGTACCTGTTTTTCTTCGGCCAGATCAGCAGCCAGTCGTAACGCTTCCGGCAATGACTGAGGTAACTGGCTTTTCGATTCCAGTTCCTGCCAGCGGTCAACTACCGCGGCTGTGAACTCGGGCGACAGCCGGGCAACCAGCACCAGCGAATCGCGCTTATTGAACCGGTATTCAAAATATCTGTTTCCGTTATGCTCAAATTCGAACTGCGCCAACGGCGCGGTTAAAACGCCACCAACTGCGAGCCTTTCAGCTGACCGTTTCACGTCGCTATGCTTACTTTGCACCAGCTCCGCAATCTCACGGCTCGACATCGTTACCACTTTTCCTGACAGCAAACTGTTCGACATAATCACTCCACACGTTAAACCGGCTGCACACCGGCGGGTTTGAAATCAGTAATCGTTATTTCTGCCTTCCCTTCTTTGATAACCGGTCCCCATTCGACCGTCATTCGTTTTACCTGGCTGTCGTCTTTCCAGATCCCCGCATGGGTCAGACCATCAAACAGAGCCTTCTGGAAATTATCTAAATCGCGTTTCGCCCTGGTCGGGGGGTAGAGCACCAGATGCACATCCAGTTCGGTGAGTAGTGCCGTCGGGCGGCTACGCAACTGCTGATAAATCGACGCCAGCGCATTGGAACGGAAGATCCGCCCGCGCTCGCTGATCAGCACACCCTTTCGGGTTGAGCGCCAATAACCGTTGACGCTCGGCGGGAATGGTAACGTCAGGATCATTCTTCCTCCTCGATAACCGACTCGCAGGTAAACTGGATTTCGCTATCAAATGGAAGTTCTCCCCCCAGATGAATAACCGGACCGAAAGCCTGCATGAGTGACCAAAGCTGAAATTTTGAATACCCCTCGGAATCAGTAGCTGGTGGTGTAAAGTCAGGCAGGCTTGGTGCAATGCGCTGAAGTTCTTCACGATTCGATTTCATGACAGACAGGCCAAATTCGTTCAGCTTTACCTTGACGTAGTTATTTATATTTACCGTTGCCGTTTTCACTATTTCACCTCCCCTGCTTTGAGCAGGCTATTCAGCACAGCATCAGCATGGTCCAGCGCACTATCGTGATCCGACGGGCAAAGCTCGCCAGTTGGTGATGCAGCCTTGAGATAGCTGCGATAGGCATCGAGCCAGATTTTCTGGAGTTCGTTCACGCTGCCACCTCCTGAAGGTACTCAGCGCCAGCAGTGATCAGCGCTTCACGCGAAACGGTGGTGAATTGCCCGCGCGGTTTGATGAATGGGCGCCAGATAACGAGCATGCTGCCCTTGCTGTTGCCGTTCTTCCCTGGCTTGCCGGTACCGGCATTGATGAAGGACAGGCGACCATCAGTGATAAAGCGGATTTCGTCGGCGGTAGTCAGCGCCAGCGAGAACCAACCTGTTGAGGTATCGGCGGGCAACAGCATTACCACCGGCTGGTGCTGGGCGCGGCATTGCTCGGCGGCCTTCTCCACCCACGGGGTGATCGCGCTGTATGGCGGGTTACACCAGATGGCGCCGTAACTCTCCCAATCGGCAGCCAGCGCATCATCGGCTTCGGTCAGATACCTGGCACACAGCGCATTCTGGTGGTCGGCGGCGGCGTCCAGATAAAAACCAAACTCCAGATCAAGCGCGGTGAATACTTCAACCGGCGTCTGCCAGCGGTCTTTGTGCTCGTTTGGTGTGGTGCTTGCGAATTCAGATGTCATGCCTGCCCCCTTCCCTGACGTACTGCCCACAGATTGCGTTCAAACTCAGCACTGATTTCAGCCTTGGTTTTCACTGAACCTGATGGTGTTGCAAGGCTGTATTTGCGTGGGTAAGTCTCGGTATGAACCAGATGCACTTCAGGACGGGCTCTCAATGCGATGATTGCGCTGTGAATTGCCGTCTTGTGGGGTGTCATGCCGGTTCTGGCTACGATCAGCGCTTCAAGCTGTGCTGATGACCGCGGTGTGCTATCGCGTTGCAGTTCTTCAAGAACTAACTCTGGGTAAGTTTTCATGCTGCTTTCACTCCCTGCTGGCGCTGGGCACATTCTTTCCAAATCTTGGCCCACTGCGATATGGCGAAATCGGCGCGCATGCTGCGGATGTTGGCTTTGCTGGCCTCGGCGCAAACCGTTTTTTCCAGCGCACTCGGTGCCTTGGTTGCCGCTACTCCGCTAATGAACCGGCGGTATGCCGCATCCCGCTCGGCTGCATCAACTGCAACGTCACCTTCACGCTCCCACTTCCCGTTTTTGCGCGCTGGACGGCCTGCACGATTCCAGGCGTTAGCGCCTTCGAGGTAGCCAGGGAACTTTGAAGGTTGAAAGAGCGTGGACGGTCGCAGGTACTCGGCCATTTCCAGATCGCCTCCCCATTTGGCATGCATGTAATCAACCGTCAGCTGATGTTCTTCAGTGGTGAAGCCTTCACGCAGTCTGGCGCGGATGTTATCCAGTGAGGATTTGCTGACCTGATAGCGGGAGCCGGTGACCTGGTTCAGGTAGTTCAGAACCTGTTTAGCCTGATCAGTAATTTCGACTTCGGCGTCGGTCTGCACAGCAGGCTGACAAGAGGTTTTATTATCTGATGGATCTTGTTTTGAATTTACTAACGGATCCCCCCCAGATTCTGGCGGGTGAAAACCGGTATTCGTGTTGGATTTTGATGCCTCAAATTTTGACCGGTCAGAATTTGATGCGTCAGATTTTGATGCGTCAGAATCTGACGGTTCAGCAGCAGCACGAAGCTTCGCAATATTCAGCTGGTACATGTTCGACGTATTGCGGTTTCCCTTGCGGCGCTGGGTACTGGTGATCCAGCCGTCAGCCTCAAGTTTGCCCAACGTAGTGCGCACAGTGCTTTCACCGGCACCCAGCTGGCGGGCAATGGTGGTAATCGACGGCCAGCACAGGCCTTCGTCAGAACTGAAGTCAGCGAGGCGCGCCATAATGGCAACCGCCGATATTTTTAAACCGGCAGCAGCGCAACCATCCCAGACGTATGCGGATAACTTAACGCTCATAAGACCCTCTTAAACTTTCGCCGGAATTGTTCAGTAGACTGGGCGCACTCATGCGGGTAACCGGCGCGCATGAAGATGACGCGATCCCCTGCTCTGTCGAAGCCCACGACGTGTACCACAACGCCCCGCCAATGCTAGTAACGCCTGTCCAGCTTTTGGATTTCTTCAGACATGCCGTCACCTTCTGGCTGCTATGGCGGACGTAACCTACCCACCACGCCGCGAACTGGTAGTTGCAGGGCATCCACTCACCATCGATAATCACTTCATACGAGAAAGAGCCAGCGGTACCGCCAGTAGCTTTACCGCGCATTTGCGGAACGCCAGCTTTTACGAGTAAACTGTTCATGCGTTAATTACTCCACACACGTTTTTAATGCGCCCGACGCCTCAAGCTGCACACTTGGGGCGTCAACCTTTCCGGACTTCTGCTTTTTGCCAAACAGCGCCAGCACAGCCCGAACCTCAGCATCACGCGCCGATAAATGACGGTGGTGATACTTCATAATCTCTGCGGCCTCAGCTTCATCAATCACACCATCTTCCAGGGCTGCCTGAATAATCATGTCGACGTGTCCACGGTGCGCCGCCGTGCGCAAGCTTTTGCTGAACAGTTCGACCTGGTCCAATTCGTCCAACTGAGGGATATCGACGAACAGGCCACCGCGGCGCTGGGCGAAGTATTCAGCCAGGAAACTGGTACTGCTGATGTCTTCCATCGCTTCCAGCTCAACAATTTCGAAAAACCGGCAGCCGTTTTTTTCATACAGGTTGTTGTTGAACTGCGTTTCAGTCATGCCCAGAGCGCCAGCCATTGCAGACCGTCCGCCGGGGTAGGCTTTGCACATCGCTTTTACTGTTGATTTGAGATCTACCATTTCATTTTTCCTTCGGTAGTTATGGCTGAGCGCCAGCAGTGATAGTCTTTGTTGGTGGGAAAACATCATCAATGCTTACATTCGCGCCAAAATTGTTAAGCGCAGAAACGATGGTCCTACATTGATCAATGTTTACGTTTCTCTTGCCGTTCTCGTAATGACAAACCGCTCCCTTTGTTATCCCTAGGGCATTAGCTAAGTGCCCTTGAGTAATGCCCAGTTTGGTTCGTATGGCTCGTAGGTTGTTCATTGAGTTCTCCTGTAAACACACTAAATATACATTTTGTATTCATATCTCGCAAGAAGATATACGTTATGTGTCTCGATTGTATGTATACAACTTGTATCATTTGGGTATGACTATGAAATGGTACGATCTCGCTAAGTCTCTGATGAAAAATCAGGGCATCAATCAAGAGCAGTTAGCAGAACATCTTGGTATTACTAAAGGTGCGGTGAGCCATTGGCTAAATGCCAGGCGGGAGCCCAGCCTTAGTGACATTTCAAAAATCCTGCATTTTTTAGGAAAACGTAACTTTTCGGTTGGTGCTGGCGGGTTAATTATCGATGAAGAACTTAAGGGTGACGTTGCCTACATTGGGCCTTATTCTTCAGGCAAAAAATATCCTGTAGTAAGCAGTATAAAGGCTGGGATGTGGGGGGAGGCTGTTGAAGCTTACTCCTTGAAAGACATAGACCAATGGCTGGAGTCTGATGCTCATATTCAGGGAGATGCCTTTTGGCTTAAGGTTGATGGCGATTCAATGACTGCTCCTGTGGGCCTAAGCGTTCCAGAGGGAACTTATGTCTTATTTGATACTGGTCGAGATGCAACCAACGGAAGTTTAGTCATCGCCAAGCTTTCAGACTCCAATGAAGCCACTTTCAAAAAGCTTGTTATTGACGGCGGGCAGAAGTACTT
Source organism: Rahnella sp. JUb53 (assembly GCF_004346065.1). Lineage (NCBI taxonomy): Bacteria > Pseudomonadati > Pseudomonadota > Gammaproteobacteria > Enterobacterales > Yersiniaceae > Rahnella > Rahnella sp. JUb53. Next base: position 192,466 of record NZ_SLYT01000002.1, read on the forward strand.
GAAAGGGTTGAACCCCCAATGGCCGCTAGTGCCTATCAACGGCAACTGCAGAATTATTGGCGTTGCTGTTGAAACAAAATTGCGCCTTGTTTAGAGCACTTTTGATCTTAAGCCAGTCTTGAGGCTGGCTTTCTAACATTATTCCCCTGAATCATCCCCGAGTTCTTCCATCACAGATCAGCCTCCCAGAAATTAAAACAACTTAAAATACATTATGTTACCCAATATTGATATGGATTGTATACAATTTGTATTTACTTATTAAAATACGTTTTGTATATTTAATTCATCGGTTGCACAACGGCAAGAACATAGCTGCTTAATGAGGTATCAGGATGGATAAGCAAGAACCGAAAACTGTTGGTCTGGCATCTTCGAATAAAGAGTTCATCGAAGAAACGGATTCTGAAAGCTTGCAAGAGCAAGCACAGGGAGTAGCCGCCTTTATAGAAGGCGGCGAGATTACCAAAATTAATCTCTTATCTTCGGATTGAAAGCTTCAATTCGGTTAATGAGCAACTTGGTTGCCGAGGCAACGGCAGGATCCTTACCTTTATAAGCTTGAGCATGACGATTTAGATTTTCAATGACGTCGCTCTTTACTGTGGGTAAGGCGGTTGAAACGGAATGAAGCGCTACCGTGAATGCGTTCTCAAGAGCTTCAATCCTACGGGCTAAAGTGACTAAATTAGTCGAAGCGTTTTCCACCTTCATTTCCTTCTTGGCTGTGTGAGAACTACCAAGATAACACCGCCGCCTGAGGTGGAGAAGTGACCAGGCACGCAACAGAAAGAACACTGTAGCTTAATGGCAGTTTGAATAATTCAACCCTGGCGGCTGGATTCAATATGGGGAAAGAGGTGGTCTGGCAGAGGCGGAACTAGGGCAATATAGGGAGTGTCCCTGAATGTGACTACTGAGCTCACATCTACTGGGTGGTGGCAAAGAGCGCAGACGAGTGAGGAAACCATGTCAGAGCTTGGATAATTGGAAGAGGCTACAAAACGTTCAGAAGTACATTTCTCACAAGAGAGTTTTATATCAGGCATTTTTAGAACTCTGGCGATAGGTGCGGGACTTAATTGGAATTATTAAGAGTTTTCCTATTCATATTTTAGTGTAGCAGCTTTCTCCATTTTCGCCGGATTAGTGCAGCAGAAAGATCACTGATAAGTCGGTACAGCAGGTAAGCGCATTGGTCGCGAGTGTTCTTACCGCTGAAACCAGAGTAAATAAGGGTCGTAAAAACAACCCCGGAGCGAAACCAGTATACCCATTGCTCAACCAGCGGCTCTTATCTATGCCTGAGCAAATTAATTGCCACAACCGGCAAGGGCTTCGATCAACCCAAAAACAGTGTGCAGCATATTTCTCTCTTAATGTGTGGAGTAATTTTATGACCTGGTTAACCACCTTTTCCGGCCAGCATCTGGATTTCTCAAATCCTAATGTGCTCGCCTTCAATATCGCCGACATCGCGCAGGGTCTGTCCCACGAATGCCGATTTGCAGGGCAGATTGCCGACTTCTACAGCGTGGCTCAGCACTCTGTTCTGTGCAGCATGATTGTTGAACCGCAATACCAGCGCGAAGCCCTGTTGCATGACGCCACTGAAGCGTACATGAAGGACATCCCCGCACCGCTGAAACGCATGCTGCCGGACTATTCCCGAGTAGAGCGCCAGATTGACGCCCTGATCCGCGAGAAGTACAAACTGCCACGCGAGATGAGCGCCATCGTCAAAACTGCTGACCTGATCATGCTGGCGACCGAACGCCGGGATCTGGAAGTAGATGCTGATAACTTCTGGCCGATTCTGAAAGGTATCAAACCGACAGACATTCTTATCACACCTCTCAACCCAGTACAGGCCAGAGCTTTGTTTATGCGCCGCTGGGAAGAGCTGATGTTCTGATCAGGGGGAAATCATGGCTAAAAGAAAAATAGTACAGGTACAAACGAGTTGCGGGTATCAAGGATACGAATTTGGTGCGCACTATCCGGATAGCGTCTGCATCGACGGCGAACTGTGGGATGCAGACAGCGGATTCGAAGGTTATCTCAGCAACGGCGGGGATATTCCTTGCCCTCAATGCTGCCGTGCCGAGTGGCTGGCCTATTACCGGCCAGAAATCATCGAAGTCGGTGAAGAGCAGGGTTACGAAGGGGAAACTCCAAAAACCGTAAAGCATGGCGGCTTCCCTGAGGTCATTCGCGGGGATATCGACGCAATGCGCAAGGCTCGCCGCTGGATTAAGCGCGGCTGGTACCGTGGAAGAAAAGAGCGCCAGAAAGAAGAAGCGGAGTACGCATGATGACTGAGGCAACCCAACACCAGATCGGCCTGATGCAGCATGCACTGGGAATCAACGAGAATCGCCGGGAACCATACCGTAATTATTTCCTCACCAGCGGCGGCCACAGTGACAATGCTGATCTGGAATCTCTCGTCGCTGCAGGCCTGATGACTTCCCGCGCCGCGCCGTCCTTCTGTGCTGATGGTGATGTGGTTTACCACGTCACGGATGCTGGTCGTGAGATGGTAATTGCGGCACTGCCAGAGCCAAAGAAACGCACCCGGTACGAAGAATATCTGGCAGCTGATTATGGCCACTCGTTTGCTGAGTGGCTGGGTATTAATGTACCGAAAATTGAATACGGTTCGTGGTATCCGAACGACGGGAAATTCCGCATGGTTTCCCATCGCGCTGCCGGTGAATGGTGTAATACCCAGAAAGAAGCCAAAGCCAGTTACAAAAAGAAGCTCAGCGCCAGCAAAGAATTTCGGGAGGCTGTATGACTGATACAACAGCTATTGCAGCGCTACGTAACAAATTCGGCAACAGGCTGCCAACACCAGAACAAGCCAGGGAAAAATTCACTGACTTGCTAAACAGTCAGCACAGCTCATCATGGTTCCTTGCCCCGCATGCCATCGCCCTACTCGACCAACTCGAAGCAGCAACAGCACTGGCTCACAGTATCGAAGAAGCCCGTTGCAATAATTTTTCAAAAAGTGGCGCGCAGTTCTGGAGTGATCCACGAATTATTACGCTTGCTACTCAGCTTATTGAATGCTTCGAACTTGACTTGCAGGACCTCATGACAAGTGAAGAGCATCCAGATGACAATGAATCTGCTAACGCAGTCCACGCAGCCGGTTTTACTACAGTTAAGGGGGAGTGATGGCAAATTCACTGCTTGAAACCTGTAATCGCTGGCAGATTCAGCGTGCTGTGATATTGGAAAGAAATCCAGACATGGCAATGACCCTCGACGCTCTGGATGACATGATTGGGCACTCCGTTCGTTCTGCGCTCACCATAGCCCACCGCGTAGACTGGGATTTTCGTGAAGCTGAGGAACTGGCAAAACAGGTGGCGGAGTCAGGCAACAGTAATGCCTAAGCGCGCTCATTTAGTCAGGCGGATTTTCGTGAAACGAATGCTGAATCTGTGGTTTGTTCCAGTTGAGTTTGCGCCAGCAATGCCGCCAGGGGAGAAAATGCTCTGGTGGCGAGCTGGGAAATATTACGGCCGATTTCGGATCAGCCAGTAAGCCGGTGTGCAGCCGGCTATAACTAAAAGTGTGGAGAAAAAGCGTATGGGCCAACTCGTACCTTTGATGGAATGGGCATCCAGTCCGAAAGGGTTTAAATATCCACCAGCGCCAGCAACACTTCATCGGTATGCAAAAACCGGCCAGATCATACCTGCCCCGATTAAACAAGGCAGCAAATGGGTCGTTGATGAAGACGCGAAGTATGTCGGCGTTATTGCAAAAGCGGAGATACCGAATCACCTCCCCGCTTCTGTCAAAGCACTACTGGAGAAAACGATAAATGGCAGCCAGACCACGCACACATAAAATTAATATCCCCAACCTTTACTGCAAGTTCGACCGTCGAACCAGCAAGGTGTATTGGCAATATCGTCACCCGATCACCGGTAAATTTATAGGGTTCGGAACCGATGGAGATACCGCTCGAGAGGCGGCTATTGCAGCCAATACCATGATCACAGAGCAGCAATCAAAACAGATAAACTTTCTCGTTGATATGACTGTGAAAAAAACAACAAATAAAGAGGCGGGAATAAGGGTTTCGGACTGGGTTGGTAAATATATATCTCTACTTGAAGAGCGTTTAATAGAAGGGGAAATAAAGAAGGCCACGTTCAAAACACGTAAAAGCTGTGCGCAGGTTCTTTCAAAAAGGCTACCGAATGTGCGCCTTAATAATTTGGATACAAAGTCAATTGCCGCAATTCTTGACGAGTATAAATCAGAGGGCAAAAACAGAATGGCTCAGATGTTAAGGGCTACGTGGGGGGATATATTTAAAGAGGCCCAGCACTCAGGCGAAATAGAACCCGGATTCAACCCAGCTTTGGCAACCAGAGTTCCAAGAAATAAAGTAACCAGGGGAAGGCTTAGTTTTTCTCAATGGAAAAAGATTTTCGATAATGCGGCAGACCTTCAGCCCTATCTGCAAAACTCCATGCTTCTTGCCCTGATTACTGGTCAGCGACGTGCAGATATTCTGAACATGAAATTCTCAGATGTTTGGGACGGCCACCTGCATATCACACAGTCGAAGACAGGAACACGGCTAGCTTTACCTCTCACCCTATTTCTTCCAGAAATTAATTTGTCTCTTGATGATGTGATCAGGCAATGCAGGGACAGGGTGATGAGCAAGTACATGATCCACCACTCTCGCGCTCATGGTTCTTCAAAGCCTGGCGACCCGGTAACGGGAAACGGAGTAACTCGTATGTTTAAGCAGGCGCGTATCGCAAGTGGTTTAAAATTTACCGAAGGAACTACGCCCCCGACTTTTCACGAACAACGTTCTCTGGCTGAAAGGCTCTTCAGTGCGCACGGGATCAACACGCAAACTCTACTCGGACACAAAACGGCAGCTATGACTGAGAAGTACCATGACGACAGAGGAGCAGATTGGATAACGTTAGCTGTGTGAAAGTTACGGGATTACTCCCCAACAAACGGGATAAATTTTAAAATCCATTTTGGGGAGATGTTTTGGAGGGATTTTGGGGAAGAAAATAAATTCAGTAAAAACATGAGTTTCCACTTCCGCTGTTTGCGTTACGAACAGGCGCCACCGCGCCGTGTTCCGGCGACCTTTAAAACCTTGTTCGCCGGTATCAGTTTCATCCGCGCCCGTCCGGATGTTCTGGGTGTGATCTCTCTGGATCTGTCCGCGGTTTTGCTCGGCGGTGCGACCGCCCTGCTGCCGATTTTTGCCCACGACATATTGCATACCGGCCCGTGGGGACTGGGTCTGTTGCGCGGTGCTCCGGCTGTGGGTGGACTGATTGTCGGTTTCTGGCTGAGCCACCGCGCGCTGCAACGTAACGTGGGTATGACCATGTTTGCCGCCGTGGCAGGCTTCGGCGCGGCGACGCTGGTGTTCGCGTTCTCCACCTCACTGTGGTTATCCATGCTGGCACTGTTTGCGCTCGGCGGATTTGACATGATAAGCATGGTCATTCGCGGCGCACTGGTACAACTGGACACGCCAGACGATATGCGCGGACGCGTCAGCGCGGTCAACTCCATCTTCATCAACACCTCGAACCAGCTAGGCGAATTTGAATCCGGTCTGATGGCCGCCTGGGTGGGCGCAGTCCCGGCGGCAGCCATTGGCGGCATCGGTACATTGATTGTCGTCGGATTGTGGATGACCTGGTTCCCCGGTCTGCGTAAGCGGCAGAAACTGGAAAATGAGGTTGTTGAGGCGTAACGGCGGGTCGGGGAATTTTGAAACTGGAACAATTCAAAATTCCCTAATATAATCAGTTCATTCATTCACCAATTTTATATATAAGGAGGATCCCCATGCTGACCCGTGAATGGTTTTTATATTCACCTGTCTTTGGCGATCGTCGCTGCTCAGGCGTTTCCGGCTCCCTGCCGCGATAACCTGTCTGAGCGAAGCTAACTGACAATCTGAGTTCTTCCCTCCGGCTTACCGGTTATCGTCGGCTATATTGACGAGAGGCATTCTATGCCCGAAAACCTGAGTAAGCATCATGACTTTACTGTCTGCACAATCTGTATCATTCGATAATTCTTTTGGCCCTTTGCTGGCTGAGATTTCCTTCGGCCTGAAAAAAGGCGACCGCATCGGCCTTATCGGCCACAACGGCTGTGGCAAAAGTACCCTGCTGAAAATCCTCAGCGGTGAACTGGCGGCAACGTCCGGCAGTGTCACGCTGGCAAATCAGTGTCTGATGGCCCGCGTTGAACAACATCTGCCTGAAGAACTGAATCACCATACCCTGCTCGAATCTGTTCTGAATCATCTGCCGCCGGGCCTTCATCAGCCTGAACTCTGGCAGGCGCAGGTGTTGCTTTCCACGCTGGGTTTCGATGAATCTGCCTGGCAACTGACGGCCGGAACGCTCAGCGGCGGGCAACATACCCGCCTGCTGCTGGCCCGCGCGCTGATCCGCCAGCCCGATTTACTGCTGCTCGATGAACCGAGCAACCATCTGGATCTGCCGACGCTGTTATGGCTGGAACAGTTTCTGAAAAACTGGAACGGCAGTTTCGTGCTGGTTTCTCACGACCGCAGCCTGCTCGATAACGTGACCAACAGCACCTGGATCCTGCGCGATAAAACCCTGCAGTTTATTCGTCTCCCTTGTACGCAGGCACGCCAGGCGCTGGAAGAAAAAGACGCCTCCGACGCTGCGCGCAGGGAAACAGAACAAAAGGAGATTGACCGCGTAACTAAAAGTGCCAAACGTCTGGCGCTGTGGGGCAGCGTGTATGACAACGAAAAGCTGGCGCGCAAGGCAAAGCAAATGGAAAAGCAGGTCGACCGGCTGAAGGAGGATCAAACTGAAGTCACCGCCGGTAATCAGTGGAAGCTGCAGTTAAAAGGCGAAGCGCTGGCGGCGGACCGGGTTCTGGCGCTGTCCGGTTTGCAGGTTCGTCCTGCGCGCAATGCTCCGGTTTTGTTCACACTGGATGAAATGCGCATCAAAAGCGGTGACCGTATCGCACTGGTCGGGCGCAACGGTTGCGGCAAGTCCTCGCTGTTGCATACGTTGTGGAACGCCTTCAGTCAGCCGGAAACAACCCATATGGGTGTGACTTTCCATCCCCGCGTGCGGGTGGGTTATTACGATCAGAATCAGCATCAGTTGCAGGACGATGATTCTCTTGGTGATGCGCTGGCGAACTTTGCCCCGCTGACGGAAGAGCAGAGAAAAATGGCGCTGATTGGCGCAGGATTCCCGTTTATCCGCCATCAGCAAAAAGTGAGTACGCTCAGCGGCGGAGAACGTTCGCGGCTGCTGTTTATCGGGCTGACGCTGGCGAATTATTCGCTTTTGCTGCTTGATGAACCGACTAACCACCTGGATCTGGAAGGCAAAGAAGAGCTGGCGGAAACGCTGAAAACCTTCCGTGGTGCGGTGCTTTTGGTGTCACACGACCGGACGCTCATTGAGCAAAGTTGTAACCGGTTCTGGCTGGTGGATGAGCAACGGTTAGAAGAGTGGCATACCCTTGCGCCGGTTTACGCCGTACTGGCGGGTTCTCCCCCGCCAGCGGAACCGTTTTTTTCAGAAAGCGGGACTGACGTAATCCACACCGAGGACACGGAAGAAGAGCAACTGCTGGCGAGGCTGGTGGAAGCTGAACACCTTCTGGCAGAAGATCTGGCGCGCAAACCTAAGCATCAGAAACCTGAGCTGCAACGTCAGTGGCAATCACAAATTGAGCAGCTGAGTGCGTTGTTGAGTCTGGATTAACTGCTCATTTTGGATCTAAGTGCCTCAGGGACGGGGCCTTTGTTTCTGATTAAACGGAAAGTTTATTCACGGCGGATACGCTTTAATGATCATAGTATGTTAAAAAATGGTATCCGATTTTCATCCGAACCCTGCGTTCCTGTCTGCCGCCGGAGAGATTATGTTTAACGTTTTACGTGCTGAACCCAAAACTACTTTTGAATATGGCCCGTTTCGTATCCGTCGTATGCGGCCGGGGCAAATCCAGCCTGAAAAAAATGACGACGCTTTCGGCCCTCTGAGTGTTATAGACCATGCCACTCTCGAACAGGGTACGCTGGTGAAAATGCATGAGCATAACAACGACGAAATCCTCAGTTATATGTGGCGTGGTTCGATGGTGCATGAAGATTCTGCCGGTAACCGTGTTCCCCTTTCACCGAAACAACTGATGATGATGAACGCCGGTGAAAGTTTCTGGCATGAGGAGTCCACGCCGCTGGTGTCGGCAGAAATGTTGCAGATATTTATCCGTCCGCGTCAGGCAAATCTGGAAGGCCGCGTGCAGTTTATGACGCGCCCTGACGGCATAAAAAGCAATGAGTGGACGCTGCTGGCTGCGCCGGAAGGCATTGAGTCTCCGCTTGAAATCAGGCAGGCGGTATATGTCTATGACATTCGCATGGATGAAAACACCACCACGGAAGTTCCTTCACATGCGGGTTTTGCTCAATGGCTGTATGTGATGGACGGCGAAATCAGCATCGGCGATGTCACTCTGTCAAAAGGTGACGCGATCAGCGATGAGGACAGCGCATTAACTGCTGCGACTGCAGGTAAAGACACCACGCTGGTGTGTTTTTTGGTTTGTCTGGGCGCGCAGACGATTCTTGAAGGCACTATCAGCGGGAAATAATGAGTAACAGGCTGTACAAATGAAAAAGCCCCAGTCGTTAAACCGGGGCTTTTAAGGTACTATCAAATTAACATTTAACATTCATCAACTTAATTACGTGTACTGCTTAGGTAATGCAACTGCTAAAGATGTACATATTCTCACAGGATATATTTTTACTGCCTGGTAACGCTATCCTCCTATAATTTTGTGGAATAACATCAGTATCCTGCTCGTTTCATTTACCCTTCTGATATGTCTCGGGATAAATGAGTACATCACCCTCGCGATATATACTCTTTGATGCGTGGCCTTACTTTCGTCGCGACATTCTCGATTTCATACTTACGTACTCAAATCGCGAACATTACTCTAACTAACAAGGCGTTACATCATCGCGTTTTCGTCCACATCATGCGATTGCACAGCTTTACTGCGTGGCCTTAAAGCATCATCTCACGGACTTTCAAATAACGCCCGGTATTGAATCACCCATACTAAAATACTTCATGGCCTTTATCGCATCTCATTACTGACAAGTTTATCAACTTGCTAATTGCACCGCGAAATAAAAATTTCTTTTCACTTCTCTCTGGTGCTGAGTTCTAATTTACTCGCTATATGTTGTGTGTCAACCCTGTATTTTCAAACAGGGTTTTTTATTTTTTTTAGATAAGAAATCGTAATGAAATCTGTGATCTGCGCCATGAATACCCCGCACCCTATTAACCGCAAAATTGCACAAAGTTAATATTTTGTACACATTTTCGGCGTTATTTCCCTGCTCACCTTCCTGAATGCCCTGTTCAGCTTCTGAATGTGGGCTTTTGTATCAGCAAACTAGTTCAGCAGTGTACAAACTACTTCATTTCCACTATATTGCCGCGCTTAAGACCAAAATCGCAGCACAAAACAGCGATTTTTGTTCGTTATTTCACTCATTTCTTTTTCAGCCATTCTTTCAACGAATTCTGACAAAAGCCACGCGAGGATACGCACTATGGCGACGCTTTCCGTGACCGCCCCGCAACGTTCTGTACTGGGCGGCGCAATGATTATTGGTGGAACGATCATCGGCGCAGGGATGTTTTCCCTGCCAGTGGTGATGTCCGGCGCCTGGTTTTTCTGGTCTGTAGCTGCCCTGATTTTTACCTGGTTTTGTATGCTGCATTCCGGACTGATGATCCTCGAAGCAAATCTTAACTATCCGGTGGGATCGAGTTTCAATACGGTGACCGGCGATCTGCTGGGTAAACACTGGAACCGGCTGAACGGCATCACTATCGCGTTCGTTTTGTACATTCTGACCTACGCCTATATTTCCGCCAGCGGCTCGGTGATCCAGCACACGTTGCGTGAGATGTCGGTGAGTTTTTCTCCCCGCCTCGGCGGTCTGCTGACGGCGCTGGTCGTGGCCTTTATCGTCTGGCTGAGCACCCGTGCGGTGAGCCGGATGACGGCCATTGTGCTTGGCGCGAAAATCATTGCCTTCTTCCTGACTTTCGGCAGCCTGCTGTGGCATGTGAAACCGGTGAATTTGCTTAACAGCGTCGAAATTAATCCGAGCTACATGCCTTATGTGCTGGCAACGCTGCCGTTCTGTCTGGCGTCATTTGGCTATCACGGCAATGTGCCGAGCCTGATGAAGTACTACGGCAAAAATCCGCAAATCATCAGGAAGTGTCTGCTGCTGGGTACGCTGATGGCGCTCGGGCTGTACATCATCTGGATGCTGGGAACGATGGGCAACATTCCGCGTCCGGAATTCATCAGCATCGCTGAACGGGGTGGCAATATTGATGTGCTGGTGCAGTCACTGAGCCAGATACTTAACAGCGCCGGTCTGGACTTGCTGCTGACGATTTTCTCAAACTTTGCCGTCGCCTGTTCATTCTTAGGGGTGACGCTCGGCCTGTTTGATTATCTGGCGGATCTGTTTAAGTTCAACGACAGCCGGACTGGTCGCTTCAAAACAGCGCTGGTGACGTTCGTTCCGCCCATTATTGGTGGCGTGATTTATCCCGACGGTTTCATTTATGCGATTGGTTTTGCCGGACTGGCGGCAACGGTCTGGGCGGTGATTGTTCCGGCGCTGATGGCACGCGCATCACGCCAGCGTTTTGGCAGCCCGCTGTACCGCGTGTGGGGTGGGAATAAAATGATCGTACTGGTGCTGCTGTTCGGCGTGCTCAATGCGGCAGTACATATTCTTTCAAGCGCGAATCTGCTGCCGGTATATCGTTAATTCAAACTGCAATGTCCGGCAGACGTGCATATGGCAAAGATGGAGGAAAAAAGAGGAAATTGGTGGGGAGCTGACATCACGCAGCCTGTTCTTTACGTAATACAAACAGGCCGCGATCACAGAGAAGGTTGTTAATGTTTAAGCTTTATTTACCGAAACAATTTCTTTGATGAAGGTGAAGCTTGAATCACCATGATCTGTTTTGATCATCGGGTAAATTCTCTCTCCCTTCTTCACAAAGCCAGTTACTTCGTGGGTTGAGCCGTTCTTGACAGTAAAGCTATCGCCAACACTGATGGAACTTGCTACTTCGCTCATAACAATCCTTAACGCTTACTTCATTGAACTTCATTAAACCCTTTTGTTGCCGGTCGATGGTAGGCCTTTATGCGACAGGTAGCCAGCGCCGTCGTGCCGTGGTTAATCAGGCGGAGGCTTTTCCAGTTCGACAGGAGCAAATTGTTGGGTCATCAGAATCTCTTTAAATAAGGAATACATGCACACAAGCATGCCAAACCTGCACTGCGGACACTATGCATTCGGTGCTGACTGCCGGGATTTAAACGGTTTACGCAAAAGATGCACAGCTAATGCCAGCAGGAAAAGCATAGCCTGAATCAGCACTATCGCCGGTCCGGTCGCTGCATCGATATAAAAACTGATAAAGGTGCCGGAAATGGCGGCAATAAGTGACACCGTCACAGCGACGATTATCATTTTCGGCAGTGTCTTACACAGCAGAAACGCAGTAATGCCTGGCGTAATCAGCATTGCAACCACCAGTACAACACCCACGGCCTGCAACGCCGCGACAATGGTCAGCGCCAGCATACACAGCAACGCATAGTGATAAAAACGTACCGGCAACCCGACCACTTTCGCCTGCACCGGATCGAAACAAAATAACATCAGGTCTTTGAATTTGATGATAATCGCCAGTGTCACCACCAGCGCGATAATCAGCGTTTGCAGCATTTCACTGTCCGTCACGCCCAGCACATTGCCGAACAGAATATGGCTGAGATGCTGCTCCGTATTCACCCGGGAAAACAGCACCAGACCGGCAGCAAACATGCCCGAGAAGACAATGCCCATCACCGAGTCTTCTTTGACCCTGCAATGCTCTTTGATAAAGCCGGTTGCCACGGCGCAAAACAGACCGGAACCAAACGCGCCAATCACCAGAGGAATACCCGCCAGATAGGCCAGTACCACGCCGGGCAGCACTGCATGTGAAATCGCATCGCCCATCAGCGACCAGCCTTTGAGCACCAGAAAACAAGAGAATATCGCGCAGACAATGCTGGTCGCCATACTGGTCAGCAGCGCGCGCTGCATAAAGTCGAAGCTCATCGGCTCCATCAGTACATTAAACCAGGACATCATGCGCGGCTCCGGCGTTTGATACGTAAATGACTGGCCAGCCAGCCGTGTTTTGGCGCGAATAAAAACGCCAGCAGGAAGACCGCGGTTTGCAGGCAGACGATAACGCCGCCGGTTGCGCCATCCAGGTAATAGCTCAGCCAGGCGCCCGCCGCGCTGGTGATCGCGCCGATAATCACCGAAATAATCAGCACATGGGAGAAACGGTCAGAAAGCAGATAGGCCGTCGCACCGGGCGTGATCACCATGGCAATCACCAAAATTGCGCCGACGGTTTGTAATGCCGCCACGCTGCACGCGCTGAATATAGTGAAGAAAATGATTTTGAGTCGCAGCGGAGAAAGCCCGACCGAAACCGCGTGCGCCTCGTCGAAAAATACCGCCAGCAGGTCGCGCCAGATCACGCACAGCACCAGCAGGGAAACGCCGACGATAATCTGCACCTGCAAAATATCAGCGTCATCGATACCTAAAATATTGCCGAACAGAATCGACTGCACGTTAACGGATGTCGGATTAAGGGAAACCAGCAACAGCCCGAGCGCAAAGAAGGTCGAGAAGACGAAGCCGATGATCGCGTCTTCGCGCAGCCTGGTGAAATGGCGCAGCAGCGTCATGGATAGCGCCGCCAGAATGCCGGTACCGAAGGCTCCGATGGCATACGGAAAGCCCAGTGCATAAGCGCCTGCCACACCCGGCACGACGGAATGCGAGAGCGCATCGCCCATCAGCGACCAGCCTTTAAGCATCAGATACGCCGATAAAAATGCGCACACCGCGCCGACACCGGCACTCACCCAGATGGCTTTCACCATATAGTTATACTGAAACGGCTCCAGCAACAGCGCCATCATACCGCCCGCCTCACCGGTTCCTGTGGCACTAAATAACCGATGTTCCTCAGCGCGCCGCCAAAGGTATTTTCGAGATTATGAGAGGTAAACGTAGTGTCGAGCGCACCAGCCGCGATGACCGTGCGGTTGATCAGCACCACGCGGTCGCAGAAATCCGGCACACTGGCGATGTTGTGCGTCGAAACCAAAATCAGATGCCCTTCTTCGCGCAGCTGGCGCAGGAGTTCGATAATGGCATTCTCAGTTTTGATATCCACACCGGTAAAGGGTTCATCGAGCAACATGACGCGCCCTTGTTGTGCCAGCGCCCGCGCCAGAAAAACGCGTTTTTTTTGCCCGCCGGAAAGCTCGCCAATCTGCCGATGCGCCAGATCAGTGAGGCCTACGCGAGCCAGCGCCGACGCCACCTGTTTTTTGTCTTCCGCCGATGGGATCCGCAGAAACGACATTTTGCCGTAACGCCCCATCATCACCACATCACGCACCAGCACCGGAAAATTCCAGTCCACATCTTCCGACTGGGGCACATAAGCGATAAGGTTTTGCTTCAGCGCTTTCGCCACGTTCAGACCGTCCAGCGTCACGCTGCCGTGCGTAGGACGGAGTATTCCCATGATGGTTTTAAACAGCGTGGATTTACCGCTGCCGTTAACGCCGAGCAGCGCGCAAATCGAACCGCCGTGCAGGGTAAACGAGGCATTTTCAATCGCGGTATGACCGTTGTTATAGGTCACCGAAATGTCATCAACGTTAAGATTCAGCGCGGCGTTACTCATTGTCCGAACCCTTCTGCAATGGTACCGACCGTGACTTTCAGCAGATCGATATACGTGGGAACCGGGCCGTCAGTCGCTGACAGCGAATCGACATACAACACGCCGCCGTATTTCGCGCCGGTTTCCTTGCTGACCTGTTTTGCCGGTTTGTCTGAAATCGTGCTTTCGCTGAACACCACCGGAATATTCTGCTGACGCACCAGATCGATAATTTTTTTCACCTGCTGCGGCGTGCCCTGTTCTTCAGCATTGATTGGCCACAGATAGGCCTCTTTCAAATCATAATCTTTCGCCAGATAACTGAACGCGCCTTCACTGGTCACTAACCAGCGCTGCCCTGCCGGAATTTTTTCCAGACGTTCACGCAGCGGGGCATCTAGCTGGCTGATTTTTTGCGCATAATCTTTGGCGTTACGATCGTAGGTTGCGGCATTTTCGGGGTCATATTTCACCAGCGCCGCTCGGATATTTTCGACATACACCAGCGCATTTTTAGCCGACATCCACGCGTGCGGATTCGGATTGCCCAGATACGGCCCTTCCTGAATCGGCAGCGGCGTTATGCCGTCCGTCACGGTGACCGAAGGCACATGTTTGATGTTGGCGAAGAAGCGCCCGAACCAGCGTTCAAGATTAAACCCGTTCCACAGGATCAGATCGGCGGATTGCGTTTTCACAATATCCCGCGGCGTAGGCTGATAGTCGTGGATCTCAGCGCCCGGTTTGGTGATCGACTCCACGGTGGCAGCATCACCGGCGACGTTCTGCGCGATGTCCTGGATCACCGTGAAAGTGGTCACCACTTTAAACTTTTTTTTGTCCTTACTGGCTGCCTGGTCTGCCGCCTGCGCGTTGCCGGTGATCAGCGCCACAATCATGCCCACCAGCATCAGCCGTAAACGAAACGGCGAATGGCTGAATAATTTTAAGATGTGTCGTCCATTTTCCATGAAAATCTCTCCTGTCAATCTGCGCATCAACGGCGGTTTATTATTCAGGTATAGCACAGGCTATACTCCATAGCCAATGCAAAGTTTTCATAAATTGGTAGATATGTGGACTTGGTTTACAATGCGTGGGTTGCTGCGGTGAGCGCGGCTGCGGTGAAAAACCGTTGAGCAAGAAAGAGGCAGGCGTAGTGAAAGATAAAAAAATGAATCCATTACTGGATGTGGAAGAACACGCGCAGGGTTTCTTACAGGTGCGCGAGGCGCATCGCCGGGAATTAATGGATGATTACGTTGAGCTGATTTCAGATTTGATTCACGAATTTGGCGAAGCGAGACAGGTAGATCTGGCCGCGCGTCTGGGTGTTTCCCAGCCGACAGTGGCAAAAACCCTGAAACGCCTGGCCAATGCCGGACTGGTTCACCAGCTACCCTATCGCGGAACCTTTCTTACACCGGAAGGTGAGAAACTGGCGGCGGAAAACCGCGAACGTCATAACGTGGTTGAAGCGTTTTTCATCGCGCTCGGCATCAGCGCAGAGACAGCGCGTCTGGATGCTGAAGGGGTGGAGCATCACGTCAGCGATGAAACGCTGGAAGCCTTCAGACGTTTTACAGCAAGTAAGAAATAACACCTTAAATTCGAATTTTTTAATTCTCAGCCCGGATTTGCTGTGGCAAAACCGGGTCTGAAATATGAATCCCCCGCCTCTCAAACCCTGAACGTAAACAAACGTTTGCTGTTGAATTTTTTGGTCACAATTGCTGCCACAGCCTTGTCATATTCACCCTAATCCCCCGCCAACCTTTTAGCCGCAACAGGCGTATCGTTATCCTCAGGAGTGGTAGGTTTTATCACTTCGGACATCCGCTCAATGCACTTCGAGGTCGTTATGAAAAGGCTGTTATTGTTGATGCTTACTGCTGGCGCGCTGATGTCGGCCAGTTCTGCGTCGTTCGCCTATGGTTATTACGGTCATGGCTATTACGGCCACGGCTATTACGGCCATGGTTATTACCATGGCGGCTATTATCGCGGGGGCTGGTATGGGCCGGACGTGGTGATTGGCATTCCTCCGCCGGTCTATTACGGCCCGCCAGCCGTCGTTTACGCTGCGCCACCGCAGCCGCAAACGTATGTCGAGAAACCCCCGGCTTATGCGTATTACTGTCAGAATCCGGCGGGATATTATCCGCGAGTCCCGGCCTGCCCGCGCGGCTGGATGAAAGTGGTCGCAGGACCACGTTAACAGGCGATAAAAGTCATGAACAGGTTTACTCCGGTGGCGGTTCTCGCCTTAGCCGCGACCTTATCCGGCTGCGTTTCTCCCCCAACCCGACCAGATGTAATGGTGCTGCCAGGTACCGGAAAGGA
This sequence comes from Rahnella sp. JUb53, assembly GCF_004346065.1. Taxonomy (NCBI): domain Bacteria; kingdom Pseudomonadati; phylum Pseudomonadota; class Gammaproteobacteria; order Enterobacterales; family Yersiniaceae; genus Rahnella; species Rahnella sp. JUb53. The sequence goes on from NZ_SLYT01000002.1 coordinate 208,707, forward strand.
TTATCAACAGTTTCAGATGGATGAAATGTCATGCCGTAACGCGGCCTATGGCAGTGTGAATGGCGGCGCAGAAACTGCCAGTAATAATGCCGCCGGTACCGCTGCTGCCGGGACAGTCGTGGGCGCGGCAGCCGGAGCACTGATTGGCGCAGCGTCGCATCAGGCCGGTCCGGGCGCGCTGATTGGCGCAGGCAGTGGTTTGCTGATTGGCAGCGCAATGGGCAGCAATAATGCGGGTGCCAGCAGCGGCGACTTGCAGGATCAGTACGATACGGTGTACACGCAATGTATGTACGCCAAAGGTAATAAGGTGCCGGTAGACGCCAGCGACGGTTACAGCTCGAATCAACCACCGCAATCGCCGGTTCCGCCGGATTACTACCCTGCAGAGCCCGGTGACAGCGGCGTTCCGCCAGACTATGTGCCTTAATCTTCATTACACAATCTTCATTACACAATCTTCATTACACAATGCTAAAAAGGCTGCCGTTTTACGCGGCAGCCTTTTCGTTTTAATGCACATTGAACTGCTTAAGCGAATGGCGCGCGACCGTTCAGCACGTCATCAATCACTTTCAGCACGCCCTCATCACGGTTAGATGGCGCGACGTATTTCGCGGCGGCTTTTGCCGGTGCCGAAGCATTTTCCATCGCAAAACCGTAACCGGCGTAGCTGAGCATTTCCAGATCGTTGCCGCTGTCGCCAAACGCCAGCACTTCGTCATCGCGGATACCATAAATTTGCTGGATTTTTTGCAGACCGCAGGCTTTGTGATTCCCGCTGATGATCAGATCAACAGAGCCATGTCCGCTGGTCACCGGTGCAACAATCCCGCCAAGGTTAGCGTTAACTTCACTCATCAGCGGATAGACATCGTCTTCCACGTAGCTCAGTGCAAATTTGAAAATCGTATCGTCGATTTCTGCGTATTGATGCACTTTTGTCAGTCGGTGATAGTAACGGCGCATACGGCTGATGAAATCCTCATCGGTGCCGCTGAGCACATAAGCCCCTTTGCGCCCACACACAATGGTGTTAATGCCCGGCGTACGACTTATCCATTCCAGCACCTGCGTCACCTGTTCCGGCTCAAGCTTGCCGCAGTAAATTTCCTGTTCTTTATCGACCACATACCCGCCGCCTTCCGCAACGTAAGCAATTTGAGTATCGAGATCATCAAAGAACGATTTAAGCTGGTAATACTGATTGCCGCTCGCCACCACAAACTTAATGTCACGTTGCAAAAGTTGCTGATATTGCTCGCCAAAGCGGGCTTTATTGTATTCGTGCTGCGGATTGAGAAACGTTCCATCCATGTCTACGGCGATAAGTTTTACGGCCATTACTGCTCCTTACAGAGTCGGATTTTAAATCAATCAGGCTAAAAGAGGGCTGGCGGTTTTTACGCGCCAGCTGGCAAATTTGCCACTCAGTTATAAATCATTGGTCTTTGAAAACAATCAATACTTCAGTTTGTATGCGCCAAACGTGATGACCAGAAACGCCGCCGCGACCGCCGAGAATGCGATATACAAACTGGAAAGATGGGCAATAAAGCCGATCAGCGCCGGACCGCCCAGCACACCGAGATAACCGAGCGTTGCTACCATCGCCACCGCCATATTGACCGGCATCACTTTTTCCTGACCGGCCAGCGTAATCAGCACCGGAACAATATTCGCTGCGCCTATCCCGACCAGCGCAAAACCGCACAATGGCAGGATCCAGCCCGGCAACAGCACAACCATCAGATAACCGGCGATACCCAAAATCCCGCCGATAATCAGGATCCGTTTGCGCCCCAGTGCACTGACAATCGCATCACCGGTCAGGCGCATCAGCGACATCGCCACGGCAAATACTGCAAAGCCCCAGCCCGCATGTTCCAGCGCCAGACCGCGATCCTGGGTCAGGAAGACACCGCCCCAGTCCAGCACCGCGCCTTCGGCCATAAAACAAATCATCGCCATCACCGCCATCAGCACCAGACGGAAATTCGGTCTGGCTTTCGGCTGGCCTTCTTCAGGATCCTCATGCGCGCCGAACGGTAACATTCCGCGATAAGAATACGCCGTCAGCGCGATAACCAGCACCACGGCAAAAAACGTGCTGCCGAGCGGCGTGATACCGGCACTGAGCAGCAACGCACCGCCACCGGCGCCGGCGATCCCGCCCACGCTCCACAGGCAATGAAACCCTGACATCAGTGGTTTATCCGCGGCCTGTTCCACCAGCGTGCCCTGCACATTGACGGCTACATCCGCCAGCCCGATGCCCATGCCGAAAATAAACAGACTGAGCGCCAGCAGCCAGATGTCACTGAACACCGCCAGCAGCGGCAGCATCAGACAGTACAAAATGACCGCCGAGACGATCACTGCCCGACAGCCAAACTTGCCGATAATCCGTCCCGATCCCAGCATCGACAGCAGCGAACCAGCCCCGAGACACAGCAGCAGTAACCCGAGATCGCCCGCCTCTGAATGCGTGCGCAGCTGTGCATACGGAACCAGCGCCGCCCACAGCCCCATCGCCATACCGGTGACAAAAAATATCGCCCGCGTCGCGACACGCCGGACAGGACTTCCGGCATGAATACCGTTGTGCGCAATTTCAGATGACAGTGACATCAGGTTCTCCCGCGAGGTGAAGTTAGTTATTAAAAGTCTTTTAATAAGTCCGCAGTATAAGGGGGCGAACAACAAAGTCAACCGGCGTTATTCACCGAAAGCAATGTGCAGATTGTAGTTGCTGAGCGTCAATTCCGCGATGCCCTGAAGATAATCCTGACGCATCGACGGGCGGTAAGTCAGCTGCGGCATATGCTGTGCGGGAATGTGCCGCAGGCAAAGCGTCGTCAGCTCAGACAGCAGTACTTCAGTTATTTTTGGGCCGGAAAGCGCGATGGTGGCCGGGTTGATAATGGCGGTCAGCGAGACAATCACTTTCGCCATTTCTTCTGCGACCGGCAGTTTATCCAATCCTTCAAAAGGCAGATTCGACACTTCCCCTGCAAACTGGCTGGCACCCTGTAATACCTGACCGTTAATAACCATGCCACAGCCCAGACAAGGCACCTCAGGTTTGAAGAGATACGCCACCGGCGCGGTAATGCCTGCGCAACTGCTGCGGTAAAAACCCCATGCGGTGTAGTTCATGTCGTTATCCGCCTGAACATAAATCCCGAACTGTTCACGCAGTTGCTGCTCAACCGCCACACCGGCAAACATGCTGATATCACAGGTCGTGACGGTTCCTTTTACCACCACGCCGGGCAGGCCAATGCCCAGCGCTTTAATATTGGGATAGTCCGCCAGCAGGCTGCCAATTTTCTGATAAAACGTCGCCAGCGTCATCGGTAAAAAGCGGATTTCACCCTGCGCCAGACTTTCACCGGTGGCTGAATTCACCGACCAGACAATCTGTGCGGCAGCGTCGCTGCCCTGCGCGTACAGGCTAAGTACCGAGAAATAGTTCGGGTTATACGCATAGCGCTGCGCCGGACGGCCGCCACGCGAGACGTCGAGTTCCAGCGCCAGCACTTCGTGCCGCTGGCTCAGATCATTCAGCACTGCGCCGCAGGTGGCGATACTCAAACCAGTGACACCCGCCAGTTCCGCCTTCGTCGCCGAGCCCAGAGATTTCAATGCATTCGTCACCAGCACGACATTGTTTATCTTCATTTCACGGGTGGTACGGTTTGAAGGGATGATCATGTTGCCTCGGGAATGCGGGTAAGAATTGTGGGTAATTTAGCACAAAGTTAAAAAAGCCAGGATCCTGGAAAGACAAAAGTCAGCACGCCGTGAAATAACCAAGCTCCACCACTAATCTTTTAAAATGATAATTAACATATAAATCAAGTTGTTGCAATCAACACTAAAGATGTTTAGAACAGATAGAGTTTCGTTACGAAAAAATCACATGGAAACACTGCGACGGAAATCACATTTTTTCTGACTCATGGAATGAACGTAAAACAGCCTAAGGGAACTCATTATGGCTATTATTCCTATAATGCCAGCCTCTGGGTTTAGTCTTCTGAATAAAAATATTATGGAGGCAAAAGCACGTGGCATGAGCAAGGGAATGGCAACCCCGGCAACTTATTACTGGTTTTATCATAAGGTAAGAAATCGCGGAGTATGGGACTATAAACAACAGAACAAGAAGCTGGCTAATTTTGGCAATTTTAATTTCGGGGCTACCGGATATGTTGCGGGTATCCCGCCAGATATTTTACTCATGGGCGGTGGATTTGCACAAAGTATGGCGGGCACCTCCAGAGAAGAATGGAGCAATTGGTATGGCGTAGCGCCTTACGGAGATGACCCGGTTGATCAAAGATGGATTAAACAAGGTATTGATTATGCCAAACAGCATGGTTATTAAATGGGGGCACCGTATAGTAACCGTCGTTTTATTACTGCTGGTAGCAAGCTATGTTGCTTATCAGCATTACACTGGGCCACCCTATGATGATGCACTATTCAAATCGCAGCAATTAAACGAAAACACATGGCTCTACGTCACGAAATATCAGGGCGGGGGTGCGACGGTTTCCGAAGTCTATCGTTACTACTTGTCCGGAAAGATAGCTGCTAATCCCGTGAAAGCCTTGGGGGAAATGTCCCCATTTCTTACATCAGATAGCGCCGAGGCCAAAGTTACTAAAATTGGCCGTCTTGTAACAGTAAGAATAACTGGAAGGATTTACGACTTTACTAATTCAGTTTTGTACACCTCTGATGGGATCGAATATATCCCATCTATCGAACTGTTTGCGTATCCACCACCTTAAAGTTTGTTAACACACGGCTTCCGAGACTGGGAGCCGTGTTTTTGCCCTTTTACCCGAAATTTTGCACCAGCCTGCCCAGTTCTGTTTCTGCCACGCCTTCGTGATGCCCGTCAGTAAAACAGGCACCGGTCACAGGTTCGCGGAGATCCGGGAAGTGATAGACCGCGTTCACGCACGACGGGCCGCCGCCTGAATGACCGGCTGAACGTCCCGCGTCTCCCATCGCGCCGCTCATCAGCCCCAGCGCGTAACCGCATTCTGTCCACGGCCGTCCTTCGAGGGCACCGCCAAGCGGGATGGTCACCTGCATTTCAGCCATCGACGCAGCGCTCAGCAGTTTACCGCTGAATAATCCGTGCAGCAGTCTGGCCGCATCCCGCACATTGCCTGCCAGACAACCGTGATAGACCCAGCCCGGAGGGTATTTTCCGGCGGCTTCACAGTGCAGTTGTGCGAATTCCTCGCGCGTGGTGACAAGTGCGATACTGGTCAGTCCTAGCGGTGTGGTGATGAAGTCAGTCATCAGTTGCGCAAAACTCAGCCCTGACGCGGCTTCAATGTGTTCGCGGGCCAGCATGTAGCCAATGTTGGAATAAGACCAGCCCGCGCCCGGCGCAAACAACATGCCTCTGGCTAACGCGGCACTGAGCAATTTTTCGCGCGACCAGGGTTCTCCTCCGGCAGCGACAGCGTCGTGATAATCTTTCAGTGCGCCGTAATCCGGTAATCCGGCGGTGTGGTTGAGCAGCTGCCGCAGGGTGTAAGCTTCGCCATCAACACAGCCATCCAAATTTACAGTCCCGTTTTCACTGAGTTTCAGCGCACAAATCGCGATCGCGGTTTTCGTGAAACTCCAGTAAGGAAAACGGGCATGCATATCGCCTTCTGCCCTTTCTTCGCCGGAGGCTGAAATACAATAAGAATGGAAACTTTGCATGGTAAACCTCATCACATCAAAGAAAACGGGCGCTGTTTAAGCGCCGTCGGATCATAATACTTTACTCAAAAATTCGCGGGTTCGCGGATTTTGCGGTGCGGTGAACAGTTGCGCCGGTGGCCCCTGCTCCTGAATCACACCCTGATCGATAAACACTACGCGGTCAGCGACTTCACGCGCAAAGCCCATTTCGTGCGTCACAATCACCATCGTCATGCCTTCGAGCGCCAGCTGTTTCATGACCGCCAGCACTTCACCGACCAGCTCCGGATCCAGCGCTGACGTCGGTTCATCAAAAAGAATGATCGACGGTTCCATTGCCAGTGCACGGGCAATCGCCACGCGCTGTTGCTGACCACCGGACAAACTGGAAGGCCAGGCGTCGATTTTGTCGATCAGTCCAACTTTCTGCAGCAACTTTTCGGCACGCGTTACGGCGTCCGCTTTCGATAATCCCTTCAGCGACATCGGCGCCATAATCAAGTTTTCCAGCACGGTCATGTGCGGGAACAGATTAAAGCGCTGGAACACCATGCCGACGCCGGCACGCAGCGTATTAAGATTGGTTTTCGAGTCATGCACCGCAAAACCATTCACCACCACTTCGCCGCCATTGGGCTTTTCCAGCGCATTCAGGCAGCGCAGAAAGGTGCTTTTACCGGAACCTGAAGGCCCGATGATGCACACCACTTCTTTCTCTGCGATGTCACAGGAAATGCCGCGCAACACGTGGGTTTCGCCAAACTGTTTCTGTAAATCCTTAACGTGAATCACTTTTGCCAAACCTCTTTTCCATGTGTTGAACCAGCAGCGAGAGCAGGAAAGTCAGAACCCAGTAAACCAGTGAAATAGTCAGGTAGGGTTCCCAGTAGGTGGCGTAAGCGCCGGAAACAGTACGCGCGGCATACGCCAGATCGGCCAGGCCAATCGCCGAGGCCAGCGAGGAATCTTTCACAATCGCGATAGCGTTATTACCCAGCGGCGGAAGAATACGACGGAACGCCTGTGGCAAGATAACCTTGCGCATCGTTTTGCCCCAGCCCATTCCCAGCGCGCGGGAAGCTTCCATCTGACCGTTGTCGATAGACTGAATACCCGCACGGAAAATCTCGGAAACATACGCCCCGGCGTTGAGGGTAATCGCCACCACGCAGGATAAGAATGCACCGTAATCTGAGCGCAGCGCACGGGCGAAATCCGAGGACATCAGACCGTTCGCCACTAAAATGCCGTCACGCGGATTAATAAACAGCGGCACTAAAGCAAAGTGAACCACCATAATCTGCACAAACAGCGGCGTACCGCGAAAAGCACTGACGTAAATACGCACCGGCCATTGCACGGCGAAACGCAGAATAGGTTTCCACGGACCGTCGTCGGCACGGGCCATCCGTCCTAGCCCCAGCAGCAGGCCCCAGGTGGTGCCTAAAATGACACAAATAATGGTGCATTTGATGGTCATCAGCGCGCCCTGTACAAACAGCGGCGCATATTCTGAGATTATCTCCCAGCGAAATCCGGTCATACCTGTCCTTGTTCAGGAGCGTGTTACCGCCCCTGATTAACGTTGTTCGTGATGAGAATATTATTGAGCGGGAAGCGCTGGAACGTTCTTGTCAAACCAGGTTTCGTAGATTTTGGCGTAGGTGCCGTCAGCCACGATTTTCTTCAGACCGGCATTGACTTTGCCCAACAGTTCGGTGTTGTCTTTAGCGACCGCAATACCGAAATACTGACGCTCGAATTTAGCATCCGGTACCAGTTTCAGCGCTTTCTCCGGATGGGATTTGATGTAGTACTTCACCACGCCCACGTCACCGACCGCCGCGCCGATGCCGTCTTCCGCCAGCTCCTGCAACATCAGCGGAGTGTTATCAAAACGTTTGATGTCGGTGCTGTTTTTGCCCAGTTCATTGGACACCACGATGTCGCCGGTGCTGGAGTTCACCACACCCACTTTCTGACCTTTCAGGGCGGCCACGGAATCCACTTTAGAGCCTTCAGGCACCACGATGGACTGTTCCGCCGGGAAATACGGGGCGGAGAAAGCCACCATCGCTTTACGTTTATCGGTAATGGTGATGCCAGAAATAATGATGTCACGATCACCGGAATTCAGTGTCGCAAAAATTCCTTCCCACGGCGTATTAACCAGTTTGATGTCAAAATCTTCGGCTTTGGCGATCGCCTTGATAATGTCGATATCAAAACCTTCCAGCTGTTTCTGGCTGTTTTCGTATTCAAACGGACGGTATGTGCCGCCGGAACCGACCACGTATGTAGTCTGTGCGGCATAAGCAGATGTGATTAATGAAGAAAGCAGACACCCGGTGAAAATTAATGACTTAAGCATGGTCACTCCTGTGTGATTGTTATTTTATGCAGTTAATTTGCATAAAAATACACAAGTTGACGAAGCGCTTCAACCGAAAGTTACAGCGGACTGCTATGAAGAACACATTGAGAAGTGAATAGCAGACTCCTCCGAGTTCCCTGTAAGAACGTTCATCTCTCCCGTGGGATCAGGTATATTGATACGCAGATCACAAAAATCCCTTAAAGGAAGACGTCGCACTATGAGTTATCGCTTCACCCTTGCTGCCGTAGCAGCCGTTATCGCACTCACAGGATGCGCAAAAACGAAAACCGCCGACCAGGCACCGGCTTTCGATTTTGGCTCGACGCGCCTGACCGTTGCGCACGTCCCGACGAAAACCGACGATGGCACCAAACTGTATGTGACCATTGATGATAAAGAGGCGGGTGCGCTGGGGACTGGCGAGAGCATGGAAGTCCAGCTTCCGGAAGGGAAACATAAAGTCGGCGGCTATGCCCGTTCACTGATTGGTCGCGTCACCATTGCGCCGGTCGAAGTCGCGACATCGCGTGATGCGGTCAGCCACGTGACTTATTCTGTGGCAAATCTCAAACCGACGTTCCTGGTTCGCGCATCAACGCCTGTCCCGAAACCGAAGTCAGAATCGATTCCGGCAGAACCGGTTCCGTCGCTGCCGAAAGACATCGAAGCACCGGCAGCCGCCAAAGAGTCGCAGGCTTCAGCAACGCCAGCGGCTACACCAGCAGCCACTCCGGAAGTGACTCAGCAGACTTCTGCAACATCTGGGACCTCAACAGCTTCAACAACTTCAGCGTCAGCAACTCCAGCGCCAGTTGCGACTCAGCCTGCGCAAACCGCTACGCCTGCAACACCGGCGGCGACTCAGCAGACACAAACTGCCGCGCCAGCTGCGCAGACACCGGCCGTTACTGACCTGACACCGACCACTCAGTCGCAAACCTCACAGGCGACGCAGAGTTCGACTACGCCTGAAGTCACCGACCTGACTTCAGCACCGCAAGCGTAATCTGCTTTGCCCGCCGGTTTTACGATCCGGCGGGCAAAGCCTCAGAATTTCACCACTGCACCCAGCTCAATCACCCTGTTCGGGGGAATATGATAATGCTCCGGCGCACGCAGAGAGTTACGCTGCAAGACCTGAAACAGTTTCCCGCGCGCTTTTAAATACCACGGACGGGGTTCGCCCAGCGTAAATGTGTCCCGCGACATAAAGAAAGACGTCTCGTTCATCGTACACTTCAGCCCTTCCAGCCCGCAGCGGTAGAGAATATCCGTGACATTCGGCGTTTCCCGCCAGCCATAACTGGCAATCACCCGCCAGAATGCCGGTGAAAGCTGTTCAATCGTCACCCTTTTCACGTTGTGAACATAAGGGACGTCTTCCGTCACCACCGTCAGCAGCACCACACGTTCGTGCAAAATTTTGTTGTGCTTTAGATTGTGCAATAGCACCAGCGGCACTTCATATTGCCCGCGTGACATCACCACTGCCGTGCCCGGCACGCGTTTCGGCGGTGCTTTTTCCAGCGAGGCGATCAGTGCCTCAAGCGCTTCCGGATCCTGCCTCAGGCGGCGCAGCAGGCGCGAACGCTCGGTTTTCCAGGTCAGCATAATCAACAGAATGGTCAGCCCGATGGCCACCGGCAGCCAGCCGCCGGAGAACAGTTTGGTCAGGTTGGCGGCAAACAACGGCACATCAATGATCAGCATCGCTGCCATCATCAGACCGCCAGCCCAGGTTTTCCATCCCCAGTTTTTGACCATGACAATGCCAATCAATACCGACGTAATGACCATCGTGCCAGTGACCACAATCCCGTACGCCGACGCCAGATTGCTGGAATGTTTAAAGCTGACGATGGCAATCAGTACCGCGAAATACAGCAGCCAGTTAACGACCGGAATGTAAATCTGACCAGATTCTTCATCTGAGGTATAGATGATGCGCATCGGCGGCAGATAGCCCATCCGCACGGCCTGACGCGTCAGGGAGAACACGCCGGAAATCACCGCCTGCGAGGCAATCACCGTTGCCAGCGTAGCCAGTATCAACAGCGGGATCAGCGCCCAGCCCGGAGCGAGCAGGAAAAACGGATTCACGATAGCGTCGGGTTTGCTGAGCAGCAGCGCGCCCTGTCCGAAATAATTCATCACCAGCGAAGGCCCGACCAGAATAAACCAGGCAATGCGGATCGGTTTTTTACCGAAATGCCCCATGTCGGCATATAACGCTTCTCCACCGGTCACCGACAGCACCACCATGCCGAGCGCAAAGAACGAGACGGTTTTGAATTCCACAAAGAAATGCAGCGCCCAGTAAGGATTCAGCGCCTGTAATACATCGGGATTACGCATAACTCCGCCAATCCCCAGCAGGCCGATGGTCATAAACCACAACACCATCACCGGTGCAAAGATTTTGCCCACGCTGCCGGTGCCATTTTTCTGAATGAAGAACAGCAGCGTCAGCACGGCAATCGAAAATGGAATGATAAAACGGTCGAGCGACGGCTCAATAATCTCCAGCCCTTCAATTGCCGAAAGTACCGAAATGGCGGGTGTTATCACACCGTCGCCATAGAAGAAGCTGCCACCGACCAGCCCGATAAACATGATCGCAGGGATCCACCGCGGATTAAGGTTGCGGATCGCCAGTGACATCAGCGTCAGAATGCCTCCCTCGCCGTCGTTGTCGGCACGCATCACGAAGCTGATGTATTTTACCGACACCACCAGCATCAGGAGCCAGAAAATAAGCGACAGAAAGCCGAATAATGCACTTTGGGTCACGGCGATGCCCGCTTGTCCGGTCAGGCATTCACGCAGGGTATACAGCGGGCTGGTACCGATATCGCCATAGACGACACCAATACACGCCACGGTCACAGTCAGCAGCGATGATTTATTTTTTGTATGCTTCATGAGTGGCTTCACAATTTACCGGGGCGACGTTGGTCGCCCCACACAGAAAGTATAGCCGCTCTTTATGAAGCTCAGAGTTCCTGTGTAACCTTATAACTCAATTACCGGAATGCCTGGGTTATGCTTCATCATTAACTCGCCAGCTTTTCTGGATTCTTTTCTTGCTTGCTGCTTAAAGAATTCGCTGCTGTTTGTGACATATTTAGGCGCAAGAATAATACCTGCCACTTTTATTTCCCTTGTCGCTGGCAGACCAGGGTACAGGCTAATATTTGGACGCCCGATAACGACGATTTCGTTATAATAAGAGCTATTCGTCTGAGACAGGATTTTACGGGGATCTACAATTTTATTATACCCTCCCTCGATATTCTTCGATGGTTTTTTGGCTTTACCGCTGAAGATGCTATCAGACAATGCAGATTTATCAAAGATACGTTGATTTTTCATATCAACACCGGCATGGTTTGGAAACCAGGCATCGCGCGGGAACGTACCTAATATATTCTGGGTTGGCACTTCTAATATAAAACCGGCTTCGAAAAAAAGCCCTGTGGCGACATGCCCCCTTCGGGCAACGGCACCGAAGTTCTTTTTAAGTGCTTTTAAATCAATGAGGGATGTCGACACTATATCCCATGTTTTGAACACAGACTGTGCATCCTGAGTGAGCAAAACACTATTATTCAAATACTGCGTTCTCACGGTATGGACAAGCAACAGGTTTTTCTTATCTCTTGCTTCCCATTTTTTAAGCTCAGCTATATTTATTTCACCCTGCGTTTTAATTTTTTTATTACCAAACATATTACTACTCCTTGAAATATATTTATTCAGTTATCATAATAAAAACAACTGACATATTCATAACTTCACATTGCGATACTGTTACAGTGCATATTGTGAAGCTGTCACTGCTTCGGACATTGAATTCATGCAAAGTTAAAATAATGATATGCCCGCCAACAACACGTAACTTGTTTGATTTCCTTGTTAGATCTGGATCTAGTTACCCTAGGGGCTTTATCAGCATCCATACGATGAAACGCTAGTGTTTCATTATCTCCTGACTCCCGATATAAAGCATATAATTTTTGCACATGAGTTATTAACTTTCTGAAAAATAGATCAACACTACAATCCCTGATAAAGTTTCAGCATTTATTGTTTCAGCCAACAATATCCCAATTCTTCATGATATTACTCCGGAGATTTACATAAATATTATTAATATTCCCCGACCAGAGTGACCCCCGAAAATTTACGTTCTGAAATGACGACTGAGAAAAACGATTGAGCCACTGGGGATTTAATTTTCCACCACCAGACTTGAGTGAAACCCCGCTATCATCCATTCGATTTACGGCACCCACTACAGTTGGATGAAATCCCATTTTTAGATAAAATCCCTGACTGTCGTCCACCGCCACCAGTGAGGCTTGTTCAATCTTCAATTCGAGCCCATATTTTATCGCAGCGAATACTAAAATCTGTCCTAACCCAACAAATTGGTTAGGATTTTCCTTGGTGGGGGTATTGGTATTACCATCGACGTATATTGCTGATATATACAAAAAATCTTTTTTTCCTGATTCACATTGCACAGAACAACGACCCGCAGCAACATCCTGATATGCTTGCGTAAGCAACGAAAAATTCATGGCATTATGGTCATAATCCGGCGGTGATTCCACATCCTCTGACAACGTCATTATTAATGGTTTTTTACCTTGCGGATACTTTTCTATAAAATGCATATTTTCCGTACCTCTCCTGAACGATTAGCCTGATGAATTACTTTCGAATATTTGACTACAGATGTACTATTAATGAAAAAAAATTAATTGTTTTTTAGAGTCTTCATAGGCAGCGATGATTAAGCAATAACCGAGACTTTAAATTTTTTTACCTTTCGCTAATTCAACGTGATACTGGCAGCATTTAAGGCATCTATTCTCTGTGAGATTTGTTTTATCAGGGCGGGGTTAACCTGACGGTTATTCTCCCTGTCCTGTTGAATCGTCCACAATAATGTTTCCGCGCTGGTTCCGTTACGTTGCAGATCCTGGCGTATCTGATATACCGCTGTTTTCAATTCCGACACAGTCATATATTGGCTGTGTTTTTTTTCGGCATTCAGTAAGCGTGCTTCAAGCTCATCAAGATGTTTATTAGCAAGAACGACACCATCCAGCGCCGGGATATCTCCCGCCTTCTCATCCATTGTGCGCTGCCATTGCGCACTGTATTCATTGCCCGGATAAGCTTTTTCCAGATGGTCAGATAATATTTTTCCTTGCCGCAGCAGCACATCGGAAGGTTGTGCGCTCAGCCAGCCCAGCAAGGGCGCAGCATGGGTTAACACCGCCGTTTTCTGTGCTCGCAATTCGGGTTCCTGCGCCATACGCCAGACCTCATCCAGCTGACCTTCACTGTGTTGCAGTGCCAGTAACGGAGCACTCAGTTTTTCACCGAAACTCAGCGACTGCGCAGAAAACCAGATACCGGCTGCGACAGCACATATCGCGATACCCGCCGCCATCCCGCCCAACGCCCACAAAAGCGGATGCCGACATGGCGCAGACTCCAGACAGATTTCTGCAGGTTCTGCATCCGGCAGCATTTCGGTCACCAGCGCTTTTTTCTCGCTGATGACTTCAGGCGCTGGCTCCGGAACAGGCTGCAAGGCTTTCACTGGTTTTGGCTGCAACGGATAGGGCACCGACCGGCAGCGAACCTGAAGAAAATAATGCAGATTGTTCAGAGAATCATGGCTTCGTGATTGCAGGTTTTTAGACTGTCCGCACAGCACGCCAATACTTTTTTCAACCAGACGCATTTCGCCACTGTTTTCCGGGCCATATTCCAGCGTATAGATATGCGTCGCCACATTTGCATTGAACCAGTCCATCAGTTGCTGACGTTGCTGTACCGCCGCGACAGGTGGCCAGCAACGCTGGCTGTTGTGAGCAAATGCTGTGGAAAGCAGATCAAGTGCCAGCGCCAGCCCTTTCCAGCTTTTAAGCCGCAGGTTGATCAGGCAAAACCACATGCCACTTTGCAGGTCATAGCCATATTCATGGAACAGCTGAAAACACTTTTCCTCCAGCGCATTCCAGTCCAGCCTCGCAGGAATGGTGCCGGTCAGCGGACTGAGCTCGCTGCTCAGCAGCAAAAACGACTTGCTGAGGCGCGGATCGTGCCCGTTGATTTTTAGCGCCCGAAGATTCACCCGGTTTTTCATGGTCAGTCTTTCCCTGTCGTTCAGGCGGGTTGTTTCGCCGCAGAGCGTTTCACTGCTGGCTGTTTGGTCAGTGTGAGCTGATCTTTACTGACACTAATTTGCAGGCGGATATCAGCTTTACTTTCAACTGCCAGCAGACGGTCAGTCAGCAATGGCAGCAATTCCCGGTTCAGTACGGCATCAATTTCGCGCGCCCCGCTTTGTTCCACCTGACAACGGCTGGCCATGAACTCCACCACTTTTTCACTGTAAGTCAGCGCAGAGTTGCCTTCACCCGCGGCGATAAAGCGTTTGCACACTTTATCGAGTTTGAGTCGGATGATTTTGGCCAGCGTTTCGCCCACAACCGGCAGATACGGGATCAGTTGCAAACGTCCCATCAGCGCAGGACGGAAGAATTTGTCGAATTCAGGCCGCAACAACCGGGTCAGCGCATTTTGATCGGTGCTTCCGGCTGCGCAGGCGGTCATCACCAGATCGCTTGCCAGGTTGCTGGTCAGAATAATGAGCGTATTACGGAAGTTAATCAGCTGACCTTCGGCGTCTTCCATCACGCCTTTGTCGAACACCTGATAGAACATTTCCATCACATCAGGGTGCGCTTTCTCCACTTCATCAAGCAGCACCACGCTGTAAGGGCGACGGCGCACCGCCTCGGTCAGCACGCCGCCCTGACCATAGCCGACATACCCCGGCGGCGATCCTTTCAGTCCGGACACCGAATGCGCTTCCTGATATTCAGACATATTGATGGTAATCAGACTTTGTTCACCGCCGAAAAGTAGTTCGGATAAGGCCAGCGCCGTTTCTGTTTTACCAACGCCGGAAGGCCCGGCCAGCATAAAGACGCCGGTTGGCTTAACCGGATCAGCAAGATTGGCGCGGCCGATGCGGATTTGTTGTGCAATTGTCGCTAATGCATGGGATTGCCCAATCACCCGGCTTTCCAGCCGCGCGACCAGATCACTGAGCTGTTGCTGCTCTTTTTCCACCATTCTGCCCAGCGGAATACCTGTCCACCCGGCGATCACATCCGCCACACAGACCGCATCTACGCAGTCATAAACCAAAGCATGGTCTTTATGCATCTCCGCCAGTTGGGTACGCAGTGCAGCGATCTGCGCCACATCCTCACACGCGGTGATCTGCGCCACCAAATCTTGCTGTTGCCGCCAGACGGGCAGCAGTGTCTCTAAGTTCAGGGTAAGTTCGCTTTCACGCTGATCCAGCCATTTCAACCTTGTGGCGTTATCTCCTTCTTCGAGCAGGCTTTCACGTTCGGTATGAATGTTGCTGAGCAGCGCGTTGAGATCTTCGATCTCCTTAGGCTCATGGCATTGCGAAATCGCCACACGGGCACAGGCGGTGTCCAGCAGGCTGATCGATTTGTCCGGCAGCTGACGGCCTGATATATAGCGGCTGGACAAGCGAACGGCAGCCACCAGCGCACTTTCGAGGATCTGCACGCCGTGATGCTGGCTCAGCGCCGGTTTCAGCGAGCGCAGCATGGCGGTGGCAGTTTCTTCATCCGGTTCCGCCACTTTAATGACCTGAAAACGACGTGCCAGTGCGGCATCTTTTTCAAAATACTTTTTGTATTCCGCCCAGGTAGTGGCTGCCACCACGCGCATTTCTCCTCGCGCCAGAGCAGGTTTAAGCAGGTTTGCGGCATCGTTTTGCCCTGCCTGACCACCAGCACCAATCAGCGTGTGAGCCTCATCGATAAACAGGATCACCGGAGACGGATATTCTTTGATTTCTCGTAACAGCGTTTGCAGACGATTTTCAAATTCGCCTTTGACGCTGGCACCGGCCTGTAACAGCCCCATATCCAGCGATAAAATTTCCATATTCTTCAAGGCTTCCGGCACGCTGCCTTGCGTAATACGCTGAGCCAGTCCTTCGACCAGCGCCGTTTTCCCTACCCCCGGCTCACCGGTCAGCACCGGATTGTTCTGGCGACGACGCAACAGCACATCAATCAGCTGACGAATTTCCTGTTCGCGTCCGAGTGCCGGATCAAGCGTCGCCTTGCGCGCCTGTTCGGTCAGATTACGGGTGAATTTCATCACCGCAGAATCCGCGTTATGATCCACCGGCGCGGCTGCGCTGGCACCGGCATTGTGCACACAAGCGTCACGCAGTAACTGATCGGCGCGATCCGCCTGACACACCAATGCCTGCTGTAGCGCGGGACAAAGGTGCGTCTGAATGTCTTTTTCATTGGCAATCAGACTGCCGAGAAACGCCTGTACCGGAAGCTGCATTTGTTGCCAGCAAGTGCTGGCATGAAGCCAGGATTTTTCCAGATGCTCCACCAGTAATTCCGATAACACCGGACTGCGCGTATTGCCGCTGCGCTGCTGATTCAGGCTGGTTTTCAGTGCATCGACCAGCGCATCGCCGCGCAACCCTGCATTCAGACAGAGTTGCTCAATCATGGCAGGCTGACGCGTCACCACCGCCAGCAATAAATGCTCGACTTCAACTTCATGATGCGTCCGGCTTACCGCCAGACTTATCGCCGCATCGAGGCATTCACGAGCCCCGACATTCATTTTTTCTACAATTTTCTTCAGGTAGTTACCCATAAGTCATCCTGTTTAGTTTTCTCAACCGGGTCTTAAGCAGACACTCAGTGACAATCGGTGATACTGACCGGTAACTGCGAGAACCCACTGTTCAGCGCCGCTGGTCGTTGCTTTTCCGCTTTTTTGCTACGGGCATCCTGTTGCGCATCCGCATTGTCATTCAGTGCCTGACGCAACTCCTGCCACTGCTGCCAGGTATCCTGGATCCGGTTTTGCGCGCCAGCCTGATAGCGCACCATCACTTCTTTAATGCCCAGCGAAGCCAGCTGCGCGGCGTCATCCGGGAAGTCATCGGCTTTAAAGCTGTGCTGACCATTGGTAAAATCTTCCAGGAAATCCGGCCAGGCGGCATCGCCAAAATATTCATAAGTCAGGTCAAAGCCCGGGAAATTAATCACCAGAGATGCACGGCTACAGTGCCCAGCCCGCCAGCGGAATGGCGCCTGTTCGCTGAAGTTCATGCTGTTAAGTTTCCATTGCTGCTCATCGCAAAACAGCGTCAGCCGGGTGCCGGTGGGCATCAGACGCGCGCCGCCGGGAATGGTGGCAGGCTGACTTTTCAACGTCAGTTCCAGCGTTTTTGTCTCCAGTGCGGCCAATTGTGCTTCGAGCTGAGTTTGTTCTTCTTTCAGCGCGGCCAGTGCATCGTCGCTGCGGGTATTCTCGCGCTCCGGCATCGCCAGTACGTCATCGGGGCGCAGCACGTGATTGACCATCCGCAGGAACTCCGGTGTCAGACCCGGCGTTTGCCCGCTGAATTCACCCGCTTTCGGCCCGCTGTCATCAACCACCAGCACGCTTTTCGCCGGTCCGCGAATAAAGTCAGACAGATACTGCCAGGCCAGATCTTGCTGATCCTGATACTCAAGACGACTGGCGTTATTTTCCATCGGCCACAGCACGCGGCTCTGCCATTGCTGTTGCAGCCAGCAGCCAGAACGCTGCATGGCATGCGCCACCAGCCAGCGGGAATCGTTTTGATACAGTGCCCACACCGCGTCAGTTGCGAAATCAGGGCGTTCCGTCGAGAGGCTTTTACGCAACACGTTAAAGCGGCTTTCGAGCAGCTGCAGAGGATTACTGTCACCCTTCTCACCGGTCTGGAACAACCCGCGGGTCAGCCGGTCACTGTTTTTCGGCGTGGCAAAAACATCCGCGACTGCCGCGTGCAGACCGGCCTCCCAGGCATTCCAGTTCTTCACGTTGAGTTCAGAAATTGCAGGCGTCTGCGTTTTGCTATCGAGTTTCAACAGTGCCAATATTTTCTGTTGCATGGATTGCTGCAGTCTGCTGAAGCGCGGCATCAGCGCGCCGGGTAACGGCGTAGTTTGCAACTGCTGCAGACGGCGAAGCTCGCGCAGCCAAAACTGTGCTTGCGTTACGCTGATATCTTCCAGTTGCTCATTCGCATACGCGGCAAACTTCATCGACGGACTGTGCCCCTGATCAAGGGCGATCAGCGTGGCTTGCCACTGCTCATCAGCCAGCACGGGGGCAGGTTGCTGGTTCATGGCCAGCATCATCTTCATCCATTGTGTCTGACGCAGGATCGGCCAACGTTGCTCAAACGCGGCCAGTTCCGGCATCGGGGTATTGCCGCCCGCCAGGCGAATTTCATCCAGCCAGTGCTGAATTTCAGCGGTGCCCTGCAACGTCCACAGACCGCTGAGGTAAGTTTTATCGGCTGAAGCAGGCAGGAAATCGGTCAGATTCACCGGCGTCAGATCTTCAGACGGTGCCACTAACCACTCAGTTTGCGGATCACTGTTCACCAGACGGCCCAGCAATTCACGCAGCACGGTAAGTTGTTCTTCGCCACCGGGCTGTTGCAACAAAGCTCGCTGCAGTACCACATCTTGCGACGGTGGCAAGGCAAGCGTCGCCCCGGTCAGGCTAAGTTCAGCGGGAACAGGCTCCCGCGTCATCAGTTCACTTAACGGCTGCTTTTCCCACATGGCCTGCTTAGTGATCAGAGTGCGTGCCAGCGTAAGGATCATGGTTCGTTTTTGCGGCGCATCGGCCTGTTCAAATTGTTCCTGATACTGGTCAGCAATCTGGCGGATGTTAATGTTATCGCGTGGCGTTGCCGCCATGATGCTGGCTTCAAGTTGCGCATGACGCTGGTTGAGCACCGGCACAAAAGGCAGATAACGCACGGGTGTCTTGCTCCAGCCTTCGATATTTTCCAGTTGCTGAACCTGTGCCATGACATCGGTTTTTCCGGGTAAGACATCCGTCAGATTGTGGACAAAATAGCCGCTCACCAGCACATATAAGACCGCCAGTGCGCTGAAAGTCAGCATCCCCCATTGCTGCAGAAAACGCCGGCCAAACCCGACTGGCATGACTTCACGCTGACGGCTTAATATCGGTAAAATCCGCGTCATCAGATCATGGACAAAGACGGCCTGACGCGTGGCACTGTTTTTACTGACCGGCTCCGTAGCGGTAAACCAGATCCCGCCTAACTCCGCCGGTTGAAAGTACGCATCCGGTTCGCACAAGGCCGCCAGATAGCGTTGCAGCGCGGGTTGTAACTGAGGCAACCGCTCCGGAAAGTCCATCAGCGACAGCGTCTCGCCTCAGGTTCGCCACCGGAAAGCTGGCTGACCCGTACTTTATCCAGTCCGTCTTTCACGCAGGTAAAAAGGGGATCCAACAGCGCCGGATCTTTACCATCTACGACCGGAGAATGGCGCCAGTAATAACCCAAAGGCTGCTGACGCTGGGCTGGCGAGAGTTTGTTAGCCCAGTGACTGAACCCGGCTACGCGGTCGCAGCAGGTAATGAACAGGTACACCGGCAGACGGCGTCTGACTTTATTGACCAGCGGTTCGATTTGCGTGCGGATATGTCGCGCATGCAGATGCAACGCAGCTTCATCTTTTTCGAGCAGTTCGGTGACAGAAACGCACACCACTATTCCTGCCGGGGCAGGCAAACGACCACACCAGTTCACCAGCCGCAGCCAGCCACGTTCAAAGGCGGGCGTTTTACTCAGAAAATGGCTGGAAAGATCCAGAAAACCTGCTGACCGGAAAAACCACCAGCGCAGGGTGCGCGTCGGCACCACCAACGAACTTTCCGGTTCATTAGAAAACAGAGGCAATCCGGCGCCCGCCATCAGGGTTGTTTTGCCGCTTCGCCCGCCCGTCAGAACAAACCAGGGAATGGGCTGCTTACGTCTTCTGATGCGTTTAATCACCGCCGCACCCGTTTTCCAGTGCTCGGATAATACATATTCCAACCGGGTCAGCTTAAATTTCGCTTTCAGGGCTGCAATATATTTCGCTTGTGTAATCCCTGAAGAAAACCCCCAAATGAAGCGGACAATTAAAATTGTCAGGATCACAACAAACCACATCATAAATGCATAAATAATTTCCCGCCCGAGAACAGAGGAGACTACCAGACAGATAATAAATAACACGCACAGAAACAAAGCCCACGCGACAAAGGAAGTTAATTTTTTCAACATAATATTATCCGATAAACATCCCTAAGCCAGCGAACCTAATCAACACATAAATAACGACGGGCAATGAGAGTAATAACCACTTTCGTTGACGGAATTTTTTAGGCACAGCACTGTTTTTTTCGATGCCTCCGCCGTCCTGCTCAACCAGCAGGGCATCATTCGGCCACTGACGCCAGGCCTCTGGCAGACACTGACGTTCATCATCGATACGTTGCTGCAATAACGAAGCGTCCTGATGAGTATATTTACCGTGAAAACCCATCAGCAGGCAGAATAAATACACCATTCTCAGAGAAACATTTTCTTTATCTATTGCATCAAGCCTGACAAAAAACTCCTCACCGCCGACAGAAATATCAAAATAATATTTTTGCAGCAACTGACTGCGCCAGTCTTTCACCCAGACTGCCTGTGAACGTAATACCCGCTCATCAATCCAAAGCACGACCGCGAAATAGGCCTCTTCACATTCCTGAGGTTCGTGATGGCGTTCTGACTCATTTAAAGCCTGCTGTAATAACGTCATGCATTTTTCACGAAACCCGGCGTAATCCGCATAATCCCTTGGATTAACAAAGAACGCGGTGACATGTCGGAACAGCGGCAAATAACAATTCAGTAAAGTCATCATGACGGCACCACAAAAATAATCTGTACCTGAAGATCGTCAGGCATATCCGGCCAGTAAAAGGCAATGCTGTTGTGCTGGCCGGCTTTACGCCATAAATCGCTGTCTTGCTCAACCATGAAATAATGCGAGTCGCTGCGGTTAGGCACACCACGCGGCGGCTGAGGACAACGCGTCACCGGGATCCCCGGCAAGGCATGCTGGATCAGCGGTTCAATCATTTTTGGCGATGCCAGTTTGATGCCGCCCGGATTTTTGACCTGACGGTTTTCCATCGGCATGCTGGCTGAACGTAAAAGCAACAGCACCATTTCGGCATCTTTACTTTGTGTAGTGTCGAAATCGCCTATGAACACACCCTGCTGATCGTTCTCTAGTGTGATGTAAGTGTTGTCTTCGAGAACCAGACTGTTGAGCAGAGTAATCAATGTCTTACGCGCACTGTCAAAACAGCTCAGCAGATCATTATGGTTATAGGCCTGTAGCGGATTTCCCCCATCACGCCATTCACCAAGGAAGGAACAACTGTCGTTGAAGGAGGAGAGTTCACCGACCAGCTGGCACAATACGTTATATACCTGCCACGGATGGATCTGACGGGCCTGACAAAAGCTTTTCAGCTGAGGTAGCACGCGGTTCAGCGAACGCATAGCCAACAGTTGAGTCACCTGATCACCACGGTCTGCGTCACTGACCAGACGTTCAGAGCGCTTATATTCCTCAAGTTTTCGGGCACGGGCACTCATTTCAAAATAGAGTGTTTCGATCAGTTTACCAAGGCTGTTCGATCCGAAAAGCGTCACCGCAGGCGGCGAAAATGCCGGATCAATAATCACGCTTTCGTTTTCATAACGCAGCCGGGTGAGTGGAATACACTCACAGTCAACGGCATCGGCTTTTTCGACATCGGTCAGCAATCTTACGTTGTAACAAAGGCGCGCCACCGTCGCGTCGGGAGCATGATCATAGACATCTTTCATCACCAATTCTTCGCTGGTATTTATCCAGCGGGTGACCGCACGGTCATGCTCTTTCTCCAGCGTCGTGACATTACTGTGTAAAGGATCGAACCGGCGCAGCGCCAGCCAGAGTGTCAGTGGCTGATCACGCTGCTTCCAGATATCGCGAAAATTGCGCTTTTCTACCAGGCTATTACCCGGTTGCGACAGCAACGTGCCGCCGGGTAAAATACAACGGATCTGCTCAACGCTGATGACGTAATCGCTTAGCGCCGCCTCATTAATCGTCAGCTCAACCAGCCCGTAATTATAGGGTTGGGCAAGGCGCAGGTGTTCAGAAAGACTCCATTCATAATGCAGGTCAAGTGACTGAAAATGCTGGGGCTGAAGATAAAGCCCTGAGTGCCAGTAAATTTGTTGTTGTTCCGGATACATTAACGTTTTTCTCCGTCAGTGGCGGGAACATCTGCGCTGACGATACTTTCACTGCCCAGGGTTACAGACAGGGTAAGCGGTGTTAAATGTGCCTGCCAGACAGGTTCCCACCAGCCGGTGCTGGTGGCTTCAACCGGCACCGCTATGCTGACCATGTGTTTTTTTAACGGGAAGGGGTAATAACCCGCCACCAGCGCCAAATTGCGGGTATCCCTTGCGCGATCGACATGCACGATATTGGTCTGGCCTGGCATCATGACGTAACGGTCTACCTGCAGAACGTCACCTTCACTGCCCGCACCGGCAAACAAACTTTTCAACGTGGCAGGATTACCCAGCAATTTCTCCAGAGCCGGTTTGTCTTTCGCCTGCAACAGCAACACCGTGCAACTGTTAGGCATCTCATTGACAGTGTTCAGCCCCGGTTCAGCCCGCAGTTGCAGGGTAATTGCACCGTTTGCAAAAGGCGCAGGTGCCTCATCCATGGCTTGCTCACGTCCCTGGTCATTGTCTGAAACGCAACCTGCAAGAAGCATTGCGGCCAGCATCAGCCCCGCCCTTTTTTTACCCGTCATTCTCTTCCGTGCCCTTTCAGTACATTGTTGATATCGCGCATGCTGCTGTCATCCTGCAACATTTCCTCCAGCCACTCGGTCAGAGTCATTCCTGCCCAGCGTGCGGCCCGTTCCATCAAGAAAGGCACCGGGCTGGAGGGCTCGGTCTGGCGAAAGAAATGGGCAATGGTCAGCATTTGGCTGATAGCCAGATCCCGCGACATGGTCTGTTTATGGGTCGTGTTCATCAGTGAATTAACGTCGCTTTCCTGTTCATCGTCATAAGGCGTTAATACGTTAAGTGTCATCACGTCGTCATAGGCGGGTGCCGCACGATCAAACAGGCGCTTCACGAATTCCTGCATTTCGACGGTCGCACTGCGCGTCTGCCCCATTGCCACCGAATCTGCCTGTGGATTGAGCTGACCGTAGGTCGTTTCCAGCGCGTCCAGTACGGCGACCATCTCACTCAACATGTCGCTTTGCGCGGCGACTTTTTGCGGGGCCAGTGCAGCGGCCCAGCGGTTGAATGTTTCCATCGAGAAATCGTCATCACTGCCCGGCACTGCGGCGCTGTCAGGTTTCATGGTGATGCGATGCTCATACGCGAGAACTTTCCGCCAGTGATCGAGCGTGCTTTCCGCCTGACCAAATAAAGGATGGCATTGCAGCAATTGCGCAAGCTGACGATCCAAACGATTGATCATACCGTGGCGGATAATCGCACCATCGTCATCCAGTGCCGGCCACCCGCTCTGCCAGTAGCGTTGAATAAAGGGTGTCAGAAAACCGATCCCGGCGAGCAAACCATTGAGCCCATGCACCTGGCTCAGGCCTTCCGTCAGCCAGCAGGCGACCTGAAAATCCTTACTATCCTCTTGCAATACCTTTGTGCTCAACCGGACGACTTTGCCCCAGTCAGCCTTGCGCAATTCAGTCGCCCATTCGCCCTGTGGCAAATAATCAGGATCGCTTTCCCTCGCCTGGCGGATATCGTCAAAGATCTGCTCATATTCCATATCACGGCCGGCAGGCTGGTCGGCATCGAGAGGCGCCAGCAGGGGCTCAAAGTTCATTATCATGTCAATACGCTCTAAGAAATCAGGACGGTCGGACAACCCGCAACAATGGTTCCGCCATGCGCGGTGCTGTCGCCCATACGCGCTGCAGGTTTTCCGCCGATAAGCACTTTGCTGCTGCCCATCACTACCGAATCCGGTGGCCCGACGCAGACCGCCATCGATCCCATTGTGGCGGCGGGCATCCCGCCGATCAGAACAGTTGGTGTACCCGGTGTTGTTACCGGCCCGCCAACGTGCGGAATGGGCGGCAAACCCGGCGTGACCATCGGGCACACATGCATATCGCCTACTCGGGCAGCGGGTTGAGCCATCAGTTAACGCTCCGTGAAGCCAGCCATTCAGCCAGCAGGATTTGCGCGCCGTTGTGCGGCGGGGTATCTGTTGCTATCGCCACACTGAGTAATTTCAATGCGCAGTGCAGCATCAGCCGTGACAAATGGGGTTCGGGATAAACCGCTTCGAACTCTGCGGCCGTCATACTGCCCTTCATCCAGAACAGCGATAGACCTAGGGCACCGGCCGGAGTATCAAATCCCAGCAATTCGGCCTGCTGGAAAATGCTAAAACGCAGTGCCTCATCGGGTGCGCTCAGCCACTGGCTGATGTCGCTGCTACAGTTTTTCACCGCTGTGTCCTGCGATCCGGCGCGACTTAACACCTGTTGCAATGCCCAGGCCATCAGTTTTTCTTGTGGCTCTTGCGCCGCCAGGCAGGCCAGTGCATCTTCCCATTGCCCTGCCTGCATCAGACGCATGGCATTTTCAGCGGTGCTTTGCAGCGGGTTATGCGTTGCGAGCGCCTCTGGCGAGAGTAATTTGTCTTTCATTTTATGTTTGTCCTCAGCCAATCATCGTCACGCCGCCCTTGATCTGGGTCATACCACTACCCTGAACAGTGACCATCGCACCTTTAAGTTCTGCCGTCCCCTTGCCCTCGATTTTGATCGTGGTTCCGCTGAGCGTAATACCGGAAGGAGAAATTGAGATTTTGCTGCTGCCAACTTTGAATTCGATCGTCTGGGTGGATTCAATGACGCAGGCTTTATCCGCTTTAACGGAACTCCCGCCCCCACTGATTTTTAACTGATGATCGCCACCGCTCAGGCTTTCCTGCAGGTTGCCTTTTATGTCCAGGCTGTAATCGCCCTGTTTAAGCGTCAGGGATTGGTTGCCCTTTGTTATTTCGGTGGTGCGGTTTTCACCGATGGTTTCCGTGACATTTTTAGCAATGTCGGAAATCACATCGTTTTTTACCGTCAGCAACAGATCGCGTTGCGAGGTGATGATCAGCCGTTCTGCGCCTTTTTTATCGTCAAAGCGCAATGCATGCCCTTCTTCTACACTGGCGTTAAGCGAACTGCGTGACACGAATCCGGCGTGATTTTTTTCTTCCGGCAAGCTCAGCGGTGGTTTGTTTTGACCATTAAATACCGTACCGGTCACCAGTGGATAATCCGGGTTGCCCTGCACGAAACTGACCGTGACTTCGCTGTTGACGCGAGGCAGGAACACGGCACCAAAGCGCCCGCCAGCCCAGGGTTGTGAAACCCTTACCCAGCAGGAACTGCCGTCGTCGTGTTTGTTTTCCCCGTCCCACGGGAACTGAATTTTGATGCGACCGTATTCGTCTGTATGGATTTCTTCTGATTTGGGACCGACGACGACTGCCGTGAGGATACCTGCGATTTCAGGCTGTTTCGTAAGACACGCGGGACGCCAGGCGAGGCTGTCTTTCAGCACGGTGAGTTCGCAACTGAAATCAGGGCCACTCTGGTCAATGCTGCTGGAAGCCTGCATATGTACAGACTTAATACGGTAATCGCCCGGGCATGAAGGGTGAGCGCTCAGATGGAATTTATCGCCACAGCCTAGCCACCAGATACTGGCTTCCGCGTAGAACTGCTGGTTGTCTGACTCAAGCTGTTCCATTTTCAGCCGTGCGCCCGATTGCAGCAATTCACGTTTTTCATGGCCATCAGTGTCAACATAGCTGACACCCGGCACCGCATATTCAGCCACCACGGCCTGAGAACCGCCTTCAACACTGGTCGCCTGGACCATGTTAAAACCCTTCAGCAATACGGATGATGCCGCAAGAGAAGAGCACGCCACCCAACTCAGGATCCCGACACCATCACCCCGCCCTGCCTGAGGCATAAAGGGCAGTTCTGCCGTTTTGCCGGTCTGGTGGCTGGAAGGATGATCGGCCAGCACCAAGGTGTGTTGTCCGGCGTCGTGCTGGAAGTAGTAATAAATGCCTTCCTGCTCAAGTAAACGGCTGATGAAATCAAAATCGGATTCACGATACTGGATGCAATATTCACGCGGCGTATATGTTCCGCGCAAGCGTAAATCAATGTGATTAATATTCTGCTGACGAAGCAGCTTGCACACTAAATCCGGCACGGTAATATTTTGAAAAACCGCCAGATTACGCCCCAGACGCAGCAGCGCCATACGCGGCTCCAGCGTGCCAGTGAAAGTGCTGAGGCCATCGGCATTGTTGTCTTCTTTGATGTTCGTCAGCACGCCGTGAACGTAGCGTTTTTGATTGCCACGACCAATCTCGCAGGCAATTTCATGCCCCAGAAAACGGCCCATCTGCCCGGTAATTAACGATGTACGAAACTGAATCTGATAGCGGAAGGTGTCAGAAAACTGCTCATCACCTTCGATATGCATCAACGTTAGTTGATCCGCAGCGTTCCCAACAAAGCGGATAAACCGGTTGTCTTGCCCCAGTAAGTTTGACATGTTCTATTTTCCTTCCCGGCAGACGGGTAAACGAATTTTATGCAGCTCAGCCGCCGGAGAAGCACCAAGGCAAATATCCAGCCCGAGTTGCCCGTTCCCCAATGGCGTAACGACGTTTGATTTATTCTCAATAAGCAGGTCGATGTCGAAATCCAGTCCCTCACCGACATATTCGCGAATATGCGACCATAATTTTTGGTAATGCTTTCCCTTTGGTAAAAACTGAGCTGCGTTATGCATCGGCACGGGTCCCAGAGTTACCGTAAAATGTGCCTGCCGGTCCCAGTAGACACCGCCCAACATCGGAGCGACCGCCAGCGGTTGAGCCGGATTCCCCAGACAGCAACAAAGCTCAGGTTCCATCGTTTGCCATCCGCCGGTGAAAGGCGTGACTTTCACGCCGACCGAGAAACGGTGCTTAAGCCAGGTTTCAAAGTTGAGCATGGAGCGGACTGAATGCGCAAAAAGGTCGGCAAATTGCTCCTGCTGTAATGAAGGCGAGCTGTTTGTTACGCCGGATAACGCACGCAGCGCGGTACTCAGCGGCCGTGTTACGCAAAATTCTGCCATCGCGTAGTAGTGATATTTCTGCCAGGCGAGATAGCGCAGGCTATGTAACCGGTGATTGAAAATATCGAGGAAAGCCTTGGCGGTCACATCCCCGTGCCGGTAGTAACGCTCAATCATCCATTCGGTATACACCGTCGGTAATGCGCCCAGTGTTCCCGTCAGCCCGTGTCCTGACACTTCAACCTGCCAGCGCTGCTCTTCGAGCGGTGTCACTGCGGTAATTTCACCTCTCGGCGCGTCCAGCGAGAGCGGCGAAACGAAATAAAGCTGTTCTTCGAGCACCTGCTTGCTGTCAGTCCCCTGCCCGCGTGTCAGCCTGCGCAACATGGTGCGCACCTGCTGGAAAAAGTTATGTGGGCTGAGAATTTTATTCAGATCCATAACAGTCGTCCCGCGCGAACGGGCCAGGTACATGCTGTTTCATCGCGGCCATCGATACAGGTCACTACGCGGGTAAAGCTGTTGACTGGGGAATACAGCGCCAGGAAGCAGTCGATAAACCGGCAAAGCAAAAAATACTCAACCTCTTCGGCAGCCTCACCGGCAAAGGTCATACGAATTTCAATGCCGCGCGCCATTGAACGGGGATCCTGTGGGTTCAGGCGGGCGACAACGGGGCTGGCACTGACGCTTTTAATCAGATTAATCAGACGGCTAATGCCCGGATTATCCGTAAAGTTGTACAACGCCAGCGACTCTTTGAGCACGCGTGCGCCTTCCGGCCCACTGATCAGCATATGATTGAGCGAAAGCTGAGAAATAAGACGCCAGCGAGTAGCCTGTTTCACCGGTGGTCTGACCGGCAGCGTCGGGCGTGTCAGCGCGATAATTTTCATGCCCGCAATCGGCAGTTCTGATTCAAAATCGCCGTCAGGATCGCCATTACGCATAGCGGCGGGCACATCCCGGTTGGTGCAGGACAGATTCAGACTGACAATATCGCAGCCGGGCACCAGCGGTTTTTCTCCGCGGTCAGAAAAGGCGATAAACAACGTGGACGCCACGCCCTCATTGAGCAGGGTTTCACGACGCATGCATTGCCAGAAAAGCCCGGACTCACCGTCGCTGGCCGAATGATCCAGCCCGAACAGCGGATAGATGGGACGGGAGCGTGTTTCATTGCCCTGCTTACGCATCGCACTGACGCTGTCCACAGACCAGACTTCCATCGCATCCTGATAACGGATGTCCGGGATCACCGGATATTCAGCGGTTTCATGGTCAGGTGAAATCGGCTCAGCACGGTGTGCGAACAGGTTAATGGCCGGGGTGCAATTGAGCAGGAACAGATTCTCATCCACCGTACCGGCTATCTTTTCTAGCTGGCGCGCCATCGCGCAGCGGTTAAATTTCACCACCAGTGACAATGCTGTCTGTCCACCAGCGACCATTGCCGCGGGCAGTGGCATATCAATAAAATGAAACTTTTGCGGAAAGAAAAAATAGTCCTGCAACAAACTGTGCGTCGGCGAAACCCGTGAGTCCCCTGACAACAATCCTTCATCTTCGCCAAAGCCCACGGCATGTATCGCCTGCGGCGACAAGGTATGACAGTGGTCTTGCGCAAAAACAGACAGGCTCTCCACTTCACTGCACAGCAAGGTATATAAGATGTTTACGATGGTGCTGGCACCACGCAGATGGATCCTCAGCGTCTCCGCCGTCAGCGTAGCGCCAGGCCAGACTGACAGCTGCATTTTCAGACTCCAGCTCATGTCATCATCATCGAGATGCAGACTGGCTTTGTGCAGACTGACCGGCTGGAGTGTCACCGGATAGGTGGTGCGGAAACGACAAATCTGCCCGTTGACCGGACGGGAATATAACGCGGTACCGGCGTCGATACGGTTACTGGCCGTCAGCGCACTCACCTTACTATCCGGCAACATTTGCACGATGCACACCGAAGGAAAAGGACGCAGAAACTGCGGAGCCAGAACGGTCAGTAATGCATCGGTGACTTCCGGCATATCCTCATCGAGCCGCTGCTGAATTTGGGCGGTAACCAGGGCAAAAGATTCGATCATTCGCTCAATATGCGGATCTTCTGAGGTACCTTCTGACATGCCCAAACGTCTGGCGACCTTGGGAAAATGGCGTGCGAAGGCCTTTCCCTGCGTTTTCAGGTAAGCGAGTTCATTCTGATAGTAAGAAATTAATTTTTTCGCTAACATAATTCATACCTGTCATTCACGCAGAGAGAATTGACTAATTACATCGTCCCATATAAGCCGGTAGCGAACTTCACCAGTAAAAGTCTCAGCATCAATGATGAATGAACATAAACTTCCTTGCTCATTTCCTGGCGTAACGCTGATATTTTTCAACCTCGGCTCAAAGCGTTGCAATGCAATTTCAATACGTGACTGCATAATGGCATTACGCTCAAGACGAGGTGTATCACTGGCAAATACATCACTTACACCATAATTAAGAATGGATTCATTAATTAATGGCGTTTTATCAATTCGATAACTTCTGGGGCGTGAAGACAAAAGCAGCAATATCTCTTCAATTAACATGCTGCTTTTGTCTTCGGCCACATCAGGACAATTTTGGTCTTTCGGATTATCATCAGACAATTGCTGTAATAAACTTTTCATTAAGACACCGTGAAACAGTGCATGCCGAAACATGCACTGATGATTTGAAAAATTACAGCTTGGTATTCTCAACCAAATTCCAGCCCACAGGACCTTGTTTGCTGGTTTTACCGTCTGGCTCAACCATATTGGTTTCGAATGTCATCTGACCAAAGACGAAGCTCAGATTTTCACTCGGCACTTCACCTTCAGAGTAAGCAGCAAAGTTGTAGCTAGTCAGCACACAGTTTTTGTAGGTCAGTTTCAAAGCCTGAACCATTTTCTCGCCCTGGAACAATGCTTTAACAATGGAAACTTGTTTAAGATTGGTGCCCTGAGCAACCATATTAGCCAGTTGCGTTGAAGTGGTGTCCATTACTTTTGAGAATGAAATCGCATCAAAATTCACGCCATCGCTGTTTACCTGACCGCTGGCATTATCGATTTTTGCAGAGCAATACACACCGAAGTTCATATTCTCAACAGCAATCCAATCCTCAAAACCTTTATTACTTACGGTGCCTTTAACGCCTTCAATTTGCATAAAAAGGGATTCAGTAGCCATGGTATTTCCTTATAGTGTTGATTAAATATTTATGCACCGGTTGATGCAGGGAGTTCCGCTACCAGACGCAGCGACATGCTGAGACCTTCAAGCTGGAAATGCGGTTTCAAATACGCAACGGCGCGATAACTGCCTGGTGAACCTGGGACATCAACAACTTCCACAACTGCCTCACGCAATGGATGACTGGCTTTAATTGTTGGCCCTACATTGTCGGAACCCACCACATATTGGTTGATCCAATTCTGCAGAAAATGCTGGCATTCAGATTTGGACATAAAACTGCCCACTTTATCGCGCACGATGGATTTTAAATAATGAGCAAAGCGCGACGTTGTCATAATATATTGCAACTGACTGGACAATTTAGCATTCGCATTAGCCAGTTCAGAATCATATTTGCGCGGTTTATTTGTTGATTGCACAGCGAAGAACGCCGCATAATCCGTGCCTTTGCAATAAACCAACGGAATAAAGCCCAGATCGGCTAATTCTTTTTCGCGACGATCGGAAATCGCCACTTCAGTCGGGCATTGCATGACTTTTTCGCCAGTTTGCGAAATATAATTATAGGTCGGCAAGGATTTGACCAGACCACCGCCTTCGACACCGCGGATCGCAGCGCACCAGCCATGTTCTTCAAAAGCTTCGACCATACGGCCCGCTAATTCATACGCGGCGTTCACCCATAGGTAACTTGCACCGTCATTGTTTTCTGCAATTTTTTCTTCGAAATTGAAGGCTTCTACAGACACGGTTTTAGCGCCATAAGGCAGGCGCCCGATAACACGCGGCAGTGTTAAGCCAACATAACGGGAGTCGTCGCTCTGGCGGAATGATTTCCAGCGGGCATAATCAGAGGTATCAAATAACTTGCCCAGATCACGCGGACGCGGCATCTCAGAATACGAGCCCATACCGAACATGCCTGGATTAGCGGCACTCAGGAAAGGTGCATGTGCTGCGGCAGCGACATGAGAAATCTGTTCCAGTAATTGCAGGTCTTCCGGCATGGAATCAAATTCAAAATCACCGACAAAAGCAGAATAAGGGTCGCCACCAAAGGTGCCGTATTCGCTTTCATAAATGCTTTTAAATAAGGAAGACTGATCAAAATCGGATGCCGATTTAAAATCACGCAGCAACTCTTTCTTCGTGCAGTTAAAAACACGCACTTTGGTATTTTCTGTCACGCTGCTTTGCACAAGTTTGTGCAGACCACGCCAGGAGGATTCCATACGCTGAAATTCCGGCGCCTGGATAATTTTGCTGACCTGAGAAGATAACAATTCATCAATGGCAGCAATGCGGGCTTCAATGCTTCCCACCAGATCATTAGACACAATGACCGCACCGGATGCCACTTCAGACAGGAAGTTATCCAGCTGCGTTTTCACTTTATGGCGGTCAGATTCCCGGCGAATAGCCTGGGTATTATCGATGATCTGATCAAGATAATCGCTTGATTGCTCAGCCGGTGCTGAGGTATTCATGACCTGAATATCACTCATTCAGCGTCTCCTTTTGCAGGGTCGGCGTCTTTATTCAGGCTCTCAAGCAATTCAACCAACTGTTCTTTCAGGCGATCATTGCTGGCTGTCCGGTTACGTAAATCGCTCAATTGTTCACGTAATTCAAGCAGTTTGCGCAGAGGCTCAACTTGCATGGCCACATTCTCAGGCGAGAAGTCATCCATACAGTTAAATTCCAGCGAAACGGCCATCTGACCTTCTTTTTCCGGTAATGTGCTTTCGATCAACATATCAATTGCCGGGCTCATGCCTTCCATCACATTGTTAAAGTTGTCTTTATCAATATGTGTGAAACGACGATCGCGCAGAGACATTTCATCTTTGGCAAAATCACCAATAACGCCCATGACTAAAGGCAATTCTTTTTTGGATTCAGCTCCGCCAACTTCCACGTCATAGGTTATTTGAACGCGAGGAGGGCGAGCTTTGCTAAGTTTATGTTGTGTATTGCTCACAGATAAATCACCATAATAGAGGGGAGGTAATTAAAATACAGCGGCAAGGATAGACAATTGCTTTTTCTTTTTAAATAACTTTCTACTTACTAATATATTAACTTTATTTAATTATAAATTACTCAGTTAAATCATGATATTATAAATACATTACATTTATTTACTTATAAAAAGTACACATTTATAGAAACTTCTCTACTTCTATTAAATAATTAAAAATTTCATGTGACACCATAATACGTAGAAATTTTAATTTTCTAAAAATAATATCTTTTAACACTTTATTTTGTGTGCAGTTTGCACAGGGCAATTGTTTACTGTCTAAAAATAGTTCGAATAAATTACAAACCTCATAATTTTATTGTCTCCCGGTCTGAACGCCGTTGTACGTCGTGAAACAGGATATAGGCGGAACACTAAATTTTCTGTCCGCACAGGCAGATAGGATTTTCTTCATCTGACAGGCTTGATCCGTGCCCCTTCAGCGTGAATACTGTATATAAAACCAGTGTCACGAGAAATGAGTATGATTTTGTACACACCCGCAGAACATCTGCAAAAAATCACCCTGCCGTTATTCCTGGATCGCGTGCCTTGCGGCTTTCCGTCTCCGGCGCAGGATTACGTGGAGTCGCGTATCGATCTGAACAAACTGCTGATTGCCCATGCCAGCGCGACCTATTTTATCCGTGTTTCCGGCCATTCGATGAGCGATGCCAACGTCAACGAAGGCGATTTGCTGGTGGTGGACAGCGCCCTGACAGCGGTTGATGGCGATATCGTAGTGGCGGCGGTGGACGGTGAATTCACGGTAAAAAAATTGCGGACTCATCCGGTACTGCAACTGGTACCGATGAATCCGAATTATCAGCCGATCACTTTTCAGGATGAAGAGTCGCTGGAGATATTTGGCGTAGTGACGTTTATTGTTTACGCCGCACGATGAGGAAGCGCGAGCCTTCGCAGGTGAGATTCCGTGAATAAAACCGGCTCGCGATAAATCGTTATGATGATTGATGTTTTTCATTCCTGCCGATGCCATTTTCAGCAATTTGCGGGCATTTCAACCAAATATAGCCTGTGCTAACATTCTTAACCAATACTATAACATATTGAAAATTATGGTTTTTTTATTTTAATTTCTGTGGCAGACTGCGCGCATCTTTTAATAAACAGCCTTTTTCTTCATGAAGGCCTGACTGGTCTGTTTTATGCAACTTTACACAATCCTCATTCTGGCGTTCGGCATGTCCATGGATGCGTTCGCAGCAGCAATCGGCAAAGGCGCAGCACTGCACCGTCCGCCCTTTAAAGAGGCATTACGTACCGGACTCATTTTTGGTGTGATCGAAGCGATTACGCCGGTCATCGGCTGGGGTATTGGTCTGGCGGCCAGCCAGTTTATTATGAGTTGGGATCACTGGGTGGCGTTTACCCTGCTGCTGATCCTCGGTATCCGAATGATTGTGGAAGCCTTTAAAAAAGATACCGCAGAAGAGACAGAAGCACCGCGTCGCCACGGCTTCTGGCTGCTGGTCACCACCGCCGTCGCGACCAGTCTGGATGCAATGGCCGTCGGCGTCGGGCTGGCGTTCCTTCAGGTGAATATTGTGGTGATGGCACTGACCATTGGCGCGGCTACCACCATTATGGCGACGTCCGGTATGTTGCTGGGCCGTTTTCTCGGTGCGGCGATCGGTAAATGGGCGGAAATCCTCGGTGGCGTGGTACTGATTGGCATCGGCACGTCGATTCTGGTCGAACATCTGGGATTGCTGGGCTGAGCGTGGGGCGTTATCTAAAGCTCCATTGCACGGTGATCACAAAAACTGAAGGGATAATAATCCCGCTTTCAACGCCGAAATAATCAGTGAAGTTGTATTGAATGGCGTGATAAATATACGGTGAAAAGCCAATGCCGGTGACTTTCTTGAAATCGGCATAAGATCCATCATCGCCACAGTGTTTGAAGGCATCAAAAAAGAACTCGCCAGTGTAACCGTACACGCCTTTGAACACCCAACCCGTGTTGCTCTCCGCCCAGTCGCGTCGCATCCCTATGGCGATACAGCGGTCATCAAAGCTGTTTTTCATCGTCCCGACTAACACGCTATACTTTGAATCTTCAGAAAATTTTCTCTCAACTGAGTAGAAATCGTTATCAAATTTCTCAGTATATTGCCCGTGGTTACCGGTCAGGTGATAAACGAAGGATCCGGTGTTAATCGAATATAATTTTAATTGATCTGCCTGGCTCCCAGGCAGGGCTACTAATAACGGCAAGCATGAAAGCCCGAAAGTTTTTTTAAGCACGTCAGCCACCGCCTTAATGAAAAAACAGTATTGAAAATCGAACAGCATCAGCCTGAATTTGAGTATAGACGCAGTGAATAAAAAGAATATCAGGAGGAGAACCGAAAGGTATTTTCGGTATATAGGGAGGCGTTATCACATTGAAAAAAACTATTTATGTCAGAACCTTACCGGAAACTCCACTGGATGCTGGTTGCAAAAATATCAGGCGCAATAATCCCCGCTTCAACGCCGAAGAAAGTGGTCGGGTTGTACTGGAGCGCGTGGTAGATGTAAGGCGAAAAACCAATGCCGGTGACTTTTTTAAAATCATGATATGACCCGTGATTGCCGCAGTCACTGAACGCTTTTGCAAAGAACTCACCGGTGTAGGCATAGACCCCTTTTATCATCCACCTGGAATTGATTTCGTGTAAATCCCTTCTCATACCCACCGACAAACAACGATCGTTAAAACTGTTTTTCATCGTGCCCACGAGCATACTGTTCTTCGACTCCTGAGAGAATTTACGCTCAACGGAAAAGAACTTATTCTTGAAAATTTCGTTGTAGTCCCCGACATTACCCGTCATATGATAAACAAATGAACCGGTATTGATTGAGTATAAACTCAGTTCGCTGGCATCATTTTTAGCCGCACCTGGCCCCGTAAAGGCCAGAAGCCATAAAAGATTTACCCGGTTAACTCTACGCATAAGATGATTATTCCAGCCTCAGATAATGTATTGAACCACCGGAAAATTCGTACCTGTTACCGATGAACTGAATTTATTTAATATCTCTTCAGTCTGTATAAAGGATATTTTTAATACTATTATTCTGAGGTGGGAAAACTAAATAAGAGTTAAACAAGGCCGGTCTATACCTTTATTAAGGTAAATGTTATTTATAAGCTTTGGATAAATATATCCTTCATGGGTAATAGTCGTGGATTATATTATGGTTGTGTTAATTATTCGTGTTTTCAAATAGCCATCGCCATCAGCACCGCCAGCAGCAAGATGACATAAATCCGGGCATGCAGAACGTCGGGCACGGCTGGAATACACCGGCGGGTAAACAACATGCCGCAAAAACCTGATGCTGTGAGCAGTACCAAAATCTTCAGGCTGATGTAACCTGAATACCCCGGTGCCGGAACCGCATGCAGCCCCGCCAGGCTGTAGGTCACCGCGCCACATACCGCCACGGGAATGGAAAGCGGATTTGCCGCACTGACACAATCACGCATCTCATGACCATGACGGCGCAGCAGCGGCACCGTCATCACACTGCCACCCACGCCCAGCAGCGCCGCCACGACGCCAATGAAAATGCCCCCCAGCCGTACAGTGGTACCGGATAATTTTCGCGGCTGTGGCCGGATGATAAAGCCTTTACGCATCAGGCAATCCGCCAGCGTGATGATCAGATAAAGGATAAACAGGGCGCGAACCAGCTCATCTTTCAGTAATCCGGCAAGCAGTGAACCACCCACCGCGCCGGTGGCGATAAACCAGACCAGCGGAAACAACACGGCGGTATTTAATCTTCCCGCCCGGCCGCTCTGTACGCTGGCCCATCCGGCGTTAAACACCATGACGGCGGTCGAGGTCGCCACGG
This sequence comes from Rahnella sp. JUb53, assembly GCF_004346065.1. Classification (NCBI taxonomy): domain Bacteria; kingdom Pseudomonadati; phylum Pseudomonadota; class Gammaproteobacteria; order Enterobacterales; family Yersiniaceae; genus Rahnella; species Rahnella sp. JUb53. The sequence continues at coordinate 245,070 of NZ_SLYT01000002.1, forward strand.
CAATATGCATGGCATGTGGTGACAGACCCGGCTGCACCGCCACGATGTGATACACAAAAGGCACCACAATAAACCCGCCGCCAAAACCAAACAGCACCGTGGTGATGCCTGTCGTAAAACCTGCCAGAAGAATAATGATGATGTCGTTCACGTAACCACTCCGCAAAATGTCAGGCGGCAAGAGTAGCGGCTTCACCGTGCCCTTCCCATTTTTGCAGCGCTCATTTACCCTTGCGAATCGGTCAACAAGCAGCCTGAAAATTTTATGCGCAACGTTCATATAAAAGATTATGAAGATCTCGACCGGGAAGTCGTGGCGGTGGGGAACGATTATCCGGGAGGATTTGTGCTGCCTGAGCATCGTCACCGTCGCGCCCAGTTGCTGTACGGCGCCACCGGGCTGATGCACGTCACGACCCGTTCGGGAAACTGGATAGTACCGCCACAGCACGCGGTGTGGATCCCCGCCCTGGAGCCGCACAGTGTGAAATTTATCTGCGTTTCGACGCGCAGTTTGTATATCGAACCGGAAAGCGTGCAGCAGTGGCCCGCCCGTGACCGCTGTAAAATCCTTACCGTTTCTCCCCTGCTGAGACAATTGTTGCTCGAGGCCGTTGAGCTCGAACCTTTGTACGAGTCATCACGAGATCGTCTGCTGGTGGCGCTGCTTTTGCAGGAAATTGCCGCGATGCAGACACGGGAATTTGAAATTCCGCTGCCACAAAATCCGCCGCTGCTGGCGCTGTGTCAGGCCTTTTTAGCCGCACCATCGATCCATGATCCTGCTGACCGCTGGGCGAACGCGTTGTTTATGAGCGCCAGCACCTTCCGCCGTCATTTTCTTCAACAAACGGGGATGTCATTTTCTGTCTGGCGGCAGCGCGCCTGTGTACTGGTAGCGTTGTCGGGATTAGTGGCCGGAAGGCCGGTCAGTGACATCGCGCTGTCGATGGGATACGACAATGGCTCGTCTTTTTCCACCATGTTTCGCCGCGTGATCGGTCAGCCGCCCTCGTCTTATCATCCGGCAGTGACACCGCAGGCAGCACAACGCTCAGAGTGACGTTTCGCGGCGCAGATTATCCTCACGTACAAAATCAATAAACGCCTGTAAAGGCGCGGGGATCAGACGGCGATCGTTGTAATAAAGCCACGGACCGGAAAAAGACAGCCACCATGGCTGCAACAGGGGCTCGAGTTTTCCGCTGGTGATGGCGGGCCGTAACCATTCTTCAAACAGATAAATGATCCCCGTCCCGGCTATCGCTGCTTCCACCGCCAGATCGACCGCGCCTCCGACGCTGACCACCAGCGGACCGCTCACCTGCACGCTGAGGGTTTCGCCTTCCCGCTCGAATTCCCAGTCAGGCATGATGCCGCTGGCATAACGCCCGCGCAGACAGCGATGCGGGATCAGATCCCGCGGATGCGACGGCCTGCCGTGGACATCAAGATATGCCGGTGACGCGGCGGCGGCGTAGCGCTGAATACGCGGACCAATGGGGATCGCCACCATATCCTGCTCCAGACGTTCGTCATAACGGATACCGGCATCGCAGCCATCTCGAAACACATCCTGCACATTACTTTCGGCGATGATTTCCAGCTGGATATCGGGATAACGCCGCAAAAATTCCGGCACTAAGGCGGGCAAAACCAGCCGCGTGGCGCTGACCGGCACATTCAGGCGCAGTACGCCACCCGGCGTGTGACGATAACGGTTGAGCGCGTCCAGCGCGGCATTCACTTCATTCATGGCGGGCAGCAGTCGTTCAATCAGCGCCCTGCCGGCTTCGGTCAGAACCACCGTGCGCGTGGTGCGGTGAAATAACCGGATGCCCAGTTGTTGTTCGGCGCGGCGTACCGCATCGCTGAGCCGTGATGCATTACTGCCGGTAACCCGCGCCGCCTCGCGAAATCCCCCGGCTTTTGCCACCTCAACCACTGCGTGCAGCAGGGCGATATCCATCGACATTGTGCGTAGCCTCGTACAGTTTGTCCTGATTTCACCGGATAGTTGCACAGCCAGCGCAGCGCTACAATCATTGAACACACATAAAGGAGAGTCCCATGTCACAACCCTCAATGACTTATCGTCTCGGCGACCGCGAAGTGGCACGTTTAGGTTACGGTGCCATGCAGCTGGCAGGTCCGGGTGTTTTTGGTCCGGTAAAAGATGAGGCCCGCGCCATTCAGGTATTGCGCGATGCGGTGGCGAGCGGTGTGAATCATATCGATACCAGTGATTTCTACGGTCCGCATGAAACCAATAAGCTGATCAAAAAAGCCCTGCATCCTTACGCTGACAATCTGTGTATCGTCACCAAAGTCGGTGCGCGCCGGGATGAGAAAGGCGGCTGGTTAACGGCATTTACGCCACAGGAACTGGTCAGTGCGGTGGAAGATAACCTGCGCAATCTGGGGCTTGAGGCAATGGAAGTGGTGAATCTGCGCAGTATGCTGGATACCCATCAGCCGAAAGAAGGATCGCTCGAACCGCAGCTCGAGGCGATGATTAAGCTGAAAGAACGCGGACTGGTTCGTCATATTGGCCTGAGCAATGTCACGGCAAAACAGGTCGAGGACGCGCAGAAACTGACGCCGATTGTCTGCGTGCAGAATATGTATAACCTGGCCAACCGCCATGACGATGCGCTGGTGGATCGGCTGGCGGATCTGGGCATCGCCTACGTGCCTTTCTTCCCGCTCGGCGGATTTTCCCCGCTGCAGTCAACGCAACTCGATGAAGTCGCCGCTGACTTACAGGCCACACCAATGCAGGTCGCGCTGGCCTGGTTGCTCAGACGTTCACCGAATATTTTGCTGATCCCCGGCACGTCATCACCGGAACATTTGCAGGAAAACCTGGCCAGCGCACGTCTGAGTTTATCTGATGAAGTGATGGAAAAACTGAACGGAATGAACTGAGGATATTTCGAACTGAGTCCTCAGCATCGAGGACTCAGAATTTAAAATATCAGCGTTACGGTGACTGCCTGCGCTTCCACTCATCGGCCACATCGCCCAGCGTTTTTGGCACTTCATTGCGTATCCAGGCCATAAAATCACGATCGAAGCGAAAATCCTCCCCGCACTGCTCAGTCAGGAAACGACGAACATTCTGGGTGTTTCTGTAATGCTTATCCACAAGCGTGGTACGTGTCAGCAAGGCGCTGTGCCAGTCGACTTTCATCTTTCCAGTTCCTGTAAATGCAAAAAGGGCAAAGCTCATACAGCGTAGATGAGACGCCCGCCCTTTTCTATATATCTCCAGGGCAGCCTGTTGAATGACTCAGTGACCGTGAACCGTTAATCCCACCAGCCGGATAACCACCGGACGGACAACGAGTATGCAGACAAAGGCCGCGGGCATAGCAACCTGATAAGCATTCATCACATTTTCCATGTAATGAGGCCCCATGCCAAATTCAGCCAGAGTGATCACCAGACTCATCAGAAACGCCATAATGGTCGCCATATACAGAGCAAATATGTAGGGTGAAGTGCGTTTTGGAAAGCGGATCCATGGAGTATTCTTTGTTACTGCATCAGTCATCGGGTTATCCTGTTTAACGGAGGTTTGCGAAACAGCGGATAAACTAACAAGCTAGCCCTGACGGTGGTAGAGCGGTTGTGCTTTAATCATTATTAATAAAAAGTGACGAATCGGGCACGGGAGAGACTATGGATGTGTTAGGGCTGATCAGCAATTTTATCCGCGTAGTGGAACACGGCAGTATCGCCGCGGCAGCACGCGGTAAAGGGATGAGTCCGGCGGCGGTGAGCCAGAGCCTGTCGCGACTTGAGACACATCTGGGCGTACGCCTGATATCGCGCACCACCCGGAGCATGACATTAACCGAAAGTGGTAAACGCTATTTCGAGAAAGTCCGCCATATTCCCCATGATATTGATCTCGCTTCGCAGGCTGCTGCGCTTGAAACCAAACCGCAGGGTCCGCTGTGCATCGCCACGACTGCCGCCTTTGGCCGGTATGTCATCGCACCACTGATGCCAGCGTTCAAAGCGTCATTTCCCGATATTGATGTCGAACTGATCAGCACCGATCGCAACGTTGACCACCGGCTGGAAGGCATAGACGTCAGTATCCGCATCGAGGCACAACTAAACGATCAACTGATTGCCAGAAAAATCGCCTCTTTGCCGTTTATATTCTGCGCCGCCCCCGCTTATCTGGCGCGCGCAGGCATCCCGCAGACTCCTGAAGAACTGAGCCGGCACGCCTGCCTGGTTTTTCGTTATCCCACCGACGGACGTTTTCTGCCCTGGACATTTAAGATTAACGGGCAACCTGTTAATGCGAAACTCAATCCGCAATTCATCAGCGATGACATTGATATTATTGCCAAAATAGCAGAGAACGGCGGCGGTATCGCGCGGCTGGCAAGCTTTATCGCCCAGCCGTTGATTGATAGCGGACGGCTCATGCCTTTGTTCTGCGACAGCGACGCAGAGTCCCTGCCGATGAATATCTATGCCTGCGTCAACGAACGCTCGGCACTGAATTCAAAAGTCAGAGCCTTTATTGAGTTTTTAGAAACGGGGATGTAAGGAGCCGGACACCCTGTAGATCTCAGAAATGACCTGCATCGTTGCGTCTTCTATCGTTCCTTCATTGCGGCATAAAACCCAGTCATGATGTGCAACTTCTCGCTCGAACGCCGTGGTACAAGCGACATGCTCTTCCAGCTTAGAAATCACCGTACTTCCCAGCCCGCGTGACCGCGACGCGGCCCTTGCCCAGGAAATTTCAGGCGCAGTCACCACCCCGACATGCAGGTCTGGCGTTCTCACCTTTCGTTGAATGTTAAGCTGTAAAATCTCTGCAAAAGGGATCATCCGGCGAAACGCGGCATCCGACGGATACCAGCGATCCATCAGGATAATGCAGTCCGCTGGCTGCTTAGTCAGCACATGTTCAGAAATCCAGGCACGGCTATCAGCAAGGCGCTTACAAACCTCTAATTCCAAATCCAGAGTGGGATTTCGGGCGAACTTGTTAACAAGAGCCATTGTTTCGCCCCTGTAAGGATCGCTTTTTTTCTCGCAAAGGCGGACCACCTTCTTGTTATCTGCCCTTAATACTTTCGTAATGGCCTCCAGCAATGTGGTTTTACCGGCACCCTTGGGCCCATCCAGAGAAACAAACAATTGATGACTCATTCTTCAGATGACGATTGATACACGTTTTTTATAAAGCTTGTCGCTGGCAAAAGCATCTTACTTTCCCTATGTTCCGTCCTGTGTGGGGCAGTTTAAGTGATCGGCCAGAAAAACGGAAAACATCACAGGTGGAGCTGTAGAAATCCGGCATTTAACATCATCAAATAAAACATGAGGAATTTACCGTAAACATCTTCTATTCTGACTAAGAACTTTATGAGGGTATCGAATGATAACAGTAGAGAAATCAGACCCATTTTCGCCAGATTCTTGTTCTTTAATAGAAAAATTGTCAGCGGAGCTTGCAGCGATAACGGGTGATAGTGGAAAAAGTAATTTCACAATAGATTCAATGGATGGTGACAGATCGCTTTGGGTGCTGGCACGAAATGAAAAAGGCGATGCAACAGGATGCGGGGCTATCCGACCGTTAACAGAAAATATCGCCGAACTTAAAAGAATGTTCTCAGACCGAAGCGCCCCTGGGGTAGGAAAAGCCTTACTCAATTTTCTTGAAACATCCGCGAAAAACATGGGATATACAGAGATATGGCTTGAAACCCGACACATTAACCATAAGGCGGTAAATTTTTATAAGAATAATGGATACGTACTCATAGAGAATTACGGACCCTATATCGGCCGGGATGAGGCTGTATGTTTCTCGAAAGTATTGCGGGACTGAACCATAGCCTGTGAAGGATAAAATTCGTGCCGCTGACGTATTATCCGTTGTCGCGCAGCATATCAATCATCAGCGCAAAAGCTGGCGGATGTTGTTTTCTGCTCGGGTAGTAAAGGTAATAGCCAGGAAACGACGGACACCACGCATCCAGCACCTGAATCAGTTCACCAGATTTCACCCGGTCCTCAACCATGTCCTCCGGCACACAGGCCAGTCCAAATCCTGACAGCACCGCATCGATTCGTTCTGACAGCAAATTAAACGTCAGTTGCCCTTCCACGCGCACCCGCAGCGGCTTTCCTTCTTTCTCAAACTCCCAGTGGTACAACCCACCGGCGGTTGGCAGACGCATATTGATGCACTTGTGGTATTGCAGCTCATGCGGAGTTTGCGGAATACCCTTTTCAGCAAAATAGTCCGGCGAACCGACGACCACCATACGGAAATCCGGACCGATGCGGACGGCAATCATATCCTTATCTACGCTCTCGCCCAGACGCACCCCGGCATCGTAGCGACCATCGACGATATCGACGAAGCCGTTATCCACATGCAGTTCGACATTGATTTCAGGATATTCTTGTAAAAACGGCTTCAGCTTTGGCCACAATAATTTTCTTGCGGAGTGTTCCCCCGCCGATATGCGGATATTCCCGGAGGTCGGGCCGTTAAGCTGAACAAGTGTTTCCAGCTCCTGCTCGAGATCGGCAAGTCGTGGTTCCAGGCAGGCAATAATCTTCTCGCCGATTTCAGTAGGCGCGACACTTCGGGTGGTACGGGTCAAAAGGCGGATGTTTAAACGTTCTTCCAGCGCCTTAACGGCATGACTGAGCGCCGACTGCGAAACCCCCAGCTTTCCTGCTGCTTTGGTAAAACTTCGTTCTCTCGCAACGACCAGAAAAATCTGCAGTTCGTTGAAGTTTTCTTTCAGCATGGGTTCTTTCCTATAGTCACCGGCTCCCGCAAAGGGATTTTTTATCCTGATACAAGAGATCTTATATTCTGAAACACGTTGGTTTTTACCAAAAGAACTTACTGTTGTATATATGATGCCCTGTTTAAAAAAATGGACTGGCTACGGAGCAGCAAATGTTTAGTAAGCATTATGAAGTAGATGAAAAACATATCGATTTTCAGGGTGTCGTGGATGGTTTGTATTATCCCTTCTATATGGAATGGACGCGCCATGCCTACATGCGCGAAGCGCTGGGTATTGATATCGAGGCAGAGTTTGCTCAGGGCAACATGTACATGGTGCTGGAGTATTCACTGCGCTTTCGTAAAAGCCTGCAAAAAGGCGATCAGGTTGAAGTAACCTGTGAACTGGCGAGAAATGAGAAACGTAACCGCGTCAACTTCGTTCAGCAGATCAAAGTGGATGGCGTGGTGTTTGCCGAAGCCACTTTTGTGGCAACCTGTCTGACTAACGGACGCCCTTCGATGCCTGATGCAGTGAAAAACGCGTTAGCACAACTGCCGGAATAATCATTTTCGCAAGCGAATGCCAGTCATTTAATATGGCTGGCATTATTTTCAGATGATGTGAATAATCTTTTGCGTCGTCGCCATCGCGGAATCAAACGGGCTCATGTTGCGGACAATCTTGACCATCACGCTGGCACCCAGCCAGAGCTGATACAAACTTTCCGCCACGGTGCGTGGTGTGTCATCAATCGTCAGAGATCCCTCAGCCACACCCGTTTCTAATGCTTCCGCCAGACGCGAGATAATTCCCGCCGTGCCGGAAAGCAGCGTTAAACGCATGGTATCCGACAGATCAGCGACTTCCGCGCCCAGTTTCACGGCAAGGCATTTGCCCTGACAGTCGGAGAATGACTGAGATTCCCGCCATAGCTGCCAGTAATTCATCAGTCGCTGCGCCATATTAAGGCCGGGCTGGCTCAGCGTCCTGTCGAGGTCGGCCAGATAGTCTTCAAAATAGCGCTCAAGCATTCCCACACCAAAAGCCTCTTTCGAGCCAAAATAGTGATAGAAAGACCCTTTGGGCACGCCCGCGTCTTTGAGGATTTCATTCAGTCCGACAGCAGAAAAACCCTTGCCGGCCATAATACGCTGGCCTGTCGCAAGGATATGTTCGCGGACGTCATTGTTATGGTGTTGAGTTGCAGTAGTCATAGGGCAAATTTACCAGAAACTAGACCAGTCGTCTATGAGCGAATGAAAGGACAATATCTTCACGCACGACAATACACTCTGTCACCCCGCAATAACAACAGATCGACACCTGCTAAGCGGGGCGACATTCATGCCTGCCACCCCGCGTGAGGAACGACTATGCGCCCAGTTGCTTAATCAGCAGTTCAGCCGCTTCAGCAGAAGAGCCCGGGTTTTGACCGGTGATCAGCAGACCGTCGATCACCACATAAGAACCCCAGTCCGGTCCTTTGGAATAGATACCGCCTTTGGCTATCAGTTCGTCTTCCACCAGGAAAGGCACCACGTCTGTCAGCCCTACCGCTTCTTCTTCGGTGTTGGTAAAACCGGTCACTTTTTTGCCTTCAACCAGTGGTTTTCCTTCAGAAGTTTTAACATGACGCAGTACGCCCGGTGCATGACAGACCAGCGCCACGTGCTTACCGGCCGCCAGAAACGCTTCGATCAGGGCGACAGAATTTTTATCTTCTGCCAGATCCCACAACGGACCGTGACCGCCAGGATAGAAAACGGCGTCGAAATCAGCTTGCGACACGCTGTCGAGACGAACCGTTGAAGCCAGCTGAGCGGTTGCCTGCTCGTCGGCCTCGAAGCGGTGAGTCTGTTCAGTCTGGAAATCCGGCTCATTGCTTTTTGGATCTAACGGCGGGTTGCCACCTTCTGGAGAAGCCAGCGTAATTTCCGCTCCGGCATCTTTAAATGCATAGTAAGGCGCGGCCAGCTCTTCCAGCCAGAAACCTGTTTTACGGCCTGTGTTACCCAGTTTATCGTGTGAGGTGAGAACCATAAGAATCTTCATAATAAATCTCCGGCGTAGTGAATTGTGATTTAAGTAGACCAGTCGTCTAGATGTCAGATAAAAAAATCCTGTGAACCCATTACGAAAAGCCTTTGGATCCGGTCTGAACAAAGCAGTGTGATATCGCCCGTTCGCCTTAACCTTGTCGCTACACTAACAACAATTAGACCGGTCGTCTACAGGTAATTTAAAAAACTTTTCATTCAGGCTGCCGGCTCCCCTTTCCGATCCGGCACTCTCCTGACGGGCAAACGTTCTTCTGCCCGCCTGGGAGTGGCAAAAACCTTTAGCGTTTCGCTATCTTCTCTACAGCCTGACGAACCGGCACATCTCCCGCAGTCAGTTCAATGATGACACGGCTGACATCAGGCTGCTCAATGATTTCAGCAAGCATGGCTGCCACGTCATCACGGGGGATATCGCCGTAAGGAATGGCGGGTCCGGCCTGAATCAGTCCGGTACCGCTGTCATCCACTAATGTTCCCGGTCTTAAGATCACCCAGTCCAGTTCGCTTTGCGCCAGCGCCACATCGGCTTCTTTTTTGACGCGCATGTAGTTTTCAAACGTATCAGAAATGGTTTTACCGCGCCCTGCTTCCGGGAATGCAGATACCAGCAAAAAGCGCGAAACGCCAGCCTGAGTCGCCGCTGCGACCGCGGTTTTCAGCCCTTCGCCATCGACCGCATTGGTCATTTCCGGTCCGCCTTTGCCACCGGCACCTGCGGTGAAGACCACCACGTCGCTGCCTTTCATGTACGCTGCCAAAGTAGTGGCATCCAGCTCTGTCAGGTTCCCGCTGACCGGTTCGGCCCCTGCCTGACGTAACGTCTGTTCCTGTTCAGGTTTACGGTAAAGTGCACGAACAGCATGTCCTTTATCTGCAAGCGTCTTTGACAGGCGGCGCCCTATATTGCCCGCCGCGCCGATAATGAAAATCGTGGTCATTAATGCCTCCTTCTCAAAATGTGTGTCGCCATTATTCTTTGCAGCGACACCCGGTAAAAATGGATCGCACAAAATGCAACCACAAAACTAGCCGACCGGTCAACCATTAAGAAATCAGTATGACAGACAACCCAAACGTCTGCGTTATGGTGCTGAGTTGACTATCGCCGCAAAAGAAACCTGTTACGGCGGTGACGCGAAAGGTTATACCGACTGGTCTGAAGGAATTCACTGCTGATTTTCAGGCCAGACTTTGCACAGGGTTATCCCCAGATTTTGTGGATAACCCTGTGCGGTTGGGGTAAATACGGGAACACATCTTCACTTCTCACCTTCTTAAATGCCGCGTCGGCAAGGCGGTGGTGTATTTCACCTGACTGAGAGCAAAACTTGAGCGAATGCTGGCGACACCTTCAATCTGGGTAAGACACTCAGTGATCAGCAGCTGATTTGTATTTCCCGGCTGATTGACGACTCACCCCTTAAGCGTTTTCCATTTCCCGCACTTATGATTATACTGTATGCATAACCAGTATTTTATAGGTATGAAGAATGAAACCTTATAAGCGACAACCAAACCATGTTTGCCCTCGTTGATGTGAACTCCTTTTACGCGAGCTGCGAAACCGTGTTCCGGCCAGATCTCCGCGGGCGGCCGGTGATTGTGTTGTCCAACAATGACGGCTGCGTGATTGCCCGCAATGCGCTGGCCAAAAAGGCGCAGATCCCGATGGGCGCGCCTTTTTTCAAGGCACGCGACGCGATCCGCCAGCACAACGTGGCAGTGTTTTCATCCAACTACGCGCTGTATGCCGACATGTCGAACCGCGTGATGGAAACACTCGAACGGCTGGCGCCTGCGGTGGATATCTACTCCATCGATGAGGCCTTTCTGGATATCACTAATATCGAAAACTGCATCTCGCTGCATGATTTTGGTAAACAGGTGCAGAAGACCCTCTGGAAGGAGACACATCTGGCCGTTGGCGTGGGGATTGCCCCCACCAAAACGCTGGCCAAACTGGCGAACTTTGCGGCGAAAACCTGGAAAGGCACCGGTGGCGTGCTGGATTTATCGCAGACCGTGCGTCAGCGGAAACTGATGGCTCTGGTGCCGGTGGAAGAAGTCTGGGGCGTGGGGCGGCGCATCAGTAAAAAGCTCAATATGCTGGGGATCACCACGGCGTTGCAACTTGCCGACTGCCCTTCGGCGCTGATCCGCAAACATTTCAGCGTGGTGCTGGAGCGTACCGTGCGCGAACTGCGCGGCGAATCCTGTCTGGCGTTTGAAGAATCGGTGCCGACCAAGCAGCAGATTATCTGTTCGCGTTCTTTTGGCGAACGCATTACGGAGTATCAGGATATGCGCGAAGCCATCTGCAATTATGCCGTACGCGCGGCGGAAAAACTGCGCGGAGAACATCAGTATTGCCGCTACGTGTCAGCGTTTGTGAAAACCAGTCCGCACGACCCGAAAGTCCCTTATTACGGCAATCATGCCGGCATCAAACTGATGACGCCGACACACGACAGCCGCGATATTCTTGCCGCCGCCGTGCGTTGTCTCGATCAGATCTGGAAACCCGGATATCGCTATCAGAAAGGCGGTGTGATGCTGGGCGACTTTTTCAGTCAGGGCGTCGCCCAGCTCAATCTGTTTGATGAATATCAGCCAAAGAAAAACAGCGATCATCTGATGGCCACGCTGGACAAGATCCACAAGGACGGGGTCGGCAAAGTCTGGTTTGCCGGTCAGGGGATCCAGCGCGGCTGGGCGATGAAACGCGAAATGCTGTCACCGGCGTACACGACGCGGTTCAATGAGCTGGTGCGGGCAAAAGTGTAGTCCGGGCAAAGGCCCGGACTGTTAATAATCCGCGGGGTTATTTCAGGTTTTCTTTAAAGAACGCAGTCAGTTTCGCAAAAGGGATCAGATCGGTACGGTCGTAAAGATCAACGTGACCGGCACCCGGAACGATGTACAACTCTTTCGGCTGCCCCGCACGTTTATAGGCATCCTCGCTGAATTCTTTTGAATGCGCCTGGTCGCCGGTGATAAACAGCATCGGACGCGGTGAAATGGTCTCAATATCGTTGAACGGATAGAAGTTCATGAATTTCACATTGCTGGTCAGCGTCGGGTGTGTGGTCAGCGCCGGTGATGAACCTTTTGGCGTAAACTCGCCGCGCGGAGTGCGATAAAAGTCGTAGAACTCCTTGGCAACAGGGGGAGAGTTCTCGTCAATTTTATGCGGCGTGCCGCTGGTGTATTTCGTTTCGCCACCGGTGAATTCGCTGTAACGTTGCTCTGCCGCCTCGGCAATGATCTGTTTACGCTGCGCAAGGGTTAACGAATTATTGAGCGCGTGTCGATTTGCCGACCCCATGTCATACATGCTGACCGTCGCAATCGCTTTCATACGCGGATCAATTTTTGCCGCACTGATAACGAAACTGCCGCTGCCGCAAATCCCCAGTACCCCGATGCGGTTTTTGTCGATATAGGGACGCGTGCCGAGGTAATCCACAGCAGCGCTGAAATCCTCTGCATAGATATCCGGCGCGACAGCATTGCGCGGTTTACCTTCGCTTTCGCCCCAGAAAGAGATGTCTATCGCCAGCGTCACAAATCCCTGCTCGGCAAGCTTTTGCGCATACAGATTGGAACTCTGTTCTTTCACCGCCCCCATCGGATGACCAATGACAATGGCCGGTTTTTTCGCGCTTTCATTCATGCCTTTTGGCATGAAAAGATTGCCGGTCACATTCATCTGATACTGGTTTTTAAACGTCACCTTTTGCTGAGTCACTTTATCGCTTTTATAAAAGTTATCTGCGCCGTTGGACATATCGGCGGCTGTTGCAGCAAATGAGCTGACAAACAGCCCTAACAACATCGTTAACACTCTCATGGAATTATCCTTAATCAGGTATTGCGGTGAATGGACTTCAGTTCGTCCGGTTAAAAATGCTCGTGTGATCAATGGTCATTGCGTGAAGTGATAAACGTCAGGCCGGACGCCAGAAGCAACAGCAACGCGCTAACGGTGAACGTGCTTTGCCAGCCGATATGATCAAAGGCGACGCCCCCTAAGGTCGAGCCCAGCGCAATCGACAGTTGCACCACAGCGACCATCAGCCCGCCCCCGGCTTCGGCATTATTGGGGAAAGTGCTTGCCACCCAGGACCACCAGCCGACCGGCGCTGCCGTTGCCACCAGCCCCCATAACGCCAGCAGAATGATCACGATCCCGGACGAATGGCCAAGAACCATCAGCATGACGGCGATGAAGGCCATCAGCAGCGGGATCACCATGAGCGTGAGATAGAAACGCTTATTCAGAAACGTGCCGATCAGTAATGTCCCGGCAAAACCCGCGACGCCAATCGCCAGCAAAATGAGGGACAGCATCTCTGCACTGACCCGCGTGACGGTTTCCAGAAACGGCCGGACATAGGTAAACAGGGCAAACTGCCCCATAAAGAAAATCCCGCACGCAGCCATACCCGCCAGCACTAAAGGATTTTTGAATAAACGAAAGACGTTCCCTGCAGAATTTTTCCTGCTTTCCGGCGCCATAGACGGCAGGCTGATCCACTGCCAGACAAAGGCGATAAGCGCCACAGGCACGAGACACAAAAAGGCACCGCGCCAGCCAATGACGCCCCCCAGATAACTGCCCAGCGGTGCGGCGACCACAGTTGCCAGCGCATTACCGCCGTTGAAAATAGCCAGTGCGCGGGGAACCTGATCCTGCGGAACCAGGCGCATAGCCACAGCGGCCGACATGGACCAGAATCCGCCAATGGCCACGCCGATCAGGGCTCGTCCGATCATGTAAGTCGTATAGCCGGGCGCTAAAGCAATCAGTCCGCCGGAAAATGCCATCAGAATTGTCAGCCCTAAAAGCAGCGCCTTGCGGTTGACGTTACCGGCCAGCCGGGAGATCGACAGACTGGTTATCACCGCCAGTCCACCGGAGATGGCAATCCCCTGTCCGGCCAGCCCTTCGCTGACGCCCAAATCGCGGGCAACCGGTGACAGCAAACTCACCGGCATAAACTCGGATGCCACCAGCGCAAACACGCACATCGTTATCGCCCAGACCCCGTTCCAGTGTGCGGCCGGAGTCTGGTTCACAAAATCTTTCTCTGCTGCTGTCGTCACTTGTGATCCTTTTTTCTTTCTGCAGGATGAATTTTTGGCAAGCCGGTGCCGCGTCTTATTCGTAAGAATAAAAACAGTAATTTCATGTGGTTAATCGAATCAGACGAAGGGGTTTTTATCCCGGTTCTTTCGTATTCCGGCTTGCTAAAAATTCTACACGACGGGTATAGTCTTACCAGCTAATAAATACTTAATGGGGCTATAAGCTCTGCTTATAAATCGAAAGTGAAGAAGGTGCAATGAAACGTAATTTCAATGATCTCATTGCGTTTGTGACTGTGGCCCGCGAAGGCAGTTTCACACGCGCCGCAGCGCAGCTGGGGGTGACACAACCCGCACTCAGCCAGACCATTACTGCGCTTGAAAATCGCATGGATATCCGGCTACTGACGCGGACCACGCGCAATGTGTCGCCGACGGCAGCAGGCGAACGTTTATTACAGGCTATCGGCACCCGTTTTGATGAGATTGAAGCGGAACTGGATATGCTGACAGAGATGCGTGACAAGCCAGCGGGAACGGTGCGTATCACCTGCGGCCCGCACGTTCTCAAAACCATTCTGTTACCGAAATTATCCGCATTGCTGCGCGAATATCCCGAGATAAAACTGGAGTTCGATGCCAACCACGGTTTTCGAAACATTGTCGCCGACAGGTTTGACGCGGGTGTGCGGCTGGGTGACACCATCGATAAAGATATGATTGCCATGCCGCTAACCCCTCAGCTGCGCATGGCCGCGGTGGCCTCGCCTGAGTATTTGAGTTCACACCCCATGCCCCTGACACCGCAAGATTTGCTGCAACATAGCTGCATGAATATGCGGATGGCAACATCGGGCGGGCTGTATATCTGGGAGTTTGATAACGATGAGGGACCTGTCAACGTGCGTGTTGACGGGCAACTGACGTTTAACACGTCGGCCCACATGGTCGACGCAGCCTTAGCCGGGCTCGGTGTGGCGTTTTTACCCGAGGAGGAGTTTGCTCCCCATATTGAGGAAGGACGTCTGATACGCTTTCTGGAACCCTACTGCTTGCCGTTCCCGGGTTATTACCTCTATTACCCCAGCAGGAAACAACATTCGCCGGCATTTTCACTCGTAATGGAAGCGCTGAAAATCGAGCGTTAATTCATATTCGCCCGTCAATGAACAGACATTAAGAACAGTCCGGGCATGACCCGGACTGTTTCAGGTCTGACGGGAGATTATCAGCTGATATCTTCCCCGTTCGTTCCGATCACTTTCTGATACCAGTGGAATGATTTCTTGCGGTAACGGTTACCGGTGCCGGAGATCTTATCGTCGAGGTCGACATAAATCAGACCGTAACGCTTGCTCATCTCACCGGTGGACATACTCACCAGATCGATACAACCCCACGGGGTGTAGCCCATCAGTTCCACGCCGTCTTCAATGGCTTCCGCCATGGCTTCAATATGCTGACGCAAATAGTTGATACGGTAATCATCGGCAATGTAGTGGTTTTCATCCGGCTTATCGACAGCGCCCAGTCCGTTCTCAACAATAAACAACGGTTTTTCATAGCGATCGTAAAGCTGATTAAGGGCAATCCGCAGACCGACCGGGTCGATTTCCCAGCCCCAGTCACTGGCTTCGAGGAACGGATTACGCGCGCCGCCGAGCAGGTTACCCTGTGCTGTGACCGCGTCAGGATTGGTTTTGTTGATGGTCGAAGACATGTAGTAGCTGAAACCAATGTAATCCACCGTATGCTGTTTAATCAGCTCTACATCACCCGGCTGAATATCCAGTTCGACGCCCTGCGACTGCCACAGACTTTTGGCGTAATACGGATATTTACCGCCCACCTGCACGTCTGCGCAGTAGAAATTAAACGCCTGAGTCTCTTTCAGGGTTTCCAGCTGATTGACCGGATTGCAGTCATAAGCGTAATTGGTGGCAAACAGGATCATGCAACCGATCTGGATTTGCGCGTTGGTTTCGTGGGCAATTTTGACAGCCAGACTGCTGGCGACAAACTGGTTATGCCACGCCTGGAACTTCGCCTGCGCCTCAAGCGCGCCGGTTTTCACCGTCAGCCCCTGACTCATGATCGGGAAATGTGCCGCGCTGTTGATCTCGTTGAAGGTCATCCAGTACTTCACTTTATGCCCGTAGCGGGTCAGCACCGTGCGGGCAAAACGCTCGAAGTGAGCAATCAGTTCGCGGTTTTTCCAGCCGCCAAACGCGGTCGCCAGATGCAGCGGCATCTCATAGTGTGAAATGGTGATCACCGGTTCGATGCCGTGCGCGATACAGGCGTCAATCACCTGATCGTAATGCTTCAGCCCGGCTTCCTCAGGCTCCTGCTCAACGCCGTTCGGGTAGATGCGTGTCCAGGCAATAGAAAAACGGTAACATTTGAATCCCATTTCCGCGAACAGCGCGATATCTTCCTGAAAACGATGATAGTGATCGATGCCTTTATGATTCGGATACGTATGGTTTGCGGGATCAAGGGTAAAATCAAATTCCGGTGAGGAGACGATCTTCAGACGGTCTTTGCCGCCCGGAATGGCATCGACGATGGACAGCCCTTTGCCATCCTGATCGTATGCCCCTTCCACCTGATTGGCCGCCGTTGCCCCGCCCCACATAAAACCTTGCGGAAACTTACCTTTCATAAAAACTCCCTGAATGTGTTGATTGATCCCTCGGATCATTTAGCAAATGAATAATTTACCTGTCAAAACACCACGGTGCCACAAAAGTTACACTGCCGTCCTGACCTTCTGACAGGATTCCTACGTGACCTGACTCACAGATTTCACGTCCTTAATCGCCCCCTTAACCGCTCATCCCGCCTGACAACCGCTTATCTCTCTCTGTGACCGCTGACCAACTTTCCCGCCTGTGCAACGGCGATTTTGGCACCCTATACGGGCAATAAAAGTGCGCAAGAAAAATACGCAATAAACAGGCCCAGCCTCTCTGAAAGCAGTGCTTAATAAAGAAAACAGAGACGGGGATTTCGTGAGTTTTTTTAAATAACCGGGTTATTTATGAACAAAAAAACCTTCTTCAAACACTTACCGTGGATGCTTGTTGCCCTCCTCGGTGCCTGCTGTCTGGGCGTCGTCGCCCTGCGGCGGGGTGAACACATCAGCGCATTATGGATAGTCGTCGCCTCGGTGTCGGTCTATCTGGTGGCCTATCGCTATTACAGTCTGTATATCGCGCAAAAGGTCATGAAGCTGGATCCTTCCCGTTCCACGCCTGCGGTGATCAACAACGACGGCCTGAACTATGTGCCGACCAACCGCAATGTGCTGTTCGGTCACCACTTTGCTGCCATCGCCGGTGCGGGTCCGTTAGTCGGTCCGGTGCTCGCCGCGCAAATGGGTTATCTGCCGGGCGTGCTGTGGTTGCTGGCCGGTGTGGTTCTGGCCGGTGCGGTGCAGGACTTTATGGTGCTGTTCATTTCTTCACGCCGTAACGGCGCGTCTCTGGGTGAGATGATCAAAGAAGAAATGGGGCCGGTGCCGGGCACTATCGCGCTGTTCGGTTGCTTCCTGATCATGATTATTATTCTGGCGGTGCTGGCGTTAATCGTGGTGAAAGCACTGGCGGAAAGTCCGTGGGGCGTGTTTACGGTGTGTTCTACGGTGCCGATTGCGCTGTTTATGGGCATCTACATGCGCTTTATCCGGCCGGGACGCGTGGGTGAAATCTCGGTCATTGGCGTTGTCCTGCTGGTCGCGTCAATCTATTTCGGCGGCGTTATCGCCAGCGACCCGTTCTGGGGTCCGGCGCTGACGTTCAAAGACACCACCATCACCTTCACGCTGATTGGTTATGCGTTCGTCTCCGCCCTGCTGCCGGTCTGGCTTATTCTTGCGCCGCGTGACTATCTGGCAACCTTCCTGAAAATCGGCGTTATCGTCGGGCTGGCGATCGGTATCGTGATCCTCAATCCGGAACTGAAAATGCCTGCGCTGACCCAGTACATCGACGGTACAGGTCCGTTGTGGAAAGGCGCGTTGTTCCCGTTCCTGTTTATCACCATTGCCTGCGGTGCAGTGTCCGGTTTCCATGCGCTGATTGCCTCCGGCACCACGCCTAAGCTACTGGCCTGCGAAACCGATGCACGGTTTATCGGTTACGGCGCGATGCTGATGGAATCCTTCGTGGCGGTGATGGCGCTGGTCGCGGCATCCATCATTGAACCGGGTCTGTATTTCGCCATGAATACCCCGCCAGCCGGGCTTGGCATCACCATGCCAAACCTGCACGAACTGGGCGGCGATAATGCACCGATGATTCTGGCGCAGCTGAAAGATGTTACAGCGCACGCGGCAGCAACCGTCAGTTCATGGGGATTTGTGATCTCGCCTGAGCAGATTATGCAAACGGCGAAAGACATCGGTGAGCCGTCAGTGCTGAACCGTGCGGGTGGCGCACCAACGCTTGCCGTAGGTATTGCGCACGTGTTCCACAAGATCATGCCACTGGCGGATATGGGCTTCTGGTATCACTTCGGCATTCTGTTTGAAGCGCTGTTTATCCTGACTGCACTGGATGCGGGTACGCGTTCCGGCCGCTTTATGTTGCAGGATCTGCTGGGTAACTTTGTGCCGTTCCTGAAAAAAACTGACTCGCTGGTCGCCGGGATTATCGGCACCGCCGGTTGCGTCGGACTGTGGGGTTACCTGCTGTATCAGGGCGTGGTCGATCCGCTGGGCGGCGTGAAAAGTCTGTGGCCGCTGTTCGGGATTTCGAACCAGATGCTGGCTGCCGTCGCGCTGATCCTCGCCACCGTAGTACTGGTGAAAATGAAACGCACCAAGTACATCTGGGTCACCATGGTGCCTGCTATCTGGTTACTGATTTGTACCACCTGGGCACTGGGTCTGAAACTGTTCAGCACCAATGCGCAGATGGAAGGCTTCTTCTACATGGCCGGTCAGTACAAAGAACGCATTGCTGCTGGCGGCGAGAACCTGACACCGGAACAGATCAGCAATATGCATCATATTGTGATCAACAACTACACCAACGCCGGGCTGAGTATCCTGTTCCTGATTGTGGTGTACAGCATCATTTTCTACGGTATCCGCGCCTGCCTGGAGGCACGTAAAACCGATAAGCGTACCGATAAGGAAACGCCTTATGTGCCGGTTCCTGCGGAAGGGATTAAAATCTCCTCCGGGCACTAACCGTTTACCTGAAAGCCCCGCACACGCGGGGCTTTTCCACAAAATTCAGAGGAGTACGTATGTTTGACAACTTAGGTGCGGCAAAGAAATACCTCGGTCAGGCCGCGCGTATGCTGGTGGGCATACCGGATTACGACACTTACGTTCTGCATATGCAGACCAACCACCCGGATACCACGCCGATGACCTATGAAGAGTTTTTCCGCGAGCGCCAGCAGGCGCGTTATGGCGGCGACGGTAAAGGCGGAATGCGCTGTTGTTAAGAGGGCGCTGTAGTTGAGAAGTAGCTGAAGTTAAAAAGAGCACCGTAGTTAAGAGGAAAGCGAACATGACACCGATTGCAGTCACAGTATTAACCGGTTTTTTGGGTGCCGGAAAAACCACGCTTTTACGCCAGATTCTGCATACACAGCAGGAGATAAAAATTGCGGTGATCGAGAATGAATTTGGCGAAATGCCCATCGATAACCAACTGATTGGCGACCGCGCCACGCGCATCACCACCTTATCCAACGGCTGCATCTGTTGCACCCGTTCGGGCGAGCTGGAAGCGGCGCTGCTGGATTTGCTCGACAGCGTGGATAAAGGCGAAGTGCAGTTTGACCGGCTGATGATTGAATGCACCGGCATGGCCGATCCCGGCCCTATCCTGCAGGCGTTTTTCGCCCATGAAGTCATCTGTGAACGTTATGTCTTAGACGGCGTTATCACGCTGGTGGATGCCGTACATGCCATGTCGCAGCTGGATCAGTTCCCGCTGGCGCAGTCGCAGATTGGTTATGCCGACCGCATCCTGCTGACCAAAACGGATGTATCCGGTGAATGCCCGGAACTGACAGAACGGCTGCAACGTATTAATGCACGTGCGCCGGTATATAAAATGGTTCAGGGCGATATCGATCCGGCACTGTTGTTTGATACCCGCGGATTTATGCTCGAAGAAAACGTGATAGCCGCAAAACCGCTGTTCCATCGCGTCGCGCCACAGCAAAACACCGTTTCTTCAATTGTGGTGGAGCTGGATTATCCGGTGGCGCTGACCGCCATTTCAGCGATAATGGAAGAACTGCTGGCCAGCTTTGCCGACAATCTGATGCGGTACAAAGGGATGTTGTGGATAGAAGATCAGCCGTGCCGCCTGCTGTTTCAGGGCGTTCAGCGCCTGTACAGCGCCGACTGGGATCGCCCGTGGCAGCCGGATGAAACCCCGCACAGTGCGTTAGTGTTTATCGGCATACAATTGCCTGAAACCGAAATCCGCGACGCTTTTGCCCGGCTGCGACCGGCTTGATTGATCTGACCAAAAGAAAACCGGCGGGGTTTACAGCCCCACCGTCTCTTTCAGCGATTTGAGATAGCGACGGCTGACCGGCACGACCTGACCATCACGCAGTAACAGCTCCGCCTGATTTTTATCTTCCAGGCGGATTTCCTTAAGATAATCCATATTCACCAGATACTGCCGGTGACAACGTAACAACGGCGTACGGACTTCCAGCGTGCGTAAGGTCAGTTCCGTAAATGTCTCTTTGCCATCCTGTCCGGTGACATACACCCCGCCGATGCGGCTGCTGACGAACGCCACATCTTCCAGCTGCAACAACCAGATCCGGTTGCTGCTCAGACAGGGGATAAACTTCAGCGGCTGCTGGTATTGCGGTAACTGCGAGACATCCTGCTCCTGAAAACCCAGCCGCAACCGCGCCAGCGTTTTTTGTAAACGCGGCGTCTGGATCGGTTTAAGCAGATAATCAAACGCGCACTGTTCAAACGCCTGCACCGCATATTCCTCAAAGGCGGTCAGAAAAACGATGTGCGGGCGATGCTGCTGATCGAGCATACCGACCATTTCCAGCCCGCTGATGCGCGGCATCTGAATGTCCAGAAACACCACGTCAGGGCGGATTTTGTGGATCACGCCAATCGCTTCAATGGCATTGGTACACTCGCCGACAATTTCAATGTCGCTTTCATCCTGAAGCTGTAAGCGCAGATTCTCCAGCGCCAGCGGCTCATCATCGACAATCAGCACTCTTAACATGGCGCGCCCTCCGCTGGCAGACGTAACGTAATACGCGTGAAATCATCCGGTTTGCAATTGACGGTAATGCCGAAATCATCGCCAAAACGCGCCCGCAGCCGCTTGTCCACCAGACTCATGCCTAATCCGTCACCGCTTTCTTCCGGCTGATACAAACCGGCGTTATCTTCCACTTCGACGATCACTGTCTGCCCCTCACTGTAAGCACGAATGATGATATTGCCATTGCTCAGCAACTGGGATGTGCCGTGTTTTATGGCGTTTTCCACCAGCGGTTGCAGAGTGAAGGCCGGAAGATGCTGAAAAGACAATGCATCCGGCACCTGTAAATCCACGTTCAGACGCGACGAAAAACGTGCCAGCTCGATTTGCAGATAGGCGTTCACGTGCTCCAGCTCATCCGCCAGCGTGACAATCTCGGAAGAGCGCTTGAGATTTTTGCGAAAGAACGTCGAGAGATACTGCACCAGTTGCCCGGCTTTATCGCTGTCGTGGCGGATCACCGCCATCAGCGTATTGAGGGCGTTA
Source organism: Rahnella sp. JUb53 (assembly GCF_004346065.1). Classification (NCBI taxonomy): domain Bacteria; kingdom Pseudomonadati; phylum Pseudomonadota; class Gammaproteobacteria; order Enterobacterales; family Yersiniaceae; genus Rahnella; species Rahnella sp. JUb53. The sequence goes on from NZ_SLYT01000002.1 coordinate 266,775, forward strand.
AACAGGAAGTGCGGATTCACCTGCGCGTGCAGCAGCTTAATTTCAGACTGCGCCAGCAGCGCTTTTTGCTGTTCGAATTTACCGGCAAGGATCTGTGCCGACAGCAGCTGGGCAATGCCTTCGCCCAATGTGCGGTTGATGGAACTGAACAGCCGGTTTCGCACTTCGTACAATTTGATGGTGCCGATCACCCGCTGATTCTCGCCGCGCAGCGGGATCACCAGCGTCGAGCCCAGTTTGCAGCTGGGATGCAGCGAACAGCGGTAAGGCATCTCGTTGCCATCGGCGTACACCACTTCGTCGTTCTCGATGGCGCGCCAGGTATAGTCAGAAGCAATAGGTTTGCCGACCAGATGGTGGTCGTCGCCGATGCCGGTAAAGGCCAGCAATCGCTCGCGATCGGTTATCGCCACGGCGCCAATATCCAGCTCTTTCAGCAGCACCTGCGCCACTTTCATGCTGTTTTCTTCGTTAAATCCGCGCCGCAAAATACCTTCCGTCGAGGCAGCGACTTTCAGCGCTGTTGCCGAAAACGCCGAGGTGTATTTTTCGAACATTGCCCGTTTATCCAGCAGAATGCGCATAAACATGGCGGCACCGAGCGTATTGGTCACCATCATCGGCGCGGCAATGCTGCTGACCAGATGGAGTGCATCGGTAAACGGACGGGCAATCAGCAGGATGATCAGCATTTGCAGGATTTCGGCGACAAAGGTCACGCCAGCGGCCACCAGCGGATTAAATAACTTATCGATGCGTCCGCGTTTGATTAAAACGCTGTGGATCAGGCCGCCTAATAATCCCTCGGCGATGGTGGAGATCATGCAGCTCAGCGCCGTCATGCCTCCCATTGAATAACGGTGGATGCCGCCGGTCAGGCCGACTAATCCGCCGACCCACGGCCCGCCAAGTAATCCGCCCATCACCGCGCCGATCGCACGGGTATTGGCAATAGAATCCTCGATATGCAGCCCGAAATAGGTGCCCATAATGCAAAAAATCGAAAACGTGATATAGCACAACAGCTTGTGCGGCAGGCGCACCGTGACCTGAACCAGCGGAATAAATAACCGCGTTTTACTCATCAGCCAGGCGATCACCAAAAACACGCACATCTGCTGTAACAGCAGCAACACCAGATTAAACTCGTACATTCCCAACGTGTCCAAAATCCAACAAGCGGGCAATATATCGTGTTGCGTTAAAATTTACCTTGAAGCAGCCTGAAGAACGGGAAAGCGGTGGTTGACGGATTACATTTTCTCTACCGGGATTTTCTCGCGTTGCATCACCAGACTCAGGGCAGCCGGTAATACGGTTAGCGTCACGAAAGTGGCGACCAGCAATCCGCCGATGATGGCGTACGCCATCGGTCCCCAGAAAACCTGCTCAGCAATCGGCACCATCCCCAGTATTGCCGCACAGGCGGTCAGCAGGATCGGGCGGGACCGGTGAACGGCGGCAGCTTTTATGGCCTCATCGCCACGCATACCAGCGAGAACATTATTATCGGCCTCACTGATGAGGATCACCGCGTTACGGATGATCATTCCTGCTAAAGCAATAATGCCCAGCAGAGCCACAAATCCCATCGGAGTACCCGTCGGCAGCATCGCCAGCACAATGCCGGGCAGGCCAAAAGGCGCCATCAATAACGCCAGCAACAGGCGGGAAAAACGCTGCAACTGAATCATCAGCAACGTCATCATAATCAGTAAGGTGACCGGTAACACCGCAAACACCGAACTGTTGCCTTTATCTGATTCCGCCACCGCTCCGCCCTCCTCAATCTGATATCCGGCAGGCAGCGAAGCACGGAGGCTGGAAACCAAAGGGGCAAGCTGCTGTGAAACCGCTTCTGCCCGCAGCCCCGCGGCTGAATCCGTCTGTACGGTGATAAACGGCAGGCGCTGACGCCGCCAGACCACCGGATCGTCAATTCCCCAGACCGGCGTGGCAACCTGACTCAGCGGTATTTTTTGTCCCGTTGCGCTGGTGATCATCAGCCCCGACAGCGTGCACACCTCCAGCCGCTCACGATCGTTAGCCCGCAGAACCACATCGGTCAGCCGGTTTTTATCCCTGACCGTGGTAACGACGCTGCCTGACCATACGGTATTAAGCAATGCCGCCAGACTTTCTGATGAGACGCCCGCCGCCCGCGCCGCAGTCTGATTCACCTGCAACGTGATGAGCCGCTCCGGTTCTCCGGCGGTCAGATTCACTTCGCGGGTCAGCGGACTGCTTCCCAGCACGCTGGCGAGATGCTGCGCGATCTGTCTGACGTTGTCATAAGCGGGGCCGCTGACCCGATACTTTACCGGCCAGCCCACCGGCGGCCCCAGTTCCAGCGGCGAAACGCGGGTAATAATATCGCTGAAATTACGGGCCAGGAGCGAGTCCAGCTGCGCACTCAGTTTATCCCTGTCATCCAGACTTTTCGCGACCACCACCAGTTGCGCGGTGTTCTCGTCATTCAGCAACACATCCATCGGCAGATAAAACCGCACCGCGCCGGATCCGACATAGCTTGAAAAGTGATCGACATAAGGATTGCCCTGCAACGCCTGCTCCAGCCGCGCAGTTTGCCGGGCGGTTTCCGCCTGCGACGCGTTAGCTGGCAGACTCAGGCTCACCAGCAGTTCCGGGCGATCTGATGCCGGAAAAAACTCGCCCTGCATAAACGTCGTTGCATACACCGCCAGCCCCAGCAGCAGACAGGCAACACCGATCGTCATTCCGCGGTGCGCCAGCACCTGATTCAGCAGGCGCTGATAGAACCCCATCATCCGGCTGCGTTTTCCCCCCTGTGAAGCCTGTTTTTCAGGCAAGATCCACAAACCCATCAGCGGAGAAAAAAGAATCGCAACCAGCCAGGAACACAGCAGCGCGATACACACCACCGCAAACAACGAGTAGCAATATTCACCGGCGCTGGAGGCGGCGAAACCTACAGGAATAAACCCAGCGATCATCACCAGCGTGCCGGTCAGCATCGGGAACGCAGTGGTTTCAAAAGCATACGTCGCCGCACGCCATTTGGACTCTCCTGCCTCAATACGCGATACCATTGCCTCGACGGTGATCATGGCATCATCGACCAGCAACCCCAGCGCGATAATCAGCGCCCCCAGTGAAATCCGCTGTAAGCCAATTCCCGCCAGCGACATACCGGTAAATGTCATCGCCAGCACAACCGGAATGGCGGCAGCAACGACCAGCCCGGCGCGGGTGCCGAGCGAAACAAAAGAGACGGCCAGAACAATCACTACCGCTTCGATCAGTACCCGGATAAAGCCGCTGACGGCTTGCGAAACGACTGCCGGCTGATCGGCGACTTTACTCATTTCTATGCCGTGCGGCAGTCTGGCGCTGATGTCGTCCATCCGCGCATTCAGCGCCTTGCCGAAGGAAAGCATATTGCCGTTGGCCGCCATGGAAATAGCCAGTCCGATAGCCGGTTTACCGTTGACACGAAAGACCGGTGACGGCGGTTCGGCATCCTGACGGCTGATGGTCGCGACGTCCGTCAGCGGAATGTAGCGCCCGGCGATATGCAGCGTCACGGCGCGCAGACTCTGCTCCGTCGTCAGCGCACCGCTCACCCGCAAGGCGATATTGTCACGGTCGCTGCGCAAAACACCCGCCGGTTCGACGGCGTTTTGCGCTTTCAGGGCATCGGTAATTTGCTGTAAATCCAGCCCCATTCCCGCCAGTTGTGCGGGCGAAAACGCAATCACGATATTCTGCTCCTGCACACCCAGCAGGCTGGTTTTACCCATGTCTGGCAAAGACATCAGACTGCGGCTGATATCATCCACCCGGTCGCGCAGCTCACGCGGCGTATAGCCCTCGGCGGTAAAACCATAAATCGTGCCAAACGTATCATCGAACTCATCGTTCACGCTGGTTTGCACACCTGCGGGTAACGACGGGGCAATATCCTGCATCTTTTTACGCACCTGATACCAGATCCCCGCCACGGCGGCAGGCGGTGTGTCATCACGCAAATTAACAAAAATAACCGACTGCCCGGCGCGGGTTTCACTCTGGACGTAATCCAGATAGGGCGTTTCCTGTAATTTTTTCTCCAGCGGATCCGTCATCAGGCTGACCGAATCCGCCACGTCAGCCCCCGGCCAGCGGGCGGTCACCACGGCGGTTTTGATAGTGAATGCCGGATCCTCATTACGCGGTAAATGCTCATAACTGATGACCCCTGCGGTCATTAACAGCAGCATGAAAAAGGCCATCAGGGACTGATGATCCAGCGCCCAGGCGGAAAGATTAAAGGTACGTAAGGAGGGGCGCTGATTCATCCGGCATTCTCCCCGGGCAGCACTTTCTCGCCTTCACGCAACTGACTCACTCCGGCGATCACCACCTTTTCACCGGGGCTGAGACCGGAAGAGACAAAGATGTCTGAAGCGCTGTAACCCTCTAAAACAACGGGGCGCAGATGCAGCGTCTGTGTTTGGGTATTGACGATAAAAAGGGCCGGATTGCCTCCGGCGCGGGTCAGCGCAGAAGCGGGTAACGCGATCACCGGCTGACCGGCATGCACAAGTGAAAGCTGAACACTGGCGCCCAGCGCCATCGCGGGCGGCGGATTATCGAGCGTCAGGCGAACCCGCCACGTGCGGGTTTGCGGATCGGCCTGCGGGCTGATGTCGCGTAAATGTCCCGTCGTCACAACCGACGGGTCAGAAAGCAGCGAGACATTGAAAGTGCCGCCGGTTTGCTGAGAAAAGGACTGCGGTCTGGCAACGTCGAAAACCGCGTCACGTCCGCGGCCCGACGCAAGTGTCACCACAGTTTGTCCGGCGCTGACAACCTGTCCCGGCGCCACACTGACCTGCGTGATCACGCCATCCGCTGGCGCCGTAAGCTGTGCCCAGGAGAGGTTTTCCCGCGCGGTTTTCAGTGAATCTTCACTGCTCAGACGTCGCGAACGGGCGGCCTGCCAGTCAGACTGCGCGCTGTCGAGCTGAGTGCGGGCGATAGCGCCACCCGGCATCAGCAGCTGCATACGCCTGAGATTCTGCGCCGCCACCTGCTCTGCCGCCCGCGCGCTGTCCAGATCGGCCTGCGCACTGTTTAGCTGATTACGGCTGGTGTCACTTTCCTGCGATGCCAGCACCTGCCCTGCCACCACGGGGTCGCCGACATCGACCGCGCGGCTCAGCACCCGACCGTCCAGCCGGAACCCCAGCGTCACCTCTTCCTGAGCGCGGATTTCGCCGGTCAGGGGCTCGGTGGCGGATGCCGAGGGTAAAGGGGCGATCACCACGCGGACGGGGCGTGCGGGGGCTGCGGGCTTACGGGATTTATCCCCGCAGCCCGTCAGTATCACGGTCAGGACCAGCAGACAGGCTGCGGGGATGAGAGGTGCCAGGCAAATACAGGGGTGCAGATGACGCACCGCGTGGCGCACATAATCAGTCAAAGTCACGGTCATAACAGTCGTCCTGAATTGAGATATCGCTATTCAATCCACTGACTGTCCAGATTCCCGTGATATTTCATCAAGGAACCGTCAAGACGCGGTCTTTTTTATTGTCCGTTTTCCGGCACAGGTAAACTGACGGTCACGGTCAGACCGCCCCCCGCATTTTTCGCAGCACTGATCCGCCCGCCGTGGGCTTCACAAATCGCGCGGGCAATGGATAAACCAAGGCCGCTGCCACCGGAATGCCGGGCGCGGGAAGATTCTGCCCGGCTGAAACGCTCGAACATAACGGCCAGGAAATGGTCATCGACTGCCGGACCCATGTCCCGAAACGCTATCTCATAACCGCCGGTTTCCGGCCTGACCGTGATGTCGAGACGCCGCCCTTCCAGTGCGTAACGCAGCGCATTTTCCATCAGAATGGTAAATACCTGCCCGAGACGGAACGGGTCGCCAACATAACGGCAAGGAGTATCAGGCGTGAGGAGGATGTCAAAACCGGCCTCCGCTGACTGAGGTTTCAGCCAGGCGACCCGTTCGCGCAACAGTTCAGTGAGATCCAGCGGCGTTTTGCTCAGATTCAGCTGACCGGCATCCGCCAGAGAAAGCAGATGCAGTTCGTCAATCAGACGGTTCAGGTGCAGAAGCTGTTTCATTACCATCTGCAACTGGCGTGGCTCCGGCGGAAATACGCCATCGAGCATCCCCTGCAACCGCCCGACCGCCGCCGTCAGGGGTGAACGCAGCTCATGCGCCATTGCGACATGCGATGCCCGCAGTTCACGCTCATAGCGCGAGAGTTGCAGCATCATGGCGTTAAAATCATCGGTGAACTGCACCAGTTCTGCGGGGGCATTTTTCACCGGTTCAGCCTGAGTATTGAAATCCCCTTTGGTTACCGCACGGGCCACCTGCGCCAGACGGCTAAACTGTGAGGAAAGCGGCCGTGCGGCTTTTAATCCCAAAATCGCGATAAACGGAATGACCACCAGCACCAGAATGGCGACCATGATCCAGTCAGCTGACGCGATAGAAGGATCCGAGTAACGCGCTCCCCAGCCCAGATCCACAATCTCATGGAAACGCGTGAGATTGAGTTCAGGGTTATTGCGCAATACCTCAAACTCCTGCCGCATCGCAGGAGACATATGATGCAAAACCCACAGGTTTTCGATCACAAACCGCAGCCACATACACAGCGCAATCACAACCACGCTGCCGATGGCGAGCGTCAGAATGCGCACGCAGATCCAGCGCCATAAAGACTGATAGTGTAAGCGGATCATGGCTGTCTGAACCTGTAGCCCACGCCGCGGACGTTGACTAGCACATTCAGGATGCCCACTGATTCAAGCTTTTTACGCAAGTTATAGACATGCGTATCGACCACCCTTTCAAGCGCCTCACTTTCCGGCAGGCATTGCTCAAGCAAATACTGGCGTGAAAATGGCCGCGTCGGGGCGCGCATCAGCGTGCTCAGAATGCTGAATTCGGTCGGGGTTAAATCCAGATAGCGGTTTTCACCCGCCGGGGCGCTGACGGCGGCGGTAAGCGCATCAACATCCACCTCAAGCGCCTGCCAGCGCAGCGTTGCTGTATCCTTTTGGCCGGACGCAGTGCGCCGGAGCACGGCGTGTACCCGCGCCACGACTTCGCCGGGATTATAAGGTTTAACCACGTAGTCATCGGCACCTTCCCGCAGCGCGCCAATTTTGTCCGGCATATCGCCCATCGCCGTCACCATAATCACCGGCGTACGGGTTTCCCGCCGCAGCGTCGCCAGCACGTCGGTGCCGCTCATGCCCGGCAGCATCACATCCAGCAGCACCAGATCGGGCTTCCAGCGCAATGCTTTGTCGAGCCCGGAAATCCCGTCGCCCGCAATCTGCACCTCATACCCTTCACGTTGTAAATAGGCATCGAGAACGTCTGCCGCATCGGCATCGTCTTCAATGATCAGGACTCGTGTTGTTTGCATGTTTGTCGCCTTGACGGTTTCTTCATAAATCCCCGACAGTTTGTTGACACTGCCTCTTCATACTTCGGTTTCAGGCGCGGCTGCAATCCGCTACGAACCATACGTTTGGGTGATGAGGAATTACATGATATCCAGAAAACTAATACTGCACATTACCTGTTTCGCCCTGTCCGCGACAGTGCTTAAAACACTGGCTGAGGACACTCCGCCAGCGACCACCTTCACGGTAGGAATGGGCGCGCAGAACGCGCCGCGTTACAGTGGTTCCGGCGAGCGTAACTGGCTGGTTGCGCCGGTTATTCAGGCGCGGGACGGTGCGTTTTTCTTCGACTCGCTCAAAGGTATCGGCTATGACTTGCAGACGGATAACGGCCTGTATCTGGAACATACGCTGGGATATAGCCTCGGACGCACGGACAAAAATTCCATGTGGCGGGATGGCTCGGCAAAACTCAAAGGTATGGGGCATATTGATGCGACCGCCAACACGGCCCTTGCCGTGGGCTGGTCAGCCACACCGTGGCTGTCTTTTGAAGGCAAAGCGACCCTGCCGCTGACCGACGGGCAAGGCGTGCATTATCAGACTTCCGTGACGTTGCTGCCGCTTCAGAATGATACGGACACCGTCGCGCTCCAGTCGGCGGCGCTCTTTGGCGACCGGCGCTACATGAACACCTTTTATGGTGTAAGCCGCGAGCAAAGCAGTCGCAGTCATTTTGGGGCTTATCAGGCCGCCGGAGGATTCTATGGCGTGGACAGCAGCCTGACCTGGAGTCATCAGTTAACCCCGAACTGGAGCGGTCTGGTCAGTGCGGATTACACCTGGCTGGACGATAAAGCCGCTGACAGTCCGATAGTGGAAAAACGCGGCGGGACGACCTTTAATCTGGCAGTGCTTTATACCTTTTAATTCATCCCTTTTAATTCGCGGTCACTGAAATGTACGCGGCGACAGGGTGGCATCCCACGAGATGACTGACTCATCGCCGCAACGTATCGCGGCGATGGATTAACAGCAACGATCGGTTATCAGAAACAGTTATTGCTGCTCAGCACTGGCCGATAACGCAAAGGTTCCCACCGGCACAACAGGCAGATATTTCGTGTAATAATCGTGATAGTTTTTCACCGGATCAATATCCTTAAATAAATCCGGATAAAGAGATTTGGCAATAAACTGCACCATAGTGAAATCTACCAGCGTACGCGATGCGCCCTGATAAACGCCGAAGAGTCTGTCATTCTGAATGGCCGGTAATGAACTCCAGCCGTCACGATGCGCGAACCCGTTCAGTTTTTTTCTCGCCGTGGCTTCATTGACGCCAATACCCATTTCTAATGCGGTATCGACCTTATTATTTTCCCGGCCGGAAATAAAAATGACATCCGGTTTAGCGAACAGCAACTGCTCAGGGTTAATTTCGCCCCACTGTTTAACAAACGGCGCCGCGATATTTTCACCACCCGCGAGACGCAGCATCACGCCCCACATATTTTCGCCATAGGTAAACGAATACTCTGCCGGACCTTTATTACCAAACTCAATGTAGACTTTTGGCTTCGGCAGATTTGCCTGTTTGATCCGGTCTTCAATCAGCGTGATGTTATTTTTATAAAGCTGAGCAAGCTCATGCGCGCGCTCAGTCTGACCGGTTAATATCCCGATGATTTCCGTGGATTTCACATGATTTTCCACCGTCTGGTCATTGTAGTCGAGCACCACAACCGGGATGTTCAGACTCTGAAGTTGCGTGACTTCATATTTCAGGGCGGCATACTGCCAGCTGGCTAAAATGACCACATCCGGTTTCAGGCTGATCACTTTTTCCAGTGACACGTTATGCAGATCGATTTCGCCAATATCCGGGATGTCGGCAATGGAGGGACGGTGTTTAATATACATATCCCAGTTCGCCGGGACTTTGCCGTGCCAGGCTTCGCGGGAGATACCGACAATATGGTCATACGCCTGTTCCCCGCCAACCGCCATATAGTCTTCAAAATAGAAACCTAATACCGCTCTTTTTACCGGGGTATTTAAGGTTATTTTATTTCCCAGTACATCGGTCAGGGTGGTTGTTGCCGCACTGGCCTGTCCGGTAATCACCACTGACAGCATGAAAAGCAGAGTTTGAAGAAACTTCATTTAATTCCCTTAGGTATTGTGTGATTATTATCTGAGGCTGAACGCCATTTTATAAAAACCCATTTATTAAACGCTTTATTTCACTTAAGTCACTGCAAAACGGTAATTCCGCTATGTCATTATCGCGGCAGGATATTATACATTTGATCGGCGGCTTCAGTACAGTCTGAACCGGACGCTGCGGCAGGCCGGGCATGTCATATCGTCTGATGCCAGTATTGCCGATGAACGTTAATATTCGCTTCAAAAACGCTTCTCTGATGCTGAGCTATAATTAAATTTTACCGACGAGAAGGATACTTATATGGCTCCAGTCGCGAGTATATCAGGTGGCGTAATATTTATTATCATTGGCATCGTGATGCTGTGGTTATTACTCAAGGCTTATAAAGCCAATCAGAACAAGAAGTTCTTCACGCCGAGCAAATGTATGTTGCTCATCGGAACCGTCGTTTCTTTCATTATTTCCATCGTGTTTTTCACCTCATCGTCCTGATGCCAGCACCGGTTTCGTCACACTTACCGTTAACGCCCCGGCCTTAACCGGGGCCTGACGCCTGGCAGCCTCCCATCCGCGTCATCCTCGACTATCATTATTATTCGTTGGCTAACTGACCTTTTGATCGCCCATTTTTATGCGAGGTAACGCGATGCATTTCAACGCATTCACCACCAGCTGGGGGGCTAATTTCATTGCCGCCGGTACGGTTCACTTTCGGGTCTGGGCACCGGGTCAGGCAAAATTAACCTTGCGCCTTTCCGGCAAGGACACAGAAATGTCTGCTGCTGAAGACGGCTGGTTTGAACAGGTGGCAACCGGTGTTTCTGCCGGTGAGGCATACCAGTTTATTCTGCCGGATGGCATGGCGGTGCCTGATCCCGCTTCCCGTGCCCAGCAGGCAGGCGTCAACGGCCCTTCGCTGGTCACGTCTTCAGAAAGCTATCAGTGGCAGAACGCTGAATGGAAAGGACGTCCGTGGGAAGAGTCGGTGATTTATGAGCTTCATGTCGGCACATTTACCCCGCAGGGCACGTTCGCAGCGGCGATGGAGAAATTGCCTTATCTGGCTGAAACCGGCATTACCATGATTGAAGTGTTGCCACTGGCGCAGTTTGGCGGTCAACGCGGCTGGGGATATGACGGTGTTTTGCTCTACGCGCCGCATTCTGCTTACGGCACACCGGATGATTTCAAAGCCTTTGTCGATACGGCGCACGGTCACGGCATCTCGGTAGTGCTCGATATTGTGCTCAACCATTTCGGCCCTGAGGGCAATTACCTGCCCTTGCTGGCGCCGCAGTTTTTCGATTCTGAACGCCAGACCGCCTGGGGCACGGGCATTGCTTATGATCAGGAAGGTGCCCGTCAGTACATTACCGAAGCGCCGCTTTACTGGCTGAAAGAGTATCACCTTGACGGGCTGCGTTTTGACGCGGTCGATCAGATGAAAGACCCCTCAGACCCGCATATTCTGCCGGAGATCGCCCGGCGTATTCGCGCAGAAATCACCGGTCGCCACGTGCATCTGACCACCGAAGACAGCCGCAATATTACCTCTTTGCATCCGCGCACGCCCGCAGGTGATGTCCCGCAGTTTACCGCTGAATGGAATGATGACTTGCATAACGCGGTCCACGTGCTCAGTACCGGTGAAACGCACGCCTATTATCAGGATTTCGCCGCCGACCCCCTCGGGCTGGCTGCCCGCGCATTCGCGGAAGGATTTGCGTATCAGGGCGAAATCTCCCCGCAAAGTGGCAAGCCTCGCGGAGAAAAGAGCCGCGATCAGCCACCGGTCGCCTTTGTCGATTTCATCCAAAACCACGATCAGATTGGCAACCGCGCACAGGGCGACCGCCTCATCACGCTGGCAGGTGAACGTAAAACACGCGCCCTGCTGGCCGCATTACTGCTTTCACCTCATATTCCGCTGTTATTTATGGGCGAAGAGTATGGCGAAACCCATCCGTTCCTGTTTTTCACCGATTTTGAAGGTGAGCTTGCGCAGGCGGTTCGTGAAGGACGCGCCAGAGAATTCGAAGGCCACAGCGGATATGGCAAGGAAAGCGTGCCCGATCCTAATGCAGCAGCGACGTTCGAAAGCTCTAAACTGGACTGGCAGAAACCCGCCAGCCCTTATGGCGTGGGCAGTCTGGCGCTGACCCGCACATTGCTTCAGCTGCGGCGTGAATATGTCGTGCCGTTACTCACACCGGCGCAGGGTAACGTGGGCAAAATAGTGCAGGCGGCGGACGGTGTGCTCGCCGTCACCTGGACATTCTCCAAAGGCATCCTGTCTCTGACGCTCAATCTCGGGGAAACCACACAACCGCTGCCGGATCAACCGGGTGAAACGCTGTTTGCCTGGCCCGAAGCGACAGAAGCGTCAGAACCCGGCTCCGTTATCGTCCGTCTTTTCAGGGGAGAATCAATGTGAACATACCCGCCGCGACCTACCGTATTCAGTTCCGCGATGGCATGGATTTTGATAAAGCAGTGGCACTGGTTCCTTATTTAAAGCGGCTTGGGATCAGCCATTTATATGCTTCACCGGTCTTTACTGCGACTTCCGATTCCACGCATGGCTACGACATTACCGACGCCAACGAAATCGATCCGATAATTGGCGGACGTGCGGGATTTGACCGTTTGTCGCAGGCGCTGAAAGCCGCTGGTCTGGGACTGATCCTCGATATCGTGCCGAATCATATGGCCGCGTCGCTGGAAAACCCATGGTGGCGTGACGTGATTGAACACGGCGAAAAAAGCCGTTATGCACGGCATTTTGATATCGACTGGTCGCAGCGGCTGACCCTGCCTTTTCTCGGCGATACGTTTGAAGAGGTGCTGGAAAAAGGTGAAATCACCCTGAAGCCGGATCCCCGAACCGGTCAGCCTGCACTCGCCTATTTCGACACGTACTATCCTCTTGCGCCAGACACGCACGACGCCAGCGCAACCACGCCGGATAACGGCGCGCTGGCCGAGTTACATCAGCGCCAGCCCTACCGGCTGATGTCATGGCGCGATGCCCCGCGTGAACTTTCCTACCGGCGATTTTTTGAAATTACCGGTCTGGCGGGCGTGCGGGTGGAAGATGACGCGGTATTCGATGATACGCACCGGTTGATCCTCGAACTGGTGCATTCCGGCGCGGTGGACGGGTTACGGGTGGATCATGTGGACGGTCTTGCCGATCCGAAAGCTTATCTTGAACGTCTGCGGGAAAAGGCCGGTGCGGATTGCTACATCACGGTGGAGAAAATCCTCGGTAAAGGCGAACGTCTGCCCGCTGACTGGCCGGTTTCCGGCACCACAGGTTATGAATTTATCGCCGCACTTTCCGATGTGCTGGTCGAAGATGAAAACATCGCGGTGCTGCGCAATTTGTATGAAAACGTGGTCGGCAAGCCGGTAGATATGCGCGAAGAATTGCGCGCCGCCAAACTGATGATGGTGGAGAAAAATTTCGAAGGGGAATTCACTACGCTGTGCCAGCTGGCGCTGAATATTGCAGAAGCGGAAGACCACACCTGGGATGCCAACACCCTGCGGGCGGCGCTGCGTGAATTGCTGATCGCCTTCCCGGTGTATCGTACCTATGGCACATCGCGTGGACTGCCCGCGGATGACGCTGCCCTGCTGCATAACATTATCGGGAAGATCACCACCTCATCGCTTGCCGTACCGGCGGATATTCTCGAATTTCTGGCTCGTATTCTCTGTGCGCAAACACCGGAGTCCGTATCCGGTCAGGCTGACCAGTTCCGCACCCGCTTCCAGCAACTGACGGGGCCGCTGATGGCGAAATCCGTGGAGGACACGCTGTTCTTCCGCCAGCACATGGATCTGGCCCTGAACGAAGTGGGCGCAGAGCCTTTGCTGCGCAGGTTTTCCCTCGACCGGTTCCATCAGGAAATGGCCCGTCGACTCGGGGAACAACCGGCAGCACTTTCCACCACGTCAACTCACGATACCAAACGCGGCGAAGATGCCCGCGCCAGACTGTTTACCCTCACCGAAGCGCCGGAACTTTGGGCCGAAAATGTCACCCGCTGGCATCAGATGAATCAGTCAAAAGTCATCACTTTGCCAGACGGCCCCGCACCGAAACTGACCGGCGCATGGATGCTTTATCAGGCGCTGGCCGGTGCATGGCCGGCAACACTGCATCCGGCCGATGAGGAAGGTTTGCGTGAACTCAATGAAAGATTCCAGCTATTCGTAGAAAAGGCGCTGCGTGAAGCCAAGCTGCGCACCAGCTGGGGTGACAGCAACGATGATTATGAAAACGCCGTACTCGGCTATGCCCGTCATTTGCTTTCGCCGGATAACAGTCTGTTTCTTAATGATTTTTACGCTGCCATCCGTCCCTTTATTCGCGCCGGGCTGGTGAACAGTCTGACCCAAACGGTGATCAAAATGATCGCGCCGGGTGTCCCGGATATTTATCAGGGCAGCGAAGTGCTCAATTTCAGTCTGGTGGATCCGGATAACCGGCGTCTGCCTGATTTCGATGAGCTGGATCGCCTGCTGGTTCAGGGAGAAAAACCGGCGTGGAACGATGAAACCGGATGGACAAGCGGGCAGCTGAAACAACATATCGTTGCCGTTCTTGCCCGTTATCGTCAGCAAAAAACCGCGCTGTTTCTGCAAGGGGATTATCTCCCGCTGGAAACGACTGGCGACCACGCCAGTAAAGTCATCGCTTTTGCGCGGCAGGCAAACGGCGAAGCGGTGATTGTCGCCGCGCCCCGTCTGGTTTTTAATGAGCAAAAAGTCGGCTTTACTCAGCCCGCAGAGGGAGTTGATACGCAGGTGATGCTGCCAGAATCACTGGCTCACCGCACCTGTCGTGACCTGCTCAGCGGCAGAGAAATCCACGTGACCGACCGGCTGGATCTCAGTACCTGGCCGCGTGATCAGCCGCTGGTGCTGTGCGCTTCACCACGTTGACGCAGGTCATTTAACCGGCGGTTTTTTAGGAATAAGCGGAATATTGTCCTGAGCTGGAAATTATCGACTAGGCTTAAAGTCGGTTAACAAAAGGAGAAAACCATGTCATCACATGATATCGATGCAGACGCAAACCATCTGGCAGATAAACTCGAAGACAAAGGCAAGCAGCTTGCCGGTGAAGCACAGAAACAATTTGGCGATTTTGTTGATTCTCCTAAGCACCAGATTAAAGGCGCAGCGCGGAAATACTCGGCTCAGGCCGGTGAAGTCGTCTCTGACGTCGCGGAGAAGATCAAAGAAAATCCCCTGTCCGGTCTGATCGCGGCAGGCGCAATTGGTGTTGTGCTGGGTTTACTGCTTGGCCGTAAGTAAGTGAGTAAGCTGGCATAGTCCGCATAAAAAAGGCCTTCGGGCCTTTTTTATTGCCTGAAAGACGCAATCCCGCCATCGTTCGCGCCACGCTTTGTCGTGAGAACCAGAATTCTCCTACACATTTCTGTCACAGTGGGAGTGTATAGTGAACATCTCTGTAGCAACCTACAGAAATCTCAAGACTTCCCCTTGTAACCTTAAAAACGCCCGTTTCCCCTGACGGGCTTTTTTATGCCTTGCAGAAAAAACCCGCCATTTCAGCGGGTCTTTGTTTAAAAAGATGTATGACGTAAATGACGCAGGAATTATCCGCGAATAAACGCCAGAATATCCTTATTGATCACGTCGGCGTGCGTGGTGTGCATACCGTGAGGATAGCCTGGATAAATCTTAAGGGTGCTGTCTGCCAGCAGTTTATCCTGCAGGAGAGCAGCATCTTTATAGGGTACAACCTGATCGTCATCCCCCTGCAAGACCAGCGTCGGCACAGTAATGGCTTTCAGATCGTCGGTCTGATCCGTTTCTGAAAACGCCTTGATTCCTTCGTAATGCGCATTGGCGCTGCCGGTCATACCCTGACGCCACCAGTTATTGATGGTGCCTTGTGACACTTCTGCCCCATCGCGGTTAAACCCGTAGAAAGGCCCGGAAGCGACGTCTAAATAAAACTGCGCGCGGTTTGCGGCGAGCGCACTGCGAAAACCATCGAAGACGGCAATCGGTGTACCGTCGGGATTAGCATCAGTTTTCACCATCAGCGGCGGAACCGCGCTGATCAGCACCGCTTTCGCCACACGCCCCTGTGGCTGGCCGTATTGCGCCACATAGCGGGCAACCTGCCCCCCGCCCGTTGAATGACCGATATGCACGGCATCATGCAGGTCAAGATGCTCGGCAACAGCGGAAGCATCGGACGCATAGTGATCCATATCGTTACCTTCACTGGTCTGATCCGAACGCCCGTGTCCACGACGGTCGATGGCGATCACACGAAAACCTTCGGCCAGGAAGAACAGCATCTGATTGTCCCAGTCATCCGCACTCAGCGGCCATCCGTGATGGAAAACAACCGGTTGCTTGTCTTTCGGACCCCAGTCTTTGAAGAAAATATTGACGCCGTCTTTCGTTTTAACAAAAGGCATAGAATGAACTCCTCAGCAGATTTTCGGGAAATCAGTATGGTTTGCAGGGCGAGGTTCAGATACAGGATGCTAAGAAAGCGTAGCAAAGCCCGCTGAAATTGCCTGCCTGAGGGCACATTTATCCGGCGATCACATCCTTCAGCCCTGAAGGCTGTTACGCCATAATTCCGGCAGTGCACTGATTAATCTGCCGGTGACCGGTTGCTTTGTCTGACCGGGCTGCCAGATAGCCACCACCGTAATGGTCAGTCCCTGATTGCCCACTTCCGTCTCAATCGCCTGCACATCCTTCCATGTCGATGCCTGATAATGTGTGGGTAAAAATCCCCACCCCTGCGCATTTTCCAGCAAACTGCGCAGCGCAGAACGCTCGTTGACATAAAGAGTATGCCCCGAAATTTGTAACCGGCGGGCAATTTGCTCATCATGTTTGTGATGCATGACCAGCTGAGGTTTCAGGGAAAGATTGAGCAACGTCAGCGGACGCTGCTGATGCTGAAACAAACCGCTTGCGGCGTAAAAATCCAGTTCAATATTGCCCAGCGCGCACCATTCCATATCCATCCCCAGCGCACGATTATTTGCCTGACAGACTGCAATCTGGGCCGTCCCGGCAGTCAGCGCCGCTTCGGCCTCTTCCCGCGATGCGCTCCATGCGCTGAAACGGATCCCCTCTTTCGACATCATCACGATAACTGCGTCGATAAACGCCTGCGAAACGAAGGGGTCGTAGACCATCACCAGTTCCTGCTGATCAGGCTGCGGCAGCGACTGCGCGTAAAACTCAAAGGCCTGAGCCTGACGCATCAGCAAATGTGCCTGCCGGTGGAGTTGCTGCCCTTGCTCCGTCAGCACCAGCGTGCGCCCCTGACGGATAAACAGCGGATACCCCAGCGCGTCTTCGAAATAATCAATTAAATCACGCAGCGTGGTGCGATCTTTACCCAGTGATAACGCGGCACGGGATAAATTCCCCTGTTCAGCGACACAGGCAAAAGCCTCTATCTGTGAGAAGGAATAACGTAACGCTCACATGTTCTGCTCCCTGTGAATGTCATTTTATTGGGGGATTTTCCCCCATCAGCTGATTTTTTTAAACCATTTACCCTCCTTATACTCATGTTTCCCGATACTCTGATGGATAAGTGAAAACATGAAAACACGGAATAATCCCCTCTTAAAACCTCTGATGCTGGCTGTGGCCATGAGTGCAGCAGTCTCGTTTATGACGCCTGCTTTTGCAGAACAACCACAGGACTGCGGTGGTATCGAACTCAGCACCTGTCCGACGCCATTCGATAAAACGCTGCCGGATACCAAAGACATGCTGAACTGGGATCAGGCCGCCCGTGTCATCGGTTTTCGTAACGACTACCGCAATTATGCTGGCGACGTTTTCCGTCATGGCAAGGCCACGCCATTCGTACAGGCAGAAAAACAACTTCAGGATCCGACGTACAGCGTGAACGGTAAAACCTATACGCTGCAGGATTACCTGAAGCGTGAAAATGTAACCGGCATGCTGGTGCTGAAGAACGGCAAAATCGCGTACAAATATCTGGGCGAAGGCAATACAGACCACACCTTGTGGACATCGCGTTCTGTAGGGAAATCCGTGGTGTCAACACTGGTCGGGATTGCGATCAAAGAGGGAAAAATCAAATCACTGAATGACCTCATCACCGATTACGAGCCGGATCTCAAAGGCACCGCGTGGGAAGGCGTCACGCTGCGCCAGCTTATTCAGCACACCTCCGGCGTGGCATGGAATGAGGACTACACTAATCCTGAATCAGATTTTGCTCATCTCACCCAATGTGAAGCGCAGCCGGGCACCTACGATTGCGTTCGTAAAATCATTACGGGTTTGAAACGCGCGCATCCGGCGGGTGAATCCTGGTCGTATTCTTCTGGCGGTGCATGGCTGCTGGGCGATGTGCTGGAAAAAGCCACCGGTATGCCGCTGGCGAAATATTTGGAAAAAACCCTCTGGCAGCCTTACGGCATGGCCCAGGATGGCGTCTGGCACTCGTATCAGCAGGGAAAACATGACGTAGGGGCGCACGGCTTTAACGCGACGTTAGAAGACTGGGGACGTTTCGGCGAGTTTGTAATGAGCGGCGGCCAGTTGCCGGACGGTAAAACAATTCTGCCTGAACACTGGCTGGAACAGGCGACAGACTGGAATAAGGCGAAGAATTCGGTTTCAGCTGCGCATCCGGAAGGGATGTACGGCTATCAGTGGTGGAATAATGCCGTGCCCGCCAATGCCAAAAACGTCACGCCAGCGCCGTCTGAATCGCTAAAAGGTTCGATGTGGGCGCTGGGTATTTATGGTCAGGTGATTATGGTGAATCGCGCAGAAAATCTGGTTATTGTTCAGTGGTCAACATGGCCGCAGGCAGAACCTGATTTCAGCGCGCAACCGCTGGAAGCGTCGCTGATGTACAGCGCCATCGCACAGCAGTTACGTTAATCAGATCCAAAAAAGACAGGGTTGCAGCGTTTCGATATGCGGCAAACCTGTCTTTTATCCTAACCCTGCGGTTTTGCGCTGGCAGCTTCCCATTCTCCAACGCCACTTTTCTCCGGGGTTTTAACAATCATATTTGGCAGCGCCATCTCAATACCGTTTTCCATGAGCTTTTCGATAATGCGGATATTAATTTCCTGCTGGATATCCATATATTTATTGTAGTCGGCGGTATTAACGATATGAACCACCTCAATATTCAAACGGTCGGTGCCAAAACCCAGCAGATGCGCCCGGTCAAATTTGGTTTCGCCGACATCGATAATAATCCCTTTGACCATGTCACCGATATTGCGCAGCTTATCCGGCGGGGTATTGATGGCGATACCAAAATTAAACACGATGCAGCGGGTCTGCATACGCTTGTAATTATGCAGCGTCTGCTGAAGCAAAATGGCATTCCCGCAGACAATCTGTTCCCCGCTCAGGCTGCGGATGCGCGTGGTCTTCAGGCCAATATGTTCCACCGTACCGGCGACATCATTGAACACCACAAAATCACCAATTTCGAAAGGCTTATCAAAGCCAATGGACAGCGAGGCAAACACATCGCTGAGGATGGTCTGGATAGCCAGCGCGATAGCAATACCGCCCACGCCCAGACTGGCGACCAGCGCGGTAATATTGACGCCAACGTTAGCCAGAATGGATAACAGCATTACCGACCAGACCACCGCGCGGAATATCAGCCCGGTGATCACCAGCGTCACCGGATTTTTATTCATGCCCGGCTGCCGCATGATATGCCGCAACCACGACACCACACCCTGATCAAGCCATAGCGCCATTTGCAGCGCCAGCACCAGAAACCACGCATGGCTGATGGTGTTGTAGAGATTGTCCGGCAGATTGACGAACCGCAGGCTGAACAGGAATGCGGCGACAAATATCAGCAGATTATTAGTGCGGTTGAGCATATCGCCCAATATAAATCGCATTCTGTTGGTCGCCGGATGCACCTCTCCCCAGCTCTTAACGCCTTTGCGCAGAAACGACAGTAACCAGCTCAGCAGCCAGTAAGTCACCAGCGTAACCACCACCATCGTCGCGACGCCAATCCAGAATGCCGGTGTCATCACCAGCGCGATAAAATTGAAGTGTGACAGAAAATTCATCGTCCCTCCCCGCTTTCAACACAAAGTACCAGTATAGGAAACGAGGCCCGGGCGATCGAAAGAATAGGAAAGTTCGGTGAATAGGCTGAAAAAGAAAGTAATAAACCTCTGAAAATGAGGTTATTACCTGAGTAGCTAATTGTTAATTAGATCCACAGAAAATATGCTATCCCCCACACAGGTAAAAAGGAACTCACTCAATGCCCCCCTCACTTTCTCAGCTAATCGAATGTATCCGCCAAAGCGCTGGTCTGAGGAAGGATCATATCGATGAAAATACTCTTATTGAGGATGACCTGGACATTACAGGTGATGATGGCAGCGACCTGCTAGAGGATGTTGAGGAATTTTTTGGTATAAGTTTGCACACCGGGGAAGAAGGCTATCGTCAGGCATTTTCATTAGGTGAAAATGAATACCTGTTTCACTCCGAAGGTGTGGATTTTTTTGGTATTTGTCGGTTTCTTGACTGGCTGAGGGGAATTGAGCCGTCCGTTATTCGTAAGCTGACCGTAGGGGAATTACATCAAGTTTTAGTTACGGCGTACCACAATCAGGGTCATAAGGCTGCTGTTAACCCTGACTCTAAGAAAACTTTCAAGGTGATTTAATGCGCATACTTGCCATGTTGTTCATCACCCTGCTGACCGCATGCACCTCTCCCCGAACAGATGACCAAAAGGCCATTCAGCAGGTCACTGACTTTTATTATTATTACCTGAACACGTTCATGAGTTCTCCTCCGCCAGCCCTCCAGTCGGCTGAAATGCGTCGCTATGTCGCCACAGACACTCTTAAGCAGCTGGAAATAATCAGCAAACTTCCGGAACCTGATATTTTTAATGTTGATTATTTCACTTACTCACAAGACTATGATCCCGCGTGGATTGCCGCATTCAAAACAGGTGATATCCGTGATCTGATGGGGGGTAAAGTCGTCGATGTCTGGCTCGGAATTCAGGATGGAAAACACGAACATTTAGCAGCTTATGTCAGGCTGGAGGAGAACAAGTGGAAGATATATCGTGTGCGTGATATTTCAAATAAATTTGAATCCCCTATTTTCGATAATTTCACTATAGAAAATATCCGCACTAACAGCATGTCTGAGTGAATCTTCACAAATAAAAAAGCCGGTGACACTTTCGTATCACCGGCTTTTGGCTGCGCCTGGGCGCAGAACTAAAACTTACTGGTTCAGCAATTGCTGTGCGGTTTTCTCAACCAGCGCCAGCAGAACTTTCACGTCTTCCAGCGTCACCGTCGGGTTCAGCAGAGTCAGTTTCAGGCAGGTCACGCCGTTATGCTCCGTCACGCCTACGTTGGCGCGACCCGATTCCAGCAGCGCATCGCCGATTTTCTGGTTCAGCAACGCGATAGCCGCATCGCTGCTGCCCGCCAGTTGCTCAGGACGATAACGGAACAGCACGCTCGCCAGCTGCGGCTTCATCACCAGTTCCAGCGCGGCTTCAGAGGTCACATACTGCGCGACTTCCTGCGCCATCGTCACACCGTGATCGATGATGGCGGCATACTGTTTCTGTCCTAATGCTTCAAGACCCATCCACAGTTTCAGTGCATCGAAACGGCGGGTGGTTTGCAGTGATTTGGACACCAGATTCGGTACGCCAGCCGCTTCGTCGAACTCAGAGTTCAGATAAGCCGCCTGATAGCGCATCAGCTCGTAATGACGTTCTTCTTTAAGCAGGAACGCGCCACAGCTGATGGTCTGGAAGAACTGTTTGTGGAAGTCCAGAGTGATGGAATCCACTAACTCGATACCGTCCAGATAGTCGCGGTATTTTTCGGACAGCAACAGAGCACCGCCCCACGCCGCATCCACATGAACCCAAATCTGATGCTCAGCGGCCAGTTCAGCAATGGCGCGCAGCGGGTCGATAGCACCGGCGTCGGTGGTCCCGGCGGTCGCCACGATCGCGAGTATCTGATCGCCATTGGCCTGCGCCTGTGCGACTTTCTCGCGCAGATCGTTGAGGTCCATACGCGCGAACTCGTCGGTTTTCACCAGCGTCACGCACTGATAACCCAGACCGAGCAATGCCATGTTCTTCTGCACAGAGAAATGCGCGTTTTCAGAACATAACACTTTAACTTTACGCAGATTACCGACCAGACCATCCTGCTGAATGGAATGACCCTGACGGGCAAAGAAGGCATCACGCGCCAGCATCAGACCCATCAGATTGCTCTGGGTGCCGCCGCTGGTGAACACGCCCGCGTCGCCAGCCTGATAGCCAACCTGAGTACGCAGCCATTCGATCAGTTTCATCTCGATGATGGTCGCTGACGGGCTTTGATCCCAGGAGTCCATACTCTGGTTAGTGGCGTTGATCAGCACTTCCGCGGCCTGGCTGACAACCAGGCTCGGGCAATGCAGATGCGCAACACACTGCGGATGATGTACAGACAGGCTGTCTTTTAAAAAGTATTCAATGGCGCGTTCAATCGCGGCCTGGTTACCCAGGCCGTTTGGATTGAAGTCCAGTTTGATACGTTCACGCAGCTCAGCAACGGTTTTGCCCTGATACATCTCAGGTTGTTGCAGCCACTGCACAACAGCTTCACTGCTCTGCGCAATGGCTTGCTGATAGGCTTCAGTGCTTTGCGCTGAACCTGCCAGAATCGGGTTTAACTCGGACATCAGAATCTCTTACTCCGCTCAGACAGGCTTGACGCCAGCCGCTAACAGCGCCTGCTCAAACTTATCGAGGAAAATACCCAGCTCATCATTGGTGATCAGCAGGGAAGGCAACAGGCGAAGAACGCAACCATTACGGCCACCGCGTTCGAGGATCAGGCCTGCTTCGAAGCATTTTTTCTGCAACAGGGCAGAAAGCTCGCCGTCAGCCGGGTAGCAACCCATATGATCCTGCGCTTCGTTCGGTTTCACGATCTCGATACCGATCATCAGACCCAGACCGCGCACGTGGCCGATTACCGGGTAACGTTTCTGCATCTCAGCCAGTTTGCCTTTCAGCCACTCGCCCTGTGCAGCCACTTTCTCGGCAATTTTTTCTTCTTTCAGAATTTTCAGCGTGGTCAGGCCGGTCGCCATCGCCAGCTGGTTGCCGCGGAAGGTCCCGGTGTGGTGACCCGGCGCCCAGGCGTCGAACTCTTTTTTGATACCCAGAACAGCCAGTGGCAGACCACCGCCCACCGCTTTAGACATCACAATGATGTCCGGCTCAATACCTGCGTGTTCGAAGGCGAACTGTTTGCCGGTACGGCAGAAACCCGCCTGTACTTCATCGAGGATCAGCAGAATGCCGTGTTCCTGAGTCACTTTACGGATGCGCTGCAACCACTCAGCCGGAGCCGGGTTCACGCCGCCTTCGCCCTGAACGGCTTCCAGGATCACAGCCGCTGGTTTGCGAACGCCGCTTTCCACGTCGTTGATCAGGTTTTCGAAGTAGTAAGTTAAGGCTTTAACGCCAGCGTCACCGCCAATGCCCAGCGGGCAGCGGTACTGGTGCGGATAAGGCATAAACTGCACTTCCGGCATCATGCCGTTAACCGCTTCTTTCGGAGACAGGTTACCGGTCACCGCCAGCGTGGCGTGGGTCATGCCGTGGTAACCACCAGAGAAACTGATGATACCGGTACGGCCAGTGACTTTCTTAGCCAGTTTCATTGCTGCTTCAACAGCATCAGCACCGGACGGGCCGGTGAACTGCAGGCAATATCCTTTGCCCTGTTGTGGCAACACAGAAAGCAGATATTCGGAGAACTGATCTTTCAACGGTGTTGTCAGATCCAGTGTATGTAACGGCAAGCCGCTGGTAATGACATTTTGGATGCTTTGCAGCACGTCAGGATGATTATGTCCCAGAGCCAGCGTACCCGCGCCTGCCAGGCAATCAAGATATTGATTATTCTCAACATCAGTGATCCACACGCCATTGGCTTTCGCGATTGCCAGAGGCAATTTACGAGGATAGCTCCGAACATTCGATTCAAATTCAGCTTGTCTCGCCAAATAGGTTTCATTGTTTCCGTTTAATGAATTCGCACCTAAACTGTCAATACGGACTTTATCCGTCATCATATCTCTCCTACAACCGCGGGTTATTGGTAACGCCGCAATTGAATAAATGGAATTTAAAAGTAAGTACCCTGTGAAAAACGCGGCCAATATATGGCTTTTTTGCCCCCACCTCAATAATTTATTTTGTATAGAATTGTTTATTCTTTTGCATACTAATCAATATGTTGCTGATTTAATGAACGATCGTGCCGAGTTAAGCCCATTACGAGGTCATTAATAAAGGCCTAAAAAGCACTTCCGGCCTGTTAAACACAGGCTAAACAGGGATCCCGGCAGGCACTTCCTGCTGACGAAATCGCAAAGAGGTTTGGCCAGATGGCCATGACGCCGCACGGGTTGGGATACCCGGATCAGACGTCATAGTGAATATTGCAATTATAGTCTCGGGGACAGCAGACGGGCGTCAATAATAATTATATCGCCAGTAACTGGCTGAATATTGGCCTGATATAAATGTTTAAATATATTACAACGAGATCAATTCCACTTAGGGACGAAATAATCCGGACTTTTATTACTGCTTATTAAAACCGTTAATACAGGGCCACTTTTCAAGGATATAACAACGGCCTCATCTTGATTCATGAATCCTGCTCATAAGCTCTTGCAGATAACCCCCTCTAATCTGATGAAAGTTCAGCGTCTAGTATTACTGACACTACATCACCTGCCGTTGCCCGCAACGGGAAATCCCAAAATCCCATAATCACAAGATGACAGGATTTCAGAAATTAATAAGAGGAAAAACACATGCAAAAACGTCTGCTGGGAAAATCCGGCCTTGAAGTCTCATCACTCGGTTTGGGTTGTATGGGTCTGAGCCATGGCTACGGGCCTGCCACAGGGACCAAACAGGCGGTTGAACTGATCCGCGCTGCCGTCGAACGGGGCGTCACTTTCTTTGATACCGCTGAAGTTTATGGCCCTTATCTCAATGAAGAAGTGGTTGGCGAGGCGCTGGCACCGGTTCGTGACAAAGTGGTGATAGCGACAAAATTTGGTTTCACTTTTGGCGATGATAATAAGCAGCAAATCCTTAACAGCCGCCCGGAACATATCCGCCAGGCCGTTGAAGGCTCGCTGAAGCGTCTGAAAACCGACGTTATCGACCTGCTCTATCAGCACCGTGTTGACCCGGATGTACCGATTGAAGACGTCGCCGGTACGGTGAAAGAGCTGATCAGCGAAGGTAAGGTGAAACATTTCGGGCTGTCTGAAGCGGGCGCGCAGACCATTCGCCGTGCGCACGCGGTACAACCGGTGACCGCACTGCAAAGTGAATATTCGATGTGGTGGCGCGAGCCGGAGCAGGAAATCATCCCCACGCTGGAGGAACTGGGCATCGGCTTTGTGCCATTCAGTCCGCTCGGTAAAGGCTTCCTGACCGGATCGATTACCGCAGATTCAACGTTCGGCAGTGATGATTTCCGGAGCCTTGTGCCACGTTTTTCTCCGCAAGCACTGGCGGCCAATCAGCAATTGATCACAGTTATTCACCAGATTGCTCAGGACAAAAAAGTGACGCCCGCGCAGATAGCGTTAGCCTGGCTGCTGGCACAGAAACCGTGGATAGTGCCGATCCCGGGCACCACTAAACTCCACCGTCTGCAAGAAAATCTCGGCGCTGCTGAGGTCACGCTGTCAGACGCCGAACTGCGCACCATAGCCACCGCACTGGAGACCGTGAAAGTTCAGGGCGACCGTTATCCGGCTTCACTGATGGCACGCGTTGGCCGTTAACCGGATCAGGCGTTAAACAGACACAAAAAAGGGTCCCTGCGGACCCTTTTCTTATTGTTTTAATGAATCTTTATGCGCGTGGATCAATAACCCTGCGTCACAATCTTGGCCGCACTGGCGAGCACATCACGACGGGATTTTGCATCTTTTTCGGGTTGGGTGAAATACGTCACCAGCACCAGCGGCGCTTTGTTTTCAGGCCAGATCACTGCGATATCATTGGTCGTGCCGTAATCACCGCTGCCGGTTTTATCGCCGACAATCCAGGTCGCCGGTAATCCTGCGCGGATGCTCATCGCGCCGGTGGTATTCCCTTTCATCCATTCCACCAGTTGTGCGCGCTGCGGTTCCGCCAGCGCGGAGCCCAGCGTCGCGTGTTGCAGGCTCAGCGCCATCGCACGCGGTGACGTGGTGTCGCGCTCATCGCCCGGAATGGCGGTATTCAGCGTCGGTTCGGTGCGATCCAGACGGAAAGTGTTGTCGCCCAGCGTACGTGCATAATCGGTGACTTTATTTGGCCCGCCGAGATGTTCGATAAGCTTATTCATGGCGGTGTTATCACTGTATTGCAAGGCCGCTGCTGCCAGTTCGCCAATCGTCATACCCTCGTTGAGATGCTTTTCGGTAATCGGGTTGTAATTCACCAGATCCGATTTTTTCAACGCGACATGCTGAGTAAGGAGATTTTTCTTCACTTCGCTCTCTTTCAGGATCGCCGAAGCCGCCATGAACTTACTGGTGCTGCACATCGCAAAACGTTCATCCGCACGATAAGCAATTTGCGAGTTGTCCGCCGTATCAATCAGCATCACGCCAAGACGTCCGCCGCTTTCTTTTTCCAGCGCCGTCAGCTGTTGCTGAACTGACGTCATTTTCGTCGCAGTTTGCGCCCATGACGGCGCGCTGAATGCGAGCATTGGCACCACAGCCGCTGCCATCAGCACGGTTTTACGCAGGGTATTTTTCATCATCAAAGCCTTCTCCTTTATATTGGCGAAGGGATTATGGCAAAAGCTGACACATAAAGTAAAAAACCCGACAGAATTTGTCGGGTTTCGGACGTAAAACAGAAATTTTCAGAAACTATGCGGAAGTTTAAAAGGTTTCCCAGTTACCTTCTTCAACGGCAGGAACCGGCTGGCGGTTTGACAACAATACCGGTGTTTTCGCGTGAGCAGCCTTACGCACCGCGGCCGTCGCAGAACCTGCGCTGACTTTAAAGATGCTGATGGCTTGTGATAAACGCTCCGCCTGCTCATTGAGAGAATACGCTGCCGACGACGCTTCCTGAACCAATGCGGCGTTCTGCTGCGTCACTTCATCCATCTGCGTAATGGCTTTATTGATTTCCTCAATGCCGGTGCTCTGTTCGTTACTGGCGATAGCGATTTCGCCCACAATGTCGGTCACGCTTTTCACGCTGGACACCACTTCCGCCATCGTCGAACCGGCTTTGGCGACCAGTTGCGTGCCGTTATCCACTTTCGCTACAGAATCGTCAATCAGCACTTTGATCTCTTTCGCAGCACTGGCAGACCGTTGCGCCAGATTCCGCACCTCAGAAGCCACTACCGCAAAACCGCGCCCCTGCTCACCGGCACGTGCGGCTTCAACCGCAGCGTTCAGCGCCAGAATATTAGTCTGGAACGCAATACCGTCAATTACGGCAATGATATCGACGATTTTGCGGGAAGACGCGTTGATGCCTTCCATGGTGTGAACCACTTCGCCCACCACTTCTCCGCCCTGCACAGCCACGCGGGAAGCCTGCGCCGCAAGCTGATTGGCCTGACGCGCGTTATCGGCATTCTGCTTCACGGTCGCGGTCATCTGCTCCATGGCCGATGCCGTTTCTTCCAGCGAACTGGCCTGCTGTTCGGTGCGTGAAGACAAATCCAGGTTTCCTGCCGCGATTTCGCCGGACGCGCTGTGGATCGCGTTGGTGCCCGCACGCACTTCGGTCACAATCTTCAGCAGGTTTTCATTCATGTTTTTCAGCCCCTGCATGAGCTGACCGGTTTCATCGTTTGATGTCACGCGGATTTGCGTGGTCAGATCCCCTGCCGCGACGTTTTCCGCCACTTTTACGGCAGTATGCAGCGGACGGGTGATAGAACGGGTGAGGAAGAAGCCCAGCGCGGCCGCCACCAGAACCGCCAGCGCGGAGAAAATCAGTGTCAGCTGAATCGCCGTTGCGCCATCGGCAATCGCCGTTTTGCCTTCGCTCTGTAACTGCTGATCCTGCGAGTCGGCAAACGCCGTTGCCAGATCCAGATAAGCATTTTGCGACGTGGTCAGTTTGCGCAGAACGAATTCCGTCGCGCCGTCCATATCCCCGGCACGCGCTAAATTGACCAGTTGTTCTTTCGCGGCTTCAAAGGTATCACTCGCATCCTGCAACGCTTTAATCTTCTGTTTGCCGACCACGGTAGTCTGAATAGCGGCGATTTTATCCATCGCTAAATTAGTTTGTTTAACGGTGTCATCAAGCTGTAAATAACGTTTTTTATTTTGCTCAGGATTTTTGGTATCGATGACAATACCGCGAAGATATTTAATCTGATCGTTCACCCCATCACGGACATCAAATGCCAGCCGCACTTTGACATAACGGTCGCTGACTATTTGTTCGATAGTGCTGTTAATACTGCTTATTTTCGTCACTGCCGTTACGCTGACGATGATCAGCAGCAGTATCACCAGACTAAATGCCGCACCCAGACGGGCACCGACACGCATATTGTTGATCGCTTTAAACATTCTTTCTCCCTTGTTTCCTGGCCAATAAAATAAATACAATGAAAAAATATTTCAAAATATTGATTACATAGAGGAACTACTTTGCAGATATTTATTTAATCCAACAGGGTTATCGGTATAAATAAAGGAATCTTTAGCGAAGAGAATATTAGGAAAGTGTAAATAAGGATGACCTGATAAGGCATGTTACTGAACAAAAAATTTCTCCTCCCCGGCGAGGGGAGGAAGAGTATTAATTAGCAAACATTTCTTCCAGCCAGCCGACCCGCATCTCAGGCACGGAGTGCAGCAATTCACGGGTGTAATCGTCCAGCGGCTCGGCCAGAGTGGAGCTGACCGGGCCCTGGCGCACAATCACGCCCTGTTTAAGCACCGCGACGTCATCGGCGACTTCCCGCACCACCTGCAAGTCGTGAGTGATGAACAGATAAGAAATGCCGGTGTCTTGCTGGATCTGGCGCAGTAAAGCCAACACATCGCGGGCGACCAACGGGTCGAGTGCCGAGGTGGGCTCATCACAAACGATAACTTTGGGTTCAGCCGCCAGCGCCCGCGCGATACAAACGCGCTGTTTCTGACCGCCGGAAAGCGCATCCGGAAAACGCTTCGCCAGTTCAGCATTAAGCCCGACTTGCGCCAGCAAGGCTTTCACCCGCGCCTCACGCTCACTGCGGTTCAGCGTGGTAAAACACGCCAGCACGCGCGAAATCTGGCCGCCGATGGGCTCTTTCGGGTTGAGCGCCGTATCAGGGATCTGATGGATCATCTGCACATCGCGCAATTGTATGCGGCTGCGCTGACGCAGCCCGGCGGGCAGCAAGGTCTGCTCAAGGCTGACATCTCCCGACTCCGGCACCAGTAATCCACAAATCACTTTACCGAGGGTCGATTTGCCTGAACCCGATTCACCAATGACCGCCAGCGTGCGGCCTCGTGGCAAACTGAGTGAGATGTTTTGCAGCACTGGCTGCGCGTGATAGCGGGCGCTGACATTACTGATGGTCAGCATCAGCGGCGCATCGCCGGTTTGCGGTGTTTTGGTCTTGCCCTGCGCCTGTAACAGGCGGCGGGTGTAATCCTGCTGAGGCTCAGCCAGCAGTTGTGCCGTCGGCGCGTGCTCCACCATTTTGCCGTGCTGCAATACCATAATGTGATGGCTTATCTGCGCGACCACCGCCAGATCATGGCTGATATAAATCGCCGCCACGCCGGAAAGGCGAATGACATCGCTGATAGCCTTCAGCACGCCGAGCTGCGTGGTAACATCCAGTGCAGTCGTCGGCTCATCGAAAATCAGCAGTTCCGGCCCCGCGCAAAGTGCCATCGCAATCATCGCCCGCTGTAACTGGCCGCCGGAAACCTGATGCGGATAGCGATGATAAAACTGCTGCGGCTCCGGCAATCCGAGCTGTTCGAACAGCTCAGTCGCCCTCGCCTGCGCCTGCTGGCGGTTAAAAATATTGTGTTTCAGCCCTGCTTCAATCACCTGCTCGCCGAGCGTCATCGCCGGATTAAACGCCGCACCGGCAGATTGCGCCACATACGCAATTTGCCTGCCGCGCACCTGACGCAACTGGCGGTCAGAAAGCTGGGTCAGCGCCTGCCCGCTGAAGGCAATCTTGCCTGACTGAATGCGCATCCCCTGACGGCAATGCCCGAGGATTGCCAGTCCGATGGTCGATTTGCCCGCGCCCGATTCACCAATCAGTCCGAGCACTTCGCCGCGTCTGACGGTAAAAGAGACATTATCCACCAGCGTGCGCGGATTTTTTCCCTGCGAAACCACACACAAGCTTTCAACGTTCAGTAACGGTTCATTCATGCTTTTTTCCCCCAGACGCGACGCTGACCGCTCATCAGCCAGTCCGCCACTGCGTTGACCGCCAGCGCCAGCACGGCAATGGCACCGCCTGGAATTAATGCCGCCCAGACACCAAACAGAATGCCGTCTTTGTTATCGCGTGCCAGTCCGCCCCAGTCGGCAGTCGGTGGCTGAACGCCTAAACCGAGGAAAGACAGCGCGGAAAGGAACAGCAAAATGAAGATAAAACGCAGGCCGAATTCGGCAATTAACGTCTGTAAAGCATTCGGTAAAATGACCCGCCACAGGATCCAGCCGAGGCTTTCGCCGCGCAGACGCGCCACATCGACAAATTCCATCACGCCGATATCCACCGCGAGAGAACGTGCCACACGCAGTACGCGGGTAGATTCCAGCAGGCCGAGCACCAGCGTCAGCACCAGAATGGTTTTAGGTAACACGGCCAGCACGATCAGTGCCAGGATCAGCGTCGGGATCGCCATCACGATATCGTTGCAGCGGGAAATCACCTGATCCAGCCAGCCACCGCGCAGTCCGGCGATAAAGCCAAGCGTACAGCCGACGATAAACGCCACCAGCGCCGCGAGCGCGGTCACGCCCAGGGAAACCCGTGTGCCCCAGATCAGCCGGGAAAGCAGATCACGTCCGAGATTATCGGTGCCAAGAAGTGCGTTGGGTCCCGGTAAATCCCACGACATGCCGAGCGTCTGATCCGGTGCATGAGGCGCCAGCCACGGAGCAAAAATGGCGATAACAATAAACAGACTCAGCACCAGCAGGCCGAGAATCGAAGCAGGTTTTAATGCAGGCATGACAACAATTCCTAAGATTCAGCGGTTGTGGCGTAAACGCGGATTTGATATCAGCGCCATCACATCTGCAAGCAAATTCAGCAGGATATAAATGCCAGCCAGTAAGAGCGCGCAGTCCTGCATCACCGGAATATCACGCTTGCTGATGCTGTCGACCATGTATTGTCCGAGTCCCGGATACACAAACACGTTTTCGACAATCACCACGCCGACCATCAGATACGCCAGATTAATCGCCACGACGTTAATAATCGGCCCGACAGCATTGGGTAAAACGTGACGCCACAAAATGCGCGACGGCGACAACCCTTTCAGCAGCGCGGTGTCGACATACGCCGAACTTTGCGCGGCAATCAGCGCGGCGCGGGTCATGTTGCTCATATGCCCGAGGATCGCCAGCACCAGCGTGGCACACGGCAGCGAGATCGCTGAAAGTTTGGCCGTCAGCGGCATATCTGCCGTAATACTGCTGTTGCTTGGCGCCCACGCCAGCGTGATGGCAAAAATCAGGATCAGCAGATAACCGGAGAAAAACTCAGGCAGCGCGACCGTCGCACGGGTGATCACATTGAGCAGCGTATCGATAACACTGCCGTGATAGCGCACTGAGATAAAACCGATCAGCAGCGCCAGCGGCACCGCAATCGCGGCGGTGCATCCGGCCAGAAACAGCGTATTGCCCAGACGGGTAAATAGCGGACCGCTGATGGCTTCACGGGTAGAAAAACTGGTGCCGAAATCACCGTGCAGTATGCCAAACAGCCAGCTCAGATAGCGGCTGACAGCCGGTTTATCCAGCCCGAGCTGGAGATTCAGTTCGCGAATGGCATCCGGCGTCGCGCTCTGGCCCAGAATAGCCGTCGCGGCATTGCCCGGCAGCAGCTGCACACCGGCAAAAATCAGCACCGAGACCGCGAGTACCACCAGCACGCCATAAAACAGGCGCACCAGCACCATGCTCAGAAGGCCGGAATGAGGTTGCGAAAAACGGCCCGCAGGCCGTTGAGTCGCTTTCTGTTGTGCAGATAAGTCAGACATATTTTTACCCGGTTCAGCCTTCGATCCAGACTTTTTCCGCCGCGCGGTTGCCACTCAGCGGCATCCCCGGAACGGAGGTGAACCCTTTGATTTTGGAAGAACAGCCGTCGAGCGCATCGGCATACAGCGGAATGATTTCGCTGCCCTGATCGACCAGCATCACCTGAATATCGTGATAAATCTGCTTGCGGCGCGCTTCATCCGGTTCACCGCGTGCGGCTTTCACCATCGCATCGAACTCTGGCACATGCCACGCCGACTCGTTCCACGAAGACTGGCTGGTGAACACCAGTGAAAGCAGCGCATCGGCAGTCGGACGGTTCGCCCAGTTAGACGAAACAAAAGCTTTCTTCTGCCAGATGTCATTCCAGAACGCATCGTCCGGCACGCGTACCACATTCAGGTTAATGCCCGCTTTGGCCGCGGATTGCTGATAAATCTGACCGGCATCGACTGCGCCGGGGAAACCGGCATCCGCCACATTCAGCGTCAGCAGACCGCTGAAACCGGACTTCTTCCAGTGGAATTGCGCTTTTTCTGGGTCGTACGGACGCTGCGGAATGTCTTTCGCGAAATAACGGTTCGACGGGAAGATCGGGTTGTCATTCGCCACGCTGGCATAACCGCCGAGCACAGTGTCGATTATTTTCTGACGGTCAATGGCATATTTCAGCGCCAGACGGCCATCCACATTATCGAACGGCGCGAGATTCGACAGCCCCGGGAAGGTGTAAATCATGCTGTCTTTGGCACGCACCAGCTTCAGGTTCGGCATACGCTCGATGCGGCTGACAATGCGCGGATTCACGCGGTTAATCAGTTGCGCCGATCCGCTGACCAGCGCGGCCACGCGGGCAGTAGAATCGTTCATTGCCAGCGTTTCGACCGAATCGACATGACCGCGTTCGCTGTTCCAGTAGTTCGGATTGCGTTTGGTCAGCGTGGTGACGCCCGGCTGGAATTTCTCCAGGATAAAGGCGCCGGTACCGATGCCTTTATCAAAGCTTTCGTTTTCAGCGGTAATGGCGAAATGCACGGCGCTCAGCAGCCAGACGAATTCGACGTCCGGCGCGGTGAGTTTGATCGTCACTTCATGTTCACCGGTGGCTTCAATGGAACTGACCGGATCCAGATACCCTTTCACCGGCGACGTGGATTTCTCGCCACGATGGTGATTAAGGGAATACACCACGTCTTTCGCGCCCAGTGAGCGACCGTCATGGAACTGCACGCCCTGACGGATTTTCAGCACCCAGGTTTTGCTGCCGTCAGTGGAAGCCCACGACTCGGCCAGCGACGGCGCGAGCTTCGCGTTTTCGTCGATTTCCACCAGATTGTTAAACATCTGCGAGCCAACGAAATACATATAAGTTTCGAACCAGAACGCCGGATCCAGACGGTCAGTACTTGAGGCGTTATCCACGCCGACGACCAGATGGCCGCCTTTTTTCGGTTTATCTGTCTCCGCAGCAAGAGCATTTCCCAGCCACAGAGAATGCGTTGCCGCAGCAACGGTAAGTGCCCCCGCACTTTTAATAAACGAACGACGATCAATCATGTGTTTCCCCTGTCTCCGAAGGATGCCTTCAGAATAAAAATGTGATTTTTTCTTTTTATGGACGTTATTTAACGAAGGCTTTTTTCAGCGCCGCAATATGTTCCGGCCCGATGCCGCAGCAGCCGCCAACCATCGTCGCGCCCTGCGCCACCCAGTCTTTGGCGAAATCGAGGTATCCGGCAGGATCGGTGTCCTGACGCATTTTGCTCAGCCCTTCGTTGGCACCGCGCGTGTTATCGGAAGGTTCGAACGCGTTGGCATACACACCGATATCAAGCGCCGATCCCTGCGAGGTCAGGGCAGCGCGTGCGGTTTTCACCGCCGTCGCCATCACTTCCGGACGGCTGCAATTAAACAGCACCGCACCGGCAGAAATCCGCAGCGCAGCATTCACCGCCTCAGCAATGGATTCGCCGGAACGCAGCAGCGCGTTGCCCTGTGGGTCGAGATTGTCCTGCAAAGTGAAGGACAGCCACAGCGGACGGGGGTCATCGCCCAGCACATCACGCACCGCTTCAACTTCCGCCACAGAACTCTGTGTTTCTGCCAGCCAGACATCGACATTACCGGTCAGGCTATCCACCAGCACCTGAAGTAATTTTTTAGCCGCCACAGGTTCGAACAGATCCGGGCGATAAGATCCCAGAACCGGAGGAAGCGAACCCGCAACGAGCACCTTAGCCGGAGCCGCATCCGCCGCTTCGCGCGCCAGTTTGCCGGAAAGAGCGATCAGCGCCGCGCCCTGCTCAGCAAAAACATCGTCCCCGACGTGGAACGGCACGACGGCGTAGCTGTTGGTGGTGATCACCTGAGAACCGGCAGCGATAAAGGCATCATGCGCGGCACGCACAAACTGCGGAGCCTCTATCAGCGCCAGCGCAGACCATTCAGGCTGACGAAAAGGAGCGCCCATCCGGGCCAGTTCGCGACCCATGCCGCCATCGAGGATTTTAATGTTACTGAACATTGTGTCACCACCATCGTATTTTTCTTAGCCGAATCAATCGTTAACACGGCAGGTGATGACACTCTACAAAACGAACGTTTAGATGTCTAGATTTCTTAATGGCTAAAAGGTGGATTTTTAATTGCAAATTGTTCTCACTCGCCGTGAAGGCTGGATCGAGAATATTTCGGTTTCTTAACAACGGTTATCACGTAGCCATTCGTGCCGAAACCGCCCAAGAGAGGGAAGTGCTTTCCCTCTCTTGGATCTCTCCCCGCTTTTACAACCAGCGCTACCGCTCGCTGGCTATGTTTCAGGTATCACCGCGACAGGCTGGAAATCTTGCCGCTGCGCGGTGCCTTCTCTCGGTCTTCGAGCCATAGGTCTCGAAGCCGCTCCGTTCAGCAAGATTTCTGAATCGCCCGCACGATCTTAAATTCAAAAACGGAATGGATTTATCTTTTAGATAAGTTTATTGGCGTGATCAAAAATGGCACCGAATGAATGGTTCGAGACCAGAGGCTCGACACCTGAAATTCGGGAATCGCGCAGCGATGACATTTTGCGCCACTCACTATTGCGCCGGAACATGTCCGTCCTACCTGCGACAGCGCGCAGTTAAGAGCCCGGGGGGTCTTGGGGGGTGGCGGCGACAGGCCGCCCCCCAAGTCGGTGTGGGCCGACGCCCACGGTCTTGACCTAAGGCCTGTGTGGGCAGCCACCCCACAGTGTTGCCCCCAGTCTGTAATATTTATTTACAGCAGTAAACCCAATGCGTATTATTCTCATTCGCTTTATTAACCGTGCTCATTTTATCTTCTCCAGCCCTTGTTACGGGGGATCCTGGCGGGGTTTGCTCATGCTGATAAAGCCGTATTCATAAAAAAATGCAGTGGCTTAAAAAATAAGAAAATAACCGTGTGGAGAATACCTATGTCAAATTTTACAGGGAATTACGCCGTCAGGAGTGTTAAGGAAAATCCTCAAAACAATTCAGGAAAGAAACTTTCACTTTCCATCATTGCCCTGCTGGTTTCATCTTCATTGCATAGTGCTTATGCAGCAGAAGCCAGCGCAAAAAAAACCTCTGAAGACACGGTTGTCGTCACCGGTCAGAACGACACCAGCGCGGCAGATACCTCAGCGACCGATTACAGTGTGCCGGTTACCACTGCGGGCACCAAAATGGCGCTGACTGCACGCGATATCCCGCAGTCCGTCAGCATTATCAGCACACAACGTATGCAGGATCAGCAGCTTCAGTCGCTGGGTGATGTGCTGCGAAACACCACCGGGATCCAGGAAAGTGTCTCTGACCTTGACCGCCGTACCTACTACGCGCGCGGTTTTCTGATCGACAACTACATGGTTGATAACATCCCGACCACCTTTGACCCACGCTGGGACATTGGTGATTCCCAGTCCGACACGGCCATTTATGATCGTATCGAAGTTGTCCGTGGCGCGACCGGCTTGATGACCGGTCCTGGGAATCCGTCAGCGTCGATCAACCAGGTGCGTAAACATGCCGACAGTAAAGAGTTTACCGGCAATGTTTCCGCCAGTTACGGCAGCTGGAACAAACAACGCTATGTGGCGGATTTATCAACCCCGCTGAATGAATCCGGCAGCGTGCGCGGCCGTCTTGTCACCGGTTATCAGGATAAAAACAGCTACGTTGAACGTTACGGCGCGACCAAAAAATTCGTATATGCCACCGTGGATGCTGACCTGACCGATTCCACCCTGCTTTCGGCGGGCTACGAATTCCAGCAAACCAACACCGACAGCCCGACCTGGGGCGGCATGCCGCGCTGGTATCTGGACGGCAGCAAAACAGACTATCGCCGTGGTTTTAACTCGGCACCGGACTGGGCTTACAGCGATAAAGAAACCACCAAACTGTTCACCACCCTGAAACAGTCTTTCGACAACGGCTGGCAGGCGACCCTGAACGGCACGCATACCGAATCGCACATCGACTCTAAGATGATGTATATCGACGGGACATTCGATAAAACCACCGGCGTCGGTGAATCTGCCTATGCCGGATATCCGGTCGTTGCGGGTACCGGCTATAACACCGGTAAGCGTAAAGTCGATGGCGTCGATGCCTTTGCCAGTGGCCCGTATCAACTGTTTGGTCGTCAGCATGAGCTGATGACCGGCTTGAGTTACAGCAAACAGCAGAACACCTATTACAGCTCCTTTGCCAATATTTCCACCGAAGAGCTGGGCAACTTTAATGATTTCAACGGACAGTTCCCTGAGACCGACTGGAACCCGCGTTCTCTGGCCGAAGACGACACTATCCGTCAAAAGTCCGCGTATGTTGCAACACGTCTATCACTGGCAGATCCGCTGCACCTGATCGTCGGGGCGCGATACACCAACTGGAACTCGCATACGCTGACCGACCAGATCGAGAAGAACAACATCACGCCGTATGCCGGTCTGGTGTTTGACATCAACGATACCTGGTCGACCTACGCGAGCTACACCTCGGTGTTCCAGCCACAGACTTACCGTGATATCAACGGCGCGTATCTTTCCCCGGTCATCGGTAAAAACTACGAAGCGGGTGTGAAATCTGACTGGTTTAACAGCCGCCTGACAGCGTCCGTTTCCATCTTCCGTGCAGAACTGGACAACGTTGCGCAGAGTACCGGCCGTACAATCCCGGGCTCGACCGATACGGCCTATGAAGGGAAAGACGGTACCGTCAGCCGTGGCGTGGAATTTGAAGTGAACGGCGCACTGACCGATAACTGGCAGATGACGTTCGGCGGCACCCGTTACATTGCAGAAGATGAAAACGGTGATGCGGTTAACCCGCAACTGCCGCGCACCCAGCTGAAACTGTTCTCCAGCTACCGTCTGCCGATGTTGCAGGATCTGACCGTCGGCGGTGGCGTGAACTGGCAGACTCACGTCTGGCAGGACGTCCCTGGACCGAGCGGCAACGGCACCCGTTATGCAGAGCAAGGCAGCTACGCGCTGGTCAATCTGTTCAGCCGGTATCAGGTTACGAAACAGCTGGCGGTGCAGGGCAACATCAACAACCTGTTCGACAAGGAATATGACACCAGCGTGAACCAGTATGTGGTTTACGGTGAACCGAGGAATGTGTCGGTGACGGCGAGCTATAGTTTCTGATTTGCTGAGGCCGCAGCAATTGCGGCTTATCACTTGCAGTGAGGGCAGAACGGGTATATTTCGGTTTCTCACTCGCCGTGAGGGCTGGATCGAGAATATTTCGGTTTCTCAAGTGCTGCGGTCACATGACGCGCTGCGCCGAAACCGACCAGAGGGGAAAGGCTTTTCCCCTCTGAACTCCCCTCGCTTTTTCAATACGCGCTACGCTCGCTGGCTATGTTTCAGGTATCTCCGCGACAGGCTGGAAATCTTGCCCCCACGATCTTAAATTCAACGGCATACTGTTTTTCATCTTTTAAAAAGGTTGATTGGCGTGATCAAAATTCAGCTGAACGGAGCGGCTTCGAGACCTGTGGCTCGAAGACCGAGAGAAGGCAGTGCGAAGCACCTGGATTTGCGCCACTCACTATTGCACCAGAACATGTCCGTCGTGCCTGCGACAGCGCGCAGTAAAAGAGCCCGGGGGGTCTTGGGGGGTGGCGGCGATAGGCCGCCCTCCAAGTCGGTGTGGGCCGACGCCCACGGTCTTGACCTTGACCTGGAAATTGATTTTAAAATCGCCACCTTTGCACCGATCCGTGCAAAAAACCAAAACTTACATAATTCCCCATGTTTCAACATACTTTTATAAAGTACCATTAACATCATGAACACCATCCCTAATCCCCCTGTCTTTGACGGTCATAACGACCTGTTACTTCGCCTGTGGCTGCATGACGCAGCAGATCCTGCTGCTCTGTTTCTGGATGGCGCACTTGAAGGGCATCTCGATCTCAGGCGTTGTCGTCTCGGCGGTTTCGCAGGCGGTTTATTTGCCATTTTCGTACCACCTGCTTCGTATATGCCGCAACTGAAGCCAAATTCTC
Organism: Rahnella sp. JUb53; assembly: GCF_004346065.1. Taxonomy (NCBI): domain Bacteria; kingdom Pseudomonadati; phylum Pseudomonadota; class Gammaproteobacteria; order Enterobacterales; family Yersiniaceae; genus Rahnella; species Rahnella sp. JUb53. Next base: position 305,234 of record NZ_SLYT01000002.1, read on the forward strand.
CGCCAGAACCGCATGACGCGTTAGCCATCACGCAGGCGCAGATTTCATTGCTTGAACGCCTTGAAACGCAGTCATCCGGGCGGGCAAAAATCTGCCGGACGGTCGCCGAAATTGAGCATTGTATGGCTTACGGCGTGCTGGCAATGGTGATGCATATCGAGGGCGCGGAAGCGCTGGGCGATGACTATTCACGGCTGGAACTCTGGTATGAAAAAGGGCTGCGCAGCATCGGGCCACTGTGGAATTTACCCAATCAGTTTGGTACTGGCGTGAAAGGTGATTTTCCGGGTTCCCCGGATACCGGTGATGGCCTGACGCCCGCCGGGCTTGATTTACTACGTGAGTGCAACCGCAAAAAAATTCTGTTCGATGTCTCGCACATGAACGAAAAAGCCTTCTGGCAGACAGCAAAATTCAGCGATGCCCCGCTGGTCGCCACCCATTCCAATGTCCATGCGTTATGCCCGCAACCGCGTAATCTGACCGATAAACAACTGGCTGCCATTGCCGAAAGTGACGGCTTTGTTGGCGTGAATTTCGGCACCGCGTTTCTGCGTGCCGATGGAAAACGCAACGGCGACACTCCAATCACCGAAATTGTTAAACATCTTGATAACCTTATTGGTAAACTGGGCGAAGAAAATGTCGGTTTTGGTTCGGATTTCGACGGTATCAATGTGCCGGACGCGCTGGGTGATGTCGCCGGACTGCCCGTTCTGTTGCAGGCCATGTCTGATGCGGGCTACGGCAAGCTGCTCATCGAAAAAATCGCGTACCGCAACTGGCTGAAAGTATTAAAGCAAACGTGGGGTGAATAGTTTTTCATCCGGCGTTTTGCGCTAATCCCTGTGGCTTACAGGGAAATATCGGTCTGGCACCATCGCAACATTTTTGTAGCTAAACCGGCGATATTTGACAATAAGCCGATCACCTGCCGCAATGAAAGTGGCAGTGAACTTAAAACTGTAATCACCAAGAGGACGTTATCATGTGGACTAAACCTTCTTTCGAAGACCTGCGTTTAGGCTTAGAAGTGACGCTGTACATTTCTAACCGCTAAGCCCTTATGCCCACGGTTCGCTGTGGGCATCTTCCTTCCCTTTCCCCTGGTTCACACATGCAAATTATCGTACTTGGTTCAGCGGCGGGCGGCGGCTTCCCGCAGTGGAACTGCAATTGCAGCAACTGTCAGGGTGTGCGCAATGGCACCATGAACACCTCCGCGCGCACGCAATCTTCTATCGCCGTCAGCGACAACGGTACCGACTGGGTGCTGTGTAACGCCTCACCGGACATTTGCCACCAGATTGCCGCCACGCCCGAACTGATTAAACACGACGTTTTGCGCGGCACCGCCATCGGTTCCATCATCCTGACCGACAGCCAGATTGATCACTGCACCGGTCTGCTGAATTTGCGCGAAGGCTGCCCGCATCAGGTGTGGTGTACGCCGGAAGTCCACGACGATCTCACTACCGGCTTTCCGATTTTCACCATGCTTTCGCACTGGAATGGCGGCCTGCAACATCACGCTATCGAGCCGGAGAACAGCTTCTCCGTGGCCGTATGCCCGGATCTGAAATTCACTGCCATTCCGCTGCTGAGCAACGCACCGCCTTATTCGAAATACCGCGGCAAACCGCTCCCCGGCCACAATATCGCGCTGTTTATTGAAGACACGAAAACCGGCACCTCGCTGCTGTACGCACCGGGTCTGGGCGAGCCAGACGACGAGCTGATGAAGTGGCTCAATAAAGCTGACTGCCTGCTGATTGACGGCACGCTGTGGCAGGACAACGAGCTGGCGACCACCGGCGTTGGCCGCAATACCGGCAAAGACATGGGCCATCTGGCGCTTTCCGAAGAACAGGGGCTGATTGCCCTGCTTTCTTCCCTTCCGGCGGAACGCAAAATTCTCATCCATATTAATAATACCAACCCGATCCTCAATGAATCCTCTGCCGAGCGGCAGGCGCTGACGCAGCAAAATATTGAAGTCAGCCGGGACGGGATGCGCATCGAACTTTAGGTAAATACGATTATGACGACTTCTTCACACCCGACGTCACCGATGACGCCGCAAGAATTTGAACAGGCGCTGCGTGCCAAAGGCGCGTTCTACCACATCCATCATCCCTACCATATTGCGATGCACAATGGTCAGGCGACGCGCGAGCAAATTCAGGGCTGGGTAGCGAACCGGTTCTATTATCAGACCAGCATTCCGCTGAAAGACGCGGCTATTATGGCCAACTGTCCGGATCCCCTGACCCGCCGCAAATGGGTGCAGCGTATTCTTGATCACGATGGCTATGACGGCAGTGAAGGCGGTATCGAAGCCTGGCTGCGGCTGGGTGAAGCGGTCGGTCTGGATCGTGATGTGCTGCTGTCAGAAGAAATGGTGTTGCCGGGCGTGCGTTTTGCCGTCGATGCTTACGTTAACTTTGCCCGTCGCGCGGTCTGGCAGGAAGCGGCATGCAGCTCGCTGACCGAACTGTTTGCCCCGCAAATCCATCAGGCGCGTCTCGACACCTGGCCGCAGCATTACCAATGGATCGAGGAAGAGGGTTACGGCTATTTCCGCAGCCGTCTGAGTCAGGCGAACCGCGACGTCGAACACGGTCTGCAACTGGCGCTGGAATACTGCGATACCTTTGAAAAACAACAGCGTATGCTGGAAATCTTGCAGTTCAAACTCGACATTTTGTGGAGCATGCTCGATTCCATGACCCTGGCTTACGAACTTAACCGCCCGCCGTACCACAGCGTGACGCAACAGGCGGTCTGGCACAAAGGACGACTCCTGTGATCACCATTACCGAACATTACACGCCGATGTTTCGTCGCGGCTACCGCATGCAATTTGAAAAAACACAGGACTGCCACGTGATTTTGTATCCGGAAGGGATGGCAAAACTCAACGACAGTGCGACGTTTATTTTACAACTGGTCGACGGCGAGCGGACGATTGCCAATATCATTGATGAGCTGAATGAGCGCTTCCCTGAAGCCGGTGGCGTGAATGATGACGTCAAAGATTTCTTCGCTCAGGCCCATGCACAAAAGTGGATTACCTTCCGTGAACCTGCTTAAACCTGCGGTCAAACCGCCACTGTGGCTGCTGGCCGAACTGACTTACCGCTGCCCGCTGCAATGTCCGTATTGCTCGAACCCGCTCGATTTCGCCAGACAGGAAAAAGAACTGACCACCGCCCAGTGGATCAAGGTGTTTGAAGAAGCGCGGGAAATGGGCGCGGTGCAAATCGGTTTCTCCGGCGGCGAACCGCTGGTGCGTAAAGACTTGCCGGAGCTCATCCGCGCTGCGCGTGATCTGGGTTTTTACACCAACCTGATCACCTCCGGGATCGGGCTGACGGAAAAGAAAATCGATTCGTTTGCACAAGCCGGTCTGGACCATATTCAGATCAGCTTCCAGGCCAGCGACGAAGAGCTGAACGCCGCGCTGGCGGGCAATGCTAAAGCTTTCCAGCAAAAGCTGGCGATGGCAAAAGCAGTAAAAGCCCACGGTTATCCGATGGTGCTGAACTTCGTGCTACACCGCCATAACATCGATCAGATCGACAAAATTATCGACCTGAGCATTGAGCTGGACGCCGACGATGTCGAACTGGCGACCTGTCAGTTTTACGGCTGGGCACAGCTCAACCGCGAAGGGTTGCTGCCGACCCGCGAGCAGATCGCCCGCGCCGAAGACGTGGTACATCAGTACCGCGAGAAAATGGCCGGAACCGGTAATCTGGCGAATTTGCTGTTTGTGACGCCGGATTATTACGAAGAACGTCCTAAAGGCTGCATGGGCGGCTGGGGCGCGATTTTCTTAAGTGTCACGCCGGAAGGCATGGCGCTGCCGTGCCACAGCGCGCGCCAGCTGCCGGTGGAATTCCCATCGGTACTGGAAAATACCCTGCAGGAAATCTGGTACGACTCCTTCGGTTTCAACAAATACCGCGGCTTCGACTGGATGCCGGAACCTTGCCGTTCCTGCTCTGAAAAAGAGAAGGATTTCGGCGGCTGTCGCTGTCAGGCATTTATGCTGACCGGCAATGCCGACAATGCCGATCCGGTGTGTTCCAAATCTGAACATCACGGCATGATCCTCGCCGCACGCGAACAGGCGAACTGCACCAACATTCAGATCAATCAGCTACAGTTCCGCAACCGCGCGAACTCGCAACTGATCTTCAAGGGCTGATGCGCTGATGCTGCCTGACGTGCAGTCACTGAGGCTGGCAAACGGCCTGCGGGTTAACATGCTTCACGACCCACAGGCCTCGCGTGCTGCCGCACTCATTCATTTGAATGCCGGAAGTCATCACGAACCGCCCGAGTTTCCCGGTCTGGCGCACCTGTTCGAGCACGTCGTGTTTGCCGGAAGCCGTGAGTTTCAGGGCGATGAACGGCTGATGATGTGGGCGCAGGCGGAAGGCGCAAAACTCAACGCCACCACGCACGCGAATGCCACGGCATGGTTTTTCGACATGACACCGGCAAAATTTGAAGCGGGTCTGGCGCGGCTGGTGGATATGCTGGCGCAGCCGTTGCTGGCAGAGGATTCGGTCAGGCAGGAAGTGTCTGTCATTGACGCCGAATACACCATGCTGACCGGCCATGCAGACTCGCTGTGTGATGCGGCACTGAGTCTGGCGTTTAACACTCCGGCGCGGCTGCACGATTTTCACGTCGGTAGTCGTGCCTCTTTCGGCGAGGATATTCCCGCACTGCAACGGGCGCTGACGCACTATCATCAGCAATTTTTCACCGCAGACCATCTCACGCTGTGGCTGCAGGGCCCGCAATCTTTCACAGAACTGACCGCGCTGTCAGAACGTTACGGCAATGCCTTTTCAGCCCGCAACGGTTATCAGCCGGCGCCCGCTCAGCCTGTTGTATTACGCGACAAACGCCATCTTCAGCTGCTTCTTGACGGTTCACCGCGGCTGCGTTTTTCGTTCCCGGTCACGCATTGCCCTGCCCTGACCTTATTGCGTCAGCTACTGACAGACGAGGCAACGAATAGTTTGCTGGACATCCTGCGGACGCAGGCGCTGGCCGATGATGTGCGGGTTTCGCTGCCGTACGCATCCGGCAGTGGCGATATTCTCAGTATTGAATTTCTCGTCTGCGACACTACCTCAGCAATCCGTGCCCGAATCGAAACGCTGTTCTGCCAGTGGCTGCAACAGATCCGCGATTTAAGCGCGGCACATCTGCAACATTATTTCGCCCTCGCACAGCGCGATTTCAGCCGCATAACGCCGCTGGATCAATTGCGCACGCGAACACTGGACTTTCCGCCCGCCGCGCAAAATGGCTGGCAAACATTACTCGCTGAGTTGCATCCGCGGAACATGACGCGACTGTGGATTGCGCCGGATGTTCAGGGGCAAAACACATCCGCTCAGGGGTTCTGCCTGCCGGTGTGTTTCGATGAGTGGGGCGTAATAAGTGACAATGTCACAAAATCATCTTTTGCTTTCCATCTCCCACCTAATGGGATTGTGCACAAAACAGACGAAAGGGTTCACACCACCGGCGCGCCCCTGACCTTACATCAGGCTTGTATCGCCCGTGCCTGTCTGCGCGTCCTTAGTGCGCAATCTGCTCATGAGGGCAATTCGCTGGTCTTTACGCATGTTCAGGGAAATGGATTATTGCAGCTCAGCGGGCCACTGGAATGGGTAACACGTTCGCTCTCCACAGCACGTGCGCTGCTGCGCACGCCCTCGGCTATAGTGCTGACGCAGGGCGAACGGCTTTTTGAACAGGAGCAACGCAAGGCAGAGTCGGAGATTGCGATCCGCACGCTGCTCGCAAAACTGCCGGAAGTGATCTGCGGCTCGTCCGAAAAGTCGCATGAATTCACGACCGCGGGTGATGACGCCGCGGTACTGGTGTTCAGGCCGCTGACGGAAAACACCGCCTTATGTCTGGCCGCCACGCAGATTCTGGCTTCTTTTCTTGAGCCAGCATTCTTCCAGCAATACCGCGTTGAAAAGAATATTGGCTATGTGGTCAGTTGCCGTTTCCATCAGACCGCGCGTCAGTCCGGGATTTTGTTTGCCTTACAGTCGCCCGCCTATGATGCACAAGCGTTGCTGGGGTTTATTGATGCGTTTATCGCGCAGATCCCCGCCATGATTAACAGCATCAGCCCGCAGGCGCTGGAGGAGAAACGCGGCGCGCTGCGGGAGTCGCTGCGAGTCAGGCCTGCCGACAGGCTGGAAGCAGCAAGGCAGCAATGGCTGAGGGAGTTTGCGGCTGCGCCACCGGTAGATGAGACAGCCATTGCTGAAGTCACCGCGGAGTTACTCAAGGCTTGTGTACGGGCGCGCGGGCGGGAAGCGTGGCGGATCAAGACCATAATTTAACGTCAAAACCGTGGGTTGCCACCCGCACCGACTTGGTTCAAGTTCAAAACCGTGGGTTGCCACCCACACTGGCCTTAAGAGGCGCCTGTCGCCGCGCCTCTTAAGAATCTCCGGCTCTTTAACTGCGCGCTGTCGCAGGCACCACGGACATGTTCCGGTACGTTAGTGAGTGGCGCAAATCCAGGTGCTTCGCACTGCCTTCTCTCGGTCTTCGAGCCATAGGTCTCGAAGCCGCTACGTTCAGCTGGATTTTGATCACGCCAATCAACTTTTCTAAAAGATGTAAAGCAGCTTGCCTTTGAATTTAAGATCGTGCGGGCGATTCAGAAATCTTGCTGAACGGAGCGGCCTGGAGACCCATGGCTCCAGGACCGAGATAAGGGACCGCTACGCGGCAAGATTTCCAGCCTGTCGCTGTGGTGGCTGAAACATGTCTGACTGCGATAGCGCGCAGTTAAAGAGCCCGGGATTCTTAAGGGTGGCGGCGATAAGCCACCCTTAAGGCCAGTGTGGGTGGCAACCCACGGTTTTGACTTAAAGGGCCGCGAACCCACGGTTTTTGAAGCGAGACACCGGAACTGTTTCGGCTACACTATCTCCATAGCCAATGTTAAGGAAAGCCATGCAAAAGACCACTCACACGCTGCAAGACACTACGTTTAACGCTCTGCTGGATCATTATAAAAGAGCGTCACTGCGCACCAGCAGTATCTGGCTGTTGATCGCTAATTTATGTTTTGTACTTTTTCTGTTTGGTCGCCACCAGTTCAGACTTTTGCTCGATCCGCACGCCGACGTGGCGATTGCCGGACCGGTGCTGGACAAGTTATCGCTAATTTTTTTAGTGTTTTTTGTCATTGCACTGCCAGTGTTACGTTTCATCCGTTCGCGCACACCGGCGATGGCCTTGGCTTTCCTGGTCGGTTTGTACTGGGCGGTGGTGTTCCACTACATGCTGGCCAGCGATGCGCAGCAGCAAATGGTCTTTCCTCTGTTCTGCATGCTGATTTTTACCGCGCTGATTGCGCTCTATCCGACCATGCCTGTCCTTTACAGCTTCATCGCGCCGCTGTGGTTATCACTGTTTATACATTTGATTTTTCGTGACAACACTATTCCGGTATTAGAAGTTGCGGCTATTCTGATCGCCAGTGCCCTGTTCGAAACCGGTCGCATCATGCTGAGCCGCTGGTTTGTGCTCTCGATTCGCCGGGAATGTGATAACCAGCTGCTGGTCAGTAAACTGGATAATCTGGCGCATTACGACCCGCTGACGGGTGTGGCAAACCGTCGCCAGCTTGATAACCAGCTCGAACAACTTATTGCTCAGACAGAACGTTCGGGTGGCACCTTTTCACTGATCATGATTGACGTCGATTTCTTCAAAAAATACAACGACCATTATGGTCATCAGGCGGGAGATAGCTGTCTGGTGGGCATCGCAGAGTGCTTCAAGAATGTCGTCCGGCAACCGGCTGATCTGGTCGCCCGCTACGGTGGCGAGGAATTCGTCATTCTGCTGCATAACGCAGGTGCCAACGATGCAGCAGTGATCGCGCACCGCATCAAAGAGAGTGTCGAAAAAGCCGCTATTCCCCATGCGTTATCACAGGTTTCAGAAACCGTAACGGTCAGTCAGGGCATCATGCAATGGGCAACGGGAATGACGGCGCTGGAGTTGCTAAAGCACGCTGACAGCGCCTTGTATCAGGCAAAACATGCGGGAAGAAACGGGTATTGCGTGGCAGAGTGATAAGACCGGGGCAGTCATAGCAGACGGCCCCGGGGTGAATGACCGCGTCAGCGCAAACTTCGCCCGTACACCAGCGATTCCGCGCTAATCTCAGATATCGATTTCGCGCCGGTTAATGTCATCGCCACGCGCATTTCTTTCTCGATCAGGTTCAGCAGATTAATCACGCCCGCCTCGCCCGCCGCCGCCAGCGCGTACACAAACGCCCTGCCCAGTAATACGCTGTCTGCGCCAAGGGCAATCATGCGCACTACGTCCAGACCGGTGCGGATGCCGGAATCGGCAAGAATAGTGATGTCGCCTTTCACCGCGTCGGCGATGGCTGGCAGTGCGTGCGCGGTAGAAAGCACGCCGTCGAGCTGGCGGCCGCCGTGGTTCGACACCACGATGCCGTCTGCACCAAATTTCACCGCATCTTTCGCGTCTTCCGGATCCAGAATGCCTTTGATAATCATCGGACCTTTCCAGAATTCGCGGATCCACTCTAAATCTTTCCATGAAATCGACGGGTCGAAGTTCGCCCCCAGCCAGCCGATATAATCTTCCAGCGTGGTCGGTTTACCGCGATAGGCCGAGACATTCCCCAGATCGTGCGGTTTACCGTTCAGACCCACATCCCAGGCCCATTGCGGATGCATCACCGCCTGTAACATGCGGCGGGCGGCGGCATTCGGGCCGCTCATACCGGAATGGGCATCACGATAACGAGCGCCGGGCACCGGCATATCAACGGTAAACACCAGCGTTTTGACGCCTGCGGCCTGTGCGCGTTCCAGCGCATTACGCATAAATCCACGGTCTTTGAGCACGTAAAGCTGGAACCACATCGGGCGATCGATGGCCGGTGCGACTTCTTCAATCGGGCAGACGGAGACGGTGGAAAGCGTGAACGGAATGCCTTTTTTTGCTGCGGCGCGGGCGGCCTGAACTTCGCCACGTCGCGCGTACATGCCGGTCAGCCCGACCGGTGCCAGCACCACAGGCATCGACAGCTTTTCACCAAACAATTCGGTTTCCAGACTCAGATCCGACATGTTTTTCAGGATGCGCTGGCGCAGGGCGATATCAGCCAGATCGGCGGTGTTACGACGCAGCGTGTGCTCGTTATAAGCGCCACCGTCGATGTAATGAAACAGGAATGGCGGCAGTTTACTTTTTGCCGCAGCGCGATAGTCCGTTGATGCAGAAATGATCATGATGTTTTCTCGTTATTCATAACGCGCTCTTTTATTTGGCGCTGTAGGGGTGCAGAAAGTGTAGTTGAAAATAGACAACACGAGAGAAAACAACGACAACGAAACCCTAAACTTTTACGCAGCACAGCATGGCAGGGGGGGAAGAACGGAAATTTTTGAAAATGCGCGGCGATTCTATTCTCGCCGCTTTGATCGTGCCCACGGGTTCATCACTTATCAGGTTTATTAAGATGCCATTGTAAAAGCCTGACGATCACCTGATAGAAAATAATAGTGATAACAGGACAAATGATTAACAGCGCCCATCCGATAAAACCTTCAACATCAGGTTCTTCAAATAGAGCGGCAGTATCATTCCAAAAAGCATATTGTTCTTGAGTCGCTGGGGATGAAGGCCGCAAAATAAGAAAAACCAGAATGTAAATCCCCACGCCGATTAAAATTCTAAATCCCGTTGCCACACGACGCCTGCCCATTCAGGATCACCTCTATCATTCCGTAACTCATTAAACCATTGGCTAATTCTGTCTGCCGGGTAGACATCAAAGCCTGACGAATAGCCATAAAATCACTGCGATGCTGAAGGGTGATACATCCTAACGAAATTCCTAGCGGACCAGGGGGATGCAGGCGAAAATTACCGCGCTCAACTCCTTCTATCCACGTTTTGTCATCTATTGAACCATCGTCCCGATAAAGGGCAAACCACTCCGCCTTGATAACTGGGGTAGGCGTAAACCACGAATAAGAATCACGAAGATCAGCCCTTACAATACCTTTCACTCCCCCTGTTACTCGTTTAACAATATGATAGCGCCCATGTGGAATAGGCCCCAGGTCCGGAATTCCAATACAACTTGCCCTATTGCGATACGCATCTCTTCCGGAATAAGCCATAAAAGTACCCACTCCAAACATCATCAATGGGCAATAATCCGCATCATTAATGATAAACTTTCCTTGTATAGCCATGAAACTACCTTTCGTAAATTCAGCTTAAGGGATGACACTACAGGGATCATACCGTAAAAACAGGCGCTTCTAACGCATAAATAGATAATAAACTTCTGAAAAGTCAATTTGTTACGACATTCGCTAATTGCACTGATAGAAGTTTGGGCATAACGTGAAGCCTCAGTTCATAAAAGGGAATTACCACAATGCCAATACCTGCTTATATGTGGCTCTATGATGATGGCGGTTCCGCAATTAAAGGTTCAGTGGATGTCGCTGGGCGTGAAGGAAGTATTGAGATCATCGGTTTCAGCCACGGTCTGAATATTCCGGTTGATAGCCGCAGTGGCAGCATTACCGGAACGAGAACTCATTCCCCAATGTTGTTTGAAAAGGAATTCGATTCTTCGAGTCCTTATTTGTATAAGGCTGTCGCCAAAGGGCAAACTTTAAAGTCCGCTGAGATCCGCTGGTATCGCATTAATGATGCCGGGCGTGAAGAGGTTTATTTTATTATGACGATAGAAGGTGTGAAAATTACTGGTGTAAATCCGGGAATGCCGAACGTAAAAATGTCAGGTATTTCGCAGATTAATCACATGGAATCAGTATCAATGATGTACAACAAAATCACCTGGCACTACGTTGACGGCAATATTAAATACACCGATGAATGGAGCGATCGTTCATAAGAAAATGGGGGTTGACTCCCCAATTTCATTTACCATTTAAAAATTTACATGTGCGCAAGGGAAATTTACCTAACCCAATCCAAATTTCGCCATCAGTATAATATACATAAGCATCAACATTATGCCCGTGTGCAATACGTCTGCAGCAAACTCTCCGTCAGCAACTTTGGAAACTAAACCCACGCTCCGCCTCAAAAGAGACTAAGCTCAGGGGAGACGCCCGCCCGGCGACAAATTCGATCTGCCTCCCTGCCCTCTGCCCACTATTCTCTTCGTGTGAACTCTTATCGCAGCCCAGGCAACTGCCTTTTCGGGTTCGCGTAAGGTATGTCGACGTGAAAAATGCTGTGATTAACTGGTTTAAAAGTAAAAGAGCACCACCTGTTCCGGTCATTACCCGACGTCATCGGGCCAGCGCGCTGGAAAATCCCGCGCCTATCCGCGCCGAACTCTTCTCGGCGGATCAGATGGAACGTTTTGGCGGCAAGCTGGCACTCTCTCATAAGCTTTCCGGTAAGAAACTGCCCTACTACCTGCTTAAACGTCTCGACGATAACGAAAAAGTCCTGACCCGCAGCTGTCTTATCCTTAGCAGTGGTGAGAAAGCCAGTATCACGCCCGCCGGAGAATGGCTGCTCGACAACTTTTATCTGATCGAAGAACAGATCCGCGTCGTTCGCCAGTTGCTGCCGAAAAACTTCGGCAAAGGCCTGCCCTCACTGGGCGCACCGCATTTTTGCCCGCGTATTTATGACATCGCCACCGAAGTCGTCAGCCACAGCGACGGACTCTGGGACATCACCACGCTCACCCGTTTTCTCTCCACCTATCAGAGCGTGCGACAGCTGACGCTCGGCGAATTGTGGGCGTTTCCGGGGATGCTGCGCCTGGCGCTGATCGAGAACCTGCGCCGCGTCAGCATTGAAGTGGCAAATGCACAGCAGGAGCGCAATCTGGCCGATTTTTGGGTCAATAAATTGCAAGACAGCGCCGAGAATGATCCGGCCAGTCAGATCATCGTGATTGCCGACATGGCGCGCAGCAATCCACCGCGTACCAGCGCGTTTGTCGCCGAACTGGTTCGCCGCCTGCAGGGCCACGGTTCAATACTGGCGCTGCCGCTGACCTGGGTGGAACAGCGTCTGAGCGAAGTCGGCCTGACGCAGCGGGAAGTGATCGACAAATTTAATCAGCAACTGGCGGCCAACCAGCTTTCAGTCAGCAACAGCATTATGGGATTACGCCAGCTGACAGAAATGGACTGGGCGGATTTCGCTGAAAATCTCAGCGTGGTGGAGAAAATCCTGCATGAAGATCCCGCTGGCATTTACGCCTCCATGCACTTCGATACCCGCGATAATTACCGCCATCAGATAGAACGCCTTTCGCGCAACTCCCGCCACGATGAGGCCTTTGTCGCCAGCCGCGCGATTGCCATAGCGCAACAGGCCAGCGGTGCTGTCCAGCAACGACATGTGGGTTATTACCTGATCGACGCCGGGCGCAAGGCGCTTGAGAAAGACCTGAATGTCAGATTCTCATGGGTGACGCGCATGCGTGGCCGCCTCAACCAGACTCCGCTGCTCTCGTGGCTCGGCAGCCTGTTGCTGCTGACCACCGCCGTCACCGCTGATGCACTCTACCGTTCCGCCCATACGCCCATGCACTGGTTATGGTGGAGTTTGTTAGTACCGGTAGTGCTGGTCGCCAGCCAGTTCGCGCTCAATCTGCTCAGCGAAATCACCACCCGCAGCCGGACGCCGCAACCGCTGCCGCGCCTCGAATATGCCGGTGGCATTCCCGCGTCCGCCAGCACACTGGTGGTGATCCCGTGTCTGCTCGGCAGCCGCAAAAATATCGAGGCGCTGATCAGCAGCCTTGAAGTTTGTTATCTCGGCAACGTGTTACCTAACCTGAATTTTGCGCTGCTCAGTGATTTTCATGACAGCGTAAATCCGCAGAATGCGGATAACGATGCCCTGCTGGCCTTTGCCGTGCAGCAAATTCAGGTGCTGAACCGCCGTTATCCCTCTGCGCAGGGCGCACTGTTTACGCTGTTGCACCGCGACAGCGAACTCAATGAGAAACAAGGCGTGTGGATGGGGTATGAGCGTAAGCGCGGCAAACTGAATGCGCTTAACCGCTGGCTGCGCGATGAAGGCGAGCCGTTCTCGCTGACCGAAGGCAGCACGCAGGCGCATCTGCGTCAGGTGAAATACGTTATCACTCTCGACAGCGATACCGTGCTGCCGCGGGCCACCGCCCATCAGCTGATCGCGGCAATGGCGCATCCGCTCAATCATCCGGTGTATGACGAGAAACGTCATCGGGTGGTGTCCGGTTACGCCATTCTCCAGCCACGGCTGGCGGAGGAAATCCCGGAAAATGGTCAGGGACGCTATGCCGCTTTATGCAGCAGCGTGCCGGGCAACGATCCTTATTCGTCGATGTCTTCCGATATCTATCAGGATTTATTCGGTGAAGGCTCTTTTGTCGGTAAAGGTATTTACGACGTCGATATGTTCATCCGTGCGACGGACAACACCTGCCCGGAAAATCTGGTGCTCAGCCACGACCTGCTGGAAGGCTGTTACGCTCGCTCGGGTATGCTCAGCGATGTGGTGCTTTACGAGCAATATCCCGATCATTATCTGGCAGACGTGGCGCGTAAAACCCGCTGGATCCGTGGCGACTGGCAGTTGCTTAACTGGCTGGGGTTTTATGTCACGCAGGAAGATGGGACGCGCTGCCGTAATCCGCTGACCACGCTTTCCCGCTGGAAACTGTTCGATAACCTGCGCCGCAGCCTGGTCGCGCCTGCCCTGCTGATTCTGATCTTCACCACGCTGCTGGTGGTGCCGGACAAACTTTACTGGCTCGGTTTTATTACCGTGATGCTGCTGTTCCCGGCGCTGGTAGCACTGGTGTTAGACCTGCTGAATAAAGGGCCACGACGGGCGCTGGTTCCGCATCTGAAAAGTGTGGCATCGGCGACTGTCAGCCGGATTTCCCGCGTGTTGCTTAACCTGATGACGTTGCCGCACGAAGCCGTTTATTCGGTGCAGGCGATTTTGCTGACACTGTGGCGACTCAGTGTCAGCCATCGCAAGTTACATGAGTGGGCGAGCGTCAATATCAGCGCGAAATCCCGTGCGCATTCGCCCGGATATTTCTACCGCCGCATGTGGGCTAATCCGCTGGCAGGCGTGGCGGTCATTTTGCTGTCCGCGCAGGCAAGTCCGCCGCTGCTGGGCTTTGCCGTCCCGCTCGGCCTGCTGTGGTTTATCGCGCCGCGTATTTTATGCTGGCTCAGTCAGCCCGCCCGCCGCCAGGTGCCGGATCTGGACGCACAACAACAGATTTACCTGCGTCAGGCTGCCCGTCAGACCTGGTCCTTCTTTGAAGTTTTCGTGAATGAAACAGAAAACTGGCTGCCGCCGGATAACTTCCAGGAAATCCCACAGCCGGTGATCGCGCACCGCACCTCGCCGACCAACATCGGGCTGTCGCTGCTGGCCAATATCACCGCGTGGGATTTTGGTTATCTCACGCAGGGTGAAGTGCTGGAACGCACGATGCTGACGCTTGATACGCTGGATAAACTCGAGCATTTTCGCGGACATTTATATAACTGGTACGACACACGCACGCTCCAGCCGCTCAATCCGCGCTACATTTCCAGTGTAGACAGCGGCAATCTGGCCGGGCATTTACTGACGCTGAGCACCGGCTTACGTCTGTGGCGAACACAGCCAGCCGTCAATCTTCCGGCATGGCTGAAAGGGCTGGAAGACACGCTGAATATGGCGGAAATCCCGGCAGATGCACCGCTGGTGGCTAAGCTTCGTGAAAGTCTCAAACAGGCTGCGGGCGAAAAAACTGAGCAGAGTATTTTGAGCCTGCGCGAGATGCGTGCGCTGATTGCCATCACCGCAGAAGGCTGGCTGCAACGACTGGCGCAGCAACTTGATGCCGGTTTGCAGGCGTGGACAGATTTTTACGCAGAATTGTCGCCGGAGGCGCAAAACGCACCGCTCCCTTCACTGCAATGGCTGGCGCAACAGGATGCCCGTACGGCACCGGCGCTTTCCCGCGCGATCGGTCTGGCACGGCAGCGTCTGGACATTATCGGCGAGCTTGAACAGCGCCTTAATGACCATGCGCGCATGGATTTCCGCTTCCTGTACGACAAGAATACCCATCTGCTGACCGTCGGATATAACTGCGACTCGCATAAACTGGACAGCGGGAAATACGATCTGCTGCCTTCTGAAATTCGTCTGACCAACTACGTCACCATCGCCACCAACCAGTTGCCGCAAAAAAGCTGGTTTGCGCTCGGACGCCTGTTCACCGTGATCGAGAAACAGCCGTCGCTGATGTCGTGGAGCGGATCGATGTTTGAATACCTGATGCCCCAACTGGTGATGCCGGCCTATCCGGATACCCTGCTGGTGCAGATGTGTCAGACCGCCGTTGACCGGCAAATCGCCTGGGGTAAGGAAAACAGCGTGCCGTGGGGGATTTCTGAATCCGCTTATGCGGCATTTGACCTCAATCAGAATTATCAGTATCACGCGTTCGGCGTGCCCGGTCTGGGCCTGAAGCGCGGTCTTGGTGAAGACATGGTGGTCGCGCCTTATGCCACCATGATGGCGCTGATGATCCGCCCGCAGGAAGCCTGCCTCAATCTCAACGTACTGGAACATTGCGGTGCGCGTGGCGAATACGGTTTTTACGACGCGCTGGATTACAGCCCGTCGCGTCTGATCCGCGGCCAGATTTACATCGTGGTGCGCTCTTACATGGCTCACCATCAGGGAATGGGTTTCCTGGCGCTGGGCAATGTGCTGCTCGGCGCGCCGATGACCGCACGCTTCGCCGCCAATGCCGCGTTCCAGTCGGCACGCCTGCTGTTGCAGGAACGGGTGCCGGATGCCGTCGAGCTATACAGTCCGCGTCGTCACTTTGAATCTCATGACAACACGCTGCAAAAAGTGAACATTGAGTTGCGTGAATTCACCGACATCAGCAGTGCCTCGCCGGAAATTCAGCTGCTGTCTAACACCAATTACCATCTGATGGTCACGCAGGCCGGTGGCAGCGTCAGCCGCTGGAAAGACCTGACGCTGACCCGCTGGCGGGAAGATGCAACACGCGATAATCGCGGGATTTTCTGCTATCTCAGCGATCCGGAGTCCGGCGCGGTCTACAGCAATACCTGGCAACCGCTCGGCAAACAGAAAGGCACCTATCACGCGGTGCTGAACGATTTCGGTGCGGAATTCAAACGCACACAGGGTTCGCTGACCATGCAAACCCACATCGTGGTTTCGCCGGAGGATGACGTCGAAATCCGCCGCATGACGGTTACGCATCATGGCCGCCGACCACGTGAGCTGGAAATCACCACCTATGCCGAAGTGGTACTGGCGCCAGCCGCCAATGACACCGCACATCCGGCGTTCAGCAATCTGTTTGTGCAGACCGAACTGGTGCCCGCACAGGAAGGGATTTTGTGCCACCGCCGTCCGCGTGAACCGGAAGAACAGTGTCCGTGGATGTTCCATATGATGGCGATCCACGGCTCTTTTGAACGGGAAACGTCGTTCGAAACTGACCGGTCGGCCTTTATCGGACGCGGCAATACCGCGGCCAGCCCGCAGGCATTGCGTCAGGCCGGACCGCTCACTAACAGCGCCGGTGCGGTGCTGGATCCGGTGATGTCCATCCGCCAGCGCATTACCCTGAAACCCGGCGTGCCAGTGATTATCGATATGGTGTACGGCATTTCCGACACACGGCTGCAAAGCCTGATGCTGCTGGAAAAATATCGTGACCATCATATTGCTGATCGGGTATTCGAAATCGCCTGGTCGCACAGTCAGGTGGTGCTGCGCCAGCTGAATGCCACCGAAGACGACGCGGGATTGTATAACCGTCTGGCCGGTGCGCTGGTTTTCGCCAGTCAGGAACTGCGCGGCGATGCGCAGACCGTGGCCGCCAACCGCCGCGGACAATCCGGTCTCTGGGGACAATCGCTTTCCGGCGATCTGCCGATCGTGCTGCTCACCCTGACCAGCGATGAGAATATCGGGCTGGTGACGCAACTTATCCGCGCGCACAACTACTGGCGTCTCAAAGGGCTGAAGGTCGATCTGGTGTTGTTATGCAATGACTCCGGCGGCTATCAGCAGGCGTTGCAAAATCAGATCCTCAGCCTGGTCGCTTCCGGCGCGGGCTCCAGTCAGACCGATATTCCGGGGGGGATTTTTGTCCGCAATGGCGAACAACTGACGCAGGAAGACCGCACACTGCTGATGAGCGTGGCGCGGGTGGTGATCGACGACCGCCGCGGCTCACTCGCCGATCAGCTCAACCTGCGTATGCAATTGCCACACGTCTCACTGCCTGCCCTGTTGCCGGTACGCACCGTCACCGACAATACGCCGGTTGCCGCAGCACCACGTGACCTGACCTGTTTCAACGGGCTGGGCGGCTTCTCGCCGGACGGACGTGAATATCAGATTGTGCTCAACGAAGGTCAGAATACGCCTGCGCCGTGGTCAAACGTGCTGGCGAATGCCGGTTTCGGGACGGTGATTTCAGAAAGCGGACAGGCCTATACGTGGTTTGAAAATGCCCACGAATACCGCCTGACGCCGTGGGAAAACGACCCGGTCAGCGACAGCTCCGGTGAGGCGTTCTATCTGCGCGATGAGGAAACCGGCAGCGTCTGGTCACCGGCACCGTTACCGGTGCGCGGGAACGGCGGCTATGTGACACGCCACGGTTTTGGCTACAGCGTTTTCGAGCATACCGGACACGGGATCAGCAGCGAAATGACGGTATTAGTGGCGGAACATGCGCCGGTGAAACTGATTATGCTGACGCTGACCAACGTCTCGGGGCGGCCACGCAGGCTGTCTGTGACCGGTTATGCCGAATGGGTGATGGCGGATTTACGCGCCAAATCAGCCATGCATATCGTTACCTCCGCGGCCCATGTGGCCCAGGGTTGCGGCGTGCTGGCGACCAACCATTACACCAGCAACGGCTCCCCGCGCACCGCCTTCTTCGCCGTAACCGGCGCGCACTGTTCGGTGAGCGGCGATCGTCGTGAGTTCCTCGGGCGCACAGGGTCAACGGCAGCGCCCGCTGCAATGAAAAATCAGCGGCTGTCGGATAAAACCGGCGCAATGCTCGATCCGTGCGGTGCGGTTCAGTCCGCCACCACGCTCATTGACGGCGATCAGCGCACCTTTATTTTCGCCCTCGGTCTGGGGCAAAACGCCGGTGAGGCCGAAGCCTTAATTCATCAGTTCTTCCAGGAAGGTGCCGCGCAGGCTGAGCTGGACAGAATTCATCACCACTGGCATCAGGTGCTGGATAAAATTCAGATCACCACGCCGGATAAATCAGTCGATTTGCTGGCTAACGGCTGGCTGATTTATCAGACCCTCGCCAGCCGGATCCTTGCCCGCAGCGGCTATTACCAGTCCGGCGGCGCGTTTGGTTTCCGCGACCAGTTGCAGGATACGCTGGCGCTGACTCACGCGGCGCCGGAACGTATGCGTGAGCAGATCCTGCTGTGCGCGTCACGGCAATTTATCGAAGGCGACGTTCAGCACTGGTGGCATCCGCCAACCGGCAACGGCGTGCGCACCCGCTGTTCCGATGACTATTTGTGGTTGCCGCTGGCGATCAGTCATTACATCGCGGTGACTGGCGATGACGCGATTGCAGAAGAACAAGTGCCATACCTTGAGGCGCGCTTACTGGCTCCGGGCGAAGAGTCTTTCTACGAACAACCGGTGGTCAGCGGAACACGCGAAAGCCTGTGGCAGCACGGTATCCGTGCGCTGAAACATGGCCTGCAAATGGGCGGGCATGGCCTCCCGCTGATGGGCGCGGGCGACTGGAACGATGGCATGAATCTGGTCGGTCTGGGCGGACGCGGGGAAAGCGTCTGGCTGGGCTTCTTCCTCTATGATGTGCTGCAACGTTACGGTGAACTGGCGGACATCCGTCAGGATGCCGCCACCGCCGCGTTGTGCCGCGAACAGTCGGCGCAGCTGAAACAAAACCTCAGTGATCATGCCTGGGACGGCGAATGGTATCTGCGCGGCTATTTCGACAGCGGTGAAACGCTCGGTTCGCATGTGAATGCGGAATGTCAGATTGACGCCATCGCTCAGAGCTGGTCAGTGCTTTCCGGGGCAGGCACACCGGAACGTACCGCCAGCGCCATGCAGTCGGTGGACAAATATCTGGTGGACAGTGACGCGGGGCTGATCAAACTGCTGACGCCACCTTTCGACGGCAACGGGCCGAATCCGGGATATATTCGCGGTTATCTGCCGGGCGTACGCGAGAACGGTGGGCAATACACGCACGGGGCAATCTGGGCGGTGATGGCTTTTGCCAGACAGGGCAACACCGAACGCGCGTGGCAATTGATGTCGATGATTAACCCGGTCAATCACAGTCTGACGCCGGAGGCCGTCAGCCGTTACAAAGCCGAACCTTACGTGATTTCTGCCGATATTTACTCGGTGGATCCGCACAGCGGGCGCGGTGGCTGGAGCTGGTACACCGGCTCTGCAGGCTGGACGTATCGCCTGATCACCGAATCTTTGCTCGGCATCACCCGCCACGGCGACGCCATTTCGATCCACAGTAAACTCCCGCAGGACTGGCCGGAAATCACCGTCACCTACCAGCAGGGCAGCAGCCGTTATCTGATCACCGTCCGCCGCAGTACCGGAGAATATTGCGTCACGCTGGATGGCACACCGCTTGCCGGTGACAAGATCCCACTCAACGATGATGGCGTTGAACACAGGGTGGAGGTTGAATTGGGAGAGTGACGAGTTAGCACGTCGCCAGGAAGAAATGCCCTGCATATGGATCGCAGGGCATTTTTTTTACACCAGAACGCGGTAATCCAGCATGTTTCCCGCTGAACGTCTTACCGCATCGACAAACTCCGGCGTCAGATCCCATTGCGGGAAATAGTCATAGGGCGGCCTGACGACGGATGTAGTGTTAAAACCGCAGGCGTTTAAATCCGCTGTTGTGTCGTTAAATACCGAGCCCGAATCAGACAAATATTCGCCGCCAAACCCCTTGAACAATCTGCAAGCAACCGTCTGCCCTTTCACGTTGAATACGTTCAGTTCGGACAACGTTCTGGAATCTTTTCCGATGCCAAAACTGTACTGATATTTGTATATCGGATCGGCGACATCATTATCAAACACGTTGTTAAACAGATGAACATTGCCGAAACGCACGCGTGGTGTGCGCTGTACCACACGGGTAAACAGATTGTCGTGAAAGGTCACGCGCAGTTTGCCGGCGTCTTCTTCGTCATTGTTGTCGCTGTGGCCGATGAGAATCGTTTTATCGTGCAGGGTGAAAACGCAGTGCGAAACGGTGACGTAATCCGAGGCACGTTTGATATCCAGAGAACCGTCGTGCTGGACGTATTTCCAGCCATCGACGGTTTTATACATGTCCATCGTAAAACGCCCGTCGCTGAATGTCACATTGCTGACCCAGACATGCTGGGCGCGAATGATACTCAGCCCGTCCCATTCCGCGTTCCAGCCATCGCCCTCTTCAAACTGAGGATCGACGTCGACAGGATTTTCGATGTAAATATTATGAATAATGACGTTGCTGACATCCTGAATAATCAGCGCGCTTTCAACGAACCGGGCATTTTCATCGATACCCATCAGCGTCGTATTACTGCCGATAAATATCCTGCCGCGCCGGGACTGATCCTGACGGTTGAGATAAGGCACGCCGCCGCTGGCGTCAATCAGCCCGCCAATCCAGATGCGTTTCGGACGGTCGCCGGACTCCTCAATGGCCTGCCGGAGTTCGCCGATATTCGTGACGTAATAGGAAAGCTCAGGTTTTTCGCCGCCGCCGGTCGTGCCTCCTGCATCAGAGGCCCAGCCTGCCGGGGTTTGGTACCAGAATTCATGCGGGGGAATATGATGAATTGATTTCATTGAGACAGCTCCATTTTATTGAAATAAAAATGAGTGATGCCACCTGCTTTTCCGTCCTTAGAATGGGGATCCCGGCGTAGTACCGCGCCTTACGCCGTCAGCTTATTGCTCTGTGTCTGGCAATATTTTTGTATAACGTAATACGATTGCTGATTTGTAATTTGTTAATCATGCGGGTGCGATGGGCATAAAACGTTTTCATGTTCATCCCCAATCGCTCACCAATTTGTTGCGTATCCAGCCCCTGCTGCATACAGGTCAATACTTCATTTTCCCGCGCAGAAAGTTTATATTTCACGTGATAATTAAAACGTGAATTATTCACCAGTAAACATGACAGCACTTCTTTTACCGGACTGCGCCGGTCAATCAGTGTGACATTCTCCAGATGTTGCAATGCGTAATAATCCACATCATTGGAGATAAAAGCGAAAATCTTTCGTCCCTGGCAGACAGAATCGGTCACCTGCGCATAACTGGTGGTCTCCACATCGACGATATAAAAATTCTCATCAATCAGTTCCCGCGATAATAACGCGCTGAAGCCGAAGATAAAAAAATAATCATCAGAAATCACGGAGTCTGATAAGTCCATATAAATTCCCTTTCCGTAGTTCCTTTTACCCTATTTAACTGTCAGTAATTCGCTTCATTTCCTTTTATAAAAGTTACAGAAACCACAAATTTTTGACACTACTAAAGTAATAGGAATTTTCTTTCAATTTAAAAACGTTCAATTCATCTTAATTTTTCATGACGAAAGGACATTAGCCTGCACACTCCCGATAAAAATAGTGTAAATCACCATAAAATAATCTTTTCGCAGCACCTACAACCACACTGTAAAATCAGCCTTACGTTAAAATCCGCAGTGGTTTGATAGCCAAAACTTACAATAATTTCAAAAATGGATTTTTCTTAGTGAAAATACCTTGCAGCATTCACCACAATATTTCGTTCACGTCCGGCATATTTTACACACTTAACAAAAGATCAACATCGGCCTCAGATTATTTTTATGTGCGTCAATGACTACGCCTGTAGTTCCCGTCTGAAATATCACGTTCACGGGCGATCGTTTATAGAATGTTTAAACGGTATGATTTAAAACCTCATGTCCTGTTATTACCTTACGGTGCGCCATGCGTATTTTTAAACGGACATTTAAATCCGCCCTGTTATCTGCATTATCGGATAAAACTCTGGCGCAGCCGCACGCATTGCTTTTTATGTTGCGCAGGGCCATCAATAAACACCAGCTGATGCCTTTTATTCAGCCCATTGTGGATGCCCGAACCGGTGAAACGGTGGCGGGCGAAGTATTGATGCGCTGGCACCATCCCGCGCTTGGAAATATATCTCCTGACTATTTTATTCCGCTTGCCGAGAAAAACGGGCTTATTTCCCGCATCACAGAGTCAGGCATTCAGTCCGTCGCCCGCACTGTGATGTCGATGGCATTTATCTGTCGCCCTGAGACCACGTTATTCTTTAACGTCTCTGCGGCAGATTTTAAAAATCACGCCATTGTGAATCTCTGCAAAGCGTTCAAAAGGGATACCGCGCAGCGGGATTTACGTATCGGGCTGGAAATCACCGAAAGAGAAGCGGTTGAAGATACGACGTTGGTGAAAGATCTGTGCAAAAGCCTCGCGCTGTTGGGCGTTGATCTTTCTGTCGATGATTTTGGAACGGGTAATGCTAACTACCATTATCTGATGCAGTTTCGCCCGCGCTATATCAAGATCGATAAAATGTTCACGGCCGGTGTTGAAGCCGACCCGGTGAAAGAAGCGATTGTGCGCAACATTATTGCCGTCGCAACGGAACTGCACTGCCTGACCATCGCCGAAGGCGTGGAAACAGACGCACAGCGACAAAAGCTCGCCACCCTGGGCGTCAGTCACTTTCAGGGATATTTCTTCTCAAAGCCGGTCGAGGCGTCGGTTTTCTTTCACCAGCTTATGCACGCCCTTCCCCTGCGCTGATCTGCGCGCCCTTTTCCTTCCTCTGTGGCTTTACCCGATAACGAAAAAGGCGGCCTGCTGTGATGCAGTCCGCCTTTTTTCGATCCATTGTGCCTTTGTGCTTACCAGTTCACATCAAGGGTGGCGGCTGCCGTGGCAGTGCCGGGCTCTGCGGTGGTTTTCGGGCACAATACCCATACCAGATTGTCAGACCACGACTGTGTGGAAGACACAGTGCGCAGCGCCGCTTTGCTGCTATCCATACGCATCGACGAGCCTCTGGTGGTACATCCGGCCTCTGCGCTGGCGTTTGCGCCAATAAAGCCGCGGATATCCCCCGCAATACCGCCGCCTGCGGTCGAGATCATCGGCAGCGTGTAATCGTCGCCTGCCTGGGTTTTCGGCGTCACAGAATAGGTGATATCCGCACTGGTACCGGCGTCGTTAGTACAGTTCACATTAAGCGAAGACTGCACCGCAATCCCCTTGCCGTCCGTTCCCTGACCCGGCGTCACGTCACCGAATGGCACGACCGCCGCTGTGTTCATCGAACATTGCGTGCTGGCCACGACCAGATCACTGAAGCTCAGCAGAGACTGTCTGTTATTTCCACTGGTTTTATGCAGTTGCAGATAGGTTGTGGGCAACGGGCCTGCCGCGGCGCCTGGTGCAACATACACCCCGTACGAAACATTCATCGAAGTGCTAGACCCGTCAAGAATGTAGAAGTTGCCGCTGATCGGACGCTTTATCGCCGCACAATGCGACGCGGTGCCGGGCGTCTGCCAGTCAGTGATGATGGCCCCTTTACTGTCCCAGGTGGCGGAATAGGTGTCGGTGACCACGTTGGCGTTGCCGGTCGGCGTCGCCGTAATGGTCGTCGCGTTCAGACTGCCGGTCAGGACAATTAATACGCCCTTTTGGATCTCGTATCCCGACCAACCGTCTACCGTGGTGTAGGGCAGGCCCGCTATTGAGCAGGTTGCACCATTACTGTCATTTGGCGTGTTTTGCCAGGCCGATAGTTTCCAGCCCCATCCGTATGTCAGAGCGGTAGAGCTAGCGTAAGGTCCATGAGCCGTACCGTTGATGGTCGGCGTCCAGGTGCCTAGAAGGGTATAACCCTGCGGAAGATTCACCGCGAATGCCGCCTGACAAGATAACAGTGCAATAGCGGCCATGCATTGGATCCCGCATCGACGAAAGGCTTGCGCCAAAAAACGCTTAAAAACAGACATCTTATTTCCTATATCAATAATTTTGTAGAGACTAAAATCTGGCCCGATGAGGTTGATTACCAGCTCATGTCAAGCGTCACCGCCGCCGTGGCCGGACCGGGTTCTGCGGTCGTCCGCGGGCATAACACCCAGACCAGTGGATCGGACCAGTTCGTGCTGGTAGTGACCGTGTGCAGGCTAATTTTCGTGCCGTCCATCGGCAGTGAGGACGTGCGGTCTGCGCAACCGGCTTCTGTGGTCGCGGATGCACCAATAAAACCACGGACATCGCCGCCCGCCACGCCTTTGTCCGACATCATCGGGATACTGAAATGGTCACCGACCTGTGTTTTGGGCGTTACCGAATAGGACACCGGCAGCGCGGTGCCGGAAGGATTACTGCACGTCACATCCACCGAGGAGTTCACCGCGACCTTGCGGTCATCCGGCGTGACATCACCGAAGGCAATTGCAGGCGTTGAATTCACCGTACAGTCCATGCCGCTCCACGCCAGCGACAGGATACGCCGGTCAAAGGTCGCCGGCGTGACGTTCCAGCTGTAGCCACGCCCGGCCTGCGCATAGACAGTTTTCACCGCCATTTTGGCGGCTCCCGGCTGCACATAGACGCCGTAACCCATTGCCGACTGCGAACCGCCGCCGCTGTTCATTTCCACCGCGCCGAACGACTGGTTAAAGGTGGTCTTCACCCCCAGACAGTCGGAGCGCACACTGATGTCGCCACTGCCATTGCCGGATTTGTCCCATGACGCGGAAGACACGGTGTTCAGATCCGGCGCGCCGTTAGGGATAAACGTGCCACCGGTGGCGACCGGGTTCATCGTCCCGGAATTGATGACAATCTGGCCGGATATGGAACCGAACGGGATCACCAGAATGCCGGGAGAAATTTCATAACCGCGATAACCGTCATAGGATTTCATCGGATACATCGACGCGCATCCCGCGCTGGGCACCGGCACGGGGGAAACCACCACGGTGCCCGCGACACCTGATGCCATAAAAGGCACCACGTTTTGTGAGTAATACCAGCCGGGTTTATTGCCCGGAATGGTATCGCCCTCGGTCCACGTCAGCCGGGTGTTGACCACGTCACTGACCACCTGATAACCCGATTTCAGCTCGAGTGCAGCGCAGTTCATTCCCCACATCAGAGCCACAGACCCCAATAACATCCTTGCAGTCATGACTGCTCCTTAAATTGGTGTACATTAAGGCCGCGCAACGGTGCGCGGCCGTTTATCAGCGGCATTCGCCGTTCAGCTGAATAACCGGCATTTGTGCCGTCGGTTTCAGCCCCTTCAGGTCATAACTGACGCGGCACTGTTTATCGTTGCCTTTGCCCCACGACACCGCCAGCTGGCCTTTTTCCGGCAGGCCGGTCAGATACACCTGGCCGTTATCGCCGACGATGCCGGTGATTTCCTCACGACCTGCGTTTTCCAGCAGTGATGCGGTGGCACCAAACGGCACCACGCCTGCTCCGCCAGCCCGCGTCAGGGACATCAGCACCTGATAACCGATACGCGTGGCAAAGTCAGTTTTCACCACCGCGCCGTTGGTCGGGTACACCACTTTCTGGTTTTGCGGCAAATCGACGTTGTCCGGTAACGTGCTCGGATCGAGACCGACGTTGTTGCGGCTGTAATCCGACAGATACGGCACCACGGCGAACCCGCGCGAATCGGTTTTGCCACCGCCATTAGACAGGCTGACGCCTTCCGCACCCGGCGCGCTGACCAGCGCCACCGAGCTGCCCAGCGGACGTGACAGCGTCACACCTTGCGCATGGGCCACCGCGCCGCCACTCATGTTGACGTTCATCGAGCGCATGTCGTTTGAGTAACCGTAACCCGCAGAAACGTTGCCCTTGCTGCCCTGATATCCTAGATTCAGGTTGCTGTTACTGGCCTGATCCTGATTGCCCCAGCCCTGCATCACGCTGTACGACAACGCGCCGTTCTGGTTGCTGCCGGAAATCCCCGCCTGATTCTGCGTGCGTCCGTGGTTGTCATGAGATATCTGGCTGGTGGCGTAGGTGTTTTGCAACGCAGACGAATAGCTGAAGATGCTGAACGGCACGCTCATGTTGAAGGAAACCTGACGGTTTTCCGGCCAGTCGCCGTTGCCTTTCATACGATCCACGGTGTAATACACGCCGTAGCTGACGCCGTGATAACTGCCGTTGTAACCGGATGACAGGCTGGTCAGCGTTTTGGTCGACCCCCAGTAATCATCACGGTTGGCGCGCAGGCTCACAGAGCCATAATCCCCAAGTTGCTGTGTTACCTGCGTCTGGAAACTGCTGCGCCGGCGGCTCATCGTCCACGGCGACACATCATCCTTCTGCGCATAACCCATGCTGTTGTATTCTGCGAAACTGTAATAATTTCGGGTGGAATAACGCAGCGCAGTCAGGTCAAACGACGTGCCGGTGGTGAGCATGCTTTTGGAGTAACGCACCCGCCATGAACCGCCCGCCTGACGATCTTCTTCTTCCAGCTTCGTGCTGGAGAAAGTGCCGTCCACAGACATTGCGCCCAGATCGCCCAGCGAAATACCTGAACCCATGCTCAGCGCACTGTAGTTTTGCGAGCCCAGCAGACCGCCGTACAGCGTCAGGTTTTTCGGTAAGCCATAAATCAGCGTCGCCAGCACGAATTCTGATTCGCGTGAACCCTGCGTCGTACCGCCGTCATAACGTCCGGCGGTCACTTCATATTTCATGGCGCCCGGTCGCAGCATCACCGGCAGGGAGGAATACGGCACCACGAAGCTGTGCACGCTGCCATCGGCTTCGGTCACTGCCACGTCCAGGTCACCGGAGGATCCCGCCTGATACAGATCCTTAATTTCAAACGGGCCCGGTGCGACGTAGGTTTCATATACCACGTAGCCGTTCTGACGCACGGTCACGCGGGCGTTACTGCTGGCTACGCCGGTGATCAGCGGCGCAAAACCGCGCAGACGCGAAGGCATCATCTGTTCGGACGAATTCAGCTGCACGCCGCGGAACGGCACGCCGTCCAGCACGTCACTGCCGGTATTGGATTCGCCCATGGTCACGCGAGAACGCCAGTCACGGATATCGCGCGATAAATAGGTATTGGAAAAATGCGTGCTGTCGTTATTACTGCTGCTACCACTGGCATCAGTGTGGCTGTGCGTCAGCGTACTGCGCAGCCGCCAGGCACCGGCGTTAGCGCCGGTCTGCACGTTGGCAAACAGGTTGTTATTCACGCGGGTATCGCTGTTGAGCGTCTGCTCATTGCGACCGGCACTGACGTTGTAGTTAAACAACATCGCCGGAATGCCGTCGTCCCACTGTGACGGATCCGTCTGGCTGTCACTGCCCGGCTGCATCGCCACCTGCGGGATACTGACGTCCAGCCGCAGGCGGGATAAATCGAATTTCACCGTAGATTGCGGAACCAGCGCTGTCAGATCATCCACCGGTTTGTCTTTCGCTAAGCCTTTAAATGCAGGCAGCTGATCCACATTCACGCCCAGCGCGCCAAGCAACTCCGGCGACAGTTCAGGCGCAATATTGCCGTGGGCGTTTTTGCCGAACACCAGTTCGCGGGAGACCGCTTCACGCTGGTTGACGAAGATAGTGACCGGATACTTCCCTTCCGCCACGCCGCCCGCCAGGGAAAACGCGGAGAGATCGACATCCGATGCGCCGCTTCCCAGCGAGAGCAATTCAGGATCGAAGTAATCCGCTGCCCACGCGTTCTGGCAGCTCATTAATACAAACAGCGCAAGCGTTTTGCGCGGGAAGGCGCGGGTGCTGGCTGCCATTCCGTTAGTCCTTAAACAGGATGTCAATTTCTTACTCAAGGTCGTTCCCTGCTATGTAATATATGATTAGCGGTTCCGGATTTCCCCGGTCTTACAATGGCTTACGCTGGACGGACGTCACCCGGCTGTCTTCGCCGATCACCTGCCACTCCACCTCGCCCCGCGTCCCTTCAGGGAAGGGATAGCGCTGCTGCCCTTTCGGCGGTACCAGCTTGCGCAGATCGGCTGCCGGTAAGGTTTTTCCACCCACTTTCAGTTGGCTGAAGTTGAGGTAAAACGGCGTCGGGTTATCCACCACCAGCGCATCCCCTTGCAGGCTGAAACGCAGCTGTTCAGACGCCTTAGTGACGCCGCCTGGCGGTAAACCTTCCGGTCGGTAGAACAACTTCATGTTGTTGACCACCGCGACCACCATCTGGCCGCCGGTCTGGTTGTCTTTATCCTGCACCGACGGGATGCCTTTTACCGACAGGTAAAACACTGATTCCCTGTCCTGCGGCAGCGTCATGTCGGTAAGACGGATGCGCAGCTGGAGCTGTTCACCCGGATCAACACGTTTTAACGGCGGCGTCACCAGCAGCGGAATGGCCGTGGCGGGCGCTTTATCGTCTTGTTCTGTCGCCGGTAAACCGGTGGCCAAATCCAGCGGCCGCACCCATGACTGCATCAGATACGCACGGTGGGTGTTATTGGTCATTGACCAGGTGATGCCTTTGGTTTCCGATGCCGGATACACAAGGCGGAACTGATTGATCGACAGGCCGGAAGGCTGTTCCGGCGCGGCAACACACGGCAATGCCAATGCCAGCGCGGCAATCAGCAGCGGCACTTTCAGCGAAAACGTCATGATTTCCCTCCGTTCTGCACAGCGGCTGAAAATAGCGGGCTGTTGCCGCCGTAATCATTAATCACCGTCCACTGCGCCTGCTTAACCTGACCACTCACCGGATAACTGGCCTGCGAGAATGGCGGGATCATCGGCACAACGTCTCGCACCGCCACGTCGTGGCCATCAAACGCCAGACGTGAAAACGTCAGGAAGTAAGGCGTCGGATTTTTTACCTCGATGCTGCCGTCCTGAAGATGAAACGTCAGACGCCCCTGCGCTTCCTCCGCCGTCATCGGCAGCCCTGCAGGGCGGTAAAACAGCTTGATGGTGTTCTGAATACCCACCGAAATCCGCGCCGCCAGCGAGGCGTCTTCCGCTTCTTTCGGTTCCGTCATCGCCGGTACGGCGATCGCGGTGAAATAAAACACCGACTCACGGTCAGCAGGCAGCGCCGCATCGTCCTTACGCAAAATGCGCAGGGTGTTTTTGCTATTTTCTTCCAGTCGGAACAGCGGCGGCGTGGTCAGAAAAGGCGCAACTTCACGGCCTTGCGGTGACCCGACGACCGCCGACTGCACCAGATAAGGCCGGGAACCGTGGTTTTGCACGGTCAGCGTCTGGGCGCTGTCGGTTGACTGAAAAATCACCCGCGTACGGCTGAGGCTGATCCCCCCATCAGCGGCAAAAGCGCCCTGAATCAGCGTCACAATGCCCATTAAAATGAGTGCGGCACGGCGTACTAAAAGAGAAATAAACTGCACAGAAAACCCCTTACTGATAGGCGAAATCAAAGGTGACACTGGCGTTCAGCGTGCCGCCTTTGGTGGCGGCATCGCTGCATTTGGTGCCACAGGACAGCGCTGCTTTCAGCGGAATGCTGACGTTGCCGCCGTCAAAATTGGTGGCGTTCAGCGGCACCGGCAGCAACGTGGTGTTGTTCACCACATCACCCGTCGCGTTCACGATGCGTACGCCGTAATTCACCACCTGTGAGGACGCCGGTTGCAGGAACAGAAAATCGCCGGAACTTGTGTTGCCGGTTCCCGACACTTTCACCACAGGTTTTTGCACCGCACCGACAAAACCGGCGCATTGCGACAGGGTCACCGTCAGCGGTAACGGATTGGCCAGGCTGTCGCCGCTGCGGATACCGGAAGACTGCACCGCGCCGAAATCCAGCACCGGCGGCGCGGAAACCTGGCAGGTCGGCGCCTGGAATGTGGCCGTAAACTGCACCTCTGTTGCCGCCGCCGCGTGACCCGCCATCGCCAGCAGGCACAGGCAAAGCGAAGCCCTCAGGGCAACGTGGTGTCCTGATAAAGAAATGTGATTTTTCATGGTGTCTGTCTGTTGAAAGCGTTAAGGGAAAATAAAGGCGAAGGTGATTTTTGCGCTGACCGCACCCGCCGTCAGCAGCGGATCACCGGCGCTACGCACCAGTCCCACCGAGAAAGGTTGCACAGATGTGCCGTCATCCTGAGTGATCGCCACCGAATCACCGGGCGCAACCGTACCGGCCGCGTTATAAAAATCACTGAGGTTATTCAGCGTGCCTTTTTTCAGCATAAAACCGACGTACTTCGCCGTTGAACTGGCCGAGCGAAACAGCTGCGTGTCGCTGAGCTGAGCGGATTCCCCGGACACAGTCAGCGACGGCGTTTTGCCCTGCATTCCTTCGCAGTTCACAGTGACCGCCAGTGGCAGAATGGCGGCGGTACCGGTCGCAAATTGCGTAACATCTTTTGTGTCGAATTTGAGCGTCGGCGTGTCGATCGCCACCTGACAATTGCCATCCATTACCGTGGCTTTAATGTCAGTGGTGGCAGCCAGTGCCTGACCGGCAGAAACGCCGGATAAAATCAGCAAAAGTGCTGATGAAACCTGTTTAATTAACCGTGCCACGGAACGTCTCCACACCGCCAAAATCGTTAATCGCTGCCCACTCGGCTTTGCCCTGCCCGGCTGTCACCGGATAATTATTTGATGCGAAGGGCGCAATCATGCTGGTGCCTTTAATCACATCGAGCGGGATCTTTTTGCCGTCAATCGTCAGTTTGTTGAGCGAGATAAAATACGGCGTCGGATTCGACACCTTCACGCTCTGGCCTGCTCTGGAAAACTGCAATTTGCCCATCGCTTCTTTTTGCGTCATCGGCAGGTTATCCGGACGATGGAACAGCTTCAGGGTATTACCGGTCGCCACCTGCAAGGTGCCACCGACTTTATTGTCATTATTTTCCTGACCTGTTTTACCGGTCGGGATCGCCAGTATATTTAAATAAAAGACCGACTCCCGGTCACCCGGCAGAGAATTGGATTTTTTCAGGATCCGGATTTTATTAGCGGAATCAGGCTCGATGCGAAATAATGCCGGGGTTGGCATGAACACGCTGTTCGATGATTTCGCTGAGAGACTTTCTGAAATACCGACATTAATAAGATAAGGTTGATTATGAGATCGGTTATTAATGTCAATACTCTGACTGCTGTCAGATGCCGTAAAAATAATGCGGGAGGCACCCACCGCAATACTTGCGATTGCTGGCGGGGTCAATAATATCCCCAGGCTTAAAATAACGCCTAACTTGTGAATAAACTTCATAATGTTCTCTGCCAGTTAAATGAAAAAGAGAGGTTTCATAGAACCTCTCTTTTCCGGACGCTTATTGCCGTACTGCTCGCGCCTTACGACGGGTCCCGTACTTCAGGTTCTTTACGCTTAGTTGCTCACGTAAGAGATTTTGATCGGCGCGTGGTAAGCACCCGGCTCAACGTTAGTCTTATCCAGCACGGCCATACCGGTGTTGAAGGTATAAGTCAGTGCGCCAGTCGTATCAGCAACAACCGGGATGCTGGTGTTGTTGGTCACTTGAGTGGTGCCGTCTTCACGGGTCATCATGAAACCTGCGGACTGAGCAACGTCGCTCAGGAACACAGTTTCGTTACCGGTCGCAACGATACCGCTGACCTGTAAAGCACCCGCTTCGTCTTTGCTACAGTTTTTCAAAGACACCAGCAGTGGTTCTTCACCAATCTGTTTTTTCGCTGCGTCGAAAGCGATTTTAGAGAAAGAACCGACGTTCAGAGTAGAAGCACCGTTATTTGCAGTCACTTCACAAGTGGTGTCTACAATAGACCCTTGCAACTGGACATCAGCCTGAGTTGCAGCCTGAACCTGACCTGCCAAACCTAACATCAGAGCGACAGGCGCAAGGGCGATAATTTTTTTCATTACAAGATCCTTCATTAAATATGCGTCATTATGACAATGGGAATAATTCATTTCAGCCTGCCTTGGCTGAGGAGAAGATAATACTTTTCCTAAAGAGCATTAAATATCAGAGGGAGATTATTTTAATGAAGGTCTCGGCCTACACGCGTAGGCAACGAATAACGTCTGAAGTAAAATGGAGGATTACAGGGAATATGAACATCCGCTTAAATAAATATTTATCACACCGGCGGATAAAAATAAAGCCATTCCGGAGAATGGCTGAGCGGGATAAAACACAATATTAATGCCGGGTGGATTTTGAATACGTTTCGATGGCGGCGCTGAATGCCATGATTTGCTGTTTAAGCTGCGCAGTACCTTCTTCTATTGCAGCTTCTATTTGTAAACCCTGTTGCCCGGTAGCCAGCACGTCTTCTAACTTTTCCGCCAGCAAATGCAACTTTGTCGCGCCCAGCAGCTGCATCGTGCCGTTGATCCGGTGCAGATGGTGTCGCAGTACATCCCGGTCCTGGCGTTCCAGCGCCTGTAACGCGGCGGCCATATCTTTATCGTTTTCGATGCGCGACTGTTCCAGCATCTGACACATCAGCTTTTTGTCACCGAGACTGTGCGCCTCAAGCGTCGGCATATCGACGAATTCTTCCAGCGGGCGGGTATCTGCGAACATATGCACGCCGCTTAACGCCGCTTTCAACTGTTGCAGGTCTATAGGTTTAAACAGGCAAAGATTCATGCCCGCCGCCAGACAACGTTCTTTCTCATCGGTCTGCGCATTAGCGGTTAAACCCCAGATAATGATCTGCTGATTGGTTTCCCGCACCTTTTGCGTGAGCGTAATGCCGTCCATGTTCGGCATATTCAGATCAGTGATCAGCAAATCGTAATCCTGCCTTTGGATCAGATTCAGCGCCTGCAAACCGTCTTCGGCTTCATCCACATGATAACCGAGCATATCCAGCTGACGGCGCAACAACAGACGATTCGTCGGGTTATCCTCGGAAATCACAATCCTTAATGCAGCAGGAAGCACTGCTTCCTGTTCAGCCAGCAACAAAACGCCTGGCGCATGGTCAGAAGTACGCGTCACCAGCGTGACCGTCATGGTCGTGCCCGCATCCGGCTGGCTGACAAGGCTGATTTGCCCGGACATTCTCTCGACCATTTCGCGGCAAATCACCAGCCCGAGCCCGGATCCAACGCTGCGTTTACCGACGGCGGTCTGGCTGAACGGCTTAAATAATTGCTGCTGTTCCTGCTCGCTTATCCCGGCGCCGGTATCGCGCACGCTCATTGACAGGTAAACCCGCTCCTCGCCCAGCGCCTGCGTATGTGCCATCACTTCAATCCCGCCCTGCGTGGTGAATTTAACGGCATTACTGACCAGATTAGACAGCACCTGTTTAAAAGCCTGCGGATCCAGCCACAGCGTTTTGCCCTCTTCCAGACGACAATCGACCGTCAACCGGAGATGTTTCTGACGCGCCAGCCCTTCGAAATTCGCCACCGTCGCGTGGACGAGCGCCGCCAGATCCACCCATTCAGGCACCAGCGTAAAGTTGCCGGATTCGATTTTTTCCATATCCAGCACATCACCGATAAGCCCTATCAGCGTCTGCGCCGTGCTGTAGGCCAGCTGAATCGCCTCGCGGGCTTCTTCCGGGCTTTGCTTGCGGGTGGTCAGCAGCTCAAGAAATCCCATGATCGAACTGACAGGCGTGCGGATCTCATGACTCATATCCGCCAGGAACCGGCTTTTCGCCTGACTGGCATCGATGGCTTTGTCTTTCTCGACCTGCAACGCTTTCATCAGTTGACGGGATTCGGTGATGTCCTGCCAGCCGCAAATCAGGGTGGCGGGCAACTCATCCGGCATCCGGCATGAGGTGAGCCAGTGCAGGATCAGGCGATCTTCTTCGCCATTATTAAGCACCAACTGATGAGTGATCACCGTATCCGGCGACAGCCCTTTCTGGATTTCCTGCTGAACATCGGGGAACACATCCGCCAGCGGGCTGCGGCGGTCATACAGCGAATAGCGCATGGCCTCGCGGCGTTCCGGCGTGAAGAATTCACCAAAGGCGCTGTTGTGGCTTTCCAGTTCACCGTCCGGCGTGATGACATACACCGGCACCGGAATGGCGTTGGACAAGGTCTGACGCAGGATCAGCTGATAACTCAGCGCCGCCTGCGACGCCTTGCCACGGCTGATCGCCCGCAGAAGGTAGACACCCCACAGCAGGCTGCTGATGACCAGCAATGCGGCCAGTCCTGCCACCAGATAAAATGGCCGGTTATACAGATTCCAGGTGCCGATTTTCACATCCGGCGCTTTCACCCATTTCCCGGCCAGATTGAGGATCTCTTTCGGCGGAATATCATCCAGCGCCTTGTTCAGAATACTTTGTAATTCCAGCGCGTCTCGCGGGATAGCAAAGGCAATTTGTGCCGACGGCTCATCCGGAATGCGGGTATAGGTCATCATCTCAGGATAATAGTGATCGATGATAAACCGCGACGCGAGCTGAGTAGACACCACAGCGTCCACATCGCCGAGCATCAGTTTGCTCAGCGCCGTACTGGTATTTTCGGCAATCACCCAGGTCACGCCTGGATATTTCTTCTTCAGCTTTTCAC
Source organism: Rahnella sp. JUb53 (assembly GCF_004346065.1). NCBI lineage: Bacteria > Pseudomonadati > Pseudomonadota > Gammaproteobacteria > Enterobacterales > Yersiniaceae > Rahnella > Rahnella sp. JUb53. Next base: position 339,947 of record NZ_SLYT01000002.1, read on the forward strand.
TCAGCGGATGATACGCCGGTATTGCCACTTTCGACCCAGGCGACAGACTATCCTCCTGCCCGCTTGTGGCGCGGGTCACCAGCACAAACGGCGTGGCAATAAACGGATGGGTAAATAACATCTGCTCTTCGCGTTCGGTACTGTGAGTGGCCGTGGGCAGAATATCCCAGCCGCCTTTACGCATGATATTCACCATGTCGCTGTTGGAATTGGCGATCACCGGTTCGAAGGACAAGCCGGTCTGCAACTGGATCAGGTTGAGAATATCGCCAAGGAGGCCGCGGATTTCCTGATTGTCGTCAATCATGCTGAACGGGGCATAATACGGGTTAATCAGCACATGCAGCACCGGATGGCGGGAGACCCAACGTTCTTCCTGCGGCGTGAGTTTCATCGCCTTATTTAAAAAAGAAATATTGCCGTTATCCACCCAGGACTGCGCCACCTGTTTGTGCGTCTGCTCGCTCAGGGAACTGATGAAGGCATCGAGTATGCCTCGTAACTGCGGCTGGCTGGCGAGCACAATAAACGCGTTGCCGGTCTGAGGTTCACGCCAGAATTTCACCATGTCCAGCGCCTGATAAAAATCGCGCACCAGAATAAAACTGGAGGTGAGATTGTTACCGAAAAAGTAGTCGTTTTCTTTATTGGCAACCGACGCCAGCGCCAGATAGTTATCCGCATAGGCGGTGATCTGCGCCTGCGGAAACACCGTTTTGATAAAGGCGTCGGGAGGATAGCCTTGTTTAATTGCCACTTTCACCGCGTCATGATCATCCGACAAAGGTTTCATCACGTCGGCCTGACGGGTCACCAGCGTCGGAAAAGCGCGGACCAGCGGCAGCGAGGCGGCGAACGTTGCCGCCAACGGTTCTCCCCCCGACGGGGAGGTCAGGATCAGATCAAGGTTGCCGCCCAGCAGGGCCGTCAGGGCCTGTGCCTGATCCGCATAGTGTTTGATCACTACGCGGACTTGCAGTGAATTTTCCAGCAGCAACAAATAATCGGCGTTCATCCCCCGGTAACGACCAGTGGAGGTGTTCATGTTCAACGGCGGAGTTTCCGTGCCATACACGCCGACAGTCAGTGTCCGTTTGGCCGCCAGCCACAGCAGATCAAGGTGGCTTAACGGCAGCGCAGGAGTAAAGACCTGATAATCGCTTGCAAGGGTGAGGGTTACTGGTTCAGGCGTGGCCGCGCGCAGCGGGCAGACGACTGCCAGCAAAAGAAACATCATGGCCATCACACGGCGGATCATGGCATTACCCGATTTTATTGCGTTGGGCAAAAGAGAAGAGATCCATTAACGACCTGCAGTTCAGTTTTTCCATTAAGCGGCTTTTGTAGGTGCTCACCGTTTTATTGCTGATGTTCATCTCCGAGGCAATTTTCATATTATCCGCACCACCGAGAATATAGCGCATCACTTTGATTTCCTGACTGGAAAGCGATTGCAACATTTCCTGCTCGGAGGACAAGCTGCCCATAAAAGTATGTAATGATAACGGGAAGTAACTGTAACCATTCAGTGAAGCATTAACGGCGGCAATAATATTGGTCATGCCCTCTTTCTTACTGATAAAAGCATTCGCCCCGGCATCGGCACTACGCTTGCCATAAAACAGATCGTTCTTGGCAGAAACCACAATAATAATACGGCTAAAGGCTTGTTTCCTGAGTTTCTCCACTACTTCGATACCACTCATTACCGGAATATCCACATCCACGATCACCAGATCCGGATAGTGTTCTTCCACCAGCAGCAGCGCCTGCGCGCCATCTCCGGCTTCTGCGACCACGGTAATGCCTTCGCTTTCCAGCAAATTTTTAATCGCCATACGCGCCAGCGGATGATCGTCCACAATGACAGCGTTTAATTTATTCGTTTTACTCATGCTATAGCATTCTTCTTTGCCGGAAACGGAGTTCATATTAAGTCTACAGCCTCCCTAATACCATTGCCATTGGCGTTAAGAAAAATAGTACTAATCAATTCTAAAAATTCCCCAAGGACTTCACGTGTAGGATATCACCTGCAAAATTTTCCGACGTGTCCGCTGTATTTATCAGACAGCGGAGATTAGTCTTATTCGATATTTTAAACACGGATCATATTTACACGCCCCTGCTGACTGACATGACCTCACGGCTTGTTAAGTGCTCGGAACGCGTGAGGATTTCTATTTCCTACGGAAAGGCGAATTAAGATTTTTCATGAAACTACGGCACGATGCAAAAACACATCGCATTTCGCTGCCCCTTCAGACAAGAAATAAAACACGATTACTTATCAGGATATTTATTTTTATCTCGTGCTTTATTTTCACCACCGGGGGGCATTTTAATTTTTCTGCTATGCCCAGCACCCGCGATGCATATATCACCGGCAATGAAATAACGCTTGCCGCACAAATCAGTGGCCGGGTGGCGCAGGTTTTCGCGCCCGTCACCGGCCGGGTGCAAAAAGGGGATTTACTGGTACGTTTGGACGACACTGAAGCCCGGCACCTTTATATGCAGGCTGAGAATAAACTGTCAGAATCAGTCAAAAAAACGCAGGTCCGTTATGCCACCGATGAAAAGAATAATACCCGCATCCTGAAAGCCCAGATGACGTACCAGCAGGCGCTGAGCAGGTATCATCGCCGGATCCAGTCAAAAGGCGCGGTGACAATTTCAAAACAGGATTTGCAACAGACCCTCAGAGCCGTCAGCAGCAGCCAGAGAGCGCTGGATGAAGCGATTGCTGCCTACCGTAAGGATCAGCAATTACTTGACGCTTCTGATGCGGCTCAGCAACAGATGGTTTCGCAGGCCACCGAAGAATTTCAGCAAGCCAGTCTGGCACTGATGCGTACCGAATTGCGCAGTCCGGTGACCGGTTATGTCGCCCGGCACAATGTGCATGCGGGCGTGGGCGTCAGCGCCGGACAAATGCTGATGACCATCGTGCCCGACGATCAGATGTGGGTGACCGCCAGTTTTAAAGCGACGCAACTTTCTGACCTGCTTATCGGCAAGAAGGCGTCCATCTTGACTGAGTTTAATGGCAGAAAAGTCGTATTAGACGGCCAGATTGAAGGGATCAATCTGGACACAGATACCGCGCTGGCCGCACTGTCAGCCAAAAACGGCGCGACGAACTGGATTTATGATGTGCAGCGAATTCCGGTGCGTATTTCAATTAATCCCCTGCAACTGAGCCAGTATCCATTGCATCCAGGCTTATCCTCACAGGTGACGTTGCTGGAAAGCCGTCAGTAATAGTTAATTTTTACGATCACCGACGCATCAAACTGCCCGAGCGACAGCTCTCTTCCGGGAATGGCGCTCACTCTTGCCGTAAAGTTTTTGGTCACTTCATTCACATTATTCAGCTGAGCAAAGTCATCGTAGCGGTTGAACGCAATAGCCTGTTGCTGCTCGTTAAATAACATCAGTTTCGCACCGTTAGCGAGATCAATCGCCGTGTTATCCAGCAGCGGACTGGCGGTTGAAAATTCCGCCTGTAGCGAGAAGTTATCCAGACAGCCTTGCTTCACAGCCCGGATAGCAAACGGCAGCGAGACGCCCGCCGAGCGGGAAAGCGTTGTGCTCTGAATTTCGCCAAAATTTAAAATCTGCGATTCCGGATACACTTTCAGATCTGAACCGCAGGCCAGAAAACGCACCCCTTGTAAACCCGACAGATTGTATTTGAGGTTTTTTGCCCCCGGCGTGTTGTTGACACTGCTGCTGCCGTCGAGCTGAAATACCGTGAACTGATCCGCGCCCAGATAATACCCGGCGGAAGGGGGAGTGCCGGTAACCTTGATATACAGACGGAATGTGACGTCCAGCGTCACACTTCCACCCCGCTGAATCGGTGGGCTGTTGGTACTTGCGCGCTGCTGATCCTGCTCCAGCTCCTGCCCGTTATAACTGACGCCCAGCCTTAACCCTTCACCAATCGACTGTGATTTGGGATTAAAATAGAAATGCACCACGTCAATGCTACTGCCCAGCACGTTGTCACAATACGCGGTCACGGTGATGTCGTTGGATTCCCAGACTTTGGTGCCCGGTGGCACATTCGCCGGAATAGCGAGTTGCCCGACCGGGATCGGCAGTTTGTCGACAATTCCGGTGCCCTTCTCCACGCAGTCCAGCGCCAGCGCGCTGCGGGAAAATAACAGCATGATAAAAAGGACTGTCATTCGTCCGCTTAAAAACCGAATCAGTTCAACCATCACAACCTCTTCGCCTGAGGATTTTTTGGCACAAGCTGACAATGCGCGGTCTGGCAGGAATATTCGTTCACCTGTAAACCTCCGTAATCATCCATATAACCGAGGCTGTACTGATGACTCACATACCGGCTGCCGGTGAGATTTTCAGAGGTAAACGGTGCCAGCATTACGCTATCAAAACCCGCAAAATTGCCTTTATTATCTTTACCCAGATAGCCGACGGTGATGTAAAACGGCGTGGGATTGGTCAGTTTTAGTCCGTCACTGAGACCGAAAACTTCAAGCTGCTCCTGCCAGTTTTCCTTTAGCTGATCTTGTAATGCCACAGGGCGGTAAAACAGCTTCACACGGCTCTGGATCGCCACCTGGATGACGTTTGACATGTCACTCTTTGGAGGCACTTCGCGCACGTTAAAGTAAAACAGCGATTCACGGTCTTTCGGCAGAGTGGCGGCTTGCGGCAATTGCAGGATGCGGATCTGACTTTTCTGTCCGGCTTCGATGCGCTGCATCGGCGGCAAGGCCACCAGCGGCGAAGTGATCTTTTCGCCCTGCGTGTCTTCCAGCCAGACCTGCGCCAGATAGGGCAGTTGTTTGCTCTGGTTTTCCAGCAACACGCTGACGGATTTATCGCTGCCGTTAAAAATGACGCGCGTCCGGTCAAGATTGATGGCGGCATAAACCGGATACGCCGCGCCAGCCATCAGCATGAGTGCGCAGTGTGAAATGAGTTTGTGCATCAGGACTTCCTTTCCTCGTAAAATTTGTATGATTGGTTTTCAGTTTTCATTAGCTGCACGGTAGCAAAATTTGTCCGGCGCGGGCGCCGGGGTCTGACGGCACCTGAATCTGACATTGCTGCCCTTCGCCCCAGTGCACGGTCAGAGATTTTTCGCCGGACACTCCGGCCAGATACGCCAGTCCGCCGTCGCCGACAAGTCCCGCTTCAAAACCTGAGCTGTTGTCGGTGACGGCCGCACCGAGCGGCGGATGACTGCCGTCTTTCAGACGGATCACCGCCATCAGACGTTCGCCTTTGATCGCGCGCATTTTGCGAAAACCAATCGCCCCTTCGGTCAGCGTTTTACTGACCACCGAGCCGTAAACTTCTATGTCGTCCGGCAAATTATTCACATCCACGCGAATATCAGAGGTCTGGTAGCTCGACACACCGTTGACCACCGCGATCCCGTAATCGTTGGTGACTGATGCGCCGTCGCTGACCGGGATCCCCTTTACGCCCGTTGATAACATCATGCGCGGCTCGTTGCCCGCGCTGCTCTGATGCAGCGCCGCACCCGCCGCGGTGGCGGTCATCGAGCCGTACCAGTTAGCATTCACCGAGCGGTAATCGTTATTTTTCACGCTGCCGTTAGCCCCGAACTGCCCGTAAGGTGACATGTGCTGGTAGTTCGTGCGGAACACACCCTGGCCTTTTTGCAGATCCGGACTGCTTCCCCCCACGCCCACGCGCCAGCTGTTATTTGGATCCTGACTATTGTAATAGGACGCCGTTTGCGAGAAACCGTTTTGCGAGTCCTGCTGCGCGTCGTAACTGATTTGCTGCCCGGAAGACAGCGGCAGACTCAGCGACAAAAACATCTGGTTTTCATCGGTTCTGCGGTAATTCAGTTTGCTGGCGAAGAACGTCGCGGAAATGCCGGTAAAGCGCCCGATGTCGAAAATCTTGCTCACCGACGCGCTGTAGTTGTTACTGGCACTCTCGTTCCAGTAGATTTTGTGCGTCGCTGACAGATACAAGGTGATGGCCGGCCACGGCAGATACTGGTTAGCGGTAACGGTGTAGGTTTGTTTATCGTCGCGCGAATAACCGTCGCCGTTCATCTTGTCGAGATACTGGCTGAACGACATGAAGGTTTTTTCCGAGAAACGGTATCCGGCAAAGGTTATCTGGCTACCGGTGGAGTCGAAACGTTTGGAATAGTTGGCGCGGTAACTCAGGCCGGTTTGCTCACCCGCCACCGGCACGGTCGCCGAAGATCGTGTGACATCAAAAGACACCGCGCCGAGCTTTTGCAGGTTTTGTCCGACACCGACCGCCTGCGCCTGATAGTTGCCGGTTGTGGCAATCAGGCCGCCATATACCGAGAAATCATTCAGCGCGCCCCACGACATTTCGCCACTGTAAAAACCGGGCTGCAAAACGTGATGACTGCTGCCGGTGGTCGGTTTACCCATCGCCGTTTTGAAGCGCACCTGGCCTTTGCGGGTCAGAAACGGAATAGTCGCGGTGGTCACCTGATAGGTCGTGACGCTGCCGTTTTCTTCCTCTATTTTCACGTCCAGCGCGCCCTGAACCGCTTCGGTTAAATCCTGAACCACGAACGGCCCCGGCGACACATTGGTCTGATAAATCACTCGACCGTTCTGGCTGATGCTCACTTTCGCGTTGGTTTTGGCGATGCCGGTGACCTGTGGCGCATAACCGCGTAATGAAGGCGGTAACATGCGCTGGTCACTGTTCAGTGAAGCGCCAAGAAAGCGGAAAGAATCGAAAATGTCAGAACTCAGATAAGTTTGTCCGCCCGTCAGTCGTGCCCCCATCGACGGTAAAGCGCGATACAAATAGCTCTGCGTCCAGGTGAATTGATCGCTGGCCGGTGTGCCGGAGGTACGCGACGATGAATACTGATAATCCGCACGGGCACGCCACGGCCCGAGGTTAAAACCGGTGGTGCCGTAGCTGCTGAAACTGGTGGTACTGTCGCCAGAATGCGGCATGTATTTGCTGCCGAGCAGGTTGTAATCGAGCAACGCGCCGTTCACGCCGTTATCCCACTGTGAAGGCGGCACCCAGTTCTGGTCGTGAAAAACCAGCCACGCCTGCGGAATGCTAATGTTCAGCGTTTGTTTTTCCTGGTCATAGCGGGCGGTGACTTCTGATTGCCGGTCTAAAGAGGTACATTCGCCGTGATGCCAGAGCGTCAGCTTTTGGCGGGCATCCTTCGTCAGATCGAATTTATCCACCAGCGCGGGCGGCAGACAAAGGCGGCTGTTTTTATTATCTTGTGAGGCATAATACTTTATCAGGCTTTGATCGCCGAGCGTGCGGCCATTGAGTACCACATCCAGCAGGTATTCGCCGGGTGCGATATAATCAGCCACCTGAAAACGCGATAAATCGACATTATTACGGTCGGCGGAATCAATAAAGTTAACGTTAAATTCCACTGCGAAAATTCTGACTGAAATACAACATCCTGATAAAAATAAAACAACGCCGGTAACTGCCCGTTTCCCTGTGAAAATCCTTTCCATCGCAACTGCCATAATAAAATCACTTGTTTATGGTAATAAATCGAAAACCCCGGTACTGGCAAAGATAAAAAGGGGGAAATACTCCCCCCAAGTGATAGCGGACGTTTATTTATAATTCAGGGCGTAAGTTGCCTGAGAAACAAGAGTACCGGTGGCAACAGGCTGAGTATTGGCTTCCACACGCGCAGCAAAGACCAGATTATTATTACCCGTCACCAGATCAATATCTTTAGAGGTATCACCGACTTTCAGCAAATCGCCGTTAGCGTCAATCAGGCGGATGCCCGCACCCTTGGCACTGCCGGTATTCGCCAGCAGTTCAGTTGCACTGCTGTCAGGTGTGCCGGTAAATGACACCGCGACTTTAGAAACCGCAGGATAAGCCACAGTACCCACGGTTTGGGCCGCCAGGTCGCAGTCTTGCAGGTGAATCGTGTAGTTCACGTTTTGCGAATATTTGCTGCCACTTTCGAGCACTTTATTCGCTACCTGTCCCATATTCACATTAATGTCTTCATCCCCTGCCGCGACAGAGCAAGGTGCATTAATCACGGTTCCGGTGAAATGAATACGTCCGGAACCATTATCGGCACCCGCCGGTGGCGTCGGATCATCAGCTGCGAAAGCAGGAGCTGAAATAAGGGCAGATAAAGCAATAACCAGCGTTTTATTTTTAGTGTTAAACATTGTAAGTCCTTGAGATATTGATGGCGTCGTTATTAAGCGATATTTTCGCCCTGACTCTGAGAGCAACCCTTGCTCCCGCCAGATCAATATACTAACAACCACTCAGGCTGCGCTATATTAAGTTGAATAACCCATTTGTTAAGATTTTTGCTCTATAGCAAGCCGTTAAACATGAAAAAAATCATGAAAATTCACATAAAAATGAAAGCAATCAGCACAAGATAATCTGAGCATGATAAGAATGCAGCTTTTGGTAAGACAAAATATTGGGGAAATTAATAACAATTGGGTGCCTATTCCGATTTTTTAGGAATTTTCTTCGCGCATATATTCTCCGCCAGTATTCTCATCTCGCATTAGGGCCTCTTTCCACAGTTTATTTACCGATTTAGTCAGGATGTAAGCGGCGGGATAAATAAAGAATTAATCCCTTTTTTTTATTATTCCAAAAAACAGCATCACTATTCCACTCCGTGCAAAAGCTAATCCAATAAACGCAGTCGTTCGCCCTGCGCAAAGCTGATAACTTGATGAAAAAACCTAAGGAAAACATCATGAGTTCATTCCCTGTTGCAGTGGTCACCGGCGGTACCAGCGGTATCGGGCTGGCGGTTGTTCATAATCTGGCGCGCGATCATCAGGTCTATGCGCTTGGGCGTAATAAAGAAAGTCTGGCTGCGCTGCGCCTGATTGAAAATGTCGAGGCGGTAGAAATTAATCTGCTTGATTTTGACGCCATTGCGCGGTTTGTCGGTGAAATACCGGCGATTGATGTGCTGGTGCATTCGGCGGCCATTTCCAAACCGTTACGTCTTGAAAATGCAACGCCAGAGGACTGGCAGCAGCAGTTTGCCATCAACGTGTTTGCGCCCGCTGAGTTCACCCGGCTGGCATTGCCTGCATTGAGAAAGCAGGAAGGTCAGGTGGTGTTTATCGGTTCAGGATCCGGCACCAAAGCTGATGGCGGAAACACGGTGTATTGTGCGTCAAAATTTGCCCTCAGCGCCCTCGCCCACGCGCTGCGACAGGAGGAAAGCGAACATGGCGTGCGCGTCTCCACCGTCGCGCCCGGCCCGACAGATACGCCGATGAACCGCAAAACTCGCGAAAGTCAGGGCAACTTTGAAGCCATCGACCCGCGCGAATACAGCACGCCGAAATCAGTGGCTGCGGCAGTACGTCTGGTGATCGACGCCAGTGACGATACGCAAATTACGGATATCGCCGTCAGACCGAGGCGGGATAAGGCGAAGCACTGAATCAGTGCCCTCTAACTAAAACCTGACATTTCCAAACTTGATACAGATCATCACAAATGCGTTTTGGGTTTGATCGAATGATAATCATTATCGTTTAATGCCGGCGAATGAATGATTGTTTTTCAGGAGAAGACAAACTCAATGAGCTTAGATCTCGCGCGTTTTTACGCTGCCGCTGACGGGCTGCCGTTTCCCGACCGTTGGGCAGTCATGCCCTGGCGGCCTCAGCAGCCCGTTCCGCCGCAGGATATTCCCGCTCAGTGGCAGGCGCTGTGCCAGCGTCCGCTTCCGGCCAATAAGCGTCTGGTCTATCTGCATATCCCCTTTTGTGCGACGCACTGTAAATTTTGCGGGTTCTACCAGAACAAACTGGAAGCGGAAGCCACAGAACAGTATTGCGATTACCTAATCCGGGAGATTGAACAGGAAGCCGGTTCGCCGCTGCATCAGTCCGCGCCTGTCCACGCCGTGTATTTTGGTGGCGGCACGCCGACCGCGCTCAGCGCAAAACAGCTGCACCGGATCATCAGCACGCTGCGTCGCTGTTTACCGCTGGCACCGGATTGCGAAATCACCGTCGAAGGACGGATCCTTAATTTCGATGACGAGCGCATCGACGCCTGTCTGGAGGCGGGCGCAAACCGTTTTTCGATTGGTATTCAGACGTTTGATACCCGTGTCCGCCAGCGTATGGGACGCAGCGCCAGCCGTGAAGAAGCGATACAGTTTTTGCGTAAACTCGGGGAGCGTGATCGCGCTGCGGTGGTCTGCGACCTGATGTTCGGATTACCGGAACAGACGCCGGAAAGCTGGCGGGAAGATTTGCAAATCGTCCGCGAGTTACCACTTGATGGTGTCGATCTTTACGCCCTGAATCTGCTGCCTTCCACACCACTGGGCAAAGCGGTGGAAAATAAACGCGTGTCGCTGCCGGATGTCACTCAGCGTCGTGATTTTTACCTCGAAGGTGAAGCCTTTCTGGCGCGCGACGGCTGGCATCAGATAAGCAACAGTCACTGGGCGCGCAACACGCGCGAGCGTAACCTCTACAATCTTCTGATCAAAAAAGGTGCCGACTGTCTGGCTTTTGGCAGCGGTGCAGGCGGCAATCTCGGCGGGCAATCCTACATGACGGCGCGCAGCTTGGAGATGTATTACCAGCAGATGGATGCCGGACAGAAACCGATCATGATGATGACCGCAGCGACGACCGGTGAGCACCGCTGGCGGCTGGATTTACAGGGCGGCATCGAAGCAGGCCGTTATGATCTTAGCCGTATCATCGAAAACCCTTTCCCGCTCGAACCCTTGTTACAGCAATGGCAACAATGCGGCCTGATGCATAACGAAGGCCCGCGTTTTAATCTCACGCCTGCCGGGCGTTTCTGGGCCAGCAATATGTTGCAGGCCTTACAGACATTGATCCCACAACTGACTTTACGGAATACCACTCATGCCAACGGATAAACTTCAGTCCCTGATCGACTTTTTAGCCACGCAGCCCGACGGCACCGTCGAAGATATCGCCCGTGAATACCGCATCACGCCGCTGGAAGTGATTCAGAACCTGCCGGGAAGTTATCTGTTTGCCGGAACCCATTTCGACACCGTCTGGGACAACATCACCGGCTGGGGCGACGTCACGACGCTGGTTAATAATGACGATCTGATCCTCGAATTCCATGGCGAATTGCCGTCCGGCACACATCGTCACGGTTACTTTAACCTGCGCGGCAAACAGGGCATGAGCGGGCATATCCGCTCGACACACTGTCAGCACATTGCACTGGTTGAACGTCCGTTTATGGGAATGAGCACAGCAAGTGTCTGGTTTTTAAACGCTTCCGGTTATGCCATGCTCAAGGTTTTCGTCGGGCGCGACAGCCATCGTGAATTACTGACCGATCAGCTGAATGCATTTCGCGCCCTTCCCGCCCTTCTGGCTGAGAGAGAGAAATAACCTTGAACACTTTGCTGATTTTTGGCGCAGGCAGCGGCGTCGGCGCTGAACTGGTGGCGCTGACGGCGCAGGAACGTCCGGTCGTGGCGCTGATCCGCAACGCAGAACAGGCGCAAACGTTGCGCGCCCTTGGCGTGACCGTGATTGACGGCGATGCGCTTGATCCCGCCGACGTTTTGCAGGCCTGCGAGATGGCAGGAAGTGCGGCGCAGATCGTCTCTACGCTCGGCGGTAAGCTCGCCGATTACACCGCTAACCGGCTGATCATTGATACTGCAGAGCAGGCCGGGATCCGCCATATGTTGCTGGTAACTTCCATTGGTTGCGGCGACAGCTGGCCGACGCTATCCACACGCGCAAAACAGGCGTTCGGGCAGGCGGTGCGTGAGAAATCGCTGGCCGAAAGCTGGCTGCAAACCAGCACGCTAGACTGGTGCATCCTGCGTCCCGGCGGCCTGATGAATGGCGATGCGACAGGCAAAGCGCATCTGATCCAAACCGAAGCCCACGGCCGCGTGCGCCGCAGCGATGTCGCGCTGCACATTCAGCATCTGCTGGCCTCCGGCGAAGGCTGGGGTAAGATTTTCGCGTTGTGTGATTCGACGCTGGAAGGGGAAAGGTTCTGATCTCATGCCCCGGAAACGGGGCTTTTTAATCCCCCCGGCATTTAATTCAATTTTTTCGAACAACATAAGCAAATCACTCCGCTATCCCTTCCGGTCGCACGGCGCTATTCTTCTTCTCATCGAAGGCACACGGCCTTCCCCAAACAAACATTGAGAAGGAATGACATCATGAAATCTATCAAAACTTTCGTTATCGCTGCTGCACTCACCACAGTTTCTTTCGGTAGCTTCGCGGCTGAAATCGGCACCATAACGGCCTCTGACAATACCTTAGATGGTCTGGAATCCACTTTCGCCGCCAAAGCCGCTGCTGCCGGTGCCAGTTCTTATAAAATCATCGAAGCCGGTGGTCAGAACCGCATTCATGGTACCGCTGTGTTGTACAAATGATTTGCTGAAGTTTGTTATTCAAAACAAAAGCCGCTCCTTTTACAGAGCGGCTTTGTCGTTGAGTAGCGAAAATTAACGAGTGATATAAAACGCAATAAATTCGAAAAAGCCGAATAATGGGTGTTTTAGGTAACGTTAAATGGACTATTCTTTATTAACGAGTAATATGCCACTCATAAGTAAAGGGGATCTTATGGAACAGTTAACGTTACAGGCTTTTCTCAATAATGAGTGGGTGGATATTGCTAACATCACTTTTCCCGACAGCGAACAAAACAACTATCGCCTGACTGAACTTAATTATCTTTTCGATTATGCAATTGATAACCTCGACCGGGACGATAACCGCGCCGTATCACTTAACCATCCGGTTGCCCTCTTTTTCGATGATAACGGGCAACGCGGATGGCTGAAATTTCTCGATGACATCATTCCCAGCGGCTCCAGCCGCCGCTATTGGGCCAACTATCTTGACCTCGAAGGGCTGACCCCGGATGAGCAAAATTTTGTATTGCTCAAGCATGGCACCCTGTCCCCTGTCGGCAACCTGCGCGTTAAAGAATCCTTGCCGGAACATACCCCCCTTGCTGAACAACTCTTTTTCACCGTCGACGACGTTATAAACCGGGCGGGAGACTTTCTGGATTATGCCCAGCAACGCGGTGCCGCTGCCGGGGGGGCGACAGGTGCGGGCGGGGAAGCACCAAAACTGCTGCTCCGTTGTAACCGGGAACAGCAAATCTGGATCGATACCTACCAGAGTGATCCCGCCAACCGGGATATTCCTTATCTGGTCAAATATCCACGCGGGGCAAGGACTGAAGTGGACTGCAATATCTTGCGGGCTGAATTCCATTTCTATCATGAACTGGAAGCGATGGGATTTGAGACAATCCCGACGCACAATATGCGGCTTGAAGAAGGACTGACTTATCCGTCACTGTGGTTGCCACGTTTTGATATTGCCTTTGAAGAAGAAGGTGTCGTCAGGCGGTTGGGGATGGAATCGGTCTATTCTCTGCTGCGCAAGGCACCCGGTGTCACGCTCTATCATGAAGAAACCCTCAGGACATTGATTAATCAAATTTCCCGCAGCCATATGGTGACAGGGCAGGGTTTTTCTTTTGATATCCCGGCGTTTGTTACCGAATGGGTCCGACGGGATCTGCTCAATATTATTTTTGGCAACAGCGATAACCATGGTCGAAATACCTCTTTTCTCAAGGATGAAGGCAGCATCCGGCTCGCGCCGATCTACGATTTCGCGCCCATGAAGGCCGATCCTGAAGGGATTGCCAGAACGACGAAATGGAAAACGCCGCTGGAAGTTGGCGGTGAATATGATTTTCCCGCTATTGCGCAAACTCTGGATGATCTCATTCCGGCACAAAACTTACTCCGGGCGCTCAATGAGACTGCTGAGCAACTGACAGGTCTGAAAGACCGGCTTGCTGCCCGGGGTATCCCGCAACAGATCCTGAACATGCCCGCAATAAGTTTCAGTTATATTCCCGAAAAATTGCGCCGCTGGGGGCTGTTATGAAAGAACCTCTGATTGCGGCCCATTCAGCGAAAAGCACCATCGCTAAAATACGGGCGAAAAAAAATGCCGCGCAGAGAACCCAAAGCGCCACGGCAGAAATCACTAACCAGGCAGAGATAGACCGTGCTGTCGAAACACGCACCCGCCGCAGAGTCTCTCATCTAACGAAACCCGTCAGCGCCAATGAAAGGAATGAAGCCAGACTCAGGATCATGCGCGCGCTGATATCCGGGGAAATAAGCCAGGGGGAAGCGTTAAAAGCACTGCGGATCAATGTGCTGGGGCTAAAACAAGATGCTTTCGCTAAACTGGTTTCCGTATCGCGGAAAACACTGTCAGAAGTGGAAAATGATAAAGGAAATTATACCTCCGATATTATCAACAAACTTTTCAAACCCTTTGGTCTGAAAGTCGGGCTGGTGCCGGTTTCGCAGCAGGTGCTCTCGACGCTATTTTTCAATAAGCAATAAACAAAAAGCCGCTCCTTGTACAGAGCGGCTTTGTCATATCAGCGTTTCCGCCTTTACCCTTTCGTCGCCACTTTTAGCAGAACCACGCCGGAGAAAATCAGCAGCACGGCGATCACCCGCAGCGGGTTGAGGCTTTCGCCGAACATCACCACGCCGAGAATGAAGGCACCGATAGCGCCGATACCGACCCAGACGGTGTAAGACGTGCCGAGCGGCAGCGTTTTCATCGAAATCGCCAGCAAAATGACGCTGAGGATCATGAAGAAAACCGTAAGAATACTGGGAATAAGGCGGGTGAAACCGTGGGATTCTTTCATTGCGGTCGACCAGACCACTTCGAAAATACCGGCGAGAAACAGATAAAACCAGGCCATGATAGTTCCTGAAAACACGCAAGGTCGTCCCTGCTTAGAATGGCTGAATCTCTGGTCGTCCAGTCAGCATGAAGAGTGAAAGATTATAGTTCACTCTTTCATGCCTTTACAAAAACAAACCAGGAATTCAAACGGGCACGGAAAACTGAAAACAGGCACCGCGCTTCGGCTGTTCAATCAGCTGGATATCGCTGCCGTGCAGTTGCAGAATGCGGCGGACAATCATCAGCCCCAGCCCGCCTGCACGGTGTTTGTTGGTACTGAGTATCGACGGACGTACAAACAGGCTGTCTTTCAGTTCCGGCGCAATGCCCGGTCCGCTGTCTTTCAGCTGCACCATCACCTGACCTTCGTGCGGCCACAATTTAATTTCTATCGTGCCCCCTTCCGGCGTAAAGCGGATGGCGTTATCCAGCAGGTTGGTCAGCACCCGTTCAATCATACCGAGATCGGCATTCACCAGCGGAATACCCTGTGTGATATCCGCCAGCAATTTTTGCCCGCGTGTTTCCGTTGCCAGCTCGAATTTCTGGAAAACATCCTGCACGAGCTCACTCAGCGAGAATGGCTCTTTCTGCGGTTTCACCACGCCGTATTCCAGCCGCGCCAGTTCAAATAATTCCTGCGCCAGACGGCCAACTTTTTTACTCTGCGTCAGGGCGATATTCAGATAACGCTGGCGATCTTCATTGCTCAGATGGTCTGATTTGACCGACAGCGTTTCCAGATAACCGTGCAGCGATGTCAGCGGCGTACGCAGATCGTGGGAAATATTGGCGATAAATTCACGCCGTTGCTGATCCTGCACCATCAGGCTTTGCCATTGCTGATCGATACGTTTTGCCAGCGCGACAAATGCCTGTTGCAGTTGCGTGACTTCATCACGTGCGGCTCCGGCCGGTGTCTCCGTTTTCGCCAGCGCCTGAATGGCGTCCATGCCGCCGGTATCAAGTTCGGCAATTTGTGCCGTGAGTTTTCGCACCGGACGCGTCACCCAGCGGAACGCCAGCGCACCGGCCAGCAAACCAAACAGCGCCACCAGCCCCATCGAGCGCAGCGCCAGAGATATCGCCGACTGATATTGCGCGTCACTGGTCAGCGCGGTGTAAGCATCGCCGAGCAGAACGATGTACACGTAACCCTGAGTTTCTCCGTTGACCAGCAACGGCGCAGCACTGAAGACCTGCGGAGTTTGCGGATCCCGCGGATTGTCGCCATATACCGGCATTTTCGCACCATGAAGCAGCGCGTTAACCGGCGCGAGATCAATGCGCTTTTGTTGCAATCTGCCAGCAGGAGCGGCATTGCCGACAATATTGCCGTCTTTATCCAGCAGATAAACCTCCACGCTGGGATTCACCGCCATCAGCTGATCGAACAGGGTATGCACTGCTTTCGGATCCCAGTCGTCCTCGCTGAGCAGCGGATTATTCGCCGCTATCTGCGTCGCCAGATTGGCTGACAGCCGCTGGATCACCGACTGGCTGTACTGGTTACTGGAGCGCACCTGCATATAGCCGGAAAGCGCACAGCAGGCGATCAGTAACACCGTAAATACCAGAGTCAGTCTTTGTGCCAGCGTGAGATTTTTCATGATTTACCCTTGCGCGTCTTCAGCGGAAGACACGAATTTGTAGCCTTTTCCCCACACGGTCAGAATACGTTCCGGCTCAGCCGGATTGGCTTCTATCTTGATGCGCAGACGGTTGATATGGGTGTTCACCGTATGTTCATACCCTTCGTGTTCGTAGCCCCAGACCTGATTGAGCAGGCTGAGGCGCGAGAACACTTTGCCGGGATTTTTGGCAAAGAAATACAGCAAATCAAACTCGCGCGGCGTCAGTTCAACGGGCTGCTGATTCAGCATCACTTCGCGCGCAATCGGGTCGATGGCCAGCCCGGAAAAACTCAGGGTACCGGCGTCCATTTTCATATTGCGGCTCATCGCTTCCTGCCGCCGGAACAGCGCCTTAACCCTCGCCACCAGTTCCAGCATGGAGAAAGGTTTCGCCAGATAATCATCCGCGCCCAGTTCCAGCCCGAGCACCCGATGCACTTCGCTGGAGCGTGCGCTGATAATAATGATCGGCGTATAACGCGTCATGTTGCGCGCACGGCGGCAGATTTCCAGGCCGTCTACACCCGGCAGCATCAGGTCGAGGATCAGCGCGTCCCAGCCGCCTTTCTCCAGATGCGCCACGCCCAGATTACCGTCTGCGGCGTGCGTAATTTCATAACCTTCATCACGCAGATGCAGGCTGAGCAGTTCAGCGATATCCCCGTCATCTTCAACGATCAGGATCTTCTTCGTCTTATCCATATGTCATCCCAAAACATGGCACTCCCCAATGGTTTGAGTCTACACAAGCAACCGCCCGCGAGTTATCACATTTTATTTAACTTTGCGTGAGGTATCGGGGAACAAATCCGCTCAATACTCGCTTCATCACAGGACGGACAGCCGGACTTCATCATGACAATACACACGGATTTACCCGGACAGGCAAAACAAAAACCCGCCATCGTGCATCCGTTATGGCTGCGTCTGACGCACTGGCTGAACGCGCTGGCGGTGCTGATTATGGTCACCAGCGGCTGGCAGATTTATAACGCCTCACCGCTGTTTGATTTTGATTTTCCGCCAACCGTCACACTCGGTGGCTGGCTCGGTGGCGGTATTCAGTGGCACTTTGCCGGGATGTGGCTGTTTGGTTTCAACGGCCTGTTTTATCTGCTGATGAATATTTTTACCGGCCGCATGAAACGAAAATTTTGGCCGCTGACGCCGCGCGGCATCTTCAACGATTTACTGGCTGCCGTGCGCGGCAAGCTGAAACACGACGATTTACGCCACTACAACATGGTGCAACGTGCCGCGTATGTGTTCGTGATGTTTGACGGCATCGTGCTGGTGCTTTCCGGGCTGGTGGTGTGGAAATCCGTGCAATTTCCGCTGCTGCGCGAACTGATGGGCGGCTTTGATACAGCGCGTTATGTGCATTTTCTGGCGATGGCTTCACTGGTGGGATTTGTGGTGCTGCATATCGTGATGGTGGCGCTGGTGCCGAAAACCCTGATTGCCATGATCCGCGGACGCTAAGGAAGACATGATGAAAAACCTCGTTAAAAAAACGATCAGCCAGATTTTCAGCCCTTCCGACAGCGAAGCCATTTTACAGGAAGCAAAAAAACAAATTATCCGCGAACTGGATGCGCCCTCCCGCCGCCTGTTTTTACAACGCGGGCTGACACTCGGCGGCGTCGCGATGCTCACAGGTTGCGACATCAGCGATAACGCCAGCGTCGAAAACGCGCTCGATAAGATTTCTGGATTCAACGACCGCGTACAAGGCTGGCTGTTTGGCTCGACGCGCCTGGCGCCGGTGTACGCCGAATCGATGATCACCCGTCCGTTTCCGTTTAACGCTTTTTACGCCGAAGACGACGCACCGGAAGTAGACGGTAACGCTTATCGCCTGAAAATCGCCGGTCTGGCGCTGGATAAACGCGAATGGTCATTGCCAACGCTGTACAAAATGGCGCAGGTCAGCCAGGTGACTCGTCACATTTGTGTCGAAGGCTGGAGCGCGATTGGCAAATGGGGCGGCGTGCCGTTTGGTGATTTTTTGCGCCTGATTGGCGCAGATCTGACCGCGGAATACGTCAGTTTTAAATGTGCGGACCAGTATTACACCAGCATTGATATGGCGACGGCACTGCATCCGCAAACCCTGCTGGCGCTGACTTATGACGGCCAGATTTTACCGCGAAAATACGGCTTCCCGATGAAGCTCAGAATGCCGACCAAACTCGGCTATAAGAATCCAAAGCATATCGAAGTCATTGAAATAACAAACAAGTTCACTGGTGGCTACTGGGAAGATCAGGGCTACAACTGGTTCGGCGGAAGCTGAACACGATCCTCAAGGATCAACACTGTCCACAACAACCTTTGTATCTCAAAACCTAAAAGAAGGATTTATCATGAAAAAGTTAACCGTAATGATGATGTCTGCTTGTCTGATGATGGGCGCTGTGAGCACCACCTATGCCGCTGACGCGATGGCGAAGAAAGATACCATGGGCCATATGTCGAAAGACTGCATGAAAAAAGACAGCATGAGTAAAGATTCCATGGCGAAAGACAGCATGGGCAAAGACTGCATGTCGAAAGATCATATGAAGAAAGACAGCATGTCTAAAGATTCGATGTCCAAAGACTCTATGTCCAAAGACTCTATGTCGAAAGATGCCATGAAAAAAGACACCTCTGCCCAGTAAACGCAGCTAAACCCGGCCATGTAGCGAAAACGCCTCCGTCTGTTCAGCGGAGGCTTTTTTATTGGAAAATTCGCAGCGACCTGCGTAGTATATAAAACATATATGATTCGTATACTACCGAGGGCGCCCGATGGGTATCATTAAAATCTCCGAACTGATGCATGAGAATCTGCGCATCGCCAGTCTGGCGTATACGCGTTCCATCAACGCGCAGGCCGAGCACTGGATGAAAATTGGTATGCTGATGGAAACTCATCCGGACATGACGCACAGCGAGATTTCGCAATTGCTGGTGCGTTGCAGCATGGAATCTGAAGAAAACACCGGAAGTATCCGCACGCTGTTAAATGTCGGCGGCACACACAGGAAGGCAAGCAATGAATAATGGTTTAGACAGCCGATATTTCGTCAACAATAACCGTATGGTCAAAACGCCGGAAGGCATCGATAAAGCGCGTATCGCCGGTAAACTGGCGGCGCGGGTGCTGCATATGATCACGCCTTATGTGGTGCCGGGTGTCACGACCAATGAACTGGACCGCATCTGCCACGATTTTATCGTCAACGAATTACAGGCGATCCCGGCAAATATCGGTTATCACGGCTATCAGAAAACCACGTGTACCTCCGTCAACCATGTGATTTGCCACGGTATCCCCTCCGATAAAGCACTGAAGAAAGGCGACATCGTGAACATCGACGTGGCGCTGATTAAAGATGGCTGGTACGGCGACACCAGCCGCATGTATTACGCCGGTGAGCCGAGCATTATGGCTCGCCGTCTGGTGGATACCACCTTTGAAGCGATGATGGCCGGTATCGAAGTGGTGCGTCCCGGCGCAACCCTCGGTGATGTGGGTCATGCCATTGCCTCGGTAGCGAAACGCGAAGGGTTTTCCATCGTAGAAGAATACTGCGGTCACGGCATCGGCATGGGTTATCACGAAGATCCGCAGGTGCTGCATTACGGCGAAAAAGGCCGCGGACTGGTGTTGCAGGAAGGCATGTTATTCACCATCGAACCGATGCTGAACGCCGGTAAAAAGCAAAACAAAGTGCTGCCCGACGGCTGGACGGTGGTGACTAAAGATCATTCGTTGTCCGCGCAATGGGAACATATGATTGCGGTGACGAAAACGGGTTATGAAATATTGACCCCATGGCCTGAAGAAAACTAATTTCCCGTGATATTTCCTGAACGTATAAAGCCTCCGGTCGGAGGCTTTATAGTTTTTGGTAATCCGTTTAGCTGCGCTCGATTTCTTTGGTCGCGCGATCTAACGCATCGGTGATTTTATACAGCGTTTCCTGCTCGATTGGCCCTTTCGCCAGCCGCAGATTGAGCGCCATGCGCATATTGTTAATCGCGCGCTGCATTTCCGGAATACTGCGGTTATTCGATAAAATCGCCAGTGAATGCAGTTTCTCTGTTACTGAACCGAGCAAATCACCCTGCTCTGCCAGCGACTGCGTGCCTTCCGGCGTAATTGAATATTGTTTCTTACCGCCCTCTTCCTGCTTCGCCGTTACCAGACCCTGTTCTTCCAGGAACGTCAGGTTCGGATAAATGATACTGGCGCTCGGCGTGTATTCGCCTTTGGAGAGTTCTTCGATGGCTTTGATCAGTTCATAACCGTGAGCTGAACGTTGCTGTAAAAAATGCAGCATCAGCAGACGGATATCACCCGTTTCAAACATCCTTTCGCGACGGTGTTTATGATTCATCATCGTTACTTGTTGTGCCAGTAAGCGACACAACGCACCAGATTGGCGTCCAGTCCGCGATTTTCGACGAAGTAATCATTCAGCCCTTTGACGAATTTCCCCTCGCCGGTCGCCCAGATGTAGTAATCACTTTCCGGCAAAGAAATGCTTTTCAGTTTTTTTACTGCCGCGTCATCTTCCTGATAACCGTTTTGTTCTTCACTGACAATCCATTCGATGTCGAACTCTTTTTCATCGTTTAAGTAGCTAACGCAACTGACATGTTTCACTTTGACCAGCACGGTCACTTTCGCGGCAGACGCGGCCTGTTTCAGCTCGCGCAAACGGCGCTTCACCGCCGGAAGACCGGTTTCATCGCAGACATACAACTGCCATGCGTAAGTGGTCGGGATAATCAGTGAACCGCGCGGTCCGCCGATGATCAGTTTATCGCCCGGCTTCGCGCCAGCCGCCCATTCACTGGCGACACCGCCATCGTGAAGATAGAAATCCAGCGTCAGCTCATTGGCTTGTGCATCGAAATGCAGCGGCGTGTATTCGCGGTTAAGCGGACGCGGCCCTTCGCCCCAGACAATGCCTTCGTCGGTCGCGGTCGGCGGCGTGATCACATCACCGGGATTTGCCGGGAAAAACAGTTTGATGTGGTCATCAAAACCACGCGAGGTAAAACCCTTCAGATCGTCGCCGTTCAACACGATACGCTGAAAACAGCCAGCCACGTTTTCGCTGCTTTTGACGGTGATATGACGGAAAACCAGGTCGTTTTTGACGCGGACAGGCAGGTTTACGGCAGGGGTTTCGTTGCGATGTTGAGTCATCACGTTTTCTCTTTTGAAGTAAGGTTGAAAGAAAGATATATCTTAGGAATATTTTCCGCAACCCTGAAAAACGTAAGGACACAGGCATCATCCCCCGCACTTTTGATCTCGCGGTAGTTCATTCTGAGCCACACATTGCAAAGATTTCGTTAAGAAGCCCATTTTTATTTATCAATTTGTTGATAACAATTCTCAGTATCATTATCATTCGCACCAAGCCAAAGTGGGTAAGGACGTTAAATAAACCCATATTTTATAAGGACAAGGGCTTTTTACGGAAGAATTGAAAGCAGATGACCAGCGCGTCTGATTTGTCGAAAGGCAGTAAATGCGAGCAGAACTTTTAAAAATAGTGCAGGGCTAAAAACAAATGTTCAAATCCTTTACACAGCAGGGTTTGGTGAAAAACGTCATTTTCATGGGGACGATTCTCACCACCACCTTTAACGTAAATGCAGCACAAGCGATTAAAGACACCACCGATCTGGCAGCCAATAAAACGCCAGCTTCTGAAGCCATCAGGAAAAAACCGGTGGTACGTACTGCGCAGGATCTGGCGCAGACCAATGAAGAAGTGATGACGGTTACCGAAACGATGCCGGATAAAAAACCAGGCTCGAAAACCACCATCACCGCAGCAGAAATGCAGCAAAAAGGCGGCAATGATTTCGGCACCATCATGCGTTATGAGCCCCTGATCACCGCTACCGGCTCCAGCGGCGGTTCCGGCAACGGCAAAAGCGGCTTCGACCGTAACGGTTATACCGGCTATAACATCCGTGGTCTGGAAAGCAACCGCGTCGGCATCGATGTCGACGGCATTCCACAGCCAAGCGCCACTGGCCGCAGCTACGCAAGCCGCGCGGGTCTTGGCACGTCCGGTATTGGCCGTGATTACATCGATCCTTACATTTACGGCCAGGTAGATATCGAATCCGGCGCCACCTCCGCTGATCGCGCCAACAACTCAATCGGCGGTGCCGTTTCCTTCCTGCCAAAATCTGCCGATGATTATCTGCGTCCGGGCAAGGAAACCTATTTCGGTTACCAGTCTGATTATGATTCTTCCGACCGCTCCTGGCACAACGGCATCACCGCCGCCGCAGGTGACGAAACCCTGCGTGGTCTGATCGCCATCAGCCGCCGCGACGGCCAGGAAACCAGCAATAACAGCGGAACGCACGATGCGTATCCGGCTAACTGGCACTCCGACGCAGTAATGACTTCCGTTATCTGGCAGCCAAATGACGAACATAAAGTCACCGGTACGCTCGATTATTACGAAAAAGTAAACCATACCCATTACGATGCGTGGAATAGCTCAGGCAGCGCCATTCTCGGCACTGCACAGCAGCAAAGTAACACCCGCCGCTGGGGCGCGACGCTGAAAGACGAATGGACGCCGTTCAACGATTACGTCGATGCCATTGTTTCGAAAGTGTATTACCAGTACACGCAGGCGCACGACAATACCTACATGCCAAACGCCAGTAAGCAGATGATGAACGTCTATTCCAACTATGACGTCAACACTTTCGGCGGGGAAACCAGCTGGCTGAAAACCCTGGGTCGTCATGAGCTGAGCGCCGGTATCAACGGTCGTATGTCCAACACTGAACGTCCGTTCCGTGAAAGCCCGGAGCAAAGCGTTTACACCACTATCATGCAGCCGGAAGCGAACAGCCGTTCTTATATTCTCGGCGGCTTCCTGCAAGACACCATGAAGTTTGACCTTGATGGCCATGACTTCTCCATCGTGCCTGCAGTGCGTGTGGCGTATCAGAACACCAAAGCGAAAGATCTGTCTGACTTGTCCAACAGCACCGTCTCTGAAGGCCAGGTTTCTACCCTGTATGGCAAAGCCAATTCCGATACGCAGGTTCTGCCGTCCCTGGCGTTCACCTATGACATCACGCCTAAGCTGATGACTTACCTGCAATATCGTCGTGGTGCGCAATTCCCGGATGCCAGCCAGCTTTACGGTTCCTGGAACCTCGGTTCTTCTTATGCCGGTTCTCAGCAATACGCGCTGATCGGCAACACGGATTTGAAAACCGAGACCAGCAATAACTTCGAATGGGGTATGAAAGGTGAAGCGACTGAAGGAGTGACCTTCAAGACTTCCGTTTTCTACAACACCTACAAAAACTTTATTGCCAACACCCGCTACAGCCGTGCTGCCAACCCGGGCATGTTCACCAATGTGCCCTCCAATATCTATACGATTTATCAGGCCGAAAACCGCGATGAAGCGTTTATCTATGGTGGCGATCTGAGCACCAAAATTAACTACGGTACCTGGTTCAGCAGCGTTGACGGTCTGAGCACCACCTTCGCACTGGGTTATGCCAAGGGTGAATCGAAATCCAGCTACGATGGCGACAAATATGTGGATCTCGACAGCGTGCCGCCAATGAAATTTGTCGCTGGCGTGGCGTGGGATGATCCATCCGGCGTGTACGGTACTGCGCTGACCGCGACTTTCGTCAAAGGTAAAAAAGCCGAAGCGACAAACCGTCAGAGCTACACCAACGCCGGTACGCCAATCACGGGTTCCACCACCGAATACATGAACGTACCGGGTTACGGTATGGTTGATGCAACGGCCTACTGGAAAGTCGCGAAGAACGTGAAACTCAGCGGCGGCGTTTACAACATCACCGACCGCAAATACTGGGATTACCTGAGCAGCCGTACTCTGACTGATACCACCAATCAGGATGAATACAACAAGGCACTGGCCGTGATGCCAGGTCGCAGCTTCCAGCTGGGCGTCAATGTTGATTTCTAACATCAGCCGGTAAACACAGCCGTTTAATCACACAAGCGTCATGTGCAAACATGGCGCTTTTTTATTTCCTTCCTGTCCTTCCGCACGTTTACGTCAATGCCCGTCAGCTAGAATGAGCCTCAACATTTCCTCCTCTAAAGACGTGAGATTACATGGAATTAATCAGAAAACCTCTGGCGTTTGCGCTCGCCCTGCTCCTTTTACCGGCGGCTGTTTCAGCCACTACCACCTTGCGATATACCGATCACGAACCGCTGGGCGGAATGCGTACACGTTTTATCCACGACGTGTTCTTTCCTGCTGTCGAAAAAGAATCTCAGGGGCGCCTTAAGATTGAAGCGCACTGGGGCGGCGAACTTTCGACCAGCTACGACGCATTACGCACCGTGCGCGAGGGAAAGACAGCAGATATCGGCATTGTCGTGCCGGAATATGCCGCGAAAGAACTGCCGCTGCATCAGATCTTCAAAAGCTTTCCGGTCGGGCCTTCCGGCGATAAGCAAATTGCTTTCTTCCGTCGCGTTTTTACTGAAATCCCCGCTTTCCCTGCTGAACTGAAAAAAGCAGGCATAGTGAATGTGCTGATTGCCACGGGTTATCCGCTGGCATTTTTCAGCACACATCCGCTCAAAAACCTTGAGGATATTAAAGGGACAACCTGGCGTTCAGCCAGTTTCTGGCATCAGGGTTTTCTGCGTAATGCCGGTGCCACGCCGGTGACCATGCCGTGGGGGCCGCAGACTGTGGAAGCCTTTAAAACCGGTACGCTGGACGGCATTATGGTCAATGTCGACAGCGGTTATGATCTTAAAATTCAGAAGATGGCACCTGATGTTTTAGTCTCGAAAGAGCTGTGGCTGGGCCATGTTTATCTGCTGGTGATGAATCAGAAAGTCTGGAACGAACTGGCGCAGCAGGATAAAGACGCCATCACCCGCGCTGCCGGCATCGCCTACAAAACTGCCGGTTCAGTGATGGACAGCAATTATGAACCACAGCTCGATGCCCTGCGAAAAGACGGCGCAAATGTCCGCGAGCTGCAACACAGCGAAGTGACCCACTGGAAACAGGTTACCCGCTATCAGGACGCTCAGGCTCAGTGGGTAAAACAGCAAGAAGCGCAAGGCAACACACTGGCCGCGCCAGTGATGGAAAAAGTCAGCGTGATGATGACTGAGTCGATGAACTCCCGCTGACCGGCGCTTAGCAGCAGGTGCTCAGGTCCGGTCGCGTACGCCACGCGGTCAGGTTTATCGTGTAAACTGAAAGCCAGCACCTGCAATGTCTGTAATCTGAGGAGTCATCAGAATGAATAAAGAACTCAACGAATTCGAACGTTTTGTTATTGAAAATAAAGGGACGGAGCGCCCTTATACCGGTGAATATAATGAGCACTTTTCACCGGGCCGTTATGTCTGCAAAAGATGTTCTGCGCCGCTGTATTCGTCAGAACATAAGTTTGAGTCTCACTGTGGCTGGCCCGCTTTTGATGACGAAATCCCTGGCGCGGTCGAGCGCGTACCTGATGCCGATGGCCGCAGAACCGAAATTGTCTGTGCCAACTGCAAGGCGCATCTGGGGCATGTCTTTGAGGGAGAATATTTAACCGAGAAGAATCTGCGTCACTGCGTGAACTCCGTTTCAATGGTTTTTGAAAGCGCAGACCAGCAAGGTAATTATCACAAGGCGGAATAAGCAGGAATCAATGTGAAAAAGGGCCGCTCAGGAGCAGCCCTTATAAAGAAAACGCCAACAATATCATCATGCCGTGATGTTTTATCCTGAGGGACTCAGTAAACCTCATGCCATGGTCTGACGTGTTTACTGACCGCCAGTCGCAAAGAATGTGCCGCTGTAAGGTATCGGCAGATAATCATGGAAAATCTGCTTCAACGTGTGTTCCGGTTCGATATCCGCAAACAGTTCCGGATATAGTGTCTTCGCCATAAACTCCGTCGCAGCAACGTGCCATGGACTTAAGTAGAAATTCTGCCAAATTATCCCCGTTCGGCCATTATGCAGGGCTTTCAGTTCACGTAATCCATTCTGTCTGGCCGTTAATTCACGCAGGCTTTGCTGCGCCATGTCGGGGGTGATCGCAGGACCAAGTTTCAAATCATTCTGATCTTCAGCAGCACCCGCGCCGGTAGCGATGTAGACTTCGGGTTGCGCCATGATCACCGTTTCCTCATTTAATCGTCCAAAGACGCCCTGAACCGTTTTGCTGGCGATGTTATCTCCCCCGGCAAAGGACAGCAGTTCACCAAGACTTCCCTTTACCGCCGTCACGCAACATTCATTCCGGCGTCCAAGATGTAGCTGAAGAAGCACGGTCGGTTTTTTTCCGTGGTAGGAAGCCAGGCGCTCATGAATGACCTGCATATGCGCATCGTAGAAGCGATTGAAAGCCTGCGCTCTTGCGCTCTGATTAAGCACTTCGCCCAGGATAGCCACACTGCGCGTGGTATTTTTAAGCAGACGCACACGGAGATCTATTTTAACAACCGGAATATGCGCTGCGTCGAGCATGGCTTTTAGCCGTAAATCTGCATCGTCATAGCGCGCCAGACTCGGCAAAATGACCAGATCCGGTTTGAGCGCCAGCACCTTTTCAGGATTCATGTCATTCGTCCCGCCCAGCCCCAGCGACGGAATAGCCAGCATACCAGGGAATTTCTGCGCAAATATCTGCCAGATCTGACTGTCATATTTCTTCAAATCAAGGGGCCAGCCGACGATGCGTGTGACCGGATCACCGGGTTCCAGCATCGCCAGCGTATAGAGCATGCGACTTTCTCCCAGCACAATACGCTGCGGATTATCCGGAATTTCAACATGATTGCCGTCGATATCGATAATGGTCCGCGCCTGCGCTTTCAGACTTATCAGCGCCAGAAACAACATAAGCAGCAGGCTAACCAGCACATGCAGCATACGTTTCTTGCCGCGAACAGAAGCCATATTCAGATTAGAATTCAACACTTGCCTGCACCATTAAATTACGGGTTTCACCTTCCCGCACGCGAAGATTACCGCCGCTGGAGGTGTAATAATGTTTATTAAACAGATTATTCAGGTTCAGTTTCAGCTGGGTTTTCTCACCGAACAGGCGGTTATTCCAGGCCACGAAACTGTCAGCGACGACATAATCAGGCAGCGTGAAACTGTTTTCCGGATCCCCCGCCCGCGTGCCGACATAACGTGCTCCCCCGCCGATGCGGAAATCCCCCGGCAGGCCGTTAATAGTCAGATTATGACTCAGATAAAGTGCCCCTGAATGGCGTGGCGCGTTTTGCAGGCGGTTGCCATTATTGGCGGAATTCACGCCATCATCGACAATTTCCGCCTTGTCATAGCTGTAATTCGCGCTGACATCCCAGTCAGGCAGAATTTCACCGTTAAGCTCAAATTCAGCACCGCTTGAGCGCGCTTTATCAATGGCGCGGGTGTTTCCGTTGATGCTGAGCGACATATCTCGCTCATCAATACGATACAGCGCAACACTGGCAAACAGGCGCGGTGTCATCTGCCATTTGCTGCCCACTTCCCAGGTCGTGCCCTGCTCCGGCTTGCCGACGTTGCCGTCATCATCAACATCCGTGGACGGGGTAAAGGACTTGCTGACGCTGCTGTACAGGGACACATCAGGCGTGACTTTATAAATCAGACCGGCCTGTGGCAGGAATTTATTGCCTTCGGAATCCAGGGTCTGAACAACCGGATCAAATCCCTTTGAAGCACGCTGTTCATAATGCTGATAACGGCCGCCGACGACGGCAATCCAGTTGGGAGTCAGCGAAATACTGTCTTTTGCATACACTGAACGGCTGTGGATACGGTTCAGATTATTTCCGTTCGCGGTATTCTCTGTTGTGCTGTCGACGACCGGTGAGAGGATGTCGTATTGCGGATCATTATAGTTAAAGCTGCTGTTCGCCTTGCCCTGATATTGATGAGCACGATAGGTCTGGTTCATCTCATAATCCGTACCCAGCACAATATTGTGATTCATGCCCAGAATGTCCTGAGAGCCCAGCAAATCCCAGGAAACATATTTGGTCTTGTGATTAAAGCCGCGGTTAGCATCCGCCCTGCGCGTCACCGCACCGGTTGTGGTGTTCACTGCGGTTACCCTGACTTCGTCATTGTCGTAGCGGCGCTGGTTCCAGCCAAGCGTGAGACGGGTACTCCAGTCGTCGCTGAACTGCCAGTCATAATGAGCGTTCAGGGTTTTATTATGCCCCCAGGCTCGGTTTGACTTGTCGTCCAGCCGGTCTTTATAGCCGATATCGATCGGTTTGCCGTTAATAAAAGCGGTACCGCGATCGTAAGGAATGTCGTAGCGATAATCAGAATAGCTGATCAGGAAACTGGCCTTTTCGCCATACCATTGAAGGGACGGAGAGAGTAACGTGTGCTTGTCGCTGCCAAAATTACGCCAGTAATCCTGATCTTGTTTTTCAGCGATCATGCGAAATGCAAACCCGTTACCCAGCGGGCCGGTAACATCCACTGTCCCTGCGCCGCCGCCCTCACTGGCATAACGCCCGCTGACTTTGGTATGCCAGTCGTATTGCGGCTTTTTGCTCACAAGATTAATGACGCCACCCGGGTTTTGGATCCCATACAGTAAAGAAGCAGAGCCTTTCAGCACTTCAACGCGTTCCGTGGTGGCATCAAAATTGAGACCCTGGCTGCTGCGTACCCCGTCACGATAAACAGAACCATCAGAGTTGGAACCGAAGCCACGGCGGACAAAGCCATCCTCCGTGCCCGCCAGCGTATTGCCCTCGCTCACACCCGCGACGAAACGCATCGCGTCAGAAAGGCTCTCAGCCTGATAGTCATCCAGCTGTTGCCGGGTCACCACGCTGACCGACTGCGCTTCGTCAAGACGAGGTGTCGGCGTTTTGCTGGCAACAGAACTTGAGCCTGCGCTGTACCCCTGATTATTTTGCTCCTGACCGCTAATAGTCAGGGTATCGCCATCGTCTGCTGAATAACCGGTATTTGGGGTTATCATCGCGACGCCATAAAGAGCGGCAATTAATGCAGGATGGTGTTTTCTTTTAAAATTAAATAACGCTTTATTATTCATTTAATTCGACCTGGTATGAAAATGACGCCTTTTTCCGTAAAGAAATTGCCAGATAGCGTTAAAACAACATCCACATAAAGAAATGGGTTATATCTTCTGGCTGTTCACTGACTTTTATTTTTATTCTGATGGGACAACAAATCGCCCCACCAATGCAATTGATTATCATTCAATCACGCACTGATGTAGTAGTAAATTGTCTTTTTCAGTTTTCTGCTACATGAAGATGCGTCAGGCCATGCCTTTACTGGCAAAGCAGAGGCAACATTAAGATATTGATTTAATTCAAAATAACAACAAAACCCCTTCCCCAGAATGAAAATTCCAAGACTTTACTGCTCCGGATTAAAAATATCCTTCCCCCTAAAAACACTACATTGCTAAGATGGTGAAAGAGTCCGTTAACCCGATGTCATTTTTAAGTGATTAAAAATTAAGAGGATAAGTAAAACTCCATGGCAGATGTGCGAAGTAAAAAAAGGCTCGATGTTTTCGGAGAACGATATCGCGCACGGGCTCATACGCTCCCGCCAGGATTGCAAACCGTTGCGTCTTATATCCAGAACAATCGCGAGGCAGCGCTGGACGCGACGGCCATGGAGATTGCTGCCGCCACAGAAGTTTCCGATGCGACGGTAATACGTGCTGTCCAGGCATTAGGTTTTGCTGGCTTGCGGGATATGAAAAAAACGCTGGAGGCCTGGTTTGGGACATCGGTCAATTCTGAAGAAAAGATGATCACCACCGTCAGCGAACTCTCGTGTGATATGACGTCAGGAATGGACTTTGTACTTGATGGCCATAAGCGCGCTTGTGATGCCCTGGCAGAGCCCGCAAACCGACAGGCTATTTCTGAAGCCATTGCCTTACTGGCCGGTGCCCGTCAGGTGGCGCTGTTTGGTATCAATGCGTCCGGCATTCTGGCCGAGTACAGTGCGAGACTGTTCACCCGCATTGGCATTCCCGCTATCTGCCTTAACCGTTCGGGAATTGCGCTGGCGGAACAACTGATCGGCTTGCAGCGTGGAGATGTGCTGATCATGATGGCGCAGAAGAGTGCGCACCGTGAGGGAAAAACAACGGTACATGAGGCGAAACGTCTGGGTATTCCGATAATATTACTGACAAATGCCGCGGAATCCTTTTTCACCAGGGAAGCCACCGTCGTTATCAATGTGCCGCGTGGGGGTGAGAATGGCAGAATGCCACTTCATGGCACTGTCCTGGTGTGTCTTGAGATGCTGATTTTATCCGTCGCTTCCGCATCTGCATCGCGAACCATGAAAACGATGAAGCGGATCCAGGATCTGAACAAAGCCTTAAATGCTCCCCGTTCTAAATGAAGATCATGTAACGGATCTGCGTAATTACACAGCGGGTTAAATTTTTTATTCCTGAGATCCTCTCCCCTCAATGCTCAGGGATATTACTTACGCGCGCGACATGTCATAAATAACGTCCTGATTATTTTGCGAAATAATTATTTTTTGGTGTAATCGTCATTCTCTTACTAACATTAAGGCAGCTAATGTAATCGTGTGATTATTCACTGACATTAGCCAGGATAAGCAGTGATTATGAGGGGGTAAGCTCCCTTCTTACTATCAAAAATATGGCGATATATGGAGATGTCCAAATGACTGATCATCAAAGGCCTGCCACTGAAGTTTATAACGAAACGTTGATTGAGCCTGCGAACGGAGTGCCGCTTAAACGTATTTCGTGGAGTGCTATTTTTGCCGGCGTCATTATTTCAATGGTGGTTTATTTGTTACTGGCAATATTAGGGACAGCCATCGGAGCCAGTACCATTGATCCCCTGAAAGAGCAAAACCCGCTCGATGGATTAGGGAAGGGAGCGGCCATCTGGACAGGCATCAGCATGTTGATTTCCATTGCGGCCGGGGCCTATGCCAGCGGACGACTGGCTCAGCGTGAGGGAGCTTTGCATGGCGTATTGATGTTTGGGGTAAACACCTTAATCTGCACCTGGTTCCTGATTGTGGTCGTCAATAATGCGGTCAGCGGTGCAGCCAGTGTTGTGGGATCCGGGTTACAAACGTTAGGCAGTGGAATATCTGCCGCTGCGCCACCGGTAGGTCAAATGGTAAAAGACAAGCTGGGAGAAAATAATATTAATCTCGACAGTCTGCAGAATGAACTTGAAACCACTCTGCGCCAGACCGGGAAACCGGAGTTGCAACCAGAGAACCTGCAAAATAAAGCCGAGGGTGAAGTAAACAATGCCCAAAATCAGGCGGCTGACACCAGTAATCATCCGCAAACCGCCGATACGGATCTCACTAATTTTATTAAAGGTTTAATTAGTCGTAATGCAGATACATTCCAGGCAGCTGACCGTGACGCGCTGAAAAATATCATTAAAGCCCGTACCGGAAAAAGCGATCAGGAAGTCGATCAGATTGTCAGCCAGGCTGAAAAAACCTATCAGCAGGCCCGTGCTAAATATGAAGAACTGAAACAGCAGGCAGAGCAGAAAGCCCGCGAAGCCGCTGAAAAAGCAGCTGCTGCAACGGCGAAAGCCAGCTGGTTTACCTTTGTGATGTTAGTGATCGAAGCCATTCTGGCGGGCTTTATGGGTATGCTGGGGCGCCGTACTCAACCCCGTGCTGTTTATACCCATCAGCGCCCGTTGTAATGACAGCCTCATAAATGTCCTGATGTAAAACACGGGAGGAGATAGCGATATCTCCTCCTTTTTTATTCAGTCCCGGAAGCTGCTTAACCCGCCCTTTTTCCTCCCATGCTCCTTCTCGTTTTGTTTTAGCTGACCCGCTCGCCTCACTCAACAAAGAGATGCCCTTCAAGAAAAATGATACTTTGATCACACTCCAAAAATGTTAACGTTAACATTCGTGATTAACATCATAATTCTGGCTTTATGAATCTTTGAAAACTGAGATGTTAACGTTAACAATATGACTCCTTGTGACGATTCAAACCCGGACATGCCATGAAAAACAGTCAACGAAGTCATTACGCATTGCTGAGTGGTTTACTTTTTTCCTTTTTCTACACCTGGTCTTCCGCCTTTTCGCTTATCTCATTGTGGCTGAGCCAGAAGGTCGGGCTGAAAGGCACTGAAACAGGCTTGTTTTTTTCCGCCGTCGCGCTGACCGCACTTTGTGCACAGCCACTGTACGGTTTCATTCAGGACAAACTGGGGTTGCGTAAAAACCTGCTCTGGTTTCTGGGTTTTCTGTTACTCATCAGCGGGCCTTTCTTTATTTTCGTTTTTGCGCCGCTGCTGAAGATCAGTATTTTGTCAGGCGCTGTGGCGGGCGGTTTGTATGTCGGTGCGACTTTTTTTGCCGGGATCGGTGCGCTGGAGTCTTACACCGAGCGCGTCAGTCGTATTCTTGGATTTGAGTTCGGTAAAGCCAGAATGTGGGGTTCACTGGGCTGGGCCGTCGCAACCTTCTTTGCCGGGATGCTGTTTAATATCAATCCCAACCTCAACTTCTGGATGGCTTCCTGTTCGGCTGCCATTTTTCTGCTGCTGCTATGGCAACTTCGGGAAGTGAAAACGGATGCCCTGAGCCAGCTCGAATACGGCAAATCCAGCACCCTGACGCTCAGCGATGCGATGACCCTGTTCCGCCTCCCGCGATTCTGGGCGCTGATTGTTTTTGTTACCGGCGTCAGCGTCTACAACGTCTACGACCAGCAATTCCCGGTGTATTTCGCGTCACTGTTTTCTGATGTCCGCCACGGCAACGAGATGTACGGTTTCCTTAACTCTTTCCAGGTGTTTCTGGAAGCGGGCGGCATGTTCCTGGCGCCTTTTGTTGTCAACAAAATCGGGGCGAAAAACGGACTGTTACTCAGCGGGACGATCATGGCACTGCGTGTGTTTGGATCAGGCCTGGCAGCGGATGCGGTCACCATTTCCTGCATGAAATTGCTGCACGCTGTTGAGCTGCCCATCCTGCTGATTGCGATGTTTAAATACATTACCACCCGCTTTGACCCGCGCCTTTCCGCAACGCTATATCTGGTGGGATTCCAGTTCATTACGCAAGTCTGCGCCAGTGTGTTGTCGCCACTGGCCGGTCACGGCTATGACCTGCTGGGCTTTGCTGACACTTACATGATCATGGGGACGCTGGTTCTGGTGCTCACTCTCGTTTCCGTTTTCCTGCTGACCGGCGAAAAAAGCCAGGCTCCCCCTTCCCCGGCATCCAAAAACATGCTTCTGAATAAAAGTGAGATGGTATGAATACAAAACTTGAACGCGCGCAACTGGCGCTTAATCAGGCAACAAACCAGCGCGGTAACGCCTTTTATCCCAACTTTCACCTCGCCCCTCCGGCCGGCTGGATGAATGACCCGAATGGCCTGATTTATCATCAGGGGGTATATCACGCGTTTTATCAGCACCACCCGTTCAGTGAACATTGGGGGCCAATGCACTGGGGGCACGCCACCAGCAAGGATATGGTGAGATGGCAGCATCAGCCGGTGGCACTGGCGCCGGGGGAAGAATTCGACCGCGACGGTTGCTTCTCCGGCAGTGCCGTTGATGACAATGGCACGCTGAGCCTGATATACACCGGCCACGTCTGGCTCAATGGTGAAGGCAATGACAGCGCCATCCGCGAAGTACAATGTCTGGCAACCAGTCAGGACGGTATTCATTTTACCAAACAGGGTGTGGTGCTGACGCCGCCGGAAAATATCATGCACTTTCGCGATCCGAAAGTGTGGCAGGAAGACGGTCACTGGTGGATGGTCGTCGGTGCCCGTGACGCCAGCGATTGTGGACAAGTACTGCTTTATAAAGGCACCAGCTTGCGCGACTGGACGTTTGATCGCGTTCTCGCCAAAGCCGACGCCGGTGACGGTTATATGTGGGAATGCCCGGATTTTTTCCCGCTGGGCGATGAAAATATTCTGATGTGCTCGCCGCAAGGGATCCGCACGCAGGGCCATGATTATCAGAATTTATTCCAGAGCGGCTATCTGCGCGGGCACTGGCAGCCGGGTCACCACTTTGAGATTACGCAAGGCTTTATGGAACTCGACCACGGGCACGATTTCTATGCGCCGCAGTCATTCACTGCGGCTGACGGACGCCGGATCATTATCGCCTGGATGGACATGTGGGAATCGGTGATGCCGTCCAAAGAAGAAGGCTGGGCGGGCTGCCTAACCCTGCCCCGCGAGCTGACGTTACGTGACGGAAAAGTCCGCATGATGCCGGCAGAGGAAGTCTGCACACTTCGCCGGGAACATCGCCCGCTGACGCCCTGCGTGCTGAAAAGCAGCGTGCAGCAACTTTCTGAAAATGCTCAGGCGACTGAAATTATCCTGCAATGGGATCTCAGTCATTCGGACGCAGAACGCTTTGGCATCACGCTCGGCGACGGTCTTTGCCTGTTCGTGGACAAACAGACACAAAGACTCTTTCTGAACCGGGATTATGCCGCATACAGAATTCAGGACAGCCGCAGTGTCGGGCTGCCGGAAAGCAATCATCTGGAATTGCGTGTCTTTATCGACCGCTCATCGGTGGAAGTTTTTGTTAATCAGGGGGAGAAAACGCTCAGCAGCAGAATTTATCCGCAGCCGGACAAGCGCGCCCTTTCTCTGTTTGCAGAAAAAGGACAGGCCATGTTAAGTCAGGGAGATAGCTGGACACTGCGCACCGAATAACGTCACAAAGAAGCACGCTCAAGCAGCGGGGAGGAAATCTGGAT
Source organism: Rahnella sp. JUb53 (assembly GCF_004346065.1). Classification (NCBI taxonomy): domain Bacteria; kingdom Pseudomonadati; phylum Pseudomonadota; class Gammaproteobacteria; order Enterobacterales; family Yersiniaceae; genus Rahnella; species Rahnella sp. JUb53. The sequence continues at coordinate 375,197 of NZ_SLYT01000002.1, forward strand.
CACTCCGCTGTTCGGGCGCTGTTCGATCAGATGCAATACCGCTTCACGTCCTATCTCGCGGTGCGGCAACTGCACCGTGGTCAGCGGCGGCTGGAACAGATCACCGATACCGACCATGTTGTCATAACCCAGAACCGCCACCTGCTGCGGGATGGCGATGCCTTTCGCCAGCAATACCTGATAGGCCAGAAACGCAATACGATCGTTGCCGCACACCAGCACGTCAAAATCCGGCTTATCCTGCGGGGTAAACTCATTAAGTAAAGCCACCACATCGCGATAATGCTCGTCACCCGACGCCATATGAAACTGGCGCAGTTGTTGTGCAGGCAATCCGGCTTCCTGCCATGCCGCTTCCGCGCCCGCCCTTCTGCAAATTCCGGCAGGTATTGAATCGGGTAAATAAAAGCATAGCGGACGCTGGTAACCTTTCTTGATCAGGGCTTTCATCGCCTGATATTGCCCTTCAAAATCGTCAGGAATGTAACCCGGCAGCGTGTGTTCGCGGCTCAGGCAGTTTGCCAGCACCAGGTTTTTATCCAGCAAACGTTCCGGGATTTCTACTTCACGCAACCCCATGGTCGTAAAGATAATGCCGTCCGGGCGCTGAGAAAGCAGCTGACTGACCGCCCGTTTACTGTCTTCCTGCGACGTGATATTGACCAGAAAACTGCTCCAGCCAAATTCACGCGCCGTCAGTTCTATCGAGAGAAGGAGTTCAACCGAGAATGGCGTGGTGGCGGTATCAAGCGCCAGCACACCCAGAGTCGAGACTTTGGTACTGCGGCCACGCATTTTGCGTGCGGAAAAATCAGGCACATAATTCAGGGCGCTGATCGCCGTCTGAACACGCGCCAGTGTCTCGGGCTTTAGCCGTTGCGGTTCGTTAATGGCGCGGGACACTGTCATCAGCGACACCGCGGCCAGTTGTGCTACTTCTTTCAGCGAAGCCATAACTCTCCGGTCCGGCAAAATTGACTCCCCTGATCCTACACAAAAAAAGGGTCTGGGAGTAAATCTATTCAGATCAGATCTGAGAGGAAAACGCCTTTAAGGTCGCGCTGTCGGGCAATGCGGTCATTGCGCCTCTCGCGGTGGTGGCAAGCGCCCCGCACGCCAGCGCCTGATGAATGGTTTGCTGCCATGCGCTGTCCGAGGTTAGTGGCCAGTGTTGCGCCAGTCCGGCCAGCAGCCCGGCGACAAAGGCATCTCCTGCACCGGTAGTATCCACCGCCCGCACTTCGGGTGCCGGATAATGCTTCAGGCTGGCATTTTTCTTCCGGTAGACCGACACACCCTGTTTCCCCTGCGTGACCAGCAACATTTCGGGGTTATAACGATCACACAGGCGCAGCATTCCCTCGGACAACAACGCTTCTCCGGTCAGAAATTCCAGCTCGTCCTCCGATATTTTAATCACATCCGCCAGCGACAAGGCGCGGTCAAGATTGTCACGCAGCTGTTCCTCATCAGGCCACAAGTCATGCCGGATATTGGGATCAAAACAGACATATCCGCCCGCCGCTTTCATCTTCGCCATTGCCAGAAAAGCCGAAGCGCGGGAAGGTTCTGCGGATAAGGCAATCGAACACAAGTGTAAAAACTGTCCTGCGCTAAACGCCGGAATGTCGGTGGCCTGGAGGAATAAATCCGCGCCCGGACGCACCATAAATGTGAAAGAACGCTCGCCGTCAGCGTCGTTTTCCACCACCACCGTGGAAGTGCGGTGATGCGGATCAGGCGTCATGCACTCTGTATTAACGCCCTCATCATCCAGGGTTTTCATCAGAAACGTCCCGAACGGGTCATCACCCACGCGTCCGATAAAAGCGCTGTCGCCGCCGAGACGACAGATGCCGACGGCAACGTTTGCCGGTGCTCCGCCCGGACATTTTAATAAGCGGCCATCCTGCTCAGGGATCAAATCCACCACGGCATCGCCAAGTACCCAAACCCGGTTATTCATCTTCATTCCCTTTTCATAATCCTGATAAATCGTCTGTCGATAAAATAGAAGAACCGGTTTAGCTAATCAAGAGCAAATGAATTTTCAGGACGACATTGGGAATTGCCAGCAAGATCACAAATCCAGCACAAGGCTGCCGAACTTCGTTGCGTAAATACATAACGGGTGTTTATTGTGCTCAGGAAAACCAGTTTAGCAATTTAGCAAAATGGTTTTCCCATAATAATTAAACTTCCTCTGAAGGGATAAAAATGATGATGAAACCTCGCTATCTTGCTGTTGCTATTGGACTTATTCTTTCTTCTGCGGCTCAGGGGGCCGATCTTTCTTCCAGTGCAATTGAAGCCCGCTTTGCGGCGATGGAAAAACGACTACAACTCGCCGAAAGCCGCGCCGCTAAGGCCGAAGCCCGTGCTACGCAGGCAGAACAGCAGGTTAAACAACTCGAGACACGCACCGCCAGCAACGAACAGCAAACCCGTCAGGTGGCGAAGACGGCTGAAATCACCCAGCAGCAAACTGCCGATGTGGCTAAACGCACCGAAACGTTAGCCAGCAATGCCAAAAGCAACAGCAGTGATAACAGCGGGTTTAAATTCAGTGGTTATGCCCGTTCCGGCGTGATCATGAACGATTCTGGCACCTCAACGGAAAGTGGCCCTTACGTCACCCCGGCCGGACAAACAGGCGGTGCAGTCGGGCGTCTGGGTAACGAAAATAACACCTACGTCGAACTGAATCTGGAGCACAACCAGACGATGGCCAGCGGTGCGACCTCCCGCTACAAAGTCATGCTGGCTGATGGTCAGCGCAGCTACAACGACTGGACCGGCGCGACCAGCGACTTAAATATCCGTCAGGCGTTTGTCGAACTGGGGTCGCTGCCGACATTCACCGGGGTCTGGAAAGATTCCACCCTGTGGGCGGGTAAACGCTTTGACCGGGATAATTTCGACATTCACTGGCTGGATTCCGACATCATCTTTCTGGCGGGTACCGGCGGCGGGATCTACGACGTCAAATGGGGCGATAACCTGAAAAGTAACTTCTCACTTTACGGAAGAAACTTTGACGACCTGAAAGACGACAATAACGACGACACCCGCATCGAAAACTACATTGTCACGGCCAACAACTATGCCGGGCCATTCCAGTGGATGCTGAGCGGCCTGCGTGCGAAAAATAATCAGGATCGTGAAAATACCGGCAACCGGGGGATCAGCACCGCGGCGGACACCGGCTTCCACACGATGCTGGCGTATCACGGCGACAGTTTCTACGGCCTGCGCGAAGGGACATCGAAAACAGCCTTGCTTTACGGGCACGGACTGGGAGCAGAAGTGAAAGCGCTGGGTTCTGACGGACGTCTGACTGACGATGCCAGTACGCTGCGTCTGGCAACTTATGGCATCACGCCGATCAGCAAAAACTGGAGTATCGCCCCGGCGGTTCTGGCGCAGCAGAGCAAAGACCGTTATGTCTCTGGCGATGATTACAAATGGCTGACCTTTAACACCCGCCTGATCCAGCAAATTACCGAGAACTTCGAACTGGCATATGAAGGCAGCTATCAGTATATGGATCTCAATCCACAGGGTTACAGCGATTACAACAAAGTGAAAGGCGGTTTCTACAAACTGACCTTCGCACCGACCTTCAAGGTCGGCGATATCAGCGACATGCTGAGTCGTCCGGAAATCCGCTTCTTCGCCACTTACATGGACTGGAGCAAAGAGCTCGACAGTTATTCTTCCGCAGATTCATTTGGTACCGACGGATTCACGGCGGGCGGACAGTGGAACTTTGGCATCCAGATGGAAACCTGGTTCTAAACGGCAGGGTCTGATTTAAAAAAAACGCCCGGCCAGACCGGGCGTAAATGATAATGAAAAACTAAGGGATTCTATGAATATCAATGCAATCGCGACTGAATTGCTTCCGCTGTTGGGTGGCAAGGAGAATATTGCCAGTGCGGCACACTGTGCCACCCGTCTGCGCCTGGTGCTGGCGGACGACAGCCTGATCAATAAAAGTGCTATCGAACAGGTCGAAGGCGTTAAAGGCTGTTTCAGCAATGCCGGACAGATTCAGATCATTTTTGGTACGGGGCTGGTGAACAAGGTCTACGCCGAATTTATTAAAGTGGCCGGTATCAGCGAATCCAGTAAATCTGAAGCCGCGGATATTGCGGCGCAAAAGCTGAATCCGTTCCAGCGCATCGCCCGCGTGCTGTCGAATATTTTCGTGCCGATCATTCCGGCGATTGTGGCATCCGGCCTGCTGATGGGGCTGCTCGGTATGGTGAAAACCTACGGCTGGGCCAACCCGGAGAGCGCGATTTTTATCATGCTCGATATGTTCAGCTCAGCGGCGTTTATCATTCTGCCAATTCTGATTGGGTTCACCGCTGCGCGGGAGTTTGGCGGCAACCCGTTCCTCGGCGCTACGCTGGGCGGCATTCTGACCCATCCGGCGCTGACTAACGCCTGGGGCGTCGCCAGCGGTTTCCATACCATGAATTTCTTTGGTATTGAGATTGCGATGATCGGCTATCAGGGCACGGTTTTCCCGGTGCTGCTGGCGGTGTGGTTCATGAGTTTCATCGAAAAACGCCTGCGCAAAATCATTCCGGATGCGCTGGATCTGATCCTGACGCCTTTCCTGACCGTGATCATTTCCGGCTTTATCGCTTTCCTGATTATCGGCCCGGCGGGTCGTGCGCTGGGTGACGGCATTTCCTTTATTCTCAGTACATTGATCACTCATGCAGGCTGGTTCGCGGGGCTGATATTTGGCGGGCTATATTCGGTTATCGTCATCACCGGTATTCACCACAGCTTCCATGCTATTGAAGCCGGTTTACTGGGTAATCCAAATATCGGCGTGAATTTCCTGCTGCCGATCTGGTCGATGGCTAACGTCGCGCAGGGCGGTGCCTGTCTGGCGGTTTACTTCAAAACGCGTGATGCGAAAATTAAAGCCATCGCAGTGCCTTCAGCGTTTTCCGCCATGCTGGGTATTACGGAGGCAGCAATCTTCGGGATCAACCTGCGCTTTATGAAGCCTTTTCTGGCGGCGCTGGCGGGCGGTGCGCTCGGCGGTGCCTGGGTGGTGGCGATGCACGTCAATATGACGGCAGTCGGTCTGACCGGCATTCCGGGGCTGGCTATCGTGCAGGCCAGCTCGATTCTCAGCTACCTGATCGGTCTGGTGATTGCCTTCGGCAGCGCATTCCTGCTGTCATTGCTGCTGAAATACAACACGGAGAGTGAGAAATGACGGAAACCAGTTTGCTCAAAAAAGCACTGTGCAGCGTGGTCGCCGGTCAGGTTAAAGCGGCGGCAGACCCTTACCGCCCCGGCTGGCATCTCGCGCCGCCGGTCGGGCTGCTCAATGACCCGAACGGATTTATTCAGCATAACGGTCGTTTCCATTTGTTCTATCAATGGAACCCGCTGGCCTGCGCGCACGGTGCTAAATTCTGGGGGCACTGGAGTTCGGCAGATTTACTGCACTGGCAGCATGAACCGCTGGCGCTGGCACCTTCAGAAGCCTACGAATCCCACGGCTGTTATTCAGGCTCAGCCGTGACAGATAACGGCCAGCTGACGCTGATTTATACCGGTAACGTGAAGTATCCCGATGGCAGCCGTACGGCATTTCAGTGTCTGGCGCGCGAAAATGCAGACGGCGAATTTGATAAAACCGGGCCGGTATTTAATCTGCCGAAAGGCTATACCGGACATGTGCGTGATCCGAAAGTCTGGCGGCATGAAAACCACTGGTACATGGTGCTGGGCGCTCAGGATCTCAGCCTCAAAGGCAAAGTGTTATTGCTGCGATCTGAGAATTTATCAGCCTGGGATCTTCTGGGCGAAATTGCCGGTTCAGGTTTACACGGGCTGGGCGAATTCGGCTACATGTGGGAATGCCCGGATTTATTCCGGCTGGCAGATAACGACATTTTGATTTGCTGTCCGCAAGGTTTAGCGGCGGAATCTGACCGTTATCTGAATACTTTCCAGTCGGGTTATTTTGTCGGGCAACTGGATTACGACAATGCGACCCTGGAGCACGGCGAATTCACTGAGCTGGATCTGGGGTTCGAATTTTATGCGCCGCAGACCACGCTAACGGATGACGGGCGACGCCTGCTGATTGGATGGATGGGAATACCGGACGGAGATGAATTTTTCCAGCCGACAATACAAAATGGCTGGCTGCATACGATGACCTGCCCGCGCGAACTGACGCTGGTGGCGGGTAAAATCATGCAAAAACCGGCACGTGAGCTGCAACAACTCCGTCGTGATGAACAGGCATGGCAGGGGATTGCCGACGATTGCCCTCCACTGGACATCACAAAAGCCGAGACGGAAATTGTCACAGAACAGGCTTTCAGCGCGGATTTAGGTGGCGACATGACGCTCAGCTTCGACGGAGAATGGCTGCGTTTAACGCGAAAAAACCGACGCAGTGGCTTGGCGGAACAGCGTATCTGGCGCGGCGCGCTGCACAAACTAACGGTGTTAAGCGATGCGTCGAGCCTTGAAATTTTCATTAATGGCGGAGAAGCGGTGATGTCCTCACGCTATTTCCCTGTTTTACCGGCACAATTGAACTTGCGGGGTTCTCATCAGATTACGCTGCGCCACTGGTCGTTGGCGGAATGCGTGATAGAATAAATGTCTTTCCGGACAACAGAATATGGCGCAGTGAAAAAGACCAAACGCATCACTATCAGTGGCATAGCCGAACTGGCTGGCGTCTCAAAATCGACTGCCAGCCAGGTACTCAACGGACACAGCAAGAAGTTTCGAATCTCCGATCCCACCCGGGATCGGGTACTCGCTGTGGCAGCTGAACATCATTATCAGCCGAGCATTCACGCTCGTTCGCTCAATGTCACGCGCAGTTTCACACTTGGGTTGGTCGTCCCGGAAATGACCAACTATGGTTTTGCTGCCTGCTCCAACGAACTTGAGACGCTGTGTCGCGAGAACGGCATGCAGCTGCTGATTGCCTGCACGGATGAAAATACCAGTCAGGAAACCATGGTGGTCAATAATCTGATCCAGCGTCAGGTCGACGGACTGATTGTCGCATCCAGCATGCTCAGCGATGCAGAATACGTAAAAATCAGCCAGCAGTTACCTGTCGTCTTATTTGACCGCCATATGCAAGACACGCAGCTGCCGATTGTGGTCTGTGAAGCCATCGAATCCTCAGCAGAACTGGTCTCGCGTATAGCGCAAACCCAGCGTGATGAATTTTATTTTCTTGGCGGACAACCGCGGATCTCCCCGACCCGTGACCGCCTGGCGGGTTATCAGCTTGGCCTGCAGCGGGCGGGTGTCAGCCTGAACCCGGACTGGATTGTTTACGGCAATTACCAGCCAAGCTCCGGCTATGAAATGTTTGCGCAACTGTGCGCCCGACTCGGACGTCCGCCCAAAGCACTTTTCGTGGCTTCCTGCGGCCTGATGGAAGGCGTTCTGCGCTATATGAGCCAGCATCAGCTGCTCGAGAGCGATATCCATCTGTGCAGTTTTGACGACCACTATCTGTACGATTCCCTTTCCGTGAAAATCGACACGGTCGCGCAGGACTGCGGGGAACTGGCTATGCACTGCTTCAGCATGATCAGTGACCTGATGAATGAACAACCCATCGCACAAACCCAATGCTTCCTGACCCCTAAATTGCACTGGCGTTCCCGGCACTTCTCGCAGATCAAATAAATAGTAAATACTGCCGCCACAAGATGATGTGATAATTCATTTCGCATCATCTGATTTATTCCGCCTGCATTGTCCTTTGTGGTCATCCATGCGGGGAGAGCACGTTGAGCATGTTGCGTCTGAACGGTAAATACCTGACTAATTTTCGCACTTATAATTAACATCAGTACATATAAATTAATATTCCTGGCTAATTAAATTGCCCCCGCTGTGACGGGTTTCAAAATACATAAAGGTGCCTTCCTGTATATTTATACGGTGAATGTATTTAATTACCAGTGCAGGTAATCATAATGAATAACAAATATAAATTGCATGAATTTCTTGATGTAAAAAGACTTCAGACTCTCCAGGATAATTTTAGTAAATCGATGATGATTGCCTTAGTGGTAGTCGATCAGGATGGCGTTCCGGTGACACAGGCCAGCGGGTTTTCAGATTTCTGCGCCCGGTCACGTCTTAATGAATCGCTGGCGAACCACTGCTACGAAAGTGATAACGCCGGTGGACGTGCCGCTATGGAGGCCGGAAAACCAGTGGTATACCGCTGTTACTGCGGCTTTGTTGAGTTCGCTGTGCCGATCATGATTAACGATCATTATCTTGGCGCGTTTATTTCCGGCCAGGTGAAAGTCGAGGAAGAGAAAGAGCGCACCATTCCGTATATTCTCGATAACAACGAAATATGGAAAGAAAATGAATGGCTGATCGACTTACATCATGATGCTAAACGCATGCCTTACGATCGTTTCGAATCGACCGCCTCCACATTATTACATGTCTCGTCGTATCTGGTAGAACAGGCGCATACCAACAATATTCAGCGGGAACTGCACCGCAAAGATCTCGAACTCACCGATGAGTTGCGTAAAAGAGTGGAAATAGAACGTTCATTGCATGAAGCGGAATTTAAAGCCCTGTCTTATCAGATTAACCCGCACTTTCTGTTTAACGTATTAAATACCATTGGCCGGCTGGCATATCTGGAAGATGCACAGCGCACAGAAACCATGGTGCATGATTTTTCCGACATGATGCGCTATTTGCTGCGCAAAAATAATCATGGCCTGATTACGCTAAGCCATGAAATTAATTATGTCACCTGCTACATGTCAATTCAGAAAGTCCGCATGAATGACCGTTTCGATTATGAGTGCGATATTCCGGAAAAATACCTTGATGTCGTTTGTCCGTTCCTGATTTTGCAGCCCCTGGTCGAGAACTTTTTCAATTACGTTGTCGAGCCGAGAGACACTCCCAGTCTGCTACGCATCAGCGCGACTGACGACGGGCACGATGTCATTCTCGAGGTGACCGACAACGGCGACGGCATGTCACGTGCTGATATTGCCAACATTTTATCCGGTGACGAAAACCGTCAGAAAGGCGGTATCGGCATTAATAATATAAAAAACCGGCTTCAGCTGTTATTCGGCGAAAGCTATGGTCTGGTGATTTCCAGCGCGCATCAGCCAAGAATGGGGACCACCATCACTCTTAAATTCCCCATGCTGCAAGCCTGAAACAGGGAGAAAAGACTATGTACAATATTGTGATTGTAGAAGATGAACTGATTGAATCTGAATCTTTACGACGCATTGTGTCTCAGTACGTCGATAATTCCGTGGTGCATGAAGCCAATACCGGCAAAAAAGCCATCCAGCTGATCGACCAGCTCGATCAAATCGATATGATGTTGGTCGATATCAATATTCCGCTGCCTAACGGCAATCAGGTGATTGAATATCTGCGCACCAAAAGTGCCAGCACCAAAGTCATTGTCACTACCGCTAATGACGACTTTGATATTGTGCGCAGCATGCTGAACCTGAAAGTGGATGATTATCTGCTGAAACCGGTGAAGAAAAGCACACTGACCGATGCCATCAGCAAAACCCTGGAAGTCAGTGATATGGACATTGCGGCGTCGCGGGCACTCAAACAATCTGTCGGCGAGATGATCGAACACTGCGATTATCATCGATGGCATCAGTTTCTGTTGAATGCGCTCGATGACGCCTGCGCGGGTACGCCTTCCGGCATCAGTCAACGCAAATTACTAACGGATATACTCGAATTACTGCATCAGCATCTTTCTTCACTGGGAGATAAAGGACTGCCCGCCGGGAAGAAAGTGACGGCAATGATCCAGGAAATCAGCCAGTCTGGCATTACGCCGGGAGCCTATTTCCGCATCATGACCGGCTTGCTAAGCATTAGCGAGGACGTTTTCGACCATGCACTAAAGCACTTTACGGGCACCATGAGTTTTATCGATCGCGCCAGATTCCATATTGAGAAAAATATTCTTAATAATCTGACGCTCGACGACATTGCCGCACGCTCCTTCGTCAGTTCCTGCTATCTGAGCCGGGCCTTCAAGAAAATGACCGGCTATGGTTTTTCAAATTACATCGCTGCCCGCAAGTTAAGCGTAGCCAAATCACTTCTGCAGTTCAGCGATCTCAGAATCAACACCATCGCGCTGGAACTTTCATATCAGGACGCCAACTACTTCTGCCGGATATTTAAAAAAGAGACCGGCATGTCACCTTCTGATTTCCGTAAAATCGTCGCACCGGAACCCGTCAATTCACAAGCGGGCTAATTTTGTGCGCGGGCTCGCCGTAAGGGCAAGAAAGTCCACCCTGCCCGCAAGATAATTTACGTTGCTTTCAGCCGCCGCCCCCTACCATGGGGGAACCTTTGAACAACGTGGCGCGACTTTGGAAGACTCTCTTTTTACCTCTGAATCGGTTGCCGCCGGGCACCCGGATAAAATGGCCGACCAGATAGCCGATGCCATTCTGGACGCCTTTCTATTACAGGATCCTCAGGCCAGAGTGGCATGTGAATGCCTGGTCAAAACCGGCGTAGCCATTGTGGCCGGGGAGATCAGCTCAACCGCCCATGTTGATATCGAATCGGTTATCCGTCACACCATTAAAGAAATTGGCTACAACCATTCCAGCCTGGGTTTCGATGGCGCAACCTGCGCCGTACTGAATATGCTGGGTAAACAGTCTGCCGAAATCGCACAAGGTATCGGCGGCACAACCCCTGACTCACTGGGCGCGGGCGATCAGGGCATCACTTTCGGATATGCCTGCAATGAAACGCCGGAGTATATGCCGGCGACGCTGGTGTATGCGCACCGGCTGATGGCGCGTCAGGCGGCGTTACGCCAGTCGGGGTACCTGCCCTTCCTGCGTCCCGACGCCAAAAGCCAGGTGACGTTGCGCTATCGGCAGCATCAGGTGGTATCCGCCGATACGCTGGTGATTTCAACACAGCATTGCCCGGAGATTTCTCTTACACAACTTCGCGAAGTGGTGCTGGAAGATATCATCAAACCGGTTATTCCCGCCCGCTTGCTAACGCCGCAAACCCGTATTTTGATCAACCCCGCCGGACAATTTATCACCGGCGGTCCGGCAGCCGATTGTGGTCTGACTGGCAGGAAAATCATTGTAGATACCTACGGCGGCGTAGCCCGTCATGGCGGCGGTGCGTTTTCGGGTAAAGATCCGTCGAAAGTCGATCGCTCGGCCGCTTATGCCGCACGCTATGTGGCAAAAAATATTGTCGCGGCGGGGCTGGCAGAACGTTGCGAAGTCCAGTTCGCCTGGGCCATCGGCCTGCCCCGCCCGGTCGCCATCCGTATCGACACTTTTGGCAGCAGCCCGCTGACGGAGCAACAGCTGGTGCAGCGGGTGAACCGACATTTTGACCTCAGCGTCAGCGGCATCATCGCGACACTGGATTTGCTCGTCCCGCGTTACCGTCAGACCGCCTGCTACGGCCATTTTGGTCGCGACATTTTCCCCTGGGAAAAGACCAATAAAGCACAGGCACTACGCGATAACGCCTGAAACAGTGCGCGACGCACTTCCCCTTGAATCTGTTAACAGGAGCGACTTATGCCCGGACAAAGTTTGGGATTAATTGAAACCGTCGGTCTGGCCGCGGCAATAGAAGCTGCGGATGCCGCGATAAAATCCGCGCACGTTACGCTTATCGGCTATGAACTCACCAAAGGTGGCGGTATGGTCACCGTCAAATTCGAAGGCGAAATCGGCGCGATTAACGCGGGGATCGCAGCGGGTGTGATGGCGGCCAGCAAAGTAGGCACCGTTTATGCGCACAAAGTGATTGCCCGCACGGCGCAACACATTGAATGCATGATTTATTCTGCAGATACCCTTGGCATAACCGCTGCCGAGCCTGAAGCTGAACCCGTGCTCTTTGAAAACCCACAAACTATTCCGGTGCTGAATGTGGAAGAACTGAATGTGGAAGAAACGCCGGATCAATCCACATGTATGGATTTTTCAGAAGAGGCACCGAAGAAGGAACAATCAACGGTCACTGTAAACCCCAGCCAAAAGCCTCGTGGTGCTGGCCGTAGAAAATAAACCTAAAGCAAATAAACGTAATCTGCAGATAGAAAAACGGCGATGCATTGGCACCGCCGTTTTTTATGGGCTGTTTCTACGGGCTGAATGAAATCTAAGGTTTGGCAACTTCCGCCACCGGCGCGTTACCCGGCAGGTTTTTACCGATACACAGGCGATACACCGCAGCACCCAGGCAAGCACCGATAACAGGCGCAATAATTGGGATCAGGAAATAAGGAATGTCCCGACCGCCGGTCATGGCGATGTCACCCCAACCGGCAAAGAAAGTGAATAATTTTGGGCCAAAATCACGCGCCGGATTCATGGCAAAACCAGTCAGCGGACCGGTGGAAGCGCCAAGAACCGCGACCAAAATGCCGATCAGCAACGGACCTAACGGGCCACGCGGCACGCCGTTGCCGTCGTCGGTCAGCGCCATGATCAGCCCCATCAGAATCGAAGTTATGACGATTTCGATAAACGCCGCCTGCCACACGCTGATGGCTGCCGAAGGATAAGTACTGAAAATGCTGGCCAGTTGAAGGCTTTCCACACTGCCGCGTACCATATGGTTGGCGGTTTCAAAATTGATAAACAGATTATGGTAGAACATGTATGCCAGCAGCGCGCCGCCGAAAGCCCCGGCTACCTGGGCGATAATATATGGCACCACTTTACGGGCGGGAAAACGCGCAAAAAGCCACAAAGCGATGGTGATCGCGGGATTCAGGTGTGCACCGGAAATGCCTGCGGTGAGATAGACAGCCAGCGAGATCCCCAACCCCCACACAATGCAGATTTCCCACAACCCAAAACTGGCTCCTGCAACTTTTACTGCCGCAAGACAGCTGATGCCAAAAAACAAAAATAAGCCGGTACCAAGAAATTCCGCAATACATTGCGTCTTCACTGAATCATTCATACAACGACCCTTCCCGATAATTGTTTTGTAAGGCTGGATTTCCTTAACGGAAACTCAGCCGCCGATATGGCAATGAAAACCAGACAACTCAACTTCTCTTTTTAATAATTCCATTTTCGATTCGGCAATACTGTCTGCTTCGCCCATCGGATAAATACGCCCCAGCAGGCCATACTTATTTTCACCAAAAGAGTGATAAGGCAATAAATGCAAGGTATCGACGTTAGACATCAGCCGCGCAAATTCCGCAATATTGTGTATTTCTTCGGGATTATCATTCACGCCAGGGATCACCGGAATACGCACAATGGTTTTGGTCAGGAATGAAATACGCAGCAAATTCTCCAGGATCTGACTATTTTCAATCCCGGTATTCGCCAGATGAACGGCAGGATTGATCGCTTTAATGTCGGTAAGTGCCAGATCAACGTAAGGGAATACATCGGCAATCACCTCCGGCGTGGTAAAACCGGTCGTTTCCATGGCCGTGTGCCAGCCCTTTTCCTTACAGGCTTTCAGCAGTTCCCGGGCAAAATCAGGCTGCGCCAGCGGTTCACCGCCGGAAAGCGTGATGCCGCCACCCGAACGGCGGTAGAGATTTTCTTCCTTTTGTAGTTCCCGCATAACGTCAGCGACCGTCATGCGTTTACCTTTCATTTCCAGAGCCTGTGTCGGACAGACCTGCGTACATTCGCCGCACTGAATACAACGTTCGCGATCAATAAAGAAAGCATTACTTACAGATAATGCCTGCTGCTTGCATGCCTCAATGCATTTACCACAGCGAATACAATCGCTCTTCTTAAAAATTAATTCCGGCTTAGGACGTTGTGATTCCGGATTACTGCACCATTTGCATGACAGCGGACAACCTTTAAAAAAAGGAATAGTGCGGATCCCCGGCCCGTCATGCAAAGAATAGCGCTGAATATTAAACAGCACGCCTTCCATCTCATAATCGACTTTATTCATAACTTGACCCGCCATCAGCGCCACAGGTTATTTAAAAAACGGGCTATGTATTGCTACATAGCCCGTGAAGGTAGCTGATCAGAATTGCTGTTCTGTACGGCTGATAATGTCGTCCTGCACCTCTTTCGCCAGCACCACAAACTGCGCACTGTATCCGGCGACCCGCACCACCAGATCCTGATGTTGCTGCGGGTTGTTCTGCGCTTCTATCAGAGTGTTACGGTCAATGACGTTGAACTGGACATGCATACCTTTCTTATCAAAGTAGTTACGCACCAATCCGCTGAAATGACGTAGCCCCTGTTCACCGGCCAGAGCAGACGGCAGGAATTTCTGGTTGTACAACGTGCCATTGGAGGCAATGAAATGATCGAGTTTAGCCACTGAGTTAGCCGCTGCCGTTGGCCCCTGTGTATCCTTGCCCTGACGCGGCGATACGCCGTCGGCCAGAGGTTCTTTCGCCATGCGTCCGTCAGGCAGCGCAGCCACATCTTTGCCAAACAAAACGTTAGCGGAAACCGGATAGATCCCAGCCTGGAACTGGCCGCCACGCGGGTTGGTATATTTTTCGACTTCCTGGCAGTAAATCAGCGCACAGTTGCGCGCCACCAAATCCACTTCGTCGATGTCGTTACCAAAGCATGGTGAGTTTTCCAGAATGTGGCGAATCTCTTCAAAGCGCGGGTTATTGCCAGCCGGAGCCGCAGAAGTGCTGCTGGCAAGCTGGCGGTAAACTTCATTTTTAATCGCCGCCGGATCGAGAGAACCATGCTGACTGATGATGCGTTTCACCATCTCATGAATTTCCTGCTCGCCGAGCGATGACTTACCGCCTGCTTGATGAGGAACGCTGCCGATGGCATGACCGAAGTTGGCGTCCAGCGCGCTTTTCAGCTCAGTCATTGACAGTTTGCGGTCTTCAAAAACTTGCTTCTGAATGGCGTAAACAGAATCCCCGGTGTCAGCGATACCAAAGGCCTGCGGGCCGGTAAAGTTGTAGATTGCTCCGCCATCCTGTAATGATTTACCACGACCAATGCAGTCATCCACCAGTGCAGAAAGGAACGGTAACGGGCAGCGCTCGCCGTGGGCGATATCGACACTGTTACAGGCCTCGACCAGCTGATGAACGAAGTGTGCCATCTGTTTTTTGAAGGCAGTGAAGAAGTCATCAATGCTGGCATATCCGGTCATTTCGCCGGTCACCGGTCCTAATTGTTTACTGCCCACGCGGCCATTGTTCAGTGTGATTTCCAGCACCTTCGCCACGTTGAAGAATGCCGCATCATGCCAGCCTTCGGTGCGGTGAGGTGCCTGCGGTTCGACGCAACCGATAATGCAATAGTCACGGGCATCGTGCAGAGAAACACCACGGTTTTGCAGCGCCGGAATGATCACTTCATCGTTATACATTGCCGGAACGCCCAGCCCCATGCGCACCAGTTCACAGGCGCGGTAGAGGAATTCGTCCGGCGTACCCTGCCAGACGCGAATGGAGAAAGACGGCTGTGGCAGGCGCACATGCGCAGTGGCTTCCATGCACATATAAGTCAGGGGGTTGGTGGCATCGCGGCCATCTTCAGTCTGACCACCGACGCACAAGTTCTGGAACACGGCGTAACCGGCAAATGCCTGTGCGGAAATTTCATCGCGGGTTTTGTTGATGTCGTTAAGCTTTATCCAGCAGCAATCCACCAGCTCCTGCGCGAATTCTTTCGAGATGGAAGTATCAGCGGCCAGATACGGGTACATGTACTGATCGAAACGCCCCGGGGAAATGGAGTGACCGCTGGATTCTATCTGCAACATGCTTTGCAGGAACCAGAAGGTTTGACAGGCTTCCCAGAAATTGCTGGCACCGTTTTCCGGCACCCGCGTACAGTTTTGGGCAATTTGTTCCAGTTCGCGCTTACGCGTTGGATTACTTTCCAGCTGCGCAAGACGTGTCGCTTCCTGCGCGTAGCGATGCGCAAAATTGATTGCCGCCTGATAGCTGATAATCACGGCATTGTAGAATTGTTCTTTTTTAATATATCCCGGTTCGGAACGGTCCAGGGCTTCCAGCTGACGGGTCACCAGGTTAATAATACCTCGGAAGCCGATTTTCAGTATTTTGCCGTAATCCACACTGACATGGCCGACACCACCATAGAAATAGTTGCCGACGGTAAATACGCCGCTGGCCATACTTTCTTTGGTGTCTTCCGACATATAAGATGCCGCCAGTGAACTGGTAGTTTTTCCCGGCCAGTATTTAAACGCCTCATGCAAATCATCAGCCGTTTTTTTCGGGATAATAAACGGGTCGGCGACCCGGTGTTCCATGGTATTAAATTCTTTTTCTACCCAGTCGTAAGAGAATTCAGGACAGATTTCAGTGGAGCGTGGATTAATCGTCACCGCGCCAACAATCAGCTCGTCGGGACGAATAGTTACCGGCAGCTCATTAAATATTTTTTCGACCACGCGTGCCCTGCGCATAATAGCGGGCAGTTGTTCATTTTCTTTATACGCCTGCGTTGCTAATACTGCGCGTTCCGATTCAACATAAGGTTTCGCATGCAGGATCATATTTTTGAGTCTGACAACACGTTCGGTCGGATTAGAAAAACCTTTCTCTAACATAGTGTAACTCCCGAAATGAGTGATTTAACCTTGCGGCAGTAATAGTTTTTATTAGCGGATAATCAGAAAGCGCTATTATTGTTATCGTCTTCTATTATTCGCATGGCTTCATTTACCGCGGCGACTTCGCCAAAAATAGCAAGCGTCGTAATATGTTGTGGACAACTACCGAATATTTCCGAGACCACAACATTGGCGCTTTTACTGGCAGCATCGGCGTAAAAATACAGATCCGGCACCGGCAACATAATCATGCCGATCGCATCGATACGGATAAGATCAAGCCTTGAACGAAATTCCCCGGGCATTCTGCGTTTTATCATCGCCACGATGTCCGGGGTCGGGGCATTAATAATGCGTTTTTTCATCGACGCTCCTTATCTGACGTTAAGGGCCTCGACCATCACGCAGCGACGGGTTCTGGCAAATGAACGCGCTGACGTCAGCCCTTCTCCGGTGGGTCCGGCAATGGTAAAGGTGGCATGCCCTTCGCCGCCGACACCCAACCCGGCATAAGAAGGCCCGTTTTTGACGAAAATCGTGGTCTGGATCTGCCGGGCCATTTTGGTCAGCTTTTCAACGTTGGTTGAATGCATGATGGCGGTATGGCGGTTGCCATGTTCGACCTGCACCGCCAATTCAATGGCTTCATCCACATTATCGACCCGCACCACCGGCAGCACCGGCATCATCAGTTCATGCACTACAAACGGATGATTTTTCTCGGTTTCAACCAAAATCACTTTAGTGTCTTCCGGTGCACTGACGCCCAGTTGTTGCAGAATATAGCGAGCATCTTTGCCAACAAAAGCGGTGTCAGGACCGGAGCCTTTTTCGTTCAGCACCAGAGATTCCAGCTGGCGGATAAGTTGTTTGTCACACAGTAAATAGCCACCGCTTTTTTTCATGCAATGGATCAGATAATCAGCTACCTGATTGACGACAATCACTTCTTTTTCAGCCACGCACGGCAAATTATTATCGAAGCTACATCCGCAAATGATGTCGCGGGCTGCCTTTTCAATATCGGCGGTTTCATCGACCACTGCGGGCGGATTGCCTGCACCGGCACCAATCGCTTTTTTACCGGATGACATTACCGTTTTCACAATCGCCGGACCGCCGGTCGCCACCAGCATATTGATGCGAGGGTCGTTGATCAGCGAGCGGGTGTTGTCGATGGAAGGCTGTGTTACCGTCACCACCAGATTGGCCGGCGCGCCCAGGGCGGCGAGTTTCTGGTTAATCAGTTCAACACAGTATAAAGAAACGTTGCGGGAGCGCGGATGCGGGCTGAATACCACGGAATTGCCTGCCGCCAGCATACCGATACTGTTGTTGATGATGGTTTCTGTCGGATTGGTGGTCGGCGTGATCGAACCGATAACCCCGTAAGCAGAGAACTCCGTCAGGGTCAGGCCGCTGTCACCACTCAGCGCGCCGGTAACGAGATCTTCCAGCCCGGGGGTTTTCTGTGCCGCCACGCGGTTTTTGGTCAGCTTGTCGGCGTAATTGCCCATGCCGGTTTCTTCTACCGCCATGCGGGAAATATCCTGCAAAACGGCGTCCTGCAGGAATACATCGCGGATGCCCTGAACAAACGTCGCCCGATCCTGCATTGAACAGTGGCGATACTGAACCTGCGCCAGCACTGCCGCGGCAATCGCTTCATCCATGGAAGCAAACGCACCGTTGCCTGCCTCACATGCCGGTGACTGCACCGCCGTTGCAGGAGTTTTAGAAGGTGCCTGCGCCAGCGCTCTGGCAACAATGGCGTCGAGCGTGTCACCGCCCGTTGCCTGAGCGATTTCAGACACTGCCTCAGGCGCAGTATCTGACGTTGTTTTGGTAAACCTGCTCAGCACGTTGGAGACCGCCTGAGCAATTTCAATATCATTCATGCTGTTAATTCCTTACTTCACGTCGCTTCGCCAGGTTAACCCTTAAATGTAGGGCTTGGTGGTAGAGCTGATAGGCGTCGGATCCAGCGTGGCAAGCAGTTGCAGCCCGACTTCACGTGCTGCAATTACGGCCTGTCGCACTGCACCAGAATCACCGGCAAAGGTGAAAATGACTTCGTTGCTAAAACTGGTACCTTTCGACGGACTGGCGTAACCCACCGGCTCGATCACTGCCGATTTGGCCGCCACATCGGCAATGACCACGCCGATGGCCGCAGGTGACGCACAAGTCATGCCGAAGGCTTTACCGACCGGCGCACCGAAAGCTTTATTCAGCGCAAAACTGGCACGTGCTGTGTACTGGAATTCAAGATGACCGGCCGGAGAGCCGTAAACATCGCCCATCGTGCGTTCAATCTCTGACAGCGCCACTTCAATAGCACGGCGGACATCGGACACATCAGTAGCACCAAAAATAATTAAACATCCGTGCCCGCCGCCGCCTTCAGTATCACGCGCCAGTTCCACCGATAATATTTCGCTGTTGGTGGCTTTCACTGCTTCATCTGCCGCAAATATATGCGGACCCGCACCGGTTCTCGCCCCAAGAATACCAATAGAGCGATATTTCTTGTCGATATTCATGACGTCATGTAACTGATGATCGACATTGGCAATAACCAGACCAATAGTATGTCCGAGCGCGGTGCCGACAAATTCCGTTAACCCGCAACCAGCAATACTGGCGGCTTTTTTATCCCTGGCATTGTCGCTGGTCTGTTTATTCACTACTTCAGATATAATCTGCTCAACAAGATTATCTCTCATGGTCAGTATCCTCTGGGGTTATTAACCGACAACTGTTTACCGACCTTTATTAGCCGACGGCTTTTGGAAGAATTTTTTCAACTTCAATATGCGGGCGAGGAATAACATGTACAGATACCAGTTCGCCAACTTTGAGCGCCGCAGCAGAACCGGCATCCGTCGCCGCTTTCACTGCACCAACATCGCCGCGCACCATGACAGTAACCAGCCCTGAGCCGATTTTTTCATAACCAACCAGAGTGACATTGGCGGATTTCACCATGGTATCTGCGGCTTCAATTGCAGAAACCAGACCTTTTGTTTCAACCATACCTAATGCTTCTTGTTGCATAACGACCTCTGATATTGAGTTGGGAAATTAATTAATACAGGGTTATTAACGTCGGCCAGAAAACCGCGCACTTATATCCTGCAGGTAAACTATTCACGCACAATGATAATAAGGACTTCACGACAAAATGTTTTGCCCGCCAGCCGGACTTTCTTGTTATTTCATCCGGCAACCGGACAATAAAATCTCTTTGTTTTCTTTTTAATTAATTCACCGTCTGCGCGGCGCAAATCGCCACCGCATCCAGTGCTATCATTTTTTCTTCATTGGTCGGGATCACGACTACACGCGGAGAATCAGGCAATGAGATAACGCCCGTGCGACCGCCGCAGGTGTGATGATTTTTCTGAGCGTCCAGTTTCAGCCCCAGCACACCAAGCCGCGCAAGCGTCAGTTCGCGGATCAGCGCTGAATTTTCGCCAATCCCACCCGTAAAAATTAGCGCATCGAGTCGTTTCAGTGAGGTCAGATGCGCCCCCAGATGGCGCGCCAGCCGGTGAACCATCACATCTATTGCCAGCGTTGCCCGGGCATCACCCTGCCCGCGCGCTTCCAGTAAGGTGCGGCAATCACTGGATAACCCGGATAATCCCAGTAATCCTGACTGGTTATTCACCATTTTGTACAACGCATCGATACTCTGACCGGTACAGGTCGCAATATGCGCCGCAGCACCAAAATCCAGATCGCCACAGCGTGTCCCCATCACCAGCCCTTCCAGCGGCGTCATGCCCATTGAGGTATCCACGCTGCGCCCGTTTTGCACAGCACATACCGAAGAACCGTTACCAAGATGGGCAATCAGAATGCCATGATCGGCCGGGTCGAGATCCAGCATCGTCAGCGCTTCGCCCGCAATATAACGATGCGAGGTGCCATGAAATCCGTAACGACGGACCTGATAGCGTTGCTGATATTCCAGCGGAATGGCATACGTATAGGCCGCCGCAGGCAGTGTCTGATGAAATGCGGTATCAAACACCGCGACCTGTGGCACCTGAGGCAACAGTGCGATGGCCGCATCGATGCCGGTCAGATTCGCCGGGTTATGCAGAGGCGCCAGCGCCGACAGCGCACGGATTTTTTCGATGACTTCCGACGTGAGGCGAACCGATTGTTTGAATTCATTGCCGCCGTGGGCGACACGATGTCCGATAGCCTGTACCGCAGGCAACCACTGGCGTTCTGCCAGTTCCCTGAACAGCACTTTCAGCGCGCAAACGTGGCTGGCTTCGCTCAGCGCCACCTTGGTCTTCTGTCCGTGACTGTTTTTTAGCGTCATGCTGGCGTTATCCAGCCCCAGTCTTTCAGCCAGACCCGACAACACCGGCGCGCCTGAATCAGACGGGATCAGCGAAAATTTCAGCGAGGATGACCCGCAGTTAATAACTAAAACCAGTGAACCGAAGGACATGTTGACCCCTGTTAATCATTTCCTGTTGTGAGTACGAAGCGGGCGACACTGAAGCGTGTGAGCGTGTTGCGCGCGACAGTCAGATCTTGTTCAACCGTGCCGCCGCTGATGCCAATCCCGCCAAGTAAAATCCCCTTCGACCAGCACGGTAGTCCGCCACCAATGCAGCAAATGCCGTTTTGATGTTGCAGGCTGTAAAGCGCTGCGCCCGGTTGGATCAGCGCAGCAAGTTTGTGAGTGGGCATTTTGAGCGCCACGGCGGTGCGGGCTTTTTCCGGCGCAAGCTGGTGGCTGATCAGCAATGCATTCTCCATGCTGAAGAAATAGCGCTGATGGCCGCTGGCATCCGCCAGGCTGAACACCATCGGCACGCCAATACTCAGCGCTTCTTCAGCGGCAAACCGCGCCAGCAAGGCGCCGTCATCCAGGCTAAACGTGCACTGCGAACCCGTTCCCTGGACGGTAATCGCCGCGCTGATCCAGCCATCGAGTTGTTCAGACATAGCGTTTCCTTAAGACAGATCTTGCGGATCGACGATGCCAACAACGGCGGCATCAATCACAGAATGCTCTTTGCTGTTGCTCATGCGCGCCGAACTGCCGGTGGAGATAATGACGATTTCGCCATTGCCTGCCCCGACGAAATCCACCGCCACTTGGGCGCTGCCGGTGGGCTGGTAATGCTCATCCAGCCGCGCAACCATCAGTAATTTGGCCCCGTTTAACGAGACGTGTTTGGTGGTCGAGACCAGCGCGCCGGTCACTTTTGCCAGATACATAATTCCTCCGGTTCACCGGATCACGGTGATGTTCTGTCGGCGAATTTCATCTTGCGCAGCGGGCGTAATCAGCGTGTTACGGCCAATGCGCAGCGAGCCGCTGGTGTGATGAAGACGGATATCATTCATTGTGATCAGTCGCTTTTGGCAGGCAGTGTCTTCAAGGCCTTTTATCGCAATGCCGTATTGCCTGAGCGTATCAATATAATCATTCAGCCGGGCCTGCAGCGGCGGCGCAAACGCACTGTCACTGAGATGCAGCAGTTCGGAATTGAGTGTGACAATCACCGGCGTTTTTAAGCTGAGCGCGTGAAAAACTTGCGTAGTCGCGAGGTTATCGCGTAATCCCAGCGCGATTTTGCTCAGGCTGTTGGTGGAAAGCGCCGGCAAATACAGGCTGTCGTCAGTCAGCGTTGAAAACTCATCGATGCCGCTAACTAATTGTATTTCAGATAGTAATGCAGTTTTCAGCCCGGACTCTCCGGCGCTGTATGAAAACATCACCCGGAGCACATAACCGGCAGATTCAAGCGCCCGCAGGCTTTTCAGAGTCTGTGGCAAGGTCGTCAGATCGCTGCCGGTGATCACCACGCGCACGGTTTTGCATCCTGCATTGCGTGCCGCACGTTCGCGCACCAGCAGCTCGGCAATCGACTTATCAATCAGCCGTGACAAACGCTGAAGCTCCGGCGTATTCATGGGTGCGTCACCTTGCCGGTCCGAAACAGCAGGTCGCCGTTGCGCAGCCCCAGGCCATTGGCTTCTTCCACATCGATATGCAATTCCGGCACTGCATCCGCACTGACCCGCACCAGCACATGGCTCAGAATGCCCGCCCGCTGGCCCTGTGCCTGCAAATCGATTTCCATGCCATCACGCAAACCGTGGCGTTCTGCTTCCTGCGGGGAGATATGAATGTGTCTCCAGGCCACAATGGTCCCGTGCGGTTTGCTGACTTGTCCTTTCGGCCCGACCAGCTCGACACCTGGCGAATTTTCCAGATCGCCTGACATTCTCACCGGCGCTTTCACGCCCAGCGCAAAACTGTCGGCCACTGAAATTTCAATCTGCGTGACGCTGCGCAGCGGCCCGAGGACACGCACATTGGGAATATCACCCTTGGGCGTACGCAAGGTAACGGTCTCTTCCGCAGCAAACTGACCGGGTTGTTTAACCGCTTTCAGACGCGTCAGCGTCGAGTCATATCCGAACAACACATCCATATCTTCACGGCACAAATGCACGTGGCGGTTAGAAATACCGACAGGCACAGCAAACTTCGGTGCGCGGTATTCGCCGGTTTCAGCGATGCAGGAAAGCAGCAGGTCAATACTCTGCGCACAAGGCGTATAGGGATTGGAAGCGGTGCAACCATCGGCCAGCACGGCCTGTGTCAGCAAGGGGCGCATCGTTTCATATGCGGCCAGATCCGTGCCGAGTTCTTTTAAGCTGCAGGGGATACCAAATTGCTGGTTTAACTGTCGGAGGCGCTCCACCAGTTGGGAAATCATGTCTTGTGGATCAGCAGTTGCGATACCCATAATTTGGGCGCACAGACAGTAACGGCGGGTCGTTTCAGGCGAGGCATGCGCGGCGTTAAATTCGGTGACTAACGGCAACAACATGGCATTAATTTTACCGTGCGGAATATGCAACATTCCGCCGATGGCGTGTGCCATGCCATGCACCAGCCCAAGGCCAGCCGAGTTAAATGCCATGCCCGCCATGCAGGAAGCGTTATGCATATGAGTCCGCGCCGCGACGTCTTTATCATTCTCATAAATCTGCGGCAAATGCTGCCACGTCAGGGCGATGGCTTTTTCGGCCAGTGCATCACTGAAATCATTAGCGCCGGTTGAAACCAGTGCTTCGATGGCATGAGTCAGCACGTCCATTCCGGTATCTACCGCGATATGTCGCGGTACACTCAGCACCAGTTGCGGATCAAGAATGGCGGTATCCGGTACGAGTGCCTGCGAAACCAGCGGGTATTTGCGGCCATTCTGCGGGTCAGAAATAATCGCATAGGACGTCACTTCCGAACCTGAACCGCTGGTCGTCGGAATGGCGATCAGTTCGATGTCATATTGCCGAGAATCGGTCCGCTGATAGTGGTCTTCCAGCGTCACTTTGATGCCTTTGGCAGCATCCAGCGAAGACCCGCCGCCCAGTGCAATAATCACCTGTGGCCGGAAGGCTTTAAACTGCGCCGCACCTTCCTGCAAAATATCCGTGTCCGGATCCGGCCTGACCTTGCCATACACCGATACCGTGGCCTGCGGCATCTGTTCCGTCAGATACGCGACCTTGCCTGACGTCATCATAAATTCATCGGTGACAATTGCCACTTTCTTATTAATCAGGCTGTTTAATGCCGTGAGAGCGCCGTCGCCAAAGTACACGCGCGGGCTGGAGAAAAAATAACTCGCCATTATTTCAACACCTTTACTCAGGATGCCGGCTTACGGAAGGCGGCCGAAAAAAGATGCATTTAACCTAACATTCTGCTTCTGAAAGGCTGTTGCTCAGGGTTGTGCAGGTGGAGGACTTTTTTGCCCTGTTGTTTTTGCAACGGGCAAAAAAATGCAGGACGCAAGAAGATGACAGAGAAAAAAACACAAAACCTTTTGCATCAAATTGACACAATTTGTTATGTTATCACATATCAAGAAAACGCTTGGATGGACGGGTTCAGGGATGACGCAAGACAATAAACAAAAAACTGAGCCGGTTCTGGTGGTTGAAGGACTGACAATGCGGCTCGCCGGTGAAAACCGGATTTCCGGTTTGAGTTTCAGCATCAACGCAGGCGAGCGCGTTTGTCTGCTCGGCGCTTCCGGCTCAGGCAAATCTCTGACCGCCAGGGCGATCACTGGCACTGCGCCCGCAGGCGCGGGACTCAGCGGCAGTATCCGGGTGAATGGCGCAGAAGTTTGCGGCAAACCGCCGGTATCACGTTCCGCATACAGCCGTGTCGCCACCGTTTTTCAGGATTCCTCCACCGCACTGAACCCGCTGATGACACTCGGAAAACAGCTGCGCCTCGCCCTGCCCGCCGCAACCACTGATGACATACACGCCATGCTGGACGCCGTCGGGCTGGGCGATATTGCGCGATTCTCTTCACGTTATCCGGCTGAACTTTCCGGTGGCCAGCGCCAGCGTTTGTGCCTTGCGCTGGCAATGCAATCCCGCGCAGCGTTGCTGGTGGCGGACGAGCCGACGACCGCGCTGGATGTGTTAAACCAGCATCAGGTTTTGCAGGCCATGCGTACAGCCTGTTTTGCCCGCCCTTCACGTGCGCTGCTGTTTATCACCCACGATATCGCCGTCGCCGCGCAATTATGCGAGCGCGCACTGGTGATGGAAAACGGTGTTCTGGTGGAATCTGCCGCGATGTCGCAGTTGCTCAGCCGCCCGCAACATCCTTATTCCAGACAACTGGTTCACGCCGCCAGACAGGCCGCCATGCTGCATCAGAATGCTGCGTCACTTTGCGGGGTTGCAGTCTGATGGAAACTTCACTGCATCTGGTCAGCGAACCCTTTATGCATCTGCATAACGTCAGCCGTCATCATGCGCTACCGCGTGCCTTCTGGCGCAGACAGCACACGACGCTGTTTGAGCATTTGTCGCTACGCGTAAGCCGCCACGAAACTCTCGGACTGGTGGGTGCCTCCGGATGCGGTAAGTCTTCCCTGCTGAAAATTCTTCTGGCGCTCGAAGCACCCGACAGCGGAAAAGTGTATTGCGCGGGTACAGAAATCCGCCCGGGCTCAGCACGTTCTTTGCGGGAATACCGGCGGTGCGTGCAGTATATTCCGCAGGATCCTGCAGGCTCATTGCCACCTGCGCAGACGATCGGTCAGATTATTGCCGAACCGCTGAAACGTCTGGGTTTTGAAGGCGATATTAGTTTGCGGGTCAGCGATGTGATGGCGCAGGTCAGTCTCAGCGACACTCTCACCTCCCGGACGGCAGGCGAGCTTTCCGGCGGACAGGCACAGCGTGTGGCGATTGCCCGTGCGCTGGCGATCCGCCCGCAATTTCTGGTGGCTGATGAGCCAGTCAGCGGTCTGGATCTGCCGCTGCGTGCGCAGGTCAAACAGCTGCTGCAACAGGTGACGCAGCAAAATGGCATGGGCCTGCTGATGGTGACACATGATATTTCGATGGTCGCCGGTTTGTGCGAGCGTCTGCTGGTGATGCACTGCGGTGAGATTGTAGAAGATCGCGCCACGCAGGACGTTTTGCGTTCTCCGGACCATACTCATACGCGGCAGTTACTCAACGCCATACCTCATTTACCTTTGATCGTTAACGGATAACCGGATGCTGACCCGTTTTATTGCGCGACCTTCTGCGCCCAAACCGCCGCTGCTCCTCGCCAGCAGTCTGGTGTTTAATATTGGCTTTTATGCTGTCGTACCATTTCTGGCGATTTTTCTTCGCGATGATTTACTGCTTTCCGGCTGGGCGATCGGGCTGGTGCTGGGTCTGCGGACGTTCTCACAACAAGGGATGTTTTTACTCGGCGGCGCGTTATCAGATCGCTACGGCGCACGTCTCATTATTCTGCTCGGTTGCGTGGTGCGCATCGCCGGTTTCCTGCTGCTCGGACTTTCCGACACGCTGGCACCCGTGATCCTCGGTGCCTGCCTGACCGGTGTCGGTGGCGCACTGTTTTCCCCTTCCATTGAAGCCCTGCTGGCGCAGGCCGGAACCCACAGCGAAAAAGCCGGAAAACGCAGCCGCGCCGAATGGTTTGCTCTGTCAGCAGTATGTGCCGAACTGGGTGCAGTGCTTGGGCCGCTGCTCGGCTCCCTGCTTTCCGGATACGGTTTTCAGCCGGTAGCGCTGGCCGGTTCCGGACTGTTTCTGATTGCGCTGCTGGTGCTGTTTTTCACCCTGCCCGCCACGCCAAAACGCGCCACAGAACTGAAAATTGTGCCGTGGTGGGAGACGTTCCGTCAGCCACGTTTTGTGGCTTTTATCATCGCCTACAGCGCGTACCTGTTCAGCTACAACCAGCTCTATCTGGCGCTGCCGGTCGAACTGCGCCGTTCTGGCGGCAGTGAGCAAGATCTCGGGCCATTGTTCGTGCTGGCTTCGGTTCTGGTGATCGGACTGCAAATGCCGCTGGCGCGTTTTGCACGCCGGATGGGAGCCTCACGCATTTTACCTGCGGGCTTCGGATTGCTCTCTGCCGCATTTGTCGCTGTCGCGCTGTTCGCCTGGACGATACCGCCACAAGGCTGGCTGCGGCTGCTGCCATCTGTATTGCTGATCACCCTGCTGACTGTCGGCCAGATGCTGATTGTGCCGGTCGGGATGGATCTCATTCCACGCTTTGCCGGGCAACATAATCTCGGCGCACATTACGGTGCGCTCTCGTCGATGGGCGGCATCGCAGTGCTGGCGGGCAATTTCCTGCTCGGCGGCCTGCTTGATTACGCGCTAACCCCTTCACCCGCCGCGGTCATTCCGTGGCTGGCGCTGGCGGCGGTTCCCTTTTTAAGTGCGCTGGCGATGTGGCGAATCTGCCGTCGCCTGCCTCCTCCCGCAATCTGACAAGGATTTTTTGATGTCTCTGTTACGTGTAAGCCCGCTGGCCGGGCTGCTTTCTGCTGCACTTTTACTGACCGGTTGCTTCAATGAAGCCGATAAAACTCCCCAACAAAGTGTCGATCAGCGCCTGCGCCTGGCGATGTTACAACCGCCACGTTCCGGCCTGACGCCGCTCAGCGACGATGCGTTTAAACTCTCGCGCTGGAGCACGGCAGAAACGCTGGTGGTGCTGGATAAACTGGGCGAAGCGCAACCGGCGCTGGCGACAAACTGGCAGCAAACCGGCGATAACCGCTGGCGGTTCGAGTTACGCCCGGACGTAAAATTCCATGATGGCAGCGCGCTTGATGCCGCCACGGTGGTAAATGCGCTGACCGTCGCCGCACAAGCTGCGCCAAAACCGCGCATTCTGGATGGCGTGCAACTGACCGCTGAAGCGGACGGTCAGCTGGCCGTTATCATCACCACCGCGCAACCCGATTCGTTGCTGCCACAGCGACTTTCCAGCCCGCAACTGGCCATCCTTTCAAAAAAAGCCTACAGCAAGGATGGCACGGTTAACCCGCGCCATACCGGTTCCGGCCCCTTTGAACTGGTGCAGGTCAACGGCACCAGCAGCGCCAGACTCGAGCGCTTCGCCGGTTACTGGGGTGAACAGGCGAAAGCCAGCGGCATCGACGTCAGTTTTGTGCCGGACGGTACCGCGCGGGGAGCCGCGTTACGCACCGGTTCAGCGGATATTGTGGAAGCTATTCCGGTTTCACAGGCACCGTTGCTCGACCAGCGTTTAATCCACGAAGTGCCCATGCCGCGCACCAATACGTTGTATCTCAATACGAAATCCGGCGTGATGCAGGATGCGGCATTGCGTGCCGCCGTGCGCGACGCGATTAATCGTCAGCAACTGGTGGATAACGTCTACGAAAAACGTGCCGACGTGGCGCAGGGTTTGCTCGGCCCGGCGCTGCCGTGGGCGGCAGAATTGCGCCAGCCGGTGAGCCATCCGGTCACTGCCGCAAAACCTGCCGGTGAAACCATCACGTTAGCGACATTCAGCGATCGCGCCGAACTGCCGGAAGTGGCGGTGTATCTGGCGCAGCAGCTGACGGCGGCCGGTTTTAACGTGAAACAGGTTGTGCGGGAGTATTCGCAAATTGAATCGGATGCTCTGGCAGGTAAGTTCGATGCGTTTATTTTATCGCGTGCGACTGTGCTCGATTCCGGCGATCCGGTGGCCTACATGTACAGCGATTTCGCCTGCAAAGGTTCGTTTAACATCGCGCAACTGTGTCGCCCTGAAATCGACCAGACGTTGCAAAAAGCCGCTGCCATTCCGGCAGGCAATGCGCGCCGTGAGGCCATTATGCAGGCTGAAAACCTGATCCTCTCAACTGATGCCGCCATTCCGATGCTGCATGAACGAGTGATTCAGGGCGAAGCGGCTGATATTCGTGACGCCGTGCGCGACCCGCGTGAACGCACGCTGATCAACGCCGCTACACAGCGTGTGAGTCAGGCTGGCTGATGAGTGAATCTCTGTATTGCCGCACCTGCGCGGGTGTCAGCCGTCTGCGCATGAGTCAGACCGGCGGCGCGCTGGTGCCGCTGATTTCACGCCTGCTGACCCTGGCGGGGATAGTGGTGCTGACCGGTCTGCTGCCGTGGTTGTCCGGCGGTGATCCGGCGCTGTCATTACTGCGCGCACGGTCCGGTGAGCAGGAAGCCACGGCAGAAACACTGGGCGCTATCCGCCAGTCGCTCGGGCTGGATAACGGACCCTGGTTCGCGCTGACGCACTGGTTGAACGGTTTGCTGCACGGCGACGCCGGTGTGTCCTGGGTTTCGGGATTGCCGGTTCTGCCCGGTATGTTGCAGGCAACCGGCGTGTCATTAACGCTGATGGCATCCTCCGCGGGCGTGGCCTTTATTCTCGCACTGCTGCTGTGCGCAGGCACAATGGTGCGCGGATTACAGGGCAGAACGCCCCGTCCGGCGGGTTTTACCGCAGCGTTGTTCACCGCTCTGCCGGAGTTTTTACTGGCATCAGTTTTGCTGATTGTCGGTGCGGTCTGGCTTTCCCTTTTTCCGCCTTATGGCTGGCAAGGCTGGCATTACGCAGTGCTGCCTTCGCTGGCACTGGGTATTCCGGCTGGCGGGTATCTCGGACGAATTTACTCTGATGCGCTCTGCGAAACCTTTAAAGAAAACTGGCTGACGACCTGGAGCGTGCTGGGTATTCAACGCCGTCATACCGCGCTGGCCGTTGTCTGCCGGACGCTGCCCGGCGTAATGCCACTGACCGGACTGGTGCTGGTTTCCCTGACCGGCGGCGCAGTGGCGGTTGAAAAGGTGTTCGCCATTCCGGGTCTGGGGCGCGCCACGCTGGGCGCAGCGGCTGCGGGTGATTTACCAGCCTTACAGACCGGCGTTCTGATCCTGCTGGTGCTGGCGTCTCTTTTTGGCATGTTAACCGGAGGGGTGCGGATCGTCTTGCTGGGGCGAGCCGTCAGGCTGAACGCGGTGCCGGTTCCGGCATCTTCCGATCGCACGGAAAAATCGCGGCCGTGGATCCCGCTGTTATGTCTGGGAATTCTGCTGGTCATGGTCTGCACCGGTTTGCCGCGCGACCCGCTGGCATCGGACTATTTGCGGTTACAGCCGCCGTCTTTCGCCCTGCCTTTTGGCGCGGACGCTATGGGGCGCGACCTTCTCGCCCGTGTGGCGCACGGCACGCTCAATACCTGTTTTCAGGCGCTGATTGTTTCGCTGATTTGTCTGGCTATCGGCCTCATTGCCGGAGCGTTTCCCCGTGTCATGACCGGGCCGGTTGAAGTTGCGAATGCGCTGCCACCGGTGATCGCCGGATTAGTGGTCGCTGCCGTTAACGGCGCTACGGCAGGAGGTGCCATCATTGCCGTCACCGCCGTCAGCTGGGCGCCGCTGGCAGCTCACACCGCCGCGCGGGTAGCGGAAATTCGCGCGCGTCCTTATATGCAGATGCTGCCCCTTTCCGGCGTCGGGGCTATTCGTCGTCATGTGTTTTATGTGTTTCCCGCCCTTGCTGGTCCGCTTCTGCGTCACGCATTACTGCGTTTACCCGGCATCGCGCTGGCGCTGGCGTCACTGGGTTTTCTCGGGCTTGGCGCACCGCCGCCGGTGCCTGAATGGGGACGCGTGCTGGCCGAAGGCATGCCTTATATCGAGCGTGCGGGCTGGACGGTTTTCGCCCCGGCAGGCGCGCTGGCGTTACTGTCGGTGATGGCCGTAACCCTGAGCAATTTACGCTGGAAAAATCCGGCCCGTGCTCGCTGAACTATTATCTGAATTTATAGTTTCGCGCTAATCTGTTGGACTGGTTTATGACAAGAAGACAGAACAGGAAGACAAAAAATGGACTCGCGTAAACCGCTGGACGGATTTGCCAGCAGCGTGATGGTTGGGCTTTGTATTATCTGGGGTGTGCAGCAGGTGGCGATCAAAAGCGCCGCAGCGGATATCACGCCGTTGTTGCAGGTGGCGCTGCGCTCGGGCATGGCGGGGCTGGCGGTGATGATCCTGATGCTCATTCGCCAGCGAAAAATCCCCTTCAGCGCACAGACGCTGCGCCCCGGATTGCTGGTCGGTTTGCTGTTTTCCGTCGAATTTATGTTTGTCGCCGAAGGGCTGCGGTTCACGACCGCCGCGCACATGGCGGTTTTCCTGTATACCGCACCGATATTTGCCGCGCTTGGCCTGCATTTTCTGGTGCCGGAAGAACGCCTGAGCCGCCTGCAATGGTCCGGCGTCGGCATCACCTTTCTCGGCGTAATTGTCGCTTTCCTGTTTGGCGGCAATAATTCTACTGCACCGCAGGCCAGCAATATGCTGCTCGGCGATTTCTTCGGCCTGCTGGCCGGTGCCTTTTGGGGTATGACCACCATCGTGGTGCGTCGCAGCGCGTTATCTTCCGGCAGCGCCACCATGACGCTGTTTTATCAGCTGGCTGGCGCGTTCGTTTTGCTCGGTGCCATGGCGTTACTGACCGGTCAGACACAGTTTCGCCTGACGCCGGTATCTGTCAGCAGCATGGTATTTCAGACCGTGATCGTGACGTTCGGCAGTTATCTGGCGTGGTTCAGCCTGATGCGCCGTTATCAGGCTTCGCGTCTGGGGATCCTCTCGTTTATGACGCCGGTTTTCGGCATTATTGCGGGCGTGGTTTTTCTGCATGAACCGCTGAAAATCAACTTTATCGCCGGTGCGCTGCTTATCATGCTGGGGATCCTGACCGTGAGCGCCGAAGGAATGTTGCGCCAGTGGATAGCAAAAAGGCGTCACGGAAAATTGCGTTAATGCCTGATTACAGTGAAAATTAATCCTGATCATTAAGCACGCGACACGAAGCAGCTAATCTGCTGCCTGTCCCCGCGATTACAAGAAAAATGGAGTTTATCATCGCCCGAACACAACACATTTCAGCGATCAAGATCGTCAAAACATCAGCGACCCTGATGGGGCTGGCGCTGTTACTGGCCAGTTGCTCTTCGAAGCCGCCGAAATCGCTGGTCACGCCGCTGCCACCGGTGTCCAAACAGCCACTACCGGGTAAATCTGCGCCGTCGCATGAACCGGTGCGCGGTGTATGGCTGGCGACGGTTTCGCGTCTCGACTGGCCGCCGGTATCTTCGGTGACAGAAAGCAGTCCGACGGCACGCATCAGCCAGCAGAAAAAGGCTCTGACTGACAAACTCGACAAGCTGCAAAGTCTCGGAATAAACACCGTATTCTTCCAGGTGAAACCGGATGGCACGGCGCTGTGGGCCTCTAGAATCCTGCCGTGGTCGGATACGCTGACCGGCAAAATTGGTCAGGATCCGGGCTATGACCCGTTGCAGTTTATGCTCGATGAAGCGCATAAGCGTGGAATGAAGGTCCACGCCTGGTTTAACCCTTACCGCGTGTCGGTCAACACCAAACCTTCTACCGTGGCTGAGCTGAACAACACGCTGCCGTTGCATCCTGCCAGCGTATTTGTCCTGCACCGCGACTGGATCCGCACCGCCAGCGACCGCTTTGTGCTCGACCCCGGCATTCCCGAAGCGCGCGACTGGATAACCAGCATCGTGGCCGAAGTGGTGTCGCGTTATCCGGTGGATGGTGTGCAGTTTGATGACTATTTCTATACTGAAGCGCCGGGTTCGACGCTCGACGATAATCTGACGTTCCGGCGCTACGGACAGGGATTTGCCTCGAAAGCCGACTGGCGACGCCATAATACCCAGCTACTTATTGAGCAGGTTTCACGCACCATTAAACAGCTGAAACCCGGCGTGGAATTTGGCGTCAGTCCGGCTGGCGTTTGGCGTAATGTATCGCACGATCCGGCAGGTTCCCGCACCTCTGGCGCGGCGGCCTACGATGAGGCGTATGCCGATACGCGTCTCTGGGTGCAGCAGGGTTTGCTTGATTACATCGCCCCGCAACTTTACTGGCCTTTTGCCCGCAAAGCTGCGCGTTATGATGTGCTGGCGCAGTGGTGGGCTGATGTCGTA
The DNA here is from genome assembly GCF_004346065.1 of Rahnella sp. JUb53. Classification (NCBI taxonomy): domain Bacteria; kingdom Pseudomonadati; phylum Pseudomonadota; class Gammaproteobacteria; order Enterobacterales; family Yersiniaceae; genus Rahnella; species Rahnella sp. JUb53. Next base: position 408,172 of record NZ_SLYT01000002.1, read on the forward strand.
AAACCAACCCATACGCGCCTGTATATTGGCGTCGCGCTGTATAAAGTGGGTGAACCTTCGAAGAGTGAACCCGACTGGATGATTAGCGGCGGCGTGCCTGAGCTGAAAAAACAGCTCGATATGAATGAATCCAACCCGCAAATTCAGGGCACGATTCTGTTCAGGGAAAACTACCTCAACCAGCCGCAGACGCAGGAAGCGGTCAGCTACCTGAAACGCAGATGGGGCAGCGCGGGCTGAGGTTCGCCTAAGCGCGACCGGTCAGCCGGTCGCGTTTTCAAAATCTTCTTTTTTCAGGCGCATGGGTGTAATCGGCATGCCGTAAAAATCGGTGGTCGGGCCGGTGATTACACCGCCCAGATCACTGATGATTTTCACCGTGGAATCCCGCGCATCCAGCAGCACTTTATCCGTTTGCTCCAGCATCTCCTGCAATGAAACACGCGCCAGTTGTTTACCGATCCCCATTCCGCGATAGCACGAATTCACCGCAAACCGTCCCCAGTGCCAGTGATTATTTTCATACCAGCAGGAAACGGTGCCCAGAACATATTCCCCCGAGCGGACTATCCAGCACTGACTTTTTAGTTGCGGCGGTAATGAAATCAGTTCCGCCGGAATATTCTGTTCCTTTGCAAACGTCTCAGATAATAGTTTCGTCACTTCCGCCTGGTAATTATTGCGCATTATTTCAATTTGTATTCTTTGCGGATGACGTGCAGCGTTACGCCGGAAGGTGTTAATTCTCAGCGCACGTAACCCGTTTATTATTTCCTGCGCATCCTGTAACGCCATTGCATTATCAATAAATGAAAATTCATTATCCGCCGCGTCATCCGCCGTCGCTAAACTCCGCGCACCCGCCGCCGTCAGCTGAAAACTTTTTTGCCGTTTGTCTTTGACACCCGCCACCGGTTCAACATAATTTTTCCCCGCCAGCACGTTCAGCGCCCGGCTCAGCGACGCCTTATCCATACTCAGCTGCAGACATAATTCGGCAAAAGACGTCACGCCATTCTTTGACAGATAGGTCAGCAGATGCGCCTGTGTCAGGGATAAACCCGAACGAAAACAGTTTTTATCCAGCAGCCCGAGCTCCCTGACAAGATAGCGGAGCTCGGTACGGATCGTGTGAATGGCCGACATGATTAACCCTGATTGTTGATAGTATCAATGAAATTAAAGTGCTTCCGGGATTCTGTCAATCTTTGCTAGCCCTATCCACTCATCTCCCTGTCTGGCTAAATCGCCAGTGGCAAGGACGGAATGTATTTGGGTCTAAAATGATTTAAAAAGAATAATCAGAACTAATAAGAGGAAAATTCTTAGAGAACACAAAACCATCGCTTCAATTACATTCACACACACTTCTCACAGCCACTATTTCAAATGATTGCCCATATATCACTTTTACCTCAACGTTTTTTGAGTAGAATCCACGACTGAAATTTGACTTAAGTTACGTGTTATTTCTATTCATAATATCAATGATTTTACACAATGGATTAGTTTCATAATCAGAGAAAGGGTTTAGGTGAGTCGATCCTGTTTCTGTGTTGTGGGAAAGGGACTTAAACGATGAGCATTCAGGATTACATTCTTGCAGGCAGTAAATTACCGTTCCACAATCATTACCAGTTAAGACTTAAACGGCTTGAATCTCAGCAGCCCGGCGTCGATATGTCGGTGCTCAAGTTCAGTGGCTGCGAGGCCATCAGCGATATCCTGCGCTATGAGATTGAGTTTACCAGCGCGGTGAAAGACATTCCCGCTCAGCACATCATCAACTATACCGCCCTGTTTCTGATGTACCCCGACGGCAAGCCGTGGGAGTCCGTTAAACCGCGCATCATCCCCGGTGTCATCACGCAGCTCCGCCAGTGCAGCACTTCTGCCGATGAAACCCGCTACGTCGCCACGCTGGAACACCGCGTCACCCGGTTAAATCAGGGCAGCAATAACGCGATTTACCAGAACGACAGCGTCATCAGCATGACCGAGAACACCTTCCTGCGTTACAACATGGACCGGCTGGATTTTCGGTTTGCGCTCAATGATCAGTATCCGCTGAAAAAATTCATGATGCAGTTCGGCGAAAGCGAATACGCGCATATTGCGCGACGCCTGGCTGACAGCGGCATCTCGTACTTCTTCGAATATGACGAAGAGAACAACTGCGACGTCATGGTCCTGGCCGACCATTCTTACGCCTGGCCGAAACCGGTTGAGATCCCGTTCCGCAACCCGGCGGGACTGTTTGACGGCGGACTGGAATCGGTCTGGGAGATGTCGGTCAGCCGCAAGGCCATTCCGAAGTCAGTCACGGTTAACGACGACTATTACCCCGCTGCGCAGAGCGATATGACCGGCACAGCGGAGACCAATCCGGATTATCCGGCGCTGGTTGCCGAAGATTACCGCTGGGGTGAGTACTATCCTGAACCGGGCAAGGAATACAGCAGCGAGCCCGGACAGGGCATGTGGTACGCCAGACGCCGTCAGGAGCGTTACCTCAGTGAGCAAATCACCTTTGAGGGTAAATCCAACTGTATGACGCTGCGTCCGGGGATGGTAATCACCACGCCCGGCAAAGACTGGCCGGAAGCGCCGGACGGTCTCCTGATTGTCTCCACGAACTCTAAAAACGTCGCCCGCGACACAGCGTATTTCGTCACCTTCACCGCGGTTCCGCGTAATACCCAACATCCGTATCGCCCTGCGTTGTTGCCGTGGCCGACCGTCACCGGCACGCTGTCTGCCCGCATCTCCAGCGCGCATCCGGATGAACCTTACGCCCACATCAACGCCGACGGTTTGTACCGCGCCCAGTTTGGCTTCGACCGCACCGAATGGCAGAAAGGCTTCGAGAGCTGCTGGCTGCGCCTGGCGAAACCGTATTCCGGTGATACCTGCGGCTTCCATATGCCGCTGCTGGATTCCACCGGCGTGGCAATTGCGTTCGAGAACGGCGACGTTGATCGGCCTTATATCGCCTATGCGCTGCATGATTCAACGCACCCGGATCATGTGGCGTTACCGAACTACAAGCGGAACGTCATCCGCACTCCTTCTGGAAATAAGATTCGACTTGAGGACCAGCGGGGCAAAGAACATATAAAAATCAGCACGGTACATTCAGGTAAGAGCCAGCTCAGCCTGGGACACCTTGTGGACAGTGCCAGAAAGCAGCGCGGTGAAGGCGCAGAATTGCGAACTGATGCCTATGTTGCCGTTCGCGGCGGTAAAGGCGTGCTGCTTTCTACCGAGCCGAAGAACAGTGCTCAGGGACAGCAACTGGATATGGATGCCGCCATTGCCCAGCTTGAAAAAGCCCTGGCTCTGGCCAAAACCCTGAAGAGTACCGCCGATATCGCTCAGGCGTCTCCGGCAGAAACCACCGATCAGGAGCTGCTCAAGACAGACCTCACCAAACTCGCTCAGCCAGGTGTCGTCGTCTATGGCGATGCCGGTATTGCGCACACCACGCCGAAAACGATCCAACAAACTGCAGGTAAGAATCTGGTGGCCACCGCCGGCCAGGATGTCAGTTTCAGCGTATTCCGTCGCTTCTCAGTTGCCGCCGGTGAACTGTTCTCCGTATTTGCGAACAAGTTAGGCATCAAGCTCATCGCTGCTGCAGGAAAGGTGCAGCTACAGGCGCAAAAAGACCAGATGGAGCTGACCTCCTTCGAGGACATGCAGATCACCAGTACCAACGGCCGCATCGTGCTGAACGCGAAGAAAGAGCTGTTACTGATGTGTGGCGGGGCTGGGATCCGTATCAAAGACGGGGTGATCGAAGAGCTTGCTCCTACCCGTATTCTACAAAAATCACCTGAGTTGATTTACCAGGATGGAGACAGCGTCAGCCAAGCAATGCCATCGTTCAAACAGGGCGACTTTGGGTTGAAGTACAAACTTCATAGTAAAGGCAACCCTGACTGGGTTTTAGCCGAGCAAAAATTCAGGATTCGGAAATCTGATGGCTCCGTAGTAGAAGGGGTTACCGACAGTAACGGTGAATCCCCCTTATTGAAAATGAATGAACTGGAAAAACTAGTCATTGAACTGATCAAGGATGAGTAAATGAGCAACGATAATAATGATGCTATACGTTCGTGCGGGATTATTTCAGAAGATGACACCGGCAGGCCTAGTGATTCAGGCGCTATGTTGATTCAGACTTGCGAGGTACATCCTGCATTGCCATGTATTGTGATATTGGTCCACGGCGTTAATGATGTTGGAGAAGCCTACCAAAACCAGGACATTGGTCTTTGCATAGGGCTAAATAATCGTCTCAATCGCACAGATTTACATCCACATAGCTGGATAGAAAAACAATTTCAGATAGCAGATATTGAAGGAAATATCACAACTAAAACCTGTGATGTGAAGCACCAAACCTGTATTGATGGCCTGAACCGTTCACCCGTGATCCCTTTCTATTGGGGGTATAAACCCGTAGATAAAGCGAGCTGGGAGGCTGATCAGAAAGCTTACCAACAGGATTTAAAGAGCCTGCATAATGAGGCCAATATTCCCTATAACGCCTACAGGGAAGAAGATCCCAAGCGTATCGCTCAGTTTAATGACCAAAACATTGATAATTTTGGAAACTGGCTAGACCGCACCGCTGCGAAAGGTGGTGGGACTTTTGCCAATGCGACAACTAATATTCCCGATATGTTTGGCCCGGGTGCCAGCGGCGCAGCACTGAAGTTAATCGGAGAGTTGTCCCGTTCAGAACTTAACGACGGTGACTGGAGTCACCCAATTTACGATAACCCTCATCGTATTTACCAGGCCTACGCGGCACGACGTCTAGCGAATTTGATATTGGAAATTCGAAATAACGATGCGACTAAAAATGATGCTATTAATATCGTTGCACATAGCCAGGGTACCATTATTACTATGCTGGCAAATATGTGGGTTAAAGAAGCAGGAAAACCTCCGGCTGATTGTGTCATTCTAAACCACTCCCCCTATTCGCTGGAGAATCGCTGGCTCGAAAATACTTCCCCAGGGAACCAGCAAACAGATAACGCCAGACAGAAAACCTTAGCTCACTTTTGCCAACTTATGGGCACTAATCCTTTGTACAATGGAGGAAAACCCCACGATGGCGCCTATCAGAAAGAACTCACAAAAAAAATGTGTTTGCCCCCGGTTTCACAATGGGGAAATCCTTTGTTCTCACGGAACAACTTCGGTCTGGTATACAACTATTTTTGCCCCAATGACGGTGTAGTTTCCATGTTCCCTATACAGGGCTTCGGCTGGAGTGGTGTGCGGGATGCCATTCGCAATTCGTTGGGCGATAATTTCCGTCAACGGGCATTCTGTAAAGGCTTCAAAATTGGTGACCGCACAGACCTGCACTTTTTATTCCCCAGGGGGGATAAAGACGCTCCAGAAGTAGGGAAAACTAACGCCAGTTATCACTTCTATGACGTGACTATCAACGCACCTTTGTTACCTGAACCTTTCGAGTTTTCTCTAATGGGGCAGGATAATCCAGAACGTCACCAAACTAACCCAGATGTTCCTGCTGAAAGGTATCGTGCCGTTTTGGATGGCAACGATCCAGACCTTGCCGGATCGGCTATGGCAGCTCAGGAGTTTCTTGCAATGCCAATCCCGCAGCCTAAAACACCGGCATTTTACAGCCTGCATCCTGGAGATGCGCTTAACCAAGAACAATTGGATGAAATAAGCAAAATCTATAACATCCGGGCAATGTCAGGTGAAAAAATTGACTGGCAAGGTCAGTCGCAAGAAATGATGGCAACCTCCGGTCAGGATCTGCTGATTAAACGCCAGATGACGAAGGGAGAAGTACAGGAAAGGCTTAAGAGCAGCAAAAACGTTATTACTTATAGTCAACATTCTTCGATTGTAGCGAACAAAGACGTACCCAGCAAAGCGATGGCTTTCGATTTAGCGATCGGTCGCTGTAATGCCTTTGAGATAAAGAAAGGTGAGTTTTGGCGAGATTTATTGCTGCTGGCAGATTGGCGACAGGAGCGAAATCCTGACTCTAAAGTTAAAGATTACTATCAGAATGGGAAGTTACCAATTGATTTTAAAGGGTTCATGAATAAGCCAGAGCGAGAAAAAGGAATGCCAACTGGAGACTCTGGTGTAGTGAACGAATTTGGTGGGCTTAAAGAAAAAGTTGTTCCACGTAGCCGTGCAGAAATTGAAATGGGCATCGTTCCTAAACCGAGCCCCAAAAGCGATCCCGTACTGCAGTGGGATATGCCTGAGCCAAAAATTTAAGGAGAAAGGGATGTCTGTTTTCAAATTGATGCTGCTGTACGGAACAATAATTTTATCGGGTTGTGATCAAAGTTCAACATCAAATAATACGCCACCTACACAAGTTGTGTATCGTTTTGACGATCATAGATACCTAGAACTTACCGGTTTTGGTTGCATTGGAGCCTTGTGGTACACCGATGTGAAAATGAAAATTCATACCGAGGTTACCTCTCAATTTTATCAGCTATTTACCTCAACCTACATCCATCCTTCGGAGAGATATATCGCCATCGGTTACTACGATAACTCTGGCTTTTTAATTTCAAAAGATTATGGCCGAACTTGGGAGCGAGCAAGTTATTCACCTGGAGGCGGAGCCATTCCGGGGGGAAGTTCAAACCCTAGCTCCGGTGAAATTGAGTCATTCACGGTCATCAATGACCAAGCTTTTATTTTGACTAAAAAGGGGGAACTCTATCTCAGTTCAAAACCTTTTGGCGAACGTTGGGGTAAAGACTATGCATCTCTCAGAGCGATTGAAGACCAGCGGTATGGCTACAAAATGACATTCTCGGAAGCAAAAAATTTTCAGGATCTACCGCATCAAGTACCTGAAGTCAAAAACTATATCGGTTGGGATCATATGCGCTGTGACCCGAACTTAGGGTCATCCTCTATTGAGGATAAGAAGTAATAATGGCAACTACAAAAAATTCAACCATAAGTTTGAATAACATCAAAACGTGGGATAATTGGGCATACATTATTTCTCTTTATCCATGGTTCTCGATATTGCTTTCTTACATCTTAATTAGTCTGCCTGGCTACAGATGGACGATGCCAATTTGTGCGCTCGTTTTTTATTTCGGATTTTTTGTAGTTTCCGGTGTTAATTTTGTCATGTCGATTATTTATATGCTCCTTCCTAACTCGACGCGCTTGCAACGAACGTTCCATTTTTGTGGAATTAATTCGATTTCCATTTTCTGGCTATATTTTATATTTCATTAAGGGAACCAATGAAAGGAGTCATCCGCTTAGGTGATCCACATAATCACGGGGGCGCCGTCAATACAGCATCCGGTGCAATTTTTGCGGGCAAACCTGTCATGCTGGCAGGCGATAAAGTCAGCTGTTCCCAGCACGGTACAGTGCCTGTTAATCAGGGGCACCCGACCTGGAAAATGAGGGGGCAGGCTGTCATTGTCGATGGCTGCACAGCGCAATGTGGTTGCGTGTTAAGGACAACACTTCCCAATGCCGGAGCTCAAGGATGAACTGGCTTTTACCCTCAATGCCTCGCAAAGAATTACCAAAGCCGCCTATGTGGTGGTGTTGGCCACTACTGCTGCTCATTTTAATTTCTATTGCCGCGCTTATTTTATTTTTCACCTGGCCAGTACAGCGTGGCTTTGCCAACAGTCGTTTCTGGTTATATCTCCTGATAATTCCTTTCTTACTGGCATTCGCAATTGGTGCTTTCGTATTGAGTGCGTGCCTGCAGGCTCGCAGGGCAGTGATATTCCGTAATCAGTTTATCGATAGCAAACAGGCTCAGTGGCAGAACTGGGCTCGACGAGCATTAAAGTTAACCAGCTGGAGTTTGTTGACGCCAGAGCCTGATCTGGCTGTACGGATTTTAGGGTTTGAAGGTGTGATGCCACAGGCGCCGTCTAAACCTGCCTCGTTAGTTGAAAATCAAAATGACAATCTTAGCGCGTCGCCATTAGCTGACATCATCACTCAAACATTGGCGCCTCTGTCGGAGCAATTGAGCAAGCTTCAGGGGGTACAGGTCTGGTTCTTCACCGGCGAGGTTGAAAATACCTCCTGCATCGCGGTCATACAGGCCTGGAAGGCTGCGCTGAACAAACAACTCCCCTTGGATCAAATTCACTACCTCGAGCAATATCCGGATGGCCAGTTGTTGACAGATTGGATCAATAACCCCCTGTTAAAACCGCATTTACTCATATGCTGTCAGTTTTTAAAGGCAGAGTCTCAGGTAAGCGAATTTAGCGCTGCCCTGCTCTTTCAACCCCATTCCGACGCGCATCTGAACAGCATAAAACTTAAGCCAGTGTACGTATTCCGCCCACAACGAAATCCCTTGATTGAGTTTGAACATAACGCAGCTCATTTTTTGGGGGCAGACCAAACAGAGGGAACCCGATTGCGTCATTTGTGGGATAACGGATTAGAACGTCGGGAACATAGCAAACTGATCTCGATACTCGATGAAAGCGCTATCGCGATATCTCCAAATAATGTGCATGTTTTACCTCAGTTACTGGGGCCTTCGGCTTCCTCTAGTTTTTGGTTAACGTTATGCCTGGCAGCCGAAAGCTGCGATTTAGGCCAGCGCGGCCAGCTGGTCGCCGCACAGTCTGAGGAGTCCATCAGCCTGGTGCAGCTCAGCACCCAGCCTGCTGCGCCCGTGGACATGCCTGTCGATACGATTTCACGCTATCCGCTGGCCTATCTCGCGGGGATTGTGGCCGTGATGCTGGCTCTGATATTACTCCCCGCCGACCGTGATACGCAGATGGGCATGCTGCCCTGGATGGGCGGCGGACTGGCGGTGGTCGCGGCCTTACTGAGTTTCTCTGTCCCTCTGGTACTGCGCTTATGGCGTAAGCGGCTCGATGTGGAATGGCACCTGCTGGAGCAACAACGTCATGACTAAAAGCCTTCACCTGATGCTGGTGGTGATGCTCGCCCTGGTCCTGAGCCTCCTGTGGCTGAACGCCGACGGAGAAACCCTCACCCACGGCGTGGTCTGGTGGGCAACCGGCGTCATCCTGCTGAGCTATTTTCTGCTGGCCCGCTACGCCTTCGCCCTGGAACTGCTCGATTTTAACCGCCCGCCCGAGACACAGGACGACGCGCGCATCACGGCGTTTGATACCCTGCGCTTCACCCTGCGTCACCGCTATGGCTGGCACTGGAAGCACAAACAGCCGTGGCTTTTGGTCACCGGTGAGGCGGCGGTGGTGGAAAAAGTCGCCCCCGGCCTGACGCAGGCGCGCTGGCAGGAAAGCCAGAATGCCGTCCTTATCTGGTGTGGCGAGGCTGACGCGCTGGATTTAGCCGCCGTCACGCAGCTGCGCGACATGCGCGGGCGCCGCGCCTTTAACGCCGTGCTGTGGGTCACCGATGTGACGGCAGAGCCACAATACCTGTGGACCACGCAGCCGGTGCCTAATCAGACGCTGCCGGCGTGCAACAGCGACGCCGTCTATCGTCAGTTTATCGCGCTCGGGCGCACCCTCAGCTGGCGTCCGCCAGTGTTTGGTGTGTGCCTGAGTGAGCCGCAGTGGGAACAGGACGACCGCCCGGTGCAGACTATCGGCTGCCACTGGCCGGCGGGCACGCCGGTCTCCCTTGATGACCAGCTCAGTCAGCTGGCCGCCACGCTCATTCCACAGGGCATTGCGCAGCTGAACGAGAACAAACGCTGGGCCTGGTTGCTGCAGCTGTCAGGGGATCTGAAACACCACACCGGCGCGTTGCTCAGGCAGCGTTTTCAGCCGTGGCTCGGTGAGCATCAGCGCCTGCTGGCCGGCGGCATCTTCTTTATGCCTGCTACCCCTGAACCGGCTTCTGTTCAGCAACACTCCCACGCCTGCTATTTGTCCCCCGCCTGGAACGGCGTGATCGCGCAAAGCCGGACGCAGCAGGGTCGCCGCGACCATCTGTCCACCGGTGACAAGCTGGCCATCGGCACGCTCACGCTGGCGGGACTGTGGGTGCTGGGCATGGGAATATCTGCCTGTGCCAACCGCACGCTTATCGCCGACAGCCAGGCGCTGCTGCAGGCGACCCGCACGCCGGCCCCGATGTCCGACACGCTGACCCGCAGCGTCGCCCTGCAGGACAACATTGACCGCCTGCTGTGGTGGCAACAAAACGGTTCGCCGTGGCTGCACCGCTTCGGCCTCGATCAGCGCGATGCGGTGATCAACGCACTGTGGCCCGCCTATACCCGTCAAAGTCAGGCTCTGCTGATAACGCCGGTGGTGGACGCGCTGAAAGACCGGCTGCAGGCGTTTGTGTTCCTGCCGCCGGGCTCTGCCGAACGACGTCTGGCCGGGAAAGTGGCCTATCAGCAACTGAAAGCCTACCTGATGCTGCTGCATCCTGAACATGCCGACCCGGCCTTTATGCAGCCGGTGCTGTCTCCTCTGTGGACGGCGCCGGGCGGCGTGGCGCCCGGAGAATGGCTGGCCCGTTCGGACAAGCTGCTCGGCTTTTACCTGCAGCAGCTGCCGCGCCATGCGCAGTGGAAGCTGCCCGCCGATGACCCGTTGGTGGCCAACGTGCGTACCATCCTGCGCAGCCAGAAAGGCATCAGTAACAGCGAAAACGCGCTGTATCAGCAGATGTTACTGAGCGTGTCGCCGCACAATGCCGACGTCACGCTCGACAGCCTGCTCGGGGAAACCGCCGGCGGTCAGCTGTTCTCCACCGATGACACCCTGCCCGGCATGTTCACCCGTGAAGCCTGGGAGGGAGAAGTCAGCGACGCGATTGATAAAGCGGCGGCGGCACGCCACGTCACCTCCGACTGGGTGCTGGATGATAAAGGCGAACAACAGCTGCTGACCAAAGACCAGCTGCAATACCGCCTGACCGAACGCTACTTTGCCGATTACACCAGCGCCTGGCTCAATTTCCTCAACAGCATCCGCTGGAACACCAGCGACTCGCTGAGCACCTCCCTCGATCAGCTGACCCAGTTGGCCGATGCCCGTCAGTCGCCGCTGCTGGCCCTGAGCCGCACCCTGCGTTATCAGGGTGCGGCCGGTCAGCACCGCGAAGCGATGGGGGATTCCCTGCTGAAATCGGCGCAAAAACTGGTGTCGAAAACCACGCCGGACGCCGGATTTGCTGGCGGGCGCAATGACCCGACCCGCGTGCTGAGCGAGACCTTCGCCCCGCTGCTGGCCGTGTTACCGCCGGAAACCCCGGCGGCTGGCGACGCGCCTGCGGCACAGAATACCGCCGGCGTCTCCGTCAGTAACTACCTGCTGCAGGTGTCACAAACGCGATTGCAGCTGATGCAGGTGGCCAATGCCTCAGACCCGCAGGCGATGGCACAAAGCCTGGTCAAATCCGCCTTCAGCAACAGCGATACCACGCTGTCGCAGGGCCGTCACTACGCGCAGCTTCTGGCGGCCAGCCTGGGTGGCGAATGGAGCAGCTTTGCCGACGCCGCGTTTGTCCAGCCGCTGGAACAGGCGTGGAACGGCGTGATGACTCCGGCGCAGCAGGGGATCAACAGCGCCTGGCAGGTTCAGGTGCAGAACCCGTGGCAGGCGGAATTTACCGGACGTTACCCGTTCGATAACACCAAAAACGACGCCGACTTCACCCAGCTGGCTCACTACCTGAGGCCGGATACCGGCCTGATTGACCAGTTTATTACCCGGCAACTGGCCGGCGTGCTGGAAAAACAGGGTGACAGCTGGGTACCGAATCCGCTCAACACCCAGGGAATGAGCATCAACCCGGACTTCCTCAGCGCAGTTAACCAGCAGAGCCAGCTCGGCCGCCGCGTCTTCCCGCAGGGTAAACCCGGCGTGACCTTTGAGCTGCAGATCCGCCCGACCCCTAACGTGGTGGAAACCGACCTGCAGATTGACGACGCTGTTCTGAAGTACTTTAACCAGCTGCCGGGCTGGCAGACGTTCCGCTGGCCAGACGCCGCCAGCGATCACCCGCAGGTGTCCCTGACGTACTCACCGGTTGCGGCATCAGGGAAAAGCGCCGACGCTTTCCAGAGCTATTTTCAGGCGGACGGCGGCTGGGCCTGGCTGCGTTTACTCGATAAGGCGCAGGTTGAACAGCTCGACAGCAGCCGCTATCGCCTGAGCTGGCAAACCGCCACCAGAGAGACGCTGAACGTGGTGTTACGCACCCAAAGCGGCCGCGGCCCGCTGGAACTGCTGACCCTGCGACGCTTTAAGTTGCCGGCCCAAATATTTACCTCTCCGGGCATGGCCACGGACAATGCGGAGGACACAACGCGCCATGATGCCCAATAATTTCCAGCGACTAACGCGCGGCACCGCGCTGTTATTGCTGCCCTTGCTGATAAGCAGCTGCGGCCTGACGCAGCGCGTGGGCAACGGCGCCTCTGCGGTCGCCAGCGCCGTGTTCTACCGTAAAATAGACACCTTGCATCTGAAGCTGACCTCCCGCGCCGCGCTCAACAGCAACGAAGGCGGCGAGGCGCTGCCGACGGTGGTTCGCGTTTATCAGCTCAAAGACCGCAAAACGTTTGATACGGCCAGCTACGCCGCCCTGCTCAAACAGGACAACTCCGTGCTGGCCGCTGACCTGCTCGACCGGCAGGTTGTCCAGGTGATGCCGGACGCAGAGGCGACGGTGGCCGTGCCGCTGCATGCCGACGCAAAGTTTGTCGCCGTGGTTGCCCTCTTTATGGCACCGGATGCCACAAACAACACCTGGCGGCTGGTTCTCGAACGTAATGACCTCGATGACAGTAAAGACCGGATCGTTGAGCTCAATGACAACCGGCTGCAGCTCAGGAAAAGTCAGTAATGGAAGACGATTTCTTAAAATATTTTGACGGCGAAATGCGCTATCTGAAGGAAGCCGGGCTGGAGTTTGCCAAAGAGTTCCCGGAGCTGGGACGCGCGTTAGGTCTGGACAGCAGTCCGGTACCGCGCGATGACTCCGTCGAACGGCTGTTTCAGGGCTTTTCGCTGATGATGGCCAAACTGCGTCAGAAGATAGATGACGATATTCCCGAGCTCACTGAGCCTCTGCTCTCGCACCTGCTGCCGGTGATCAACCGCACGCTGCCCTCCACGGCAATTGTCGAACTGACACCGGCCGCGCCGGAGCTGCATGTGCGCGAAGAGGTGTTGCCCGCTGAAAGCGAGCTGTTAACCCAGCCACTGGGCAACGACCGTCAGCGCTGCGTTTATCGCACCACCCGCGACCTGAAGGTGCATCCTTTTGCCCTTGATAACGTCTCATTAATCACCCTGCCCGAAGGCCAGCAGGCGCTGAAACTGCGCTTTACCCTGCCCGCCCTCACGGAAATCCGCCGCGCCGACTGGCAGAACATCAGCCTGTATCTCAACGGCGACCGCGTACTGCAGTCGGCGCTGTATCTGGCTCTCAGCCGTCAGGTGAAGCGGGTGAACTTGCGGTACTGGCAGGAATCGACTGAGCTGACGCCGGTAGACGTGCAGTTTGTGCCACGCTGGCAGGCAGAAAACGACGCCTCGCTTTGGCCGGAGAGCGACAGCCCGGCCCTGTGCGGCGAGGTGCGCCCGTGGCTGGAGTATTTCACTTCCCCCGAACGCTATTTCTTTATGCAACTGCGCGGACTGGAAACCCTGACCTTTCCGCCTGACACCACCGCCTTTGATATCGAGGTGACGCTCAGCGAACGCTGGCCGTACGATTTAGCCGTGCCGCCGGACGCCATCCGCATGCACTGCGTGCCGGTGATTAACCTGTTCCGCCTGCTGGCCCAGCCGCTGTCCGTGACCACCGCGGTCAGTGATTACCGCCTGCGGCCGCACCGGCTCAGCGACGGCCACACCGAAATCTACGCGGTTAATGAGGTCGCGGAAGTGACCGAAGACAACGCCGAATTCAGCTACGTGCCTTACAGCCAGTTTCGTCAGAAAGGCGGCATGCTCCAGTATAAGAAAAACTGGCCCGACCGTTATTACCACACCCGCATGTACCGCGGGACCTCCGGGCTGAACGAGACCATTTTAATGCTCGGGGGACGCACTCACGAAGAGCAGAATGGCCTGAAAATTGGCCTGAACATGACCTGCACCAACGGCGCGTATCCGCGCATGGCGTTACAGGAGAGCGTATTCGACGGCGAGACCGCCCTGGGTAATCTTGAGCTGAAGTGTGCCACCCGCACGCGTCCCTCCATGCCGCATTACCCGCCGACCGCTGAACTTTATCAGTGGCAGGTGCTGTCGCTGCTGCATCCGCAGGCCATCGCCGGGCTGATGGAAACCGACACGCTGCGTCACGCGCTCAGCCTGCTGGACTGGACGCATGACCCGGACAATGCCCGACGCATTGCGGGCATTACGCAGGTGAGCTATACGCCGTCTCACTACCCCGCCGAAGGCTGGCACGGCGTGGCTATCCGCGTAACGCTTGATGAACATCAGTTCTGTGGCCAGGGCGATGCATTGCTGTTTTGCGAGGTTCTGGAGCAGTTCTACACCCAGTACGCCGATATCCGCCGGTTTATACAACTGACGGTGACGCTCAGTCAGTCCGGGACACAATGGTCATGGCCGGAACGCCGCCTGACACGGATTTTATTCTGATGAAGACGGAAGATAACAAAAAGCGTCTGAACGAATTCTGGCGGGACGAAGACGGCAATGACCGGGCGCACGCGTTTAACTTCTACCGGTTCTGCCAGTTGCTGGAGAAACAGCTTTCGGATCATCAACCTCCCGGAAGCACCTTCTCGCCGAAAAACGACGCGGTGCGTTTTCGTCCGCATCCGGGGATGGGATTCCCGGTCAGCGAACTTAAAGCCGTAGAAAAGAGCGAAGAACGCCCGGACGCGCCGCCGACGGTACGCACCACCTTTATGGGACTGTACGGCGTGGATTCGCCGCTGCCGACCGGCTACATCGATGACATCACCCAGCGGCGAGAAGGTCACGAGGCGCTGGAAGCCTTTTTAGACATCTTCAACCACCGGATGATGACGCAGTTTTACCGCATCTGGCGAAAGTACAATTATCCCGCCACCTTTGAAGACGGCGGTACCGACAAAACATCCCGCAGCCTGATGGCTCTGACCGGCATCACCGACAGCGGCGACGTGCCCGCCTCGCGTTTACTGGCGTTGCTGCAGCCACTTGTCAGAACCACCCGCACGGCGGAGGGGATTGTGAGCGTGATCCGCACGCAGGCACCGAATACGCAGGTCACCGTGAACCCGCACATGGTGACCCGGATGCTGGCAGGCAAACGGGCGAGATTCTCGTTTTCAGAGCAACAAAGGTTGGGCGATCATCTGGTTCTCGGTAGTCATACGGAGGACGCCAACTATTGCATCGGCGTGGAAATGTTTACCGAAGACGCGGCTGAGGCTAAAGGCTGGTTGCCAGGCGGTCAGTTGCGGGAAGACGTGTTTACTTTGTTGCGTGTGTATCTGGGATGTGATTATGACGCCAGCCTGAAGTTGACCATCCCGATAGAATTGGCTCCACTGCCACGCCTGGGCGACCGTTCGCTGCTAATGGGATATAACGTCGTAATGGGGTTACGGGAAGATAATCTGGATGACATGCCGGCAGAGGTGACGATGAAGTTGGGCAGGATCCGGGATGAAAAGCATTAACTACCGCTGCATCATGCCCGATGCAGCGGCAGTAAATTACCTGTCAGTCCCCATCCTACAGCATCACTTTCGCCGCCATTTCCCGGCTGTAGTCGCGGCTGGCGTCGACCAGCACGCGGGTGTAATCATCCGTAATATCGCCGCGCAGCAGGGCATCGGTTTCCAGTGTTTCGAGGATTTTGCCGTATTTCATCACCGCGACGCGCTGGCAGAGATGGGCGATCACACCCAAATCGTGCGTGACCATCAAATAAGTCAGCCCTTCCTCTTTTTGAAGATCGAACAGCAAATTGAGGATTTCCGCCTGTACCGACACATCCAGTGCTGAGGTCGGTTCATCGAGAAGTAACACGCGCGGTTTGAGGATCAGCGCCCGCGCAATCGCCACACGCTGGCGCTGTCCGCCGGAAAGCTGATGCGGATAACGGCTGCGGAATGCGCGGTTTAAACCGACTTTCTCCAGAATGGTATTAATGCGTTGATCACGCTGATCGATGCGATGAATTTGCAGCGGCTCTTCCAGAATATCGCCAATGGTGTGGCGCGGATGCAGCGAACCGTACGGATCCTGAAACACCATCTGCACCAGACGGCAGCGGTCACGACCAATGCGGTGTTCGAGCTGCTGGCCATCGATTTCCAGCTCGCCCTTCCAGTGAGTAAACAACCCCGCCAGACATTTCAGCACCGTGGTTTTACCGGAACCGGACTCGCCCACCAGCCCGAAAATCTCGCCTTCACGCACGGCGATATTCACATCGGTCAGCACCTGCGTGGTTTTCGCGCCTTCGCCAAAAGTCAGGTTCAGGTTACGCACGTCAATCATGGTTTTAGCTGTCATGTCGGCTCCTTAATCGGTAAGCCAGCTGGCCTGCCGTTGCATTACCGGCAGCGGATAACGGCGGTTATCCATGTCCGGCAGCGCGTTCAGCAGGCCACGCGTGTACGGATGCTGCGCGTTATCCAGATCGGTGGCAGCGATGGATTCCACGATGCGTCCGGCGTACATCACCAGCACGCGGTCGCAGAAACTGCGCACCAGATTGATGTCGTGACTGATAAATATCAGTCCCAAACCGCGCGTTTTTACCAGGTCGTCGAGCAGCGCCAGCACCTGTAAACGCACGGACACATCCAGCGCCGAGGTCGGTTCATCGGCGATCACCATTTCGGGGTCGGTGATCAGCATCATTGCAATCATGATGCGCTGTCCCTGCCCGCCGGATATCTCATGCGGGTACAGACCGTAAACGCGTTCCGGATCCCGGATGCGCACCACGTCGAGCATGTTCAGCACTTTGCGTTTGGCATCCTGATACGAACATTTGTGGTGCGACCGCCACGCTTCGGCGATTTGATCGCCCACGCACAGCACCGGATTCAGTGAGTATTTTGGGTCCTGCATAATCATCGAAATCCGTTTGCCGCGTACCTGACGCATCTGCTTCGGGCTGGCGCGCAGCAGATCGACATCGGCGAACTGCATTTTGCTGGCAGTGATCTGCGCTTTTGAGGGATGCAGATGCAACAGCGCACGACCGACGGTGGATTTACCCGAGCCGGATTCGCCGACAATCGCCAGTTTTTCGCGTCCGAGCTGGAAAGACACGCCGCGTACCGCCTGCGTCACCTGACGGCCATTCACAAAGCTGACGTGCAGGTCCTGCACATCGAGTAACGCCGGAGCGTCAGTCATTTCGGGGATCGAGGATGTCACGAAGGCCATCTCCTAAAAAGTTGAACGCCAGACTGTTAATCAGGATCGCCAGACCGGGAATGGTCGCCACCCACCAGCACTCCATCATGTACGTACGGCCACTGGAAATCATCGCGCCCCACTCCGGATCCGGCGGCTGTGCGCCAAGCCCGAGAAAGCCCAGACCGGCGGCAGTCAGAATGATACCGGCCATATTCATGGTGATACGGATGATCACCGACGGCAGGCACAGCGGCACAATGTGACGCCACAAAACCCGCAGCGGACTCGCGCCCTGCAACCGCACCGCAGAGATAAAATCAGCTTGTCGCAGCGAGAGCGTTTCGGCACGCGCCAGACGCGCAATCGGCGGCCACGCGGTGAGCGTAATGGCGATCACCACATGTTCCAGGCCGGGACCCAGCGCGGCGACAAACGCCAGCGCCAGCACCAGACTCGGGAAAGAGATGAAGATGTCGGTGACGCGCATCAGCACCATGTCCGTTTTGCCGCCGAAATACCCGGCGGTAACACCTAACAGTAAGCCGAGCGGCCCGACGGTCACCGACACCAGCAACACGATGTACAAAGTGATGCGAGAGCCATACACCAGACGGCTGAAGATATCGCGGCCAAACTCGTCGGTGCCGAACCAGTGCGCCGCCGACGGCGGGCTGAGCGCGTTGTTTAAATCCTGCACCAGCGGATGAAACGGCGCGATCCATGGCGCAAAAATCGCCACAATCATCAGCACCAGAACTATCGCGCCGCCGATGGCCGTCAGCGGATTACAGGCCATCTGCCACAGAAAATGGCCCACGCGGCCAAACGCCCTTTTCACGCGCTGACGTTTTTCATCGCCTGCGCTGAGCGTGACGGAATCGAGGGAAATCGTCATACTTTTGTCCTCGGGTCAAAGACCTGATAAAGCAGGTCAGAGAGCAAATTCAGCACCACGAAAATCATGCCGACCACCAGCACGCAGCCCATCACCGCGTTCATGTCGCCCAGCATCAGGCTGCTGGTGAGATACGAACCAAAGCCCGGCCACGAAAACACGGTTTCTATCAGCACCGCGCCTTCCAGCAGTGAGCCGTACGCCAGCGCCACCACGGTCAGCAACTGAACCAGGATGTTGCGGAAGGCGTGATTCCACAGCACATGCCATTCGCTCAGCCCTTTGACGCGGGCTGTGATAATGAATTCCTGTGAAAGTTGCGCCAGCATAAAGCTGCGGGTCATGCGGCTGATGTAGGCCAGCGAGTGAAAGCCTAGTAGCGACGCAGGCAGGATCAGGTGATTAAGCGCGTTGCGAAACACTTCCCAGTTTCCGGCGATCAGCGCGTCAATCAGCATAAAACCACTGTGCCGCGTGACCTGCCCGTCGAGACTGAAATCTACCCGACCGGCACCGCCGACCCAGCCGAGCCAGGCGTAAAACACCAGTAGCCCCATCATGCCGACCCAGAATATCGGCGTGGAATATCCGGCCAGACTGATGATACGCACCACGTAATCGGCGATGCTGTTGCGTTTTGCCGCTGCCAGTACGCCAAGCGGAATGCCGACGCCTGCGCCGAGAATGATCGCCAGCGTCGCCAGTTCCATGGTGGCCGGGAACACGCGCAGAATGTCCTGCGTCACCGGTTTGCCGGTCAGCAGCGCATTGCCTAAATCGCCGTGCGCCAGCCCTGAAAGGTAGATGCCGAACTGCGTCCACAACGGTTTATCAAAGCCGAGCTGGTGGTAAACCTGTTCATAGGTGCTGTGGTCGGCGTCCGGTCCGACAATCGCCAGCACCGGATCCACCGGCATCACGCGGCCAATAAAAAACGTCAGCAACAGCAAGCCAAACAGTGTGACCGCCACCTGCACCAGCCGTTTGCCGATACGTCCGGCGGGGAATGACATCCGCGCCGTTTGCTTTGAAGCGGGAGCCGGGATTTGCATGGTCATAACCCTTTACCTCCGGTTGGCTGGACGTCAGCAGGTTCGTCTTTCCAGACGTCGCGCAGGAACGTGGTTGCTGAAGGATGCGGCAGGTAATTTTTGACATCCTTACGCACCACGATGGAATCAACCATTTGCGAGAGCGGCACCAGCGCCGGGATCAGCGCGTCATAGCGTTCCTGAATGGCGAAGTAATCCTGTTTTTGTTTCTCCGGGTCACGTTCGAGCAGCGCCTGATCGATATCCATGTTCAGCTGTTTATCGTAAAAACCGGTGCGCCAGCCCTGAAAGTTGGTCAGCCGCGCCGCGTCGTTGTTGTCGGGGTTATACACCAGCGCGCGCAGGCTGGAATGCGGATGCGGTTCCACGCCGCTGCCGCCGCGCCCGACCAGCATGTCGAACTTACGTTCACGCATCGCGCCGTAAATCTGGTTACCGGTGCCGGTGACAATTTTGGCGCGAATGCCTGCCTGCATCAGCGTGGACTGCACAGCAATGGCGATATTGAGGAATGGCTGATCGGCCAGCACCCGCAGCGTGGTATCAAAACCGTCGGGATATCCGGCTTCCGCCAGCAGGGTTTTCGCACGTGGGATATCCAGCTGGTAACCCGGATCAGGCAGCGTGGCAGGCATCCCGACCTGAATCGGCCGCTGATGCACAATGCCGTAGCCGTTCATTAGCGCCTTGCCGATGCCCTGATAATCAATCAGATAGCGCACCGCTTCGCGTACTTTCGGGTTAGCAAAATGCGGCTCTTTCATGCTCATCGCCACGTAATAAATGGTGCCTTTTTTTACCTGATCGACCTGCATCGCCGGGTCGTGACTGAGCGCGGTAACATCCGATACGGCCATGTTATTGGCAATATCCAGATCGCCTTTTTCAATCATCAGGCGCAACGTCTGCGACTCCTGAAAATGGCGGAAGACTACGCGCGAAAGCTTAGGTTCACCGCGCCAGTACTGCGGATTACGGCTCATGTTCAGCACGTCTTTCGCCTGCCAGTTATCGAGGCGAAACGGCCCGGAACCGGCTTCGTTAGTGGTCAGCCAGCGGTTACCCCAGTCGCCATTCACTTCATGCGCCTGCACAGTTTTGCTGTCCAGCGCCACCACGCTGCCGAGCGCCGCCAGTGAGTAAATCACCAGTTTCGGGTCATTGGGTTTCGGTAACTGAATTTCGACGACACCGGGAGACGGCGAACGTACCATCTCATCGACATTCTTTTTGCTGAAACCGTAGGATTTCCACACCGAGGCCTGTGCCAGATTGAGGTGCAGAATGCGGCGCATCGACCACACCACATCGTCCGCGGTGACCGGATTGCCGGAGTGGAATTTCACGCCGTCGCGCAGATGAAACGTGATGAGATTACGGGCGTCGTTGACCTCCCACGAGGTCGCCAGCGCCGGGCGCACGTTGGTGAGTTGTTGCGGATCCAGCTCAATCAGCGGATCGTAAAGATTGACCACGATGCCGACAATATCATTGCCGGTCATCGCTGCCGGATCGAGCGTTAACAGGTTATTCATGTTCATGCCGATGATCAGCTGGTCGGGCGGCGTTTTTGCCTGCGCCGTCCAGCCACCGGTCATCAGCAGGAGCGCGAAAATCCACGCGCCCCACGTTTTGCCAGAGTTCATGATGTACCTTCCGGGTAGAGTCAGAGGTTTATTATTTTTTTCTGCCCGCAGGTCAGTCGCGACTGACGGTATGGGTTTCTATGTAATCAAAATTGATGTCCTCACCCAGGCCCGGGCGGTCAGAAAGATGCACAAAACCGTGCTCATCCATCGGGTCAACGATGCTGTTCAGATACGCAGCGGGTTCGTCGTATTCGAGGAACGGATGCAGCAGACCGCGCTCGTACCAGCGGCAGTTGCGGATAGCCCCGACCACCGCCAGACTCGCCGCGCCGTTGCCGTGTACTTCGCAGTCCATGCCAAAGGCTTCTGCCAGACTGGCAACTTTCATACACGGCGAGATGCCGCCGACGCCGTTGGCACCGGCGCGTAAAATGTCGCAGGCACCGGCTTTGACCCAGTCCGCACGGCTGTGATGTTTACCGCCGAGACTTTCCGGCCCGATCACGTCGATGGACAAGTTTTCCGCCAGCCAGGCGTAGGACGCCATGCTCTCTTCTTCCATCGGCTCTTCAAACCACGCGAAGTTGAGTTTTTCCAGCGCTTTACCGATGGTCAGTGCCTGACTGCGGCTGTACCAGTGATAGCCGTCGAGCATCAGTTCGATGTCCGGCCCGACGGCTTCACGCACGGCGGCGCAGGCTTTGATGTCCATTTTCGGATCCGGCGCAAACGCCACCGGCGGCATCCAGGTGTGCAGCTTGATGGCCTGATAACCGCGCGCGACCAGTTTTTCAGCAAACTGGCCGAACTCGTCGGGTGTCGACAATCCGCCTTTCAATTCATCGCCGCACATGGTGCTGCCGTAGGCCGGTACTTTCTCGCGGAATCCGCCCAGCAGTTTGTGTACCGGCATGTTCAGTTTGCGGCCGATCAGATCCCACAGCGCCTGCTCGACAAACGACAGCGCCCGTTCGGTCAGCTGATGCGCACTGCCGCGTTGCCAGTGCACCAGATCCTGCCAGAGACGTTCACGGTCGAACGGATTCTGACCGATCAGTACTTTTCTGAAAAAAGCATTCACTACGTGCGGACGCACAACTTCCGGCGGCGCGAACGAATATCCGCAATCGCCTTCATCGGTGGTGATGGTTAACATCGCCATTTTTGCCTGACTTTCTTCACCCGGATGCGAATGACCCGCGCTGTCTGAAACACGACGGGTCGGATAAGTAAAAACAGAGACTTCAACAGAACTTATTTTCACAGCGATACCTGCCATTACTGAGTGAGTTAACGCCCTTCAGGGCGTGCCGCAATTGCGTGTTCATTCAGCAATGTGAGCGCACTCACACTTACTTAAAACCGCAATCCAACAATAATAAAATAGCGTTTCAATATTGAACTTAGACAGTTTCCTGAAGCATTTCCACGGCTAAAAGCCGAAAATTTCCGTGTTTGTTTGGGCATCTGCACGGACGAATGTGAGCATTTTCACGAAAGCAGGGGGAAGTGTGATCTGTACAGGAAATAGACGGAGTGAGTGTGGGGAGATATTCAGTCTTTGTTTGTGATGAAAAAAGTTGTGATCAGAAAAGTGGGCACAGGAAAGCCATTCCGTTAGGCTAGCGGTACTGGAAAGTATTTGGTGATCAGCCGGAGTAGAAAATGTTGCGTGTTATTGATACGGAAACCTGCGGATTGCAGGGTGGCGTGGTGGAAGTGGCCTCCGTCGATATCGAGAACGGGAAAATTGTTAACCCGATGAGTGATCTGGTGCGCCCTGACCGCCCGATCAGCCATCAGGCAATGGCCATCCATAAAATCACCGAAGCGATGGTGGCCGATAAACCGTGGATTGAGGAGATCATCCCGCGTTACCACGGCAGTCAGTATTATGTTGCTCACAATGCCAGTTTTGACCAGCGCATGCTGCCTGATATGTCGGGCGAATGGATTTGTACCGTGAAACTGGCGCGACGTTTATGGCCGGGGATTAAGTACAGTAATATGGCGCTCTACAAATCTCTCAAGCTGCAAGTTGCCACGCCTGCGGACTTGCATCATCACCGTGCGCTGTTTGACTGCTATATTACTGCCGCGCTGCTGATCCGTATCATGGATGAATCCGGCTGGACGCCCGAAGAAATGGTGACCATTACCGGACGCCCGGCGCTGGTCAGCACCATGATGTTCGGGAAATATCGCGGCCGGAAAATTGCAGAAATCGCCGAGGATGATCCGGGGTATTTGCGCTGGATGCTTAAAAACATCAAAGAATTAACGCCCGATTTGCGGATGACGCTCAGACATTATCTCGACGCAGAGTAAGGGATTGAATGTGAGTTAATCCGGGATTTTATTCCTGCATACACTGAGAACCAGTTGTCGCAACCAGCGGTGCGCCGGATCGACTTCTGAACGCGGATGCCACATCTGAGAGATAGTGATTTCGCGGGTGTTCACCGGCAGTTCAAACGCATGTAACCGGTCTGGCTCAGCAATCAGAAATGAAGCGGGGATCAGCGCCACCAGATCGGAGTTTTGTGCAATCGCCAGCGCGGCAGAAAATCCCGGCACGACGGCGGCGATTTTCCGTTTCAATCCGACTTCGGCCAGCGCGTCATCGACAGGCCCATAGGTGCTGTTGCGGCGCGAAACGACAACATGCCCGAAAGACACATACTCGTTCACGGTAATCATTTTCTCACCTGCCAGCGGATGCCCTTTTCTCACCACGCCCATAAACCTGTCGCGGAACAACGTCTGTAAACGAATTTCCGGCCCCATTTCGCCTAAAACACCAATCTCAAGATCGACCCGCCCTTCCCGCAATGCATTCGAGGTTTTTTCCGGTTTTGGCATAAATCTCAAACACACGGAAGGGGCGACCTGCGCCGCCGCGGCAATCATCGCTGCGCCGAAGGCCACCACAAAACCATCATTGGATCGGATCAGGAAAGTGCGCTCAAGTCTGGCGACATTGAAATCTGCCGATGAAGGCCGCAACAGCGCGCGGGCTTCAAAACTGGCATTACGGGCACGCTGGCGGATTTCTTCGGCGTAAGGCGTCAGCACCATATTTCGTCCGGCGCGCACCAGCAGCGGATCGCCGGTACTTTCGCGCAGGCGACCCAGCGTACGGCTCATGGCAGAGGCGCTTAATCCCAGACGTCGGGCAGCAGCGGCTACACTTGCTTCAGCCAGCAGCACATCAAGTGCAATAAGTAAGTTCAGATCGGGTTCAGTCATCTGCACAGAGTAACGCAACAGCAATAATGAGAGAAGGCGTTTGGTGCAGGTATTAAGTGCAGATGCTGCGCCTTCCGCACTATATCACCTGCCGGTATAGTTACCTGACTCAATATCAATAAGGCGAATGCGTTATGGAATTATTTTCCGACAAACCAGGCGATGAAGGATTACCCGGCCATGAACGGGGACTGGCAATGGCCGCCGTGATGATCATGGCGACGATGGCAGTGTTCGACGGCTCGATGGTTAACATTGCCCTGCCGCAAATCGCGCAGGCACTGGACATTTCTGCGGGCGCAGCCGTATGGGTATCGAACGGGTATCTGCTTTCTGCCTCCATGACGCTGGCGATATTTGCCGCGCTCGCCAGCCACATCGGCTTTCGTCGGCTGTTTGCCGCCGGATTGACGGTCTTTACCCTCGCCTCTTTGGGTTGTGCGCTGTCGTCATCCCTCGACATGCTGATTATCATGCGTGTGCTTCAGGGTGTCGGTGCGGCGGCCACGCTGAGCATCGGCCCGGCGATTTTGCGCTCGGTGTTTCCCAATCGTTTACTCGGGCGAATACTGGGGCTGAACGCCCTGATGATCGCCACCAGCACCGCCGTCGCGCCGGTTTTGGGCGGGACAATACTTTCGGCGATGAGCTGGCAGTGGCTGTTCGCCATTAATATTCCGCTCGGTATTGTTGCTGTGATTATTACGCTGCGCGTGGTGCCCTCCAATCCGGCTGGCACGCGTCAGCCATTTGATACGGCGGGCGCAATTCTGTCGGCGGTGGCGCTGGGCGCGCTGATTATGGCCGCCGAATCCTTCGCACATCCGGGCAGTGACGAACTGGCGACAGCCTTAACGTATGGCCTGACAGCAGTGATCGCAGGCGCGGCCTTTGTCTGGCGTCAGCGTCGTGCACCAAAACCACTGCTGCCGCTTGTCATGTTTGCTTCCAGCCGGTTCACGCTGGCGGCGTTCACTTCGCTGGCCTCTTTTGTCAGCCAGGGCATCACTTTTGTCGCGCTGCCGTTTCTCTTCCAGAGCGTTTACGGTTACAGCGCGTTTGTTTCAGCACTGCTTTTCACGCCGTGGCCGCTGGGGATTATTCTCGCCGCGCCGCATGCCGGACGCCTTGCTGACCGCTATCCGGCAGCGATCATTTCGACCGCAGGATTGTGCGTTTTCGCGCTGGGTTTATTGCTGCTGGCAAAACTGCCACCACACCCGCAGATGTGGGATATCGGTCTGCGAAGCTTTATCTGCGGCCTGGGCTTCGGCTGCTTCCAGAGCCCGAACAACCGTGAAATGCTCTCCAGCGCTTCACGGGAAAACAGCGGTTATGCCTCCGGTGTGCTGGCGATCATGCGTACCTTCGGTCAGTGTCTGGGAACGGCGTGTGTCGGCATTATCCTGACCATTTATTCGGCCAGCACTGTGTTACAGGAAGCGCAGGCGGTGAAGGTCAGTTTGTGGGTGGCGGTGATTGCCACGGTGCTGGCGATGCTGATCAGTCTGAGCCGCTTGCGAAACCCTGCCACTCACCTGCAAAATGGCTAAAACTTACACATGCTGATCAAGGATAAATTCTATGCTGGAACTGAGACCCAATTGCGAGTGCTGCAACACCGATCTGCCCCCGGCTGCTGACGCCAGAATTTGTTCATTTGAATGCACATTCTGTATCCCTTGTGCCGAAGATAAACTGAGCGGGACATGCCCCAATTGCGGCGGAGAACTTGTCGCACGCCCGCGCAGACCGGCAAATAAACTGGCGAACAATCCGGCCTCCACCACGCGGGTGTTTAAGCCACAGGGCTGCGCTTCTTAGTAATGGCTGAATGAAATCTGGATCATCATTATAAATAAAGGATTTTTATGCCTCGCTATTTTTCTCTGGTTTCTTCATCTGCACTCATTGGTTCGGTTTTTCTGCTCACCGGATGTCCGCCTCCGCCTGATTTAACCCAGTGGCAGCGCCCCGGCAGTACCATAGATGATGCGCGTGTTGCGATGGGGCAATGCGGCGTCCCGCTTCCGGGGCCGGAACCTTCTTTTACCGATAATGAGTCGGTGCTGTATTACCAGTGCATGGAGGGGAAAGGATTTACCTATAAGGGGGGTTTTCACATTTGCGATTACTACAAAAACACACCTGCCTGCATCGAGAAACAACAGGGTCACCCGCTCAGTCAGCGACAGCTCGAAGCACTGCCTTTTGTCGCTGATGAGGGTTTTCATCCGATCAAACCGGATTCAGGCCGGAATGAATACCAACTCATCAGCTGGCGTAAAGCGGGTGCCTCACGGCATTTTTCGCACGCAGCTGAGAATGACAAGCTCGCGTTACAGGTGATGTATGAATGCGGATATCCAAAACCGCTAGGCTCGGTTCCTTTCGTTCCAACCGTCCTGAAAGCCGCCAAAGTTCAGCAATGTATGCTCGATAATAGTTTTGAACCGAAACATAAACTCATGCTGGTTTGCCGCAACTATCCGCAAGTGACTGGTTGCAAGAAATAGCTGCCACTGCTGAAAAAGTTCCATAAAAAAGGCCGCTTGCGCGGCCTTTCAGATTTCAGAGCTTATGACGGCTAGTTATTTAGCGTCAGCGTCTGGCAGCGCATAAGCGATGATGTAATCGCCCAGTTTGGTGCCGAACGAACCGTGACCGCCTGCTGCGATAACAACGTATTGTTTACCGTTCACAGAATAAGTCATCGGCGTCGCCTGGCCGCCTGCTGGCAGACGTGCTTCCCACAGTTTGTCACCGTTGCTCATATCGAACGCGCGCAGGTAGTTATCTGCGGTCGCGGCGATGAAGAACACGTTACCGGCGGTAGAAATCGGTGCGCCAAGCATTGGCATACCCATTTTGAACGGCAGCGGTAATGGTGAGCTGTCGCGCACGGTGCCGATACGTTTTTTCCACACGATATCGTTGGTTTTCAGGTCAACGCCGGAGATGTAACCCCATGAAGGCTGTTTACAAGGGAAGCCCAGCGGAGACAGGAACGGGTTCAGCGTCACGCCAAATGGCACGCCGTACTGTGGCTGAATGCCAGTCTCAGTACCGGAACCGCCTTTATCGTTCTCGTCTGGCTCCATCGGGTTGCCAGGACCACGTGGGATCAGTTTAGACACGAATGGCAGAGCAATCGGGTTAGCGATAGCCACCTGACGATCGGTATCCACAGAAATACCACCCCACTCGAACATGCCGAGGTTACCCGGGAACACCAGAGTGCCCTGCTCGGATGGCGGTGTGAAGGTGCCTTCGTAACGCAGTTTGTGGAAGATTACACGACACATCAGCTGGTCATAGATCGTTGCGCCCCACATGTCTTTACCGGTCAGTTTGGCTTCCGGACGGAAAGTCAGTTCGGAGAACGGCTGAGTCGGAGAAACGTGGTCGCCTTTCGCTGCGCCTTGTGGAACAGGTTTTTCTGGTGCATCAACAATCAGCTTACCGTCACGGCGATCCAGCACGAAGATGTTACCGGTTTTGGTCGGAACATAAATCGCAGGAACTTTGTTGCCGCTCTTGTCAGTGATATCAGCCAGGGTTGGCTGCGCCGGAACGTCCATATCCCACAGGTCGTGGTGAACAGTCTGGTAGAACCAGGCCAGTTTACCGGTGGTTGCGTTAAGCGCCAGCAGGCCGCTCGCGTAACGTTCCATTTCCGGAGTACGGTTGCCACCCCAGATGTCTGGTGTCGCTACGCCGATTGGCAGGTAGACCAGATCCAGCTTGTCATCATAAGCCGCTGGTGCCCATGAGTTCGGGGAGTTCGGTGTGAAATGCTGACCATCCGCAGGGATTTTGTTTGGTTCAGCAGCACCCGGATCGAATGCCCACAGCAGTTTACCGGTCTCAACATCAAAGCCACGGATAACGCCGGAAGGCTCGCGGTTTGAGTAGTTATCAGTAACCGCACCCGCCACGATGATCACAGATTTAGTGATGATTGGCGGTGAAGTTGGCTCGTAGTGACCCGGCGTTGCGTAAGGCATGTTGCCTTGCAGGTTCAGCTCACCGTTGTTACCGAATGCAGGGCAACGTGCGCCGGTTTCAGCGTCCAGTGCGAACAGACGGCCATCATTAACAGGCAGAATGATACGACGTGAACAGACAGCAGGCGCCGCGCCCTTAGCAGCATCACCTTGTGCCGCAGGCGTAGTCTCATGATAAGACACACCGCGACAGGTCACGTGCTGGAAGGTCGGGTTAGAATTGAGCTGCGGATCGAATTTCCACTTCTCTTTACCGGTCGCGGCATCCAGAGCAAACAGTTTCTGGTGTGGCGTACACAGGTAAAGCATGTCGCCGATCTTAATTGGCGTCACTTCGTCAGTGATTTCGCCCGGATCGTTCGGAGTCTTCAGATCACCGGTACGGAAAGTCCATGCCACGTCGAGTTTGCTGACGTTTTTATCGTTGATCTGGTTCAGTGGTGAGTAACGGGTACCGCCCTGAGTACGGCCATAGGCCGGCCAGTCACTGGCAGGAACGTCGGAATCGGTCGCTGCAGGTGCAGCATCGGCAGCTTTGATGGTGCCGTTGATTTCCTGCGGATCGTTGAAGACGGAGTACGCCAGCACAATCACGGTGAACAGCAGGGAAACGGCCAGTGCGCCACGGGCGAAGGCATTTTTCGCCAGCATCTGGTTATAAACGACTGGCAGCAGGATCCACAGGCCCAGGAAGAAGGTGACGTCTAAACGCGGCGTCAGTGCCCAGAAGTCTGTGCCCACTTCCCACACAGCCCACACCGTGGTGCCGAACAGGAAGATGGCGTACAGCAACAATGCAGAAGAGCGACGGCGATACAGCAACCACGCGGTAACCAGCGAGATAACACCGGCAATAATGTAATAAAGAGAACCACCTAATTTTGCCAGCCAGATACCGCCGACAAGAAGATAAATCCCGCTTAACGCGGCGAACAAAGCGGTAATTATGACGACGATGCGTGATAACGAGGCTTTCGTTTCCATAGTTGATGACCTTACTGATTTTTTATAATCGTCGATTCAGGGTGACCTGAATCTTCAAGAACATCCGGTTCTCACCGGGTGTCATTCCTTGCATGTGCCGCCCTGCTTGACTCAGTGCAGGCGCCGGGCAACACCGCGTGGTTCATTTTTCTTACTGACTAAAAACGCTTACTTTATGGAATCTATTCGAAACTATAAGAAAGCGTAGCGCCGCCACCGTAGTTTCTGCCAGGTGCCGGTTCGAAATAGCGACCGTTACCTTCATTGACGATGACAGAACCGACGTAATTTCTGTCGAACAGATTGTCGACGCGGGTAAACAGGTCGAGCGTCACTTTGTTCCAGTTGAAGCGATAACCCGCATTCACGCTGGCGACGGTATAAGCCGGTGCCTGCTCACTGTTTTCGTCATTCACTTCGATGTCACTCATGTAGCGCACATCAGCGCCAGCATGCCAGCCATCAACCGGTGCCCACTCCAGAGAAGCGTAGCCCATGTTGCGTGCGATACCCGGCAGACGGTTGCCCGCTGGCGTGCAATCCCCGGCGCCGCAGGTCTCATTGCGGAAGGTGGCATCGAGTAAAGTCCAGGCCATTTTGACGCGCCAGTTTTCTTCAATCTGCTGATCTAACGACAGTTCCAGTCCGCGACGACGGGTCTTACCGGCGTTGGTATAACTCGAGCGTCCGCCGACACTTTCTGCAACAATTAACTCGTCGTCGGTATCAGTCTGGAAGACCGCGGCGGTAACTAAGCCATTGCCGACGCGCCATTTGCTGCCCAGTTCAACCGTGTTGCTGGTCGAAGGTTCCAGCCCCAGGTTCAGGCCAGATTTGCCGTCAGTGCGGTAAGAAAGCTCATTAATGGTTGGCGTTTCAAAACCGCGACCGGCAGAGATATAGGTGTTCAGCGCCGGCGTCACCGCATAATTCAGTGAAGCCATTGGCAGCAGCTTGTGATAACGACGCGAACCGCTGTCATCCGGATTACTGCCGGTAATGTAGTAATCCTGTGAGTCAAAACTCACGGTGCTGTAGCGCGCACCGGCATCCAGCGTCCAGCGCGACGTCAGGTTCCACGTGGTTTGCAGATAGGGATCGAGGTTCCACATCACGTTCTTTTCATTGCGACGTTCGTCGCCTTTCACGCCCAGATCGCCTTCATCATTGAAGTTTTCATAACCAAAGCGGCGTTCGGTCATGGTTTCATAATCCAGACCACCGGTAACGGAAAACGGCACAGAACCAATCTGATCGTCATGTTTCCAGCGGGTATCCACGCCGGAGTATTTACGTTCCAGAACGATCACCCCGCCTGCGTTCAGCGGATTCTTCTGCGATGCCGCCGGAATGGTCTGGTATTGCGTGGTGTGGCGCTCGCCGTGATAGGTCATCAGGCTGAACTCATCGTTCTCGCCCATCTGACGCTGATAACGCAGGCCAACCTGAGTCTGATCCAGCGATTTGCGCGCATTGTATTGATCGGCGCGTTTCGCCTGCGTCGGGTCATCGTGCCATTCGGATTCAGTCAGACCGCCCGGATCGTTCGCATCGACAGAGACGCTGTTAAACATCAGCGTCAGGGTACTGTCATCGTCAATGCGCACGCCCAGTTTGCCGTTACCGAGGTTTTTCTGCGTACCGCTGTGGTCGCGGTAGCCGTCAGTGGTGAAACGCGAGCCGGAAATCAGGTAATTCACATCACCCGCGTGCGTGCCGTCGCCGGTCGCACCGCTGGCTTTTACGCTGTTACGGAACGAGCCGTAACTGCCAAAATAAGTGCCTGCTTCAAGTTTTGCAGGCTGCGAACCGGTTTGGGTATCCACGTTCACCACGCCGCCGGAAGCATTGCCGTACAGCGCCGAGAAGGGACCGCGCAATACTTCCACGCGTTCTACCGAGTTCAGATCGATATTGGAGGTCTGGCCCTGCCCGTCCGGCATCGTGGCCGGAATACCATCAACGTAAATACGCACACCGCGCACGCCGTACATCGAACGGCTGCCGAAGCCACGCACGGAAAGTTGGAGATCCTGCGCGTAATTCTGGCGGTTCTGCACCTGTAAACCCGGAACGCTGCCGAGGCTTTCTGACAGGTTGACCTGCGCTTTGCTGTTTCTGAAATCGTCGCCATCCACGACGCTGACCGCTGCGGGTGTGTCCAGTTCTGACAGACCGCCGCTGATTTCGCGTTTAATGATCATCAGGGAAGAAGAGTCTGATGAATCGCCCGTATCGCCCTTAGAGGCGTCGGTCGCTGACTGCGCGTAACTGACTGAAACCGGGTTCAAAAAAGACAAGAACGTGATGATAAAAGCAGAGGTTTTGGCGTTCACTTTATGAGTTCTTTTGTTTTGTGTTAAAAGGCTGGGTCAAAAACAAGACACATCTCTCAATTTAAGACATTAGAAGTAGACATAAATCGACCGTTCTGATTGAGAGCCGTAAGGGGCTCACTATAGATTTTTTCTTCCTGTTAGTACATACGCAACTTTACAAATATAACTTTTTAACAAAATACCGCACGCAGTGTGCATCATGATGCGATTTCTCAATTAAATCCCCGCGTAAACTTCGTGGATTAATTGGCCTGATACCGTTTTAAGGCCGGACAGAATAAAACACCGCTTTCATTTGAAAATTCACCGGATAAATCGACGCGTATAATAAACCAGTAAATGGTAACGGTTACATTATAGGTAATTAACTGATATAAAACATATAAATCATAACCAAGAAATGCCCATTACGACTATTAATCATGCGCTACTTACGGTTAGGTAATTTGACTTTCATCTTTCGAAACCGCACAAACTGAATCAAAGTCAGAATAAATATAGACCACTATTTTAAGACAAGAGAATATTCTCTGACGTTTTTTCACCCAATTGGTTCCGGGTAATGAAACCTCCCCTTCTTTACATAAGATATAAAATCAAAATCCATTCCACTGTTTAAAATATCCACAACCCGCTCAGGGAAACCGCTTCCACGACCTTAGCCGCCCTGCCCTGATGACGTTTTTGTCATGATCGCGTCACTTCTCTGTCAGACCGTCAGGCTCACAGTGGCCTCACAGACTGATGTTCATTCCGGTTTAAAACGAATAGAGGAAGTGCCATGCGTTTACGTTTAGCTTCAACATTGTTGGCCGCCGCGGCGGCGTTGGGTTCACAGACAGCCGCTACGCCCGGCGAGTAAACGCAATCATCAGGGAAAGTGCGTAGACGACGCTGCCGAGAAAAGCAGCGGGGGCGAGATTATCGAACAGATGCCCGGGCTGGGCATCTGAGTACAGCACCAGCGCGACAACGGAGATGCCCATCATCGCGCCGGGAATGTGGATCCAGCGGGTTAAGCGTTGCTTTTGCGCTTTATAGGCAGCGAATTCCTGATTCGTGCGTTCCAGCGCCTGGCTAAGCCGTTCGCAATCTTCTTCGTTATCGCGAAAACGTTCTGCCAGACGGCTGTTTTCATTCTGAAGTTCAGCGAGCTGCTTTTTCAGTTTCGCCCTTTCGCTCTTCGTGTTTTGCGCTTCGTACTCTTCCAGTTTCAGGCTGGCACGCAGTTGCGTGACTTTACGGTTCGCCTCAGCCGTCAGTTCTTTCTGCTGTCCGAGCAGCGCATAATTGCCATCTGCACGGCGGTTGGCAGCGTGACGTTTGTCTTCTTCCTCAACAACCTGGCCCTGTAGCTTGTCGCGGGCGGCAGCCATCGCCGCCATCTGACTGCCCATATAAGCAACAAGATTTCTGGACTCTTCCAGCCCGGCGGAGGCAGAGTTCCCGGCGGTTTGCTGGCGCGAGCGCATCAGCGCCAGTTCGTCAGCGTGCTGCTTTTTCTGTATTTCAGACTGGCGCAGCAGTTCGCTGACCCGCGTGTTCAGACGGTACAGCTCGCCTTCAAGTCGCTGAACGTCTTCTTTATTTCCGCTGCTGGTTTGGTTGCGTGCAACGGCCAGTTCATGGGTCAGGCTGCGCACCTGTTTTTCCAGTGACGCCAGTTTTTCCAGCGTGACGGCGGTGTCTTTAAAAACGGTTTTGACTTTGGCTTTATCGGCTTCGGCGCGGCTGAAACTGACGCCTCTGAGCGCGCTTTCCACTTCGCGGGCGATAGACGTTTTATCCATTGCCTTCATCCGGTTGCACGCGCTGGCCAGAAAAGTGGCCGCTTCATTGCTGTTACCGGTGCCAAAGGCTTGTTTGATAAGGCTCTGTATCACGCTCATGGTTGTCGCGCTCACCTGCAGTAAAAGTCAGGACACTCCCGTTGTGACCCCGTTTACTTATTGTATCAGATAGGATTTATTTTATTTACAGGAGTTATTTTAAGCGAAGTGAGTACAGCAGGATCCGTGGATTTTAGCATTTGCCCCGTAAACCCTCGCCCAGTCGGGCAGGGATATAAGGGGTGCTAATCAGGGGTTTTCTGCGATTCAACATACGCTTTCAGTGTTTCAATTGTTGCTCCGCCAGCGCTACAGGCAAAGTAGGAACGTGACCAGAGCACTCCGGCATTACTTTGCTTGCGAAGATGGGTATTTAAAATCCTGACATAACGGCTGCTGGTTGATTTAAGGTTATTAACCAGCACGCTGATAGCCAGTTTGGGCGGGTATGCAACCAGGATGTGAACGTGATCCGCTTCGCCATCCATTTCTAAAATCTCAACCTCAAGCGACTCAGCCGCTGATTTAAATGCCTCTCTGATCTGACCAATCATCGCACCATCGAGCAAACGGCGGCGATACTTTGTCGTAAAGATTAAATGCACGACCAGTTTACTGACTGAATGACGACGGCAAAGATACCCTGCCAACTCATCGCTATGCACACTCACTTGAAAAACACCCATCAAAGTAACATAATTCAATGATATTACAGGTGAGCGGCTAAAATGAAAAGGGCAACCAAAGTACGTATTTACCCGGATGGCGAGCAGGCGGTATTTTTAAATGCCCAGTTCGGCGCGGTGCGTTTTGCATACAATAAAGCTCTTCATATCAGTCGTCATATGTACCAACGCCACGGCGTATCTGTCAGCATTAAACGCGACTTAAAGCCTTTACTGGCTGTGGGTAAAAAGTCGCGCCGCTATAGTTGGCTGAAAGAATATGACTCCCTGGCATTGCAGCAGGCCGTAATTAACCTCAATACAGCGTTTGGGAATTTTTTCAAGAAACGTGCTCACTTTCCCACTTTCAAGAGTAAACACGGCAAGCAATCGAGCTACCACCCGAACGGTAAGGTGTTAACTGACGCTATCCAACTCCCTAAAATGAAACCCGTCCGGGCAAACATTCACCGGGAGATAATCGGAAAGGTTTCCAGTATTACGATCAGTCGCAATGCGACGGGCAAATATTTTGCCTCAATTCTGTGCGACGACGGACAGGAAGCGCCAGAAAAGCCGAGCCTTATTACCTGTGTAACAGGCTACGATATGGGGTTATCGCACTACCTGATCCCCTCAAGCGGCGATAAAGTAAATAACCCCCGCCACCTGATAAACGCGAGTCGTAACCTGCGGCGCAAACAGAAGGCACTATCCCGGAAAAAACAGGGTAGCGCTAACCGTAGTAAGGCGCGTTTACTGCTGGCCGCAGTACATGAGCGGGTAGCTAATGCCCGCGCTGATTTTCAGCACAAACTCTCTCGTGCAATTGTTGACGAAAACCAAGCGGTAATTGTAGAGACGCTAAAATCAGCAAATATGATGAAGAACCACTGTCTCGCTCGGGCTATTGGTGACGCAGCCTGGCAGGGTTTCATTATGAAAGTGGAATATAAAGCCGCAGCCGAAGGTGTTCATCTGGTCAAGCTAAATCAATGGTTTGCCAGTTCGAAAACCTGTCATTGTTGCGGTCACAAAATGGTTGATATGCCGCTACATAAACGCATATGGCAATGCCCTACCTGTAATATTGAACATGACCGAGACATAAACGCGGCGATGAACATACAGAATAAAGGCATAACAGAACTTATGGCGGCGGGACTCGTCGTTACTGCCCATCGAGGCCAGTGTAAGTCCGTCATAAAGGCGGTTGCGGCCTAAGAAGTGGGAAGCCTCGCCGTTTACGGCGGGGAGCAGTCACGACTTAAATCGCGATCACCCGCAGACTCTGCACCCCTTTTGCGCCGAGCATCAGCGCACTTTCGCTGTCGGCCATCGCGGCGGGCCCCGTCACCATCACCGTAAAACGGGCATTGAAGGGTTGCGGCTGGCGATGAGCAAGGTGCAGATGTTCGATGATGTGCTGCACGTCGAGCAGCACCACCAGATGTTTCGCCATCGCACTGAGGGAATTCACGCAAAGCTGCGGATCGCTGAGAAACACTGCACCGGTTTCGGCCACACCAAAACAGGCGCGAACCACGCCGACATCCACATCTTTAAGCGCTGCCGCCTGCGTGCGGGCGCTGAAATCCACTTCCGCGATAATTTCCGGTGTGGCGGAACAAAACAGGGAATCCACCGGATACAACCCGCGCAGATAGGCGTTCAGCGTGGTGTAGCCATTCTGCGGCGTATGCAAAAACGTATCGTCCCAGACGCCGCCCATCAGGGTCAGCGCGCGGCCAAATTCTTCAGGCAGATTGGGAATTTCAGTCTGTGGCGGAAATAGCGTTTGCATGATTTTATGCTGACGAATGCCGGTGAGGAAATCGTTGCGGCTCATGATATGTCCTTATAAGCCGGAGTCAGGTTGCCCCGCTCCGGCCGTTACTGCTGATTAGTGGAATTGCAAATACGCGACGTGCGTTTGCAGATATTCCTGCAAGCCGTGTTTGCCGTCTGCACCACCGACGCCTGATTTACGCCAGCCCGCGTGGAAGCCCTGCATCGCTTCAAAGTTTTCACGGTTGATGTACGTCTCACCGAATTTCAGTTGTTTCAGCGCTTTCATTGCGGTGTTGATGTTGCTGGTGTAAATCGACGACGTCAGGCCGTATTCACTGTCATTGGCCATCGCGATGGCTTCGTCCAGCGTTTTAAATGTCGCGACAGGCAACACCGGACCAAACACTTCTTCGTGCATGATCGGCATATCTTGCGTCACATCCACCAGCACCGTTGGCTGATAGAAAAATCCTTTGTCGCCATGACGTTTGCCGCCCAGCAGCACTTTCGCGCCCTGCGACACTGCTTTCGCCACTTTATCTTCCACACGCTGCAAGGCTGCACCACTGATCAGCGGACCCATATCCAGCTCTTTTTGTTCGGCAGTATTGCCAAACGTGACTTTTTTCATCGCTTCGCCGATGCGCGAAATGAATTCGTCGTAGACGCCTTCCTGAACGTAAACACGTTCGGCGCAGTTACACACCTGCCCGGTATTGATGACGCGGGAGCTGACTATGGCTTTTACCGCCAGATCCAAATCGGCGTCATTCATCACGATGGCCGGGGCTTTACCGCCCAGTTCCAGCGAGACTTTCGTGACGTTCTGCGCTGCGGCGGTCATGGTGGCGATACCCGCCGCCACGCTGCCGGTCAGGCTGACCATGCCGACTTTCGGGTTGGCTGCCAGTTCCTGACCGACGGTCGGACCGTAACCGGTCACAATATTCAGCACGCCCTTTGGCAGACCAATTTTGTGGATGATTTCAGCAAAGATCACCGCGTTGTTCGGCGTGATTTCACTCGGTTTGATCACGATAGTATTACCGGTAATCAGCGCCGGTGCCGCCTTACGGGCAATCAGGAAGAACGGGAAGTTCCACGGCAAAATACCGGTGGTCACGCCGATAGCTTTTCGGAATACAAAGATGTTTTCATTGGGACGGTCGCTCTGAATGATTTCGCCTTCGTATCGGCGCGCCCATTCCGCCATGTAATCGAGATAATCCGCGGTGAACAGCACTTCGGTTTGCGCCAGCCCGTAGGTTTTGCCGCCTTCAGCAATAATGGTGTCCGTCAGTTCGGCTTCGCGCTCGCGGATACCGGCGGCGATTTTATGCAGCCATACGCCGCGTTCAACCGCAGGCAATGCTTCCCAGCCTGGTTGCGCCGCTTCGGCGGCATCAATGGCTCTTCTGGCATCTTCTGCCGAGCCTTCAGGGATCTGCGAAATCACCTGTTCCGTTGCCGGATTCACAACGTCAATCCACTTACCGCCGGTGTTTTCAACGAATTCGCCGTTGATGTACATACGTTTCTGAACTGTGCTCATGTAGGGAGTCTCCAAGGTACGGATAGAGGTGATGAACGAGTTGTTAATAAAAAAGCTCTTTTTTGTGAAGTTTTAACAGCCTGTTCTATCCGTCTGGTTTTTACCTTTCCGTGATTGCCATTTAATTTTGAGAAATGGCAAAAATGTCATGGTTGGGTTGCCCGACATAACATTTCTGCAAATTGTGGTGATATCTACTGACGGACACTTCTTGGCGCATAGCCAAACTCGCGTTTGAACAATGTGGAGAAGTAATTGCTGTCGCAAAAACCGCAGTTATGAGCGATCTCGGTAATCGGGCTGTCGCTGAAACGCAGCATATTGCGCGCATTAAGCAGGCGCAGACGGTTGAGATAATTGAGCGGCGTGCAGCCGGTTTGCTGTTTCATCTGCCGGTGCAAGGTGCGCAGCGACATCGAGAACTGCGCAGCCAGTTGCGGCCAGTCGATTTCTTCGTCGTAATGTTCGTTCATCCAGTCCAGCAAATTATTCAGGTCACCGCCCTGCCCGCGATAACCCACGTCGCGGCTGCCTTTACGCAGCAATAGCAGGAGTTGCATAAAGTACAGCTCCTGCTGCGCCTGATTTTCCGGTGACAGGCTGAAGGGCTTACGCGCGAGCAGGTCAATCAGGGTTTTGGCCTGAGTTATCTGATTCGGACTGATGCGCCAGTGCGCCGGATAAATTCCGTCCACTTCCTGCGGTAACAAATCGCTGACGCCATTCAGGAAACGAAACGCATTCGGGCTGCGGTACAGCACGTTGGTCAGATGCAGATTGTCGGTATCTTCATAAAGATGGTGGTCGCTGTGGCGGACAAAACAGACGCTGCCGGCACTGAGGATCAGCGGCTGGTCGTTGAAAACGTGCGTGCCAGTACCCTGCTCGACCAGAACAATTTCATTGAAATCCTGATGATGATGTTCGGGAAACGTTTCCTGCGGATAACGGGGTTCAATGGCGACCGGAAAATCCCCTGAGGAAAAATACTCACTACTGCGTAGCACGGTCATTTCCGACTCCTTATTAACATTATCGTAATATCTTAGTCGTCACCGGCGCGGCTATAAGGCTGAAACTGTGATCCGCCAGCCGCTTTTGAACAAAACATTTCCCTCCTTACGAAATCCTGCGCCATCCGCCGTACCGCGTGGCTTTACACCTTATTTAAGTACGGACTTCAGAGACCGGTAAGATGTGGTTTTCTGACCGTTTGGTATGACCGAAACAAAATTGTTATCAAATTGTGAGGTTGTTCGCTTAAACCTTTGCATCTTTGCCATAGTTGGCGCTGAACTGGCACTCGCGGAAAGGTCAGTCTGAAGGCAACCTCCTAGAGTCGTGATCATGCGCCTGGCGCGTCGGCAACTTTTCGTCGTTAAACTTTTTGCAGATTTATGCGAATAGCATGCGGAGTACCAACAATGAAATTAAAACACGTACTGAGCCTTACCCTGATGGCGAGCAGCATCCTGCTGGCAGGCGCGGCATCGGCAGAAGTCAAAATTGCGCTGGTAGCGAAATCGCTGGGCAACGGTTTTTTTGAGGCGGCTAACGTCGGTGCGCAGCAGGCAGCCAAAGAACTGGGGGACGTTAAGGTAATTTATACCGGTCCGACCACCACCACCGCCGAAGCGCAGATTGAAGTGCTGAACGGCCTGATCGCGCAGGGCGTCGATGCCATTGCCGTCTCCGCAAACGACCCTGATGCGCTGGTGCCGGTACTGAAAAAAGCCATGCAGCGCGGGATTAAAGTGGTGTCGTGGGATTCCGGCGTTGCTAAAGATGGCCGTCAGATCCACCTCAATCCTTCCAATAACGCGCTGATCGGCGAAACTAACGTCAAACTGGCCGCCGATGCGCTGAAAGCCCTGAACGTGGAAAAAGGCGATGTGGCAATCCTCAGCGCCACGCCAACCTCGACTAACCAGAATCTGTGGATCGCAGAGATGAAAAAGGTGCTGCCGAAATATCCTTCGGTGAATCTGGTGACTGTCGCTTACGGCGATGATCTGTCAGATAAAAGCTACCGTGAAACCATCGGATTGCTGAAATCCTACCCGGATCTGAAAGTGATTATTTCTCCGTCTTCCGTCGGTATCGTGGCGGCGGCACAGGCGGTGAAAGATCAGGGCAAAATCGGCAAGGTTTACGTAACCGGCCTGGGGTTGCCGTCTGAAATGGCGGGTGCGGTGAAATCCGGGGCAACGAAAAGTTTCGCCATCTGGAACCCGATTGATCTGGGCTACGCCGCAACGTATCTGGCAGACGATTTAGTCAAAGGCACCGCCACCAAAACCGAAGCCAGCATGGGCCGTTTAGGCAAGGTGAAACTGGATGCTGACGGCAGCGGCGCGATGGCAGAACCGTTTGTCTATGACGCCAGTAACATCGACAAATTCTCCAAAATCTTCTGATCCTGAATGCGGCTCATCGTGATGCGGTGAGCCGTTTTGTTGTGCTTAGCCAGACAGGGGAACTGAAATGACAGACTCAACGACGCCGCTTTTATCATTAAAAGGCATCAGCAAAGTCTTTCCGGGTGTCAGGGCGTTAAATAACGTTCACGTGGATTTGTATCCGGGAAAAGTAACCGCCCTGATTGGCGAAAACGGCGCGGGAAAATCGACGCTGGTGAAAGTCATGACCGGCATTTATCAGCCGGAAGAAGGCGAACTGCGTTATAAAGCGATTCCAATCAAACTGCCGAATCCCGAATCCGCGCACAAAGTTGGCATTACCGCCATTCATCAGGAAACCGTGCTGTTCGACGAGCTTTCCGTCACCGAGAATATTTTTGTCG
Organism: Rahnella sp. JUb53; assembly: GCF_004346065.1. Taxonomy (NCBI): domain Bacteria; kingdom Pseudomonadati; phylum Pseudomonadota; class Gammaproteobacteria; order Enterobacterales; family Yersiniaceae; genus Rahnella; species Rahnella sp. JUb53. The sequence goes on from NZ_SLYT01000002.1 coordinate 448,266, forward strand.
GCCATTACATCTATCGCGGGCTGTTTAAACGCCTGAACTGGCCGGCAATGCATCAGCAGGCACGCGATATTCTGACGCGTCTGGAAGTGAACATTGACCCGCACGCCATCCTGAAAGACCTGAGTATCGCGCAGCGTCATATGGTGGCGATTGCCCGTGCGCTGTCGTTTGATGCGCAGGTGGTTATTCTCGATGAACCGACCGCCGCGCTATCGCAGCATGAAATTGTTGAGTTTTATCAAATTGTTGAACGTCTGAAACGCGAGGGTAAAGCTATCCTGTTTATTTCGCACAAGTTCGACGAGATTTTCTCCATTTCCGATTACTACACGGTTTTGCGTGATGGCAGTTATGTCGGTTCCGGCAAAATCAGCGACATCAGCGAACAGCAGATGGTGACCATGATGGTCGGTCGCGAAGTGAGTCAGGCTTACCCGAAAGTGAACTGCGAGCCGGGTGACACCGTGCTCGAGGTGCAAAACCTCAGCCATCCGACCGAATTTGCAGGCATTAACTTCTCTCTGCGCAAAGGCGAAATTCTCGGCTTTTACGGGCTGGTCGGAGCTGGCAGAACCGAGCTGATGCAGGCGCTGTTTGGCGTCACACAGCCCGGCGGCGGAAAAATTCTGATCAATGGCAAAGAACAACATTTCTCCCGCCCTTCTCAGGCTATCCGCGCAGGGATTGTGTACGTGCCGGAAGAGCGCCAGAAACAAGGCGCGATTATTGATTTGCCCATCAGCCAGAACATCAGCCTGCCGCAGCTCAGTAAGCTGAATCCGCGTGGGGTGCTCAACGACAAAAAAGAGTGGGCGCTGGCGGATGATTACGCCCGACGTTTGCAGGTAAAAGCGTCCAGCTGGAAACAGGCGGTGGGTACGCTTTCCGGCGGTAACCAGCAGAAAGTGGTGATAGCCAAATGGCTGGCGACCAAACCGGACATCATCATTCTCGATGAGCCGACTAAAGGTATAGATATCGGCTCCAAAGCGGCGGTGCATCAGTTTATGTCTGAACTGGTCGGGCGCGGGCTGGCGGTGATTATGGTGTCATCTGAATTACCGGAAGTGATGGGCATGGCCGATCGCATCATTGTGATGCATGAAGGGCTGATGGTGGCGGAATTTAATGCCGGTGAAGCCAGCGCAGAAATGATTGTCAGTGCCGCCAGTGGCGCGGGCGAGGAGGCAGCATGATCAAAAACCTGCTCAAATATCGCGAGCTGTTGCTGGCGGTGGTGATAGTGCTGATGGTGCTTGGCGTCGGCGCGCGTTCACCGGAGTTTGTCGGTGCCGGAAACCTGCTTGAAATGTTTAACGATACCTCGATTCTGATCATCCTCGCCCTCGGCCAGATGATGGTGCTGCTGACCAAAGGGATCGACTTATCGATGGCCGCCAATCTGGCGCTGACCGGCATGATCGTCGCGCTGATTAACTTCCATCATCCCGATATTCCGGTGTGGTCGCTAGTTGTGCTGGCGACAGTTCTCGGACTGGTGATGGGCGCGATTAATGGCCTGCTGGTGTGGAAAGTCGGCATTCCGCCAATTGTGGTCACGCTCGGCACCATGAGCATTTATCGCGGCATTATCTTTCTGCTTTCCAACGGCGGCTGGATCAATGCTCACCAGATGAGCCCGGAGTTCCTCAGCCTGCCACGTGCCACTTTTATCGGCCTGCCGCTGCTCGGCTGGTGTGCGATTGCGGCACTGATTCTGGTGGCCTATTTCCTGCGTTACAGCCGCACCGGACGCGCTTTGTATACCGCAGGCGGCAATGCCACGGCAGCGTATTACACCGGCATTAACGCCGGTAAAATGCAGTTCGTCAGCTTCTGCCTTTCCGGCGCGCTGGCCGGTTTCTGCGGCTATCTGTGGATTTCACGCTTCGCTGTCGCTTACGTCGATGTTGCTAACGGCTTTGAATTACAGATTGTCGCGGCGTGCGTCATCGGCGGGATCAGCACCATGGGCGGCATCGGCTCGGTGGTCGGCTGCCTGCTCGGCGCGCTGTTCCTCGGCGTCATCAACAATGCCCTGCCGGTGATTGAAGTGTCGCCGTTCTGGCAGATGGCGATTTCCGGTGGCGTGATTGTGATAGCCGTCATCCTCAACGAACGCGCCAATAAACGTAAGGGGCGGCTGATCCTGCGCCATTCTCCTGCCGTCCAGCCTGTGCGAACTGAAACCGGAGCAAGATCATGAGTAAGACCTTAACTTCGCGCAACACGCCGCATTCAACTGCCGGAGAAAAATCCACCATGTCCGTCACGCCGTTTTTCCACCGCCTGATGTGCTGGGAAGGATTTTTGCTGCTGGTAACGCTGCTGGTGTTTGTGGTGAATGCGTTCGCTTCGCCGTATTTCCTCAACATCTGGAATCTGTCGGACGCGACGTTTAACTTCACCGAAAAAGCCATCATCGTGCTGCCGATGGCGATGCTGATTATCGCACGTGAAATCGATCTGTCGGTCGCCTCCACCATGGCGCTCAGTTCCACCGTGATGGGATTCTGCGCGCAAGCCGGTTTGCCAACACCCGCGCTGGTCGGCGTCGGGCTGAGCGTGGGATTATTGTGCGGGCTGATCAACGGACTGCTGGTGACGCGGCTGAATCTGTCGTCAATCGTGATTACCATCGGCACAATGAGCCTGTTCCGTGGTATCACGTATGTGCTGCTCGGCGATCAGTCGCTGAATAAATATCCCGCCAGTTTTGCATGGTTCGGTCAGGGGTATGTCTGGGGGCCGCTGTCTTTTGAGTTCGCCCTGTTCCTGGTGCTCGGCGCAATGTTTTATTTCCTGCTGCATAAAACCAATTTTGGCCGCCGCACCTATGCCATCGGCAACAATCCGGTTGCCGCGTGGTATTCCGGGATTAATGTGAAACGCCACAACCTGACACTGTTTGTGCTGGTCGGCGTGATGTCCGGACTGGCGGCAGTACTGCTGACGTCACGGCTTGGCAGCACGCGTCCGACGCTGGCACTCGGCTGGGAACTGAGCGTGATCACCATGGCAGTGCTCGGCGGCGTCAGCGTGCTCGGCGGATCCGGCAGCATGACCGGCGTGATCATCGCCGCGTTCCTGATGGGCTTGCTGACCTTTGGACTCAGCCTGCTGAATGTGCCGGGGATTGTGATGTCGGTGATTGTCGGCGCGATGCTGATCGTGGTGATTTCATTGCCGGTGTTGTACCGCAAGGTGCTGGCGCGGGGAAAATAGCGATCACTTTGCCTGCGGACGGGGATTATGGCTGGAGAGTTGTGTGTCAATACCTTCACTCAGCGCTTCAGCCAATTTATCGAGCATAAAACCGATAAACGCCGTGCAGTCACTGGCGCGATCACATTCGCCCAATATGCGGTAATAGTCCTGCTGCTGATTGTGGATCAGCGTTTCAACCGGAAGCCAGGCCAGTTCAGGTCGCCATTGACTGAGGATCAGCGTCTGCCATAAGCGTCCCATCCTGCCATTGCCGTCGGCAAACGGGTGAATAAATTCAAACTCATAATGGAAAATCGAACTGGCGATGAGCGGGTGGATATCCGTTTCCTTTAGCCAGTTCAGCAAATCAGACATCAGACGGGAAAGTTGCCCCGCAGGCGGTGCCATATGAATCAGCTGGTTGTGGCGATACACGCCCACATTGCCAGTGCGAAGGTGTCCCGGCGCATCCACCAGTCCGAGCATGAGCGTCTGGTGGGCTTTCAGGACATCATCAAGACGATGACTTTTCCACGCCGGTAATTGTTCGTAAGTCAGGATGGCGTTACGCACTTCCTGAATATCCTTTTGCGGCGCAAGCACGCGCTTGCCTTCCATAATGGCCGTCACCTGCTGCGTGGACAGGCTGTTATGTTCGATAGCGAGTGAAGCCTGAATAGTACGGATACGGTTTTCTTTGCGCAGAAGCACAGATGAGTGTTCAGCATGTGCAGCCCAGCGCCCCAGCAATTCCCCGACGTCCACAACACGGCTGAGGATCTGCGGTGTGATAGTGTACGGAGGCTGATAACCTGCCATTCAGTGCTCCTTTTGAAATAATGATTGCGCATAGTATCACGCGGTAAAATCTTCAAAAAACCTTCTTTCATCACAGCCCCTTGATCCGTGCAGCCCTCCTCCCGTAGTTTAATCAGACACCGGGTTTCTGAATGACTTGTAACAGGGGAAAACATATGCGGATTTTAGTTGTGGGTGCTGGTGCGACCGGCGGGTATTTCGGGGCACGTCTGGCGCAGGCCGGGCAGGATGTGACGTTTCTTTTACGTGAAAAACGCGCGCTTGCGGTTGAGCAAAACGGGCTGACTGTTCACAGTCCGCACGGTGATTTCCATTTCCAGCCTAATGTCTTACAGGCCTCGCAGCTCACCGGTCCCTATGACCTGATTTTACTGACCGTTAAAAGCTTCGGGCTGGAAGCGGCGATGAAAGACATCGCGCCGGTTGTCGGTGAGAATACCATGGTGATGCCGGTTCTCAACGGCATGAAACACATGGAGACGCTGAGTCTGCGTTTCGGCGAGCACGCCCTGATCGGCGGATTATGCAAAATTAATGCAACGCTGGATGCCGACGGCCATGTCCATCAGATGACGCCATTGCACCAGATTATTTATGGCGAACTCTCCGGCGAAAAAACCGAACGCATTCTGAAAGTCGATCAGGCGTTTCAGAGCGCAGGCGTTGAAGCCATCCTTTCTGAAACGATTATCACGGATTTGTGGGAGAAGTGGTTGCTGCTTTCAAGCCTCGGCGCCATCACCTGCTCCATGCGCGGCAATATCGGTCAGGTAGCTTCAGCACCGGGCGGAACAGAGTTCGCCCTGGCTATTGTCACCGAAGCCCTGACCACCATGAAAGCCTTTGGCTACGCGGAACGCGCGGCGGCGGTCGCAAAAGTCAGGGAAGCGGTGACGGATAAAAACTCGCCACAAACCTCGTCCATGTACCGCGATATGATGCAGGGATATCCGATCGAAGCGGAGCAGATTGTTGGTGATTTAGTAGAGCGCGCAACGCGTGTGGGCATTAGCGTACCGCATCTGCAGGCCGCTTATACACATTTGTGTGTTTATCAGAAGAACTACTTAAAACAGTAAAACCTTTCCGCCTGTTCATGCAAATTTCAACGCTGAACGGGCGCATTCTGTTGAATTACGCTACGAGAAGATTACGTGGAAGCACAATGATGGGAACATCATATTTGCTGACTCGTGGAATGATCGCCAAACTGCATAATTAAAAAGGGGCAAAATGCACCTTAATCATAAAGCCATTTACCCGCCCTAGCCGATTCTGCAAACATTCTCACCGTTAAAGGCTTTCTGATCTTTTCAACATCCTTACGCTTAGCCTTAAACCAGCGAGTTAAAAAAGGAAGGTTTTCCCAAGGAAAATAGTGGGACCAATTTACGACTGAAAGATCCACTTTAAAGGTTTTTTCATAGGCTTCGAGAGCACATATGAAATCATCACCCGGAGCAAAATCCTGTAGCTCAGTATCAAACTCAAGCGGCACTTCCCTTTTTAAATCGAAATCGTAGTATCCAGGTATTTCCTCGCGGAACATTAACAAAACTTTTTCGTCCATTAAAAGTACGTCCATTCAATACGATCTTCTGGATGGGCGATTAAGTTATATTTCGATCTGGTTTCAGTTGCTACCTGCTGGACTAATATGATTGCCATTGCGTATCCAACAAAGGGAACATATCTATCAATCAATGCAGCCCATTTAGTGGTTCTTCGCATAGTCAGAGTATTGAAAGTCTTACCAACCGGCGTCCACGCTTTGAGGCTAAAGGGTAGTTTGGCTTGCTTTAAAAGTGCTCTTGTTAGCTTTGACGCCACGCTGGTTCCCGTTATTGCAGTTACCATTTTGCCCGGAACCGGAATGTAAGGCTGCCCTGTAATAATGAGAACTGTAGCCGTAGTGTCTAAGCCGAGGTGGTTCGCTAAGCTTTCAATAAAAATTAATCCGAATAACTCTTGATTACTCAGATTCGCATGACCGTGGTAGAAGTACGTCCCGTTTAGCGTTTCGGTAGTATCCATCTTCCATATCCATTTGATTAGCAGGGCTTTAGAATACTGCTGTATTCATAAGCAGGCAAAGGGAATTCTATGTGCGGGCGCTTCACGCAGCAGGAGCCCCGCTATCAGTAATAAACATCTGAAAATCAGGCAACTACGACTTTCGATAATTGTACCCCGCTGAACAAAGGAATACTTTTAAGCCTCACTTTTAAAAATGGAATTTTTGAAAATGGCTATACCAGCTTATTTATGGCTCAAAGACGATGGCGGCGCACTGATTAAAGGCGGTGTGGATGTTATCGGGCGGGAATACAGCATCGAAGTAAAAGGATTCCATCATAATCTGATGACGCCAACTGATGATCGTACAGGGAAAATTACGGGTACACGTATTCATTCCCCTATGATGCTGGTGAAAGATTTTGACTGTTCAAGCCCGTATATCTACAAAGCAGTGGCGACGGGTCAATGCCTTGCTTCGGCTGAAATCAAATGGTATCGGATCAATGATGCAGGTCAGGAAGTTGAGTATTTCAACATGCTGTTAGAAAAGGTTCGGATAGTGTCTATTTCGCCGGCTATGGCAGCAGCCAGCAATCCGAATGAAAATCATATGGAAACTGTTGAATTACGCTACGAGAAAATTACGTGGAAGCATAACGATGGCAATATCATCTATGCTGATTCATGGGATGACCGCCAGACTGCATAATGTGAAAAGGGGCATACCGCCCCTTAATCATATAGCCAACGACCCGCCTTTGCTGATTCGATAATCATCTCGACCGTAAGCGGCTTGTAAACTCGACGTTGTAATTTCTTCCACCATAACCACACAGGCCATTCTGGTTCAAAATAATTATCTAAATTAAAGTTATCGTAAGAAATACCGTACCGGGTAAACAAATCTACTAACATTTCTTCTAATTCTTCCTGAAGATAATTAAAATGCTCCTGAAAGGTCCATTCTTTAAGAACTTTTTGCTTCCGTACGCTATATTTATCAGTGATATAACTTAAAATCTCTTTCTCATCGACCATCAGAAATACGTCCATTCAATACGGTCTTTCGGCCGTGCAATCAGATTATATTTATTCCTGGTTTTTCTGGCTATGATTCCAAATATGATCATGGCAGGAATTGTTCCTCCGACATACGGCGCGTAACGCCCGACAGCAGCACCAACACTTTTCGTCATGCGGGTTTTCATGAAACCTACAGGTGTTGCCACTGGTTCAACAAAGCGCATATCTTTAAAAATTCTTCGAGAAAGTTTTGAAGCGACGCTGGTCCCCCAGGTTGAATCCCCCAATCCCTTCGGTTTTGGAAGAATTGGCCAGCCTGCAATGATCATCGCAGAGGTTTCTATAGCGAGCCCTTGATGCTCAGCAAAGGACTCCGCAAAAATCAACCAAAATAACTCCTGAGCGCTTACATTGGCATGACCGTGATAGAAGTACGTCCCGTTTAGCGTTTCGGTAGTATCCATTTTCAATATCCATTTGATTAGCAGGGCTTTAGAATACTGCCGCATTCATAAGCAGGCAATGTGCCCCCTCGCACTGAATATCATCATTGCTCCTTCCGTCACGTTAATCGGTCTGTTGATACCAGAACCTTGCAACGGTTCCATTGATCCACGCACCCGCGGGCTATTTTCGTGAAGGTAACATCCTGATCAGCGTGTTATCGCGCCGGCGATAGTGATGCCAGAGAGCCGCCAGAGTATGTAATCCGATGAGGTAATACCCCGCGTTAGCGAGCCATTCATGCAGCGTTTTTAATAGCTTCTGTAACGGTAAATCCGGAAACACGCTTTTCGGCATAAGGATGTTAAACATCGTCCAGTCATGCCCGCCATAATATTGTGACAAAATACCCATCACCGGTAAGCTGAGAAACATCAGATATATAAGAATCTGCGCGCCACCTGAAAAATAATGCTGCCAGCGCGGCAACGCGGGTTTGACCGGTGGCGTAACATACATCCCGCGAACAAAAAGCCGTATACACATCAGAAATAATACGCAAAATCCCAGACTGTAATGCGTCAGGGCTAATAACTCCCGCAAGGGCGTGCCTTTTGCAAAACACCCTTTTATATCCATCGTGGTATAGGTCAATACCACTAAAACAAACACCAGCCAGTGGAGCAAAATTTGAACGAAAGAATATCGGGTACGCATAGCATTTCCGGTAAACGAAGAGACGTTAACCATACTTGCTGAGACTTAAGCTTACATTAAGAGGAATGAGCACCGGCGAGAAATGATCGGATGCAGGGGTATTACGATGTTAAAAAAGGGAATAGCGCAGTGAGAAAGAAGAGGCAAAAAAGTGTGTTATCTGCCCCGCAGTTTGCAAGGCAGAAAACACTGAACACATCGGTAGCCTGATTAACGCGCGATCAGGAAACTCTCTAATGTTGCACCACCATCCAGTGCCGCTTTAATGGCAGAGGGAGTGCGGCCCTGGCCGGTCCAGGTTTTTTTAGAACCGTCGGTATCGGTATACTCATAGATTGCCGGGCGTGGTTTACGCTTGGCTTTACCGGATTCTTTGGTTGTCTGGTGACCCAGCAGGTCATCAATAGCGATGCCGTCGTTTGCCAGCATTTCACGGTATTTCAGTAATTTTTCGTCACGTTCCTGCTGCTGCGCACTGCGCGCTTTCACATTTTCGCGTGATTCTTCAACAATTGCAGTCAGCTTCTCGAGAATTTCTTCCAGAGTGCTGAGTGGCATTTCACGAGCCTGTGCCCGAAGTGTACGGATATTATTCAAAACGTTTAACGCGTTGTCCATGATGTGCTCACTTTAGAGGGGTATCATTAAATTAGTGACCCTGATTCTACACAAAGAAATAATGATATCAATTGCGCCAGCATAATATTATTCACCGTGACACAACGGTGGCAGTCGCCACTCTTTTTCTTTAATTGTTAATACCCCCTCTCATAACAACTTGTTGTCGCTGAGTAATTAAAACTTTTACGAAGAAATCACTTTAAACACCTAAAAAACGCCAGAAAAATATTATTAATCACAATTTGCACACTTTGATAATAGTGTCAGTACGTGAATAAACTATGTTGTTATTATGTACAAATTTGTCAAAGTCTGGTCTTTACGTGCGAAGCATTACTCTTTTCTGAATAATCATTTCGGTAAAATGGGTTAGAAAAAGCATCTTCTGCACCATTTTTTAGAAGCGATTAAACAACTCCGACGGTAAAATGAGACTTAAATCACAAAATAAGACCCCTGACCGTTATGTTCAAAACCATTTTTGTTGTTTGTGCTGGCTGTGTAGCGCTGAAACTTGCGCTGGACTGGCAGATCATTTTGCAGGTAGCTGAAGGCTGATTGTCAGTTCCCTGGCCATCTTCGCAAACTCAGACAAGTTTCTGGTCAGGATCCCCCGCCGCCACACCAGCCAGGTCGTCAGATAACGATAATTGTCAGCCAGCGGCCAGATACTCACCGTACTGCTGCCCGGCATACTTTCCAGCATACTACGTGGCATCAGCGCCAGTCCGCCACCTGCAATGACGCAGGCCAGCATGCCGTGATAGGACTCCATCTCGTAAATTTTCCCCGGCGCTGCACCATCATCCGCGAACCAGCTTTCAAAATGACGCCGGTAAGAACAGTTGGAGCGAAATGCATACACAATTTCTCCGTTTACGTCCTGTCCGCGTGTGACCGGTGCATGATGCAGCGGCGCGACAATCACCATTTCCTCCGGGTATACCGGCACACCATCCAGCACAGGATGCAGGACGGGCCCGTCTACAAACGTTGCCTCCAGCTCGCCCTCGAGCAATTTATCCAGCAATTCACCCGACGGACCGGTACTCAACGCCAGTTCAACTTTGGTGAACTGCTGATGATATCGCGCCAGCAACGCCGGAATACGCACGGCGGCGGTACTTTCCAGCGCCCCCAGTGCGAAAATCCCCTGCGGTTCTGTTCCGGCCACCGACAACCGCGCTTCTTCCACTAAATCCAGGATCCGGTTGTTGTAATCGAGAAAATTACGCCCTGCTGGCGAAAGACGTAACCGCTGATTCTCGCGGATGAATAATTCGACACCCAGCTCCGCCTCAAGCTGTTTAATGCGTGTTGTCAGATTCGACGGAACACGATGTACCCGCTGTGCAGCGGCGCTGATACTGCCGGTTTCAGCAACGGCACGGAACATCTCAAGCTGTGAGAGATTCATAAGCTTTCTCAAAAAGTGAATGGTTTACTTATTTTTATTCATTTTTATTAAAACACGCAACCCTCTATTCTGAACGCACTGGTTCAACGAGGAATAAAAAATGACGACGACAAATTCGCAAACACATGCCATTTCGCAAAATCCGTTCACCGGCGAACGTATCGCTGAATATCCTTTTGACACCACGCTGGCACTGGAAGCGGCGGTTTCGCAGGGCAGCGCGGCATTTAAGCAATGGCGCAAAACTGACGTCCAACAGCGGGCAAAGCTGCTGGTCAATCTGGCCGCCGAACTGCGCTCCGCCAGCGAAGACATCGCCCGCATGATCACCCTCGAAATGGGCAAGCCGGTGAAACAGGCACGCGCTGAAGTGGAAAAATCAGCCGGATTGTGTGAGTGGTACGCTAAAAACGGTCCGGCGATGCTGGCACCGGAACCGACGATGGTCGATAACGGCGAGGCGCACATTCATTACCGCCCTTCCGGGATGATCCTGGCGATTATGCCGTGGAATTTTCCGGTGTGGCAGATTTTACGCGGTGCCGTGCCGGCGTTGCTGGCAGGTAATACTTTCCTGTTAAAACCGGCGCCGAACGTGATGGGCACCACGTATCTGGTGAAACAGGCCGCGCTGAAAGCTGGTTTTCCCGCCGGTGCGTTCGGTGTGATTAATGTCGGAAATCCGGCAGTGGCAGAACTGATTGCTGACCCGCGCGTGGTTGCCGTGACGGTGACAGGCAGCGTGCGTGCCGGTGCGGCAATTGCAGAGCTGGCAGGTAAGTCCCTGAAAAAATGTGTGCTGGAACTGGGCGGTTCTGATCCGTTCATCGTGCTTAATGACGCCAGTCTGGATGAAGCGGTAAAAGCGGCGGTTGCCGGTCGTTATCAAAATACCGGGCAGGTATGTGCCGCAGCCAAGCGGTTTATCGTTGAGGAAGGGGTGCTGGATGCGTTTACCGCAAAATTTGTTGCCGCGACTCAGGCGCTGGTGACGGGCGATCCGCTGGATGACGCGACCTATATCGGCCCGATGGCGCGTTATGATTTGCGTGATGAACTGGATAAACAGGTTCAGGATACGCTGGCAGAAGGCGCAACCCTGCTGCTCGGCGGCGAGAAAATTGCCGGAAACGGTAATTTCTATGCGCCGACTATTTTAAGCAATGTGACGCCTGAAATGACCGCATTTCGCCAGGAACTGTTCGGCCCGGTTGCCGCGATCACGGTGGCGCGCGATGCAGACCATGCCGTCGAACTGGCTAATGACAGCGAGTTTGGCCTGAGTGCGACAATTTTTACAACGGACCTTGCGCGGGCGGAACAGATGACGAATGAGCTGGAAACCGGTGGTGTGTTTATCAACGGTTACAGTGCATCCGATCCGCGTGTTGCGTTCGGTGGCGTGAAAAAAAGCGGCTATGGTCGTGAGCTTTCACACTTCGGTTTACGCGAGTTCTGTAACGTGCAGACCGTGTGGAGCAACCGGAAATAACACCCGCCGCGCTCCGTAAAGGGTATAAAAGAAATCTCATCCGGGCGCGAAAGTGCCCGTTATCTTTTCCCTTCCTTTTATTCATGTCAAAAATAACGAACCTGTAACGAAATGAAAGCATCTTCTTTTAAAATCGCGTTAATTGTGGCGAAACCCTTCTTAACAAGAAATTAGCAATTAAAGCTAAAGTTCGTCACATGAAAAGGTGTTTATTAACGTTGTGCCCGTTAACTAACGGCAACGTAATACCCGATTCAGACAGTGAACTCTTGAGGAATAACTCCATGAAAGGCTTAGTAAATGATGTTTTATCCATATTCTATCCGAAGTCTGTTAAGCCTGTTTTGATCCGCAGCGGATTATCACATCGTGAAATAGCCTCCCTGCAAGCTGTTGGTGTAACAACGGTTTCCTGGGCTACTTCCATGGAAGAACTCAACAATGCGATTGTTAAAAAAGCGTTAGATGCAGGTGCGGTCGGTTATCACATTACTAATGTGGAATCCCATAAACCGGGTAAAGAGGAACAACACGTCATGGCGGCCACCGCGACGTTTTATCATATCAACCATAAAGTGGCCTATGACTGATGTTTCCTGACAGTTTAAGTAAAATATAAAAAGCCGCATACCGGACAGGTCTGCGGCTTTTTTATTTAATTCGCCTTTCAATATCATTTCTCTGAACGCCCTTCTGACTACTCATCCCCCGATTGCGACTGACACACCCTGACGTCATCCCTTTTGATCTCACCGGAATTAGCCGTTTTTTACTCGCTATTTGAGCAATGGCATTAGGAACATTCTTATAACATCACCAAAACAACCACACAAAAAGACGCCTGCACGTCAGAATATCTCAGGGAATTTACATGACTCGCCATCGCCGCGCGACCGGGCGCTTTGCCCGTTTTGTCTGCGCTTTTCTTTTGTTATCACTCTTCTCTGTATCCCAGGCCATTGCTCAATCGGCAGGGTGTACGGCGCTGAATAACCGCACGTTTTCTACCGCGAACTTTTCAAGTCAGGCTTACCAAGCCAGCCAGTTTGATACCAGTGATACCTTAACGCTGACGTTTTCAGATTCTGGCGCCGGTGTGAACAGCGAGATGACAGATACGGACAGCTTCGGCCTGACGAATTATGCGCAGTCGACATTCTCAACCTACTATGTCACCGGCGGCACGGCAGGTACTCATTCTTATACCGTGACAGGGTCACAACTGGCGAGTGCGGGAGTTCGCTTTCGCATCACCACCAGCCACGGCTACCTGAGCCCTCTCAGCGTTTCCTGTACCTCACCGGTCAGCGCATCCACCGATGCCAGCCTCTCGGCGCTGTCACTTTCAACCGGTTCGCTTTCCCCGACCTTTTCCAGCGGGACAACCTCTTACAGCGCAACCGTCGCCAATAACGTGACCAGCATTACGCTGACACCAGTGACCACCGACAGCACCGCAACCGTAAAAGTGAATGGAACTTCCGTCACTTCCGGTAGTGCGTCAGGGGCGATCCCGTTAAGTGAAGGCAGTAACACGATCACCGTCACCGTGACGGCTGCCGACGGCACCACCACGTCCGGCTATTCTGTTCAGGTTCAACGCAACGGATTAGCACCGGTCGCCGGTTCTGCCAGCGCCAGCGTAGCGTTTAACAGCAGTAATAATACGATTGCCCTGCCCCTTTCCGGTGGCGCAGCGACATTGGTGGCACAGGGTGCGGCACCTGCACACGGTTCGGTCGTATTCTCAGGCTCAACTGCCCTTTATACGCCGCTGCAAAACTATTTAGGTGCGGACACTTTCACGTATACCGCCAGCAACAACTGGGGCACATCCGCGCCAGCGACCGTCAGCGTGAATGTCGCCGCACCGGTAATTACACTGTCGCCTGTCACCTTACCTTCTGCCACATCCGGCACCGCTTACAACCAGACACTGACGGCAACCGGCGGGTCAGGCAGCTATCAGTTCACGACCGGGGATGCGTTACCTGCCGGATTAACACTGGGATTGAATGGCGAAATTTCGGGAACGCCGACTGCAACGGGCAGCTTTAACATTACCGTCGTGGCGCACGATACGGCGAATGCTGCCACCGGAAACCAAAGCTATACGATAACCGTTAACGGGCAGGCACCGGTCGCGGATGCGGTCAGCACCACAGTTGCCGGTAACAGCAGCAACAATGCCATTGTGCCGGCACTGTCTGGCGGCGTCGCAACGTCAGTCACCGTTACGACCGCTCCGCTTCACGGCACGGCAACGGCTTCGGGTACCTCACTGAGTTACACCCCTGCGCCCGGATATTCAGGTACCGACAGTTTCACTTACACCGCCAGCAATAACTGGGGAACTTCATCCGCTGCAACGGTGAATGTGACCGTAGCCAGCGTGACGCTCGGCTTCACGCCTGCGAGCGGCGCATTACCCGCAGCCACCGCAGGTACGCCGTGGTCGCAGATCATTACTGCCAGCAACGGCACCGCCCCATACACCTACAGCGCATCCGGCCTGCCTGCCGGACTCTCCGTCAGCGCCAGCACGGGTGAGATCTCCGGTACACCCGCCGCTTCCGGCACTTATACCATTCAGGTAAGTGCCGCGGACAGTCACGGGATCACCGGCACCGTAAACTACGCACTGACCGTTGCCGGACAGGCACCGGTGGTCAGTGCGGTATCCTCGAGCGTGGCGGCCAATACCAGTGAGAATCTGATCGAGCCGGTGCTGTCGGGCGGCGCAGTCACGTCACTGGCGATTGTGCAGCAACCCGCACACGGCACGGCGCGCATCCAGAACCTGAAAATCCGCTACACACCGGTTGCAGGTTATTCCGGTAGTGACAGTTTCATTTACAGCGCTTCCAACAGTTTTGGCGCAGCACAGGCGACGGTCACGCTGAATATCACTGCCGTATCGCTGGCCTTTACGCCTGCCAGCGGCGCGTTGACCGATGGTCGCGCAGACACGCCTTATCGTCAGACGTTCAGCGTAACCGGCGGCACGGCACCGTATCAGTACCGCATGTCAGGGACATTGCCTGCCGGATTAACACTGAGCGGCGACACCCTGAGCGGAACCCCTTCCGCAGCGGGAAACAACAGCTTTACGTTGATCGCCACCGACGCCAGCGGCGTAACGGCTCAGGTCGCGTACACGCTAAACGTTACCAGCGCGCAGCCGGTGGGCGTCAGCCATGCGGCCTCCGTTCTGGCTGGCAAATCCGTGCGGGTAAACCTCACAGAAAATGCCACCGGCGGGCCGTTCACTGGTGCGCGTCTTGTCGATTCTCCGGCGGCAACGCTCGGCAGTGCGGCGCTGGAGCAAAGCGACAACAGTATTTATTTCGACTTCCAGGCTGCGGCTCAGGCTTCCGGCACGGTGGTACTGCGTTATGTGCTGCTGACGCAAGACTCGCAATCTGCCCCAGCGACCGTGACACTGACCATCGCCGGACGTCCTGACCCGTCCAAAGATCCGGATGTGCTCGGCCTGGTCAGCGCGCAGATTCAGTCGGCGCAAAATTTCGCGCGTGCGCAAATCCGCAACTTCAGCGATCGTCTGGAAACGCTGCACAACCCGGCCAGTGCGCGCAGCGATATGAACGGCATCCGTTTCAATATGCCAGCGTCTAAAAAGGAACGCGGCAACGATGACACGCTGTGGGACACCGCATGGGAGCACAATCGTCCGCAGCCTGAACTGCCGCAACTGACCGATAAAAACGCCGCGCAGCATCCGCTTAAGGGTGCGAACTCGCGTATCAATTACTGGACCGGCGGATTTGTTGACTTCGGCCACTCAGGGAAAGACGGTGTGAGTTTCAGTCACACGCTGGCCGGCATCAGCACCGGCGCGGACTACCAGTTTACCCCGACTTTCACCGCAGGTATGGGGATTGGTTTTGGCAGAGACGTTAGCGATATCGGTGACAGCGGTTCCCGCAGCAACGGCCGATCCATCAGCTCGGCGCTTTATGGCAGCTATCATCCCAGCCGTTTCTTTATCGATGGTTTGCTCGGATACAGCCGTCTGGACTACGACAGCCGTCGTTATGTGACAGAAATGGATCAATTCGCCCGCGGCGACCGTGGCGGTTATCAGGTATTTGGGGCTCTGACATCGGGTTATGACTATCGTCTGCCCGACCTGCTGATTTCGCCATACGGACGCCTGCAATTGTCTCGCACCCGGCTCGACAGCTACACGGAATCCAGCGCCGATGCCTACGATCTGGCTTTCGCCTCCCAGGTACTGAATGATGTGACCGGCGCGCTCGGCGTTCGCACCCAATACGCACTGCCACTGACGTGGTCGGTGCTGCGCTGGCAAAGTCGTTTCGAATACACGCAGGCTTTCAGCGATCCGGGCCGCGCCCGTCTGGGTTACGCCGATTCCGGCAATGATACGTGGAGTGCGGATGTCTACGGCGACAGTCAGGAAAATCTGGTGTTAGGCATGGGGCTGGATTTCCTGCTGCCGCATAACATTACGCCGGGCATCGCCTATCAGGGCACGCTCGGGCTGGATGAGGCACGCAGCCGCTCGCAGATGATCATGATCCGGGTGAACATCGGGTTCTGATAAGGAAGAGGCGTCCTGAAGATAACGGGACGCTTTTGATCAACGTGCTTGATGTAACCCGCTGCAACGCCTGAAATTTCTCTGGAAAGCGCATCTCATTTTCGCGGTTAGCCCGTTGGTTTAGCCTCCGCAGACGCGTTACATTGCGCTGGAATAGCGCGAGCCTGATAAGCTCTATCCATGCTATGGTTTACAAAAATAAAAATATGCGGCAATAATCGCCGCGAATTATCCATTTTGTAAACCGGTGGTTTTTTATGCTTAACACTGAGGCGAGACAACATCTGAAAACGTTACTCCCTTGTGGGCTGATCACCACAAAAACGTGGTTGCAAGAACAGGGATTACCACGACATTTTATCGATAACGCAGTAAAAAGCCGGACGTTGCTGATGCTTGCACCCGGCGTGTATACACGTGATGAATCGCCATTGAACTGGCAAGGGATCGTAACCTCGCTTCAGCGTATGCACCCAACGCCCGTCACTTTAGGCGGTCTGACGGCTCTGAACCTGGAAGGGTTAGCACATTATCAGCTTAAGGGTCAGGTCGTACCAGTCAGCCTTTATTCTTCCAGTCCACTTCCAGCGTGGCTAAATAAAATCACCGGGCGCGCCAGTTTTAAAGGGCACAGCACGCGACGTTTATGGCCTGATTCGGTCATGGCGGACAAAAGATTTCTGCGTGAAAGTCAGTGGCAGGAATCGCTGTCGCCAATGCTCTATTCCGCGCCTGAGAAAGCTATGCTCGAACTTCTCTCAGACGTGCCCAAAGCTATCAGTTTTGAGCATGCTGACCAAATCATGCAGGGGCTTTCGACACTCTCCCCTCGCAAACTTGAACTTCTGCTCCAGGCAAGCGGCAGTATAAAGTCCAAACGTCTTTTCCTGTGGCTGGCACAGCGTCACAACCATGCCTGGTTTAAATATCTCAAGCCTGATCTTTATGAGTTAGGTAGCGGTAAACGCGAAATCGCTAAGTCCGGCAGACTAGATACGACATGGAATATTACGGTACCCAAGGATATGTAATTAAAAATGGACAGGGAAAGTATTTACTACCGACAGGTGCAGTTGCTTTTACAATTGCTTCCTTTCATTGCAAAACACGATTGCTTTGCTCTCAAAGGTGGGACGGCAATCAATCTTTTTATCCGCAATTTTCCACGCTTATCCGTTGATATCGATCTGGTTTATTTGCCCGTGCTGGACCGGGAAGAGTCACTATAGGGAATTAAAGCTGCGTTAGACGACATTGCGAAATCAGTGCTCGCTTATATTCCGCAAAGCAAAGTCAGTAAATCCTATGAGGACAAAAATGATGCATTGCGGCTGGTTGTCATCCGCGACGGGGTTCTGATCAAGATTGAGCTTTCACCGGTATTGAGGGGAACAGTCTTTGAGCCGGCTCTCCTTCAGGTCTGTGAAGCGGTGGAAGATGAACTTGGTTTTGCTGAAATATCTGTTGTTTCCTTTGCCGATCTTTATGCCGGTAAAATCTGTGCTGCGTTAGACCGCCAGCATCCCAGAGATCTGTTCGACGTAAAACTTCTGCTTGACAATGAAGGCCTTACATCAGCGCTTCGTAAGGCTTTGCTGGTTTATCTGATCAGCCATCCACGCCCTATTGCCGAGTTACTTCAACCGCATTTAAAAGATATTTCGGGTATTTATGAAGGCGAGTTCCGCAACATGGCAGATGTTGATGTTCCGCTCGCCGAATTGCTCGCAGTACGCAGGCAACTGATTGACCTGATTAATGGGAAAATAACTCAGGAAGAGAAAGAATTTTTACTGTCATTCAAAAATAAAGAACCGGACTGGACGTTATTGGGTCTCGACAATATAGACAAGTTACCCGCAGTGCGTTGGAAAAGAAAAAATCTGTCGAAGATGCCCGCAGAGAAACATGCGAACGCGCTTAAGCGACTGTCATTCGTTCTTGATGTTGTCATGTAACCCGCTGCAACGCCTGAAATTTCTCTGGAAAGCCCACCTCATTTTCGCGGTTAGCCTGTTGGTTTAGCTTACTCAATTACGCTATAGTGCGCCCGCTGCGGCAAAATCCGCAGCCGGGTTTCGCAGCTCGGCCAACACTATAAGGACGTACTTGATGTTATACATCGAGTGCAATTGTCTCTGCTCACCTGTTATTTAGGCAGCTAACCCTGTTTAATAACATCAATGGTGGCTCAGGCAGGGCAGCCTTCGGGCTGGCCGGTGTCCTTGTAGGCCGGTACTGCGAACCTTGTCTGAGCTACCACCCAAAGAGTTTCGCAGCTCCAGTGGTAGTCGTATTCACTACAAGGAGTCGTATATGAAACTATCGCATAGCCCCACATTTCTGCCCTTCTGCTCTGCTGTTCCTGTGCTGTTAAAAACAGGAGCACCCCGTCATGAATAATCGCGACTGGCATCAGGCCGATATCATTGCCGGATTACATAAGAAAGGTACAACGATGGCCGCCGTATCCCGCGCTGCCGGTCTGAGTTCCTCGACACTGTCTAACGCACTTTCAAGACCCTGGCCGAAAGGCGAAATGCTTATTGCGCAGGCACTGGATATGCACCCGAGCACCATCTGGCCAAGCCGGTATTTTGATCCAAAGACGCGTGAACTTATTCAGCGGAAGGTGAGATCTGCAGGCGGCGTGTAGAAAGTTATAAAAAACCCCACACCCGCTTCTCAGCGAATGTGGGGTTTTAGCAATCTAAGCGTTAATCCAAATTACATCTGGATCAGATGTTTGATTTTCACGTCTGGATTAGTATCGGCTGCGTAATCAACGCCGTTCAGGCCAAAGCCGAACAGACGCATGAACTCGCTTTTGTAGCCCGCGAAATCTGTCAGCTCAGGGATGTTGTCATTGGTGACTTCATCCCACAGCTTGCCGACTTCTGCCTGCACTTCTGGCGCGATCTCTTTCAGGTCAGCGCGCAGACGGCCTTCGTTGTCGACCAGCGGCTCAGCGCCGTACAGGCTGTCTTTGTACAGACCGTAAACCTGCTCGATACAACCTTCGTGAGTGCCCTTCTCTTTCATCACTTTGAACAGCAGGGAAAGGTACAGCGGCATCACAGGGATAGCAGAACTCGCCTGAGTGACAACGGCTTTCAGTACGGAAACACGTGCGTCGCCGCCCTGCTCTGCCAGTGTGCTGCGGATATCCAGAACACGTTTGTCCAGATCCTTCTTCGCTTCACCGATAGAACCGTTCCAGTAGATGTCCTGCGTCACTTCTTCACCCAGATAGGTGAACGCCGTGGTTTTCGCGCCTTCAGCCAGTACACCGGCGGCTTTCAGATCGTCGATCCACATCTGCCAGTCTTCACCACCCATGACCGCAACGGTGCCCGCGATTTCTTCAGGGGTTGCCGGTTCCAGCGTGGTTTCGTTGATGGTTTCTTTATCGGTATTGATGCCACGAATGGTGACTTGCTTACCGATTGGTTTCAGGGTGGAGTTGAACACTTCACCGGTTTTCGGATGGGTACGGCGCGGCGCGGCCAGGCTGTAAACCACCAGATCTACCTGACCTAAATCTTGTTTGATCAGCTCAATGGTCTTTTGCTTCACTTCATCAGAGAACGCGTCGCCGTTGATGCTTTTAGCGTACAGACCTTTTGCGTCCGCAAATTCTTCGAAAGCAGCAGAGTTGTACCAGCCTGCGGTAGCGGTTTTGGATTCATCGCCCGGACGTTCGAAGAAGATGCCCAGCGTTGCTGCGTCAGAACCGAAAGCAGCTGAGATGCGGGCAGCGAGGCCGTAACCGGTAGAAGCACCGATCACCAGGACTTTTTTCGGACCGCCTTCGATTTTGCCTTGCGCGGTAACGTAGTCGATTTGTTCTTTAACGTTCGCCTTGCAACCTTCCGGATGGGCAGTAACACAGATAAAGCCACGGATGCGTGGTTTGATAATCATATAGACCTCATTGCAACTGTCTCAGTAAATTGGCCGATAGAATATAGGTTTGCGCCGTTTCAGGCAAAACCTGCTGCTTTTTCCCATCGTAAACAGACTTCTCTGAAGTAAAAACAGCGCTTATTTTACCCGAATGGATAAAAAACGAACCGCGATATCCTCTTTGAGAAAGTGTAATGCACTTCCCGTCTCACTCCTGCGCGGCATTCAGTATTTTCCGAAATTTTTGTGTCTGCGTTGTAATCCATGACTAATTTCCCCCGCCGCCTACCAAAATCCTAAACATGGGTTAGATTTAGAGGTTGTGTGATCTGCATCACACAAAAATATGACAACAATAATGAAATACAGGGAGCACTTGTGACTGAGAAACTCAACAGCGGGCAGGAAAGCGAGGCGAAGAAAACGCCGCCGCCGACCGAACCGCTGGTAAAAGTAATTGCGTTTATTGCCACCCTCGGTGGTTTATTGTTTGGCTACGATACAGGTGTGATTGCGGGCGCGCTGCTGTTCATGAAGCACGATCTGCATCTGACGTCGGTGACCACCGGTATGGTCACCAGCTTCCTGATACTGGGTTCTGCCATCGGTGCGATCTTTGCGGGTCGGGTCGCTGACCGGTTCGGGCGCAAAAAAATCATTCTGGTGATGGCGATCATATTCATGGCCGGTTCGCTGGGTTGCGCCATGGCACCCAACGTTGTGCTGATGATTATGTTCCGCTTTATTCTCGGACTGGCCGTCGGCGGCGCGGCGGCGATTGTGCCGATTTATATCGCTGAAATCGTGCCTTCTAACCGCCGCTGGCAGTTCGTCACCTTGCAGGAACTGATGATCGTGTCCGGCCAGCTGATTGCTTACACCAGTAACGCGGCCATTAACGAAGTGTGGGGCGGCGAAACCACCTGGCGCTGGATGCTGGGTGTCGCCTGTGTTCCGGCAGTGATTTTATGGGTCGGTATGTTGTTCCTGCCTGACACGCCGCGCTGGTATGCCATGCATGGCCGCTATCGCGAGGCGCGTGACGTGCTGGAGCGCACCCGTAAAGCAGGCAGAGTAGAGAAAGAGCTGAGTGAGATCCGCAGTTCTATGAGTTCCAAAAGCGAGAAGCATTCCCGCCGCCAGAAGACTATTTCCGTCTGGATGAAACGCCTGGTATTTCTGGGAATTGGTATCGCCATGCTGCAACAACTCTCCGGCGTGAATACCATCATGTTCTACGCGCCGACCATGTTGCAGGCCACGGGCTTAAGCACTAATGCATCTCTGATGGCGACTATCGCCAATGGGGTGATTTCGGTGATCATGACGTTTGTGGGCATCATGCTGCTCAGCCGTTTCGGACGCCGTCCGTTGCTGCTGACCGGTCAGATCGGCTGTACCCTGACGCTGCTTGCCATCGGATTAGTCACCTGGCTGATGCCGGAAACTGTCAACGGCCATCCCGATGCGGTTCGCAGCTATCTGGTTCTTGGCGGTATGCTGATTTTCCTCTGCTTCCAGCAGGGCGCGTTGTCGCCTGTTACCTGGCTGCTGCTGTCGGAAATGTTCCCGATGCGCATCCGCGGTATGGCTAACGGCGTATCAGTCTTTGCTATGCAAATGACCAACTTCTCCATCGCCTTTATGTTCCCGATCATGCTGGATACCATCGGACTGACGATGTCCTTCTTCTGCTTTGCCGCCATCGGTGTCGCAGGGGGCATTTTCGCGATCATCTTCGCACCGGAAACGCAGGGCAAAACGTTAGAGCAGATTGAAAAACACTTCAAAAAACACTTACAGGATGATCCTGCTCCGCAGGAATCAAGAAGTTAAGGCTGTGATGTCATAACCTTACCGGTCAGGCTTTGGTCTGGCCGGTAAAATATGCTAAGAACAAAGTGTCATATTTGACCTTTTCATCCCTGTTTACACAACGCTTATGCTAAAACTGCATCTTTATTCGCCAAGAGGTTCAAATATGACACTTTCCGTCATATAATGAGATAACTTGCTTAATTTCTCACCGACCGAGCCTGATAGAGTCAAATATGACCCCGAGCAGCGTAGAAACTTTCCTCTCTCAGCTTTCCGAAAATGAAAGGCGGTTATTTATTGAACGGCTAAGTGCCGTTCAGCGTCTCCCTTTTGAGCCATCCGGGCTGACACCACTCATCATTCAAAAGATGAAACAACAAAACATTACCTATCAGGAAATGGCTCTGCAAATTGGCGTATCTTTATCAACTTTTAAAAGAATAGTTGCAGACCCTGCGGGTTCGAAAACTATCAATCTCAATGCCTTACTAAAAGAACTCGGGATAAATGTATGGCTCGAGAAATAGAAGTATGGTTGTACGATGAAGCCGCCGGCATATTGAGCGAGCTTGAAAACAAGTATGAATTTTCGTATTTCACCGGCTATGCGGGTCCCGCCCTCTCCATCAGTATGCCGGTCAGAACAGAGCCTTACATAAGTCAGGACTTACATCCTTTCTTCAAAGGATTGGCACCTGAAGGGTGGTTGCGCAAGCGCTATTCAGAAATTCAGAAAATCGACTCAAGGGACTTATTCGGATTACTCATGCATAACGGTGATGATTTGCTGGGTGCCATCGTGATTAAAGAGAGTAAATCATGAACTCAGAACACTGCCTGATCAATTTAAGCCGATTGAAAGGTGTCGAAATTGGGAGCGGATATTCCAGAAAAGGCATCAAACAATTACTTCTACATCCCAAAATGATGCCAGATTTACCTTTTACACGCAGACAGTTTATTCAGGAACAGCCAAAGCATCAGAAAGGCATGAGCATATCGGGCTATCAACCAAAACTATCATTAGCCATTGAGGATAATGAATTTAGGGTGGTAAGCAATGATGGGACGTACATACTGAAACCCTCTCCGGAAGAGTATCCTCATCTCGCCGAAAATGAACACGCGACAATGACTGTAATGGCTCGCCTCAAATTCAGGGTTCCCCCTTTTGGCCTCGTCCGTTTTCGGAAAGAGGATGAAGCGCAACAGTGTGAGCTGGCCTTTGTGATAAGAAGATATGACCGCGGACAGACTGGTGAAGACCGAACGCATCAGGAACAGCTCGATGGTGCGATGGGAATTAATGATAAATATGGCACTATCAACGATAAAAAAGCGATCAGTTACCAAAGAGCCGCCCGTTTTTTGCTGGATAATCTGGGCAATAATCTGACGAATAAACGCGATATTTTTCTGCGCATCGTTTACGCCTATGTACTCAGTAACAACGACTTTCACCTGCGTAATTTTGGCATTTTGCTACCCCGAAATGCTCCAGCTTCACTTGCTCCTGTTTATGACTTTATCAGCGTTGTTCCTTACCCCGCAGCGTTTGGCGAATATCTCGCGTTGCCACTTCTCGAAAGGGAAGAAAACGATCAGGATAGCGCCCCGGGCCTTGACTCACCTTACGGCGAGTATACAGGCGCTGATTTTGTTGCCCTGGGTGAAGGGATCGGGATCCAAAACCCGCTCGCCAGAAAATGGTTAGCTGATGTCATCAGGAGCCACCAGCTCATTATTGATACTTACCATGAAAGTCATATGCCTGAAGAACAGCGTGACAAAGTTCTGAAATATGTTTCCCGCAGAATGCACCTGCTGGAGGTGATGGATTTACCCTGAACGATCAGGAAAACAATTTTCAACTCCCTTATTCACCCAGCTCAATACACAAGTATTTCATTTCCAGATAATCGTCCATCCCGTGACGTGATCCTTCACGCCCCAGGCCGGACTGCTTGATCCCCCCGAACGGCGCGACTTCGTTTGAAATCAGGCCAGTGTTAATACCCACCATGCCGTATTCCAGCGCTTCCGGCACGCGCCACTGACGCGCTGCGTCGCGGGTAAAAATGTATGCGGCAAGGCCAAACTCTGTATCATTTGCCATCGCCACAGCCTGCGCTTCATCGGTAAAGCTAAATACAGGCGCTACCGGACCAAAGGTTTCTTCACGCGCAAATTTCATCGCTGAGGTAACATTTCCGATAACTGTCGGCTGGAAGAAAGTTCCGCCCAACGCATGCGGCTGCCCCCCGGTCAGTAACGTGGCGCCTTGCGATAACGCATCTTCTATATGTTCCTGCACTTTGCTGACCGCAGCCTGGTCGATAAGCGGCCCCTGCGTGATGCCGGTTTGTGTGCCTTCACCCACGTTGAGTTTTTTCACCTCGTCGACCAGTCTGGCGATAAGTGCCGGATAGATTCCCTGCTGGACATAGATCCGGTTAGCGCAAACGCAGGTTTGCCCGCTGTTACGGAACTTCGAGGCCATGATCCCGGCCACCGCTCGCTCCAGATTGGCGTCATCGAACACAATAAAGGGCGCGTTGCCGCCCAGTTCCAGCGAAAGTTTTTTCACCGTCGGCGCACTTTGCGCCATCAGAATGCGCCCCACTTCAGTCGAACCAGTAAAGCTCAGCTTGCGCACCACCGGACTGTCGCACAACACCTTGCCCGTGGCCTGCGCTGAACCGGTGATCACCTGCAAAACGCCCGCCGGAATACCGGCTTCCATCGCCAGTTGTCCAAGCGCTAACGCAGTCAGGGGTGTCTGTTCGGCTGGTTTAACAATCATTGCGCAACCCGCAGCCAGCGCCGGTGCCGCTTTACGGGTGATCATCGCCGCAGGGAAATTCCAGGGTGTGATGGCCGCACACACGCCAATCGGTTGTTTCAGAACCAGCATCCGCTGCGACGCCTGCACAGGAGCCAGCACGCTGCCTTCGACGCGTTTGGCTTCTTCGGCAAACCATTCGATAAAGGAAGCGGCGTAGACTATTTCGCCCCGAGCTTCCGCCAGCGGTTTACCCTGTTCCGCCGTCAGCAATGCCGCTAAGTCGTCAGCGTGTTCCAGCATCAGCTGTGCCCATTTCTGCATCAGCGCAGCGCGTTGTTTTGCCGTCTTGTCTTTCCAGACTCGCTGCGCCTGTTCTGCATACACGATCGCCTGCGCTGTTTGCGCCGTGGTGATTTGCGGAACGTGACCTATTACCTTTCCGTTTGCGGGATTAATCACATTGTCGAACTCACCGTTTTCACTGTCATACCATTCGCCATTAATGAGGCATTGCTGGCGCAGAAGGCTTAGATGTTTGAGTTGCATAGGTTGCCTCAGTCAGCCAGAACGCGGGATAAAATCGCCAGTGCGTCTTTAAACTGGGCGTCAGGAATGGTCAGCGGATACAGGAAGCGGATCACGTTACCGTGTACGCCGCAGCTCAGCATCAGCAAACCGGCATCCAGCGCTTTGCGCAGATACTGTTTAGTCAGCTCAGCAGATGGTTTTCCGGTCTCGGGATCGTTAAATTCGGCAGCGACCATCGACCCGCGTGCGCGGACATCCACCAGCGCCGGGCATGTCGTTTTGGCTTTTTCCAGCACTTCCACCAGTTCCGCTCCTAACCGGCTGGCGCGGTCACACAATTTTTCTTCTTCGATGATGTCGAGCACAGCAAGGGCTGACGCCACTGCCAGCGGATTACCTGCGTAAGTTCCGCCCAGACCTCCTGGCTCAGGTGCATCCATCAGCTCAGCGCGTCCCGTTACGCCGGATATCGGGATCCCGCCGCCGAGGCTTTTCGCCATCGTGACGATGTCTGGTTTAGCATCCGGATAATAATCCGAAGCAAACATTTTGCCGGTACGGGCAAAACCGCTCTGGACTTCATCAGCAATCATTACAATGCCGTGGCGGTCGCAGATTTCACGCAGCCCTTTTACGAAATCTTCCGGCGCAATATTGAAACCGCCCTCGCCCTGCACCGGCTCATACATAATTGCTGCAACTTGCGAAGGGCTAATATCACTGCGGAAAATACGCTCGATGCTGTCGAGTGCCATTTCAGTGGTGACGCCATGCACGGCATTTGGATATTGCGCATGGAAAACGGAGGCAGGGAAAGGACCGAACCCGACTTTATAAGGTACCACTTTGCCGGTCAGCGCCATGGTCAGCAGCGTGCGTCCGTGGAAAGCGCCGGAGAATGTCAGAATGCCAGGGCGGCCGGTTGCCGCGCGGGCAATTTTAACCGCGTTTTCTACCGCTTCCGCGCCGGTGCTGAAAAAGGTCGTTTTAGCTTTACCATTGACCGGAGCAATCGCATTGATGCGCTCTGCCAGATTCACAAAGCTGGCGTACGGGACAATCTGATAGGCCGTATGCGTGAAAAGGTCGAGCTGTGTGCGGATCGCTTCAACAATTTTCGGGTGACGATGCCCGGTGTTCAGCACAGCAATCCCGGCAGTAAAATCGATGTATTCCCGTCCCTGCTCATCCCACAGCGTGGCGTTTTCCGCCTTCGCCGCGTAGAAATCACACATCACGCCAACACCTCTTGGGGTCGCTTCTTTACGGCGTTTTTCCAGTTCACTGTGACTCATCTTTCGCTCCTGCATAAAGGTTGATGTTTTATAGATTGCCGGTTGCAAGATGAACAATTTGTCGAAATAGCAATCCGTTCTTGTGTTTTATCGCGCCAGCGGTTCTATAATCCAGAACCAGTTTGAATTATTTTGAGGTACCACTTTTGCGTTCACTGCTTTCTGACCTCATTTCGCAACGCCTGACCGGCCTTTCCGATACGTCTACAGGCACGTTGAATAAGCGCGTATATCAGGCGTTACAACAGGCAATTTTCGACGGCAGTATCACGCCAGGCAGCCGTTTACCGGCTTCGCGTGACCTGGCGAAAGAACTGGATATTTCGCGCAATACCGTGCTGGCGGCGTATGACCAATTGCAGGCGGAGGGTTATATTCAGACCCGTACCGGAAGTGGGACTTTCGTCACATCTGATTTGCCCGAGGACGGTGTAATTGCCGATAAAACTGCCCGATATTTTTCACCAGTTCGCAGTCATGTTGCGCTTTCCAAACGTGGCACCCGGTTGCTGACGCGCACAGGCGTTGCCTCGCAACAATGGGGCGCGTTCATGCCGGGCGTACCCGACGTGACCAAATTTCCACATGAAATCTGGCGCAAAATTCATAACCGCCTGAGCCGCCGCCTGCACCCGGAATTCCTGACTTATTCCCGCCACGGCGGATGCCCGCAGCTGCAACATGCACTGGCGGATTATCTTCGTGTTGCACGTTCAGTTGATTGCACGGCTGAGCAGATTCTGATCACCACAGGCACGCATCAGGCGCTGGATCTGCTGGCTAAAATGCTCTGCGACCCCGGCGATACCGCATGGATTGAAGAGCCCAGCTACTGGGGAATTCGTAATGTATTGACCATTAATGGCGTGGATATTCAGCCGGTTCAGGTAGACGACAACGGAATGGATCCACCAGACAATCCGCCTGACAATCCGTCTAAAAAACCACCGGATTGCCGTGTGCCGAAACTGATATGCGTGACACCGTCACATCATTATCCACTCGGCTCGGTGATGAGTCTGGCAAGGCGCCAAAAAATTCTGGCAATGGCCAGTGAGCAAGGCAGCTGGATTGTGGAGGATGACTACGACAGTGAATTCCGTTACTCGGGCAGTCCGATCCCGGCACTGCAGGGACTGAGCAGCGATGCGCCTGTGATTTACGTCGGAACATTCAGCAAGACGCTGTATCCCGCGATGCGCATCAGTTACATGGTTCTGCCCCGCCCGCTGGCATCACGCCTAAAAATTGCGCATTCAGAACTGTACCGCGGGGGAAATGGACTCACGCAACTGACGCTGGCGGAATTTATTCGCGAAGGACATTACGCCGCACACATTCGTAAAATGCGGCTGATTTATGGTAAACGCCGAAATGCGCTGACCCGGATAATTGGACAGGAACTTGGACCAGAATATCTGTGTGAAGACAGCAATGCCGGACTTCATCTGATCCTTTCGCTGCCGGATTCTATTGATGACGTGGCGCTGAGCGCCGAGCTTGAGCAACTTAATATCTTGACCCGCCCTCTCTCAGCTTATTATTTGCGCCCGGCTATGCGTCGCGGATTGTTGCTCGGTTATGGCTGTGTACCTGAGGAAGAAATAGAAACTGCATTCAGGCATATCATCGAGTGTCTGCGACGTCGGTTGCTTTCCGCTGGTACGACCGGGCCAGAGGTAAGTCAGTAAACCTCAATCCCATAATCATGTGATTGCGTGATTGCGTGATTGCGTGATTTTACAATTCTAAGAGCATACAATCAAAAAATCATTGAATCCTATCATCTTGTAATCACCCCAAAAATCTTTGAATCCTGATACTTTCTGCATCCTGAAATCATAAGATAAAAATGTCAGGATTTTACAATCACAGAATCTCTGAATCTTAAGATTTCGGCTGCTTCCATCCTATAATCTTGTAATTACATAATCACATCCTGACCACACAGAATCACAGGATAAGAATCCTAGCATCCTATAATCCCTTATTAATCTCAGGATGATATAATCCTCACCTTCGCCTATAGAATCTCATAATCCTGAAATACGGACATGAAATCTTATAATCCTGAAATCCCGATATAATCCTGAGATTCTACAATCCTTTTGTATTGAGTCGGGGCTTATAATTAAGTCATTGATATACTTATCATGATTATGTAATCTCATAATCTTCAACTCCACACATAATCCTATAATCCTGCAATCACCTATTCAGTTATAATCTCAGGATGATAAAATCCCAGTATCCTGACCACAATCTGGCTGCTACAAAAACACTCGTACGGGATGTAAAGATTACAGGATTCCATCATCTCAGAATGATACTTAGTATCATGTGATTCTGGGAGGTTAGAATCCGGGTATGCTATCAGTGTTCCGCTTCGAATATTTTAAAGATTAATCCTGTAATCCTGACACTTCTCGAATCCTGAAATCTGACAGATCATATCATGCTATCTCCGGAGCATAAGATGGTGAGATGGTGAGATGGTGAGATGGTGAGATGGTGAGATGGTGAGATGGTGAGATGGTGAGATGGTGAGATGGTGAGATGGTGAGATTTTATATCCTGATGCGGTCATGTCCAGTCATTTGATTCAACATGTGCATCCTGTCGTCTGTTGATACTGGGATAATTGAATCTCAAACTTACAAGATTCAGAGATTCAGAGATTCAGAGATTCAGAGATTTAATAATCACCGGATAGCAGGGTTGACGCAAACGCACTGCAAACAGGTTCAACCAAATTCTAAAGATTTCGTAATCCTAAAATCATGAAATCCTGACCTCATAAAATCCTGTGATTTATGTGTATTGCCATTCTCGTATTATCGAATGATGACTTCAATAACCTTGCAGAATCCTGTAATCATAGGATATTGTAATTCGATAATCCTTAGATATTGAAATCCCAGGCTGCAAACTTTATAGTAGCACTCCAATCCTGTGATTCATGGATTAGAAAATCTCAGAATCCTAAGATTACAAACTAGACGAATCCTAAAATCTTATGATTTTGGAATCCTGATATCTTTACTGAACGCTTCATTAAGAGGTTGTCATGGCAGCGAAAATTATTTCCTTCCTTAACGGGAAGGGCGGAGTAGGGAAAACCACGACATCAATAAACATCGCAACCTGTCTGGCAAGACAAGGCCATAAAGTGGTGATGGTTGATACCGATCCACAGGGAAGCATCAGCAACTGGTATGACGAAAGAAAATGCCAGTTTGACCTGGCTGAAGCCGCTTCAGAAAAAGAAGTTTATACCGTACGCAAGCAACTGAAAGAATACGATTACGTAGTGATCGATGGGGCAGCTGCCATTTCTGCAATTTCATCAGCAGCGGTTATGGTCAGTGATTTAGTCCTGATTCCCGTGACACCGTCACCTTTAGATTTTGCCGCCTGTGGCGCTATTCTGGCCGTGGTAGAAGCTCGCGAAAATCTGCAACCCGTTATTGCCCGCTTTCTGATCACTAAAAAAGTGGCATCCGCTAAAATGCTTGAAGTACTGAAAGAATCCATTGCCGACACGGGTGTTCCTGCACTGCGTACCGGCACGACCCAACGCCAGGTTTACATACGAACCATGATGGACGGCGGCACCGTTTTCGATACAACGGACGGTAATGCAAAGGGTGAAATTGAAATTATGACCAAAGAAATCACGGAGTTGCTGAAATGAAAATGAAACTTGGCCAGCACAGACAACTAACTACAGCACTGGACGCTGTGGCTAAACCGCCTGCATCGGTGAAAAAGTTACAAACCAATATCGATGAGGAGCTGCATCGCCGGTTCAAAACCAGCTGCTTCCTGCAGGATCGCGAAATGAAAGACGTTCTGACAGAACTGATCGAAGCGTGGCTCATCCACAACGAACGCGCCTGATAATATAATCGCTGGCTGGATCGGGTCTTACAGGCCCGTTTCTAACTTGATCCAGTCTGTAAACCTTGCTCAGCCTGCCTTAAACGCTAACCAATCCCTTCCTGAAGTATTCTCTCCGTTGTTATCAGATCCCAAGATCAAATAATCTTTTGTTTATTTTATAAGTTTAGATCTTTCTCTTTAGGGAGCATTTTTACTTTTAATTATCATGTAGTTAAAACACATATCGTGGAGTCATTTCCTGCCCGAGGTGGAGATCCTTCATGTTAGATGTGGATCCTTTTCATGGTCAATGTAGAGTCTTTTTCTGTGGATAATTTCTATAGGGATCATGCTATTACCAATGTGGAATAATTTTCTGTGGATACTTTCCTCCTGTGTCATGTCACTACGCCCGGACGACCCAAAACTCGCTAACATACTGCCATAACTGTTTTTTCTTATACGTGGAGACTTTTCCTGATCGAGGAGGAAAGTGGGTTATGTGGAAGAATTTCCTGTGACAGCGTCACGTGGTGTCACAAAGAGCCAAATGGGATCCCCGAAAGTCCGCCGGCAGGGCACAGCGCGGCCTGTTCAGGAGGCATAATGCGTTTATGTGGAGATTTTTCCTGATCCCTGAAAGCCTATATGTGGAAACATTATCTGATCCCGAAAAGAGAGATTTTGATCAAGATTGAACTCGGGTTTATGAAAATCAATGAGTTAGTTTTATTGTGACGGTGTCACTTGATGATATGTGGAGATTTTTCCTGATCCAGGACGTCGTTTAAGCTTTCAAACACCAGGTTGAAAAAAGAAGTGCCCACAATAAGTGGAAAGATTTCCTGATCCCGTAGTCCAGTATATGTGGAAAGATTTTCTGTGATCTGATCGCTGCGGCTACGTGGAGAGATTTCCTGATCAAATGCCTGTCACGTCGCTAATGTGGAGACATTTTCTGATCCCACTCACAGGCATATGTGGAAAGTTTTCCTGATGATCCCTTTGGGGAGCAGAATACAGCCTTAAAACGAAGTGAGAAGGGGATCACATTGCAGGGATTGATGGTTAAACGTGCAATCACCCCTCTAATGTGGAGGAATTATCTGATCATCTGCCAGTGGAGGGGGAGGTATTGTGCTGCATAAGCGTTAAGGATCACTGAGCAGATATGTGGAGTGATTTCCTGTAAAAAGACTGTCGATCCAGCATGTTAAAAAAAGGATCCCTGCTGGGCCTGAAATGCTTATGTGGAGATTTTTCCTGATCGGAATTTTTCGATCCATACTTAACTCAATGATTTTTAGACATTAAATAAGCCTTGTTTTTACTTTACGACAGCATTTTTTATGTGGAATAATTTACCTACTTTCCACTTATGGATCCTGCTACATGGAACTGAATAAACTCACAGTAGTTCAGGGGAACGATCTTCTTGAAGGCGCCTATAGCGTTACTCTGGATGAAATGCGCCTGCTTAACCTGGCACTGGCTCAAATTGATAGCAGGAAACCGCAACCGGATACGCTTTATCGACTTTTCCCTCAGGATTATCAGCGGATCTACGGGGTTAACCCGACAAGCAGCCACCGCCAGTTGCGCGAAGCAGCTGAAAGCCTGATGAAAAAGCCGGTGACCATCTACAAGCCTGATGTGAAAACCGGCAAAGTGCGTACCGTGCAGCTTTCCTGGTTTTCACGTCTGGAATACGTCAGCAGTGACGATCATAGTGCAGTCGTGCTGAGATTCGGGCAAGACGTGGCTCCGTATCTTTATGAACTTAAAGAATCTTTTACCAAACTCAATTTCGCCAATATCGCGAAGCTGGATACCCCGTTCTCCGTACGCCTGTATGGCTGGCTAATCAAAGCCAAGAACCTCTACGGGCGACGCAGTGGCAAAGCCATTGAAGTGACACTTGATCTCAACTGGATGCGCGAGAAGGCCGGTTTAGCGGGCAAATATGAGGACTATCGTGACTTCCGCCAGAAGCTGCTTGAGCCGACGATCAATCGGATCAATGCCAATACCGATATTTCAGTGGTCTGGGAGCCGGTAAAGCAGGGCAGAACGGTCGTATCCATCAAGTTTGCCTACGTGGATGAATCTGCACCAGAAGCCAGCAAGCCGCTGCGTCCGCGCTTACCACGACGTCCGCGTGCCGTGGCCGGTTCCGCACTGGAAGGCGAGTGGGCACGTCGCTGCATCGCCATCTTTGAAGAGTATCGCGAGAAATTAAGTGCTTACGATGTTGAGGAAAAGGCTACCTTGCCGGATCTTCGCAAGCTTTCAGGTTGGTACAAAATGATTGGCGAGAAGAACAAGCAGAAAGAGATCCTCGCCGAAGTCAGTTCCCGCAGCAAAAAAGTGGCTGCCTGACCTCACAGCATTCATCTTCACATTCAACGGCGTATCCTTAAAAAGATACGCCGTTTTTCTTTGCCTGTTATCCGCCAGAAATAGATAAGTTTCCTACAGTGCTCCTGATGTAGTTGGCTCTCTGAGGTTAGTAAGCACTCACTGGGTGTGATCAGGTAATCTTTCCACATTAGCCGTTTTGGCGGCTTTTTCAGCGTACTGTAGCAAAAGCTATAAGCCATATTTTTTCGTTGTTAGACAAGGCTAAACCGCATCCTTACTCTTTGTCATGTTTTGTAAACCGTTTGCACACATTACAGATGAGGGATCTCTTTTGGCTACGTTATTACGTTCCGCTTTCGCGCCAGCCGTACAACGCGCACGTCGCACTGTCTCTTTCAAAATCGCATTACTGGCCAGTGCCGTAATGTTGTCTTCTTTTGCTTTCGCTGATGATGTCTTAAAAGAAGGCATTACACCGGCCACCGATGCCAGTCAGGTTCCTGCTGCAGCTAAACTGCGCACCGATACAGTGATCGCGGGGATCTCCGAACCTCAGGGTATTTTTAACCCTTACTTCTTCGTTAACGGCTGGGATGAAAACGTCACTAATGTGATTTTCGCCCGTCTGATTGACTGGGACAGCCAGGGCAAACTGGTCCCTGGTCTGGCAGAAAGCTGGACGGTCAGCCCTGACGGCAAGACTTACACCATCAAATTGCGCCATGACCTGAAATTCAGCGATGGTTCTCCGCTGACGGCAGAAGACGTCGCGTTCACGCTGACCGTGTTGTACGACCCAAAATATGACGGCGACACCGATATCACGCTGGCGCACATTGCCGGCGGTGATGACTATAAGCAGGGCAAGGCCGACAGCATCAGTGGCCTGAAAGTGATTGACCCGCTGACGTTGCAGGTCACTACCACGCAACCGGGCGCCACCACGCTGCAAAAAATCGGCGGACCGGTACTTTCGAAAGCCTATTACGGCAAAGGCTACACGCGCGGTAATCTCGATTATCTGCGCACGCTGCATGGCAAACCGCTCGGTAACGGCCCGTATGTGTACGACAAATACATTCCGGGGCAGGAGATCCGTTTCCACGCCAACACCAATTACTATCGTGGCGTACCGTCGACTCCGCGCTTTATCTATCGCGTGACCAATCCGTCGACTAATTTCCAGTTATTCCAGACGGGTGACACCGACTATGACGCGTTCACTTCCCGCCCGGATGATATCGAACAGCTGAAGATGCTCGGCTTTGCCAATATCAACCTGTACGGTTCCAGCGATTACAGCAAGATTGAGTTCAACGTCAGACGCCCTGCATTGCAGGATGTGAAAGTCCGTCAGGCGCTGATTTATGGTCTGGATCGCCAGAAACTGATCGACGTGGTGTATCAGGGCTATGGATCGGTGGCGATTGAGCCGATCGCGCCGATTTCCTGGGCGTATAACACTGATGGCGTGAATCCGTACAAATTCGATCCGGCGCAGGCCAACAAATTGCTGGATGAAGCAGGATGGAAAGCCGGCAGTGACGGGATCCGTGTGAAAGACGGTAAACGTCTTGAACTGACGCTGCTTGTCAGCAAAAAAGTGCTGAACGATGCGCTGATCCCGATCGCTAAAGAGAACTATCAGAAAATCGGTGTGCTGCTGAAACCACAGGTGGTGGATTTCAACGCGCTGATGTCTCAGCGCAAGGCCGGGAATTACGATCTGGCGTCGTTCAGTACAAGCACGCTTAACGATCCGCACGATGGCGTCTGGGATTACTACAGCACAGAGTCCACGGAATCGGGCTATAACAATCCTGAAGTCGATAAGCTGATCAACGAAGGCAACGCCACGCTGGATATCGAGAAGCGTAAGCCGATTTATCATGAACTGTATAAAGTGCTGGCGAACGATCCGCCGGTGATCCTGCTGGGTAACCGTAAAATTCTCTCGGCCAGCAGCGCCCGCGTGACCGGTTTTAAACCGGATATCTATAACGGACTGACCGGCAGTCTGCCGGACGTCAAAATCGTAAAATAATCAGAAATAATGCGGCTGCCGGATCCTTCCGGCAGCTTCAATGAGAAAGTCATGAGAAATTTCATTCTGCGTCGTTTGCTTCAAACCATTCCGATGTTGTTCCTCGCTTCACTGCTCATCTTCATGCTGTTTGCCAAAACGCCGGGCGATTTCATTGACGGAAATATCACCCTGACTGCGCAGCGCGCCGCCGAACTTAAAGCGCTTTATGGACTGGATCAACCGCTGCTCAGCCGTTATCTGCACTGGCTGGGTAATCTGCTGCACGGCGATCTCGGCTTCTCGCTGCAATATCAGATCCCCGTCAGTCAGCTGCTGAACCAGTACATCTGGAACTCCTTCCTGCTCGCCACCATTGCGATGGTGCTGTACTGGGGGATCGCGCTGGCGGTGGGCATTGTCTCGGCGATGAAACCTTACTCCCTGTTCGACCATGTGGTGAGCATTGTGATTTTTGCCGCGATGTCCTTCCCGACCTTCTTCCTTTGCCTGCTGCTGATTAAATGGTTTGCCGTGGATCTTCACTGGCTGCCTGTGGGCGGTATGACCAATACAGGCAGCGATGCCACGGGCTGGGCGTGGGTAGCACAAGTGGCTGCGCATCTGGTGTTGCCGGTAGTTGCGCTGGTGATGTTGCAGGCGGGCAGCCTGACGCGTTATTTCCGCGCCAGTATGCTTGACGTGGTGCGTATGGATTTCATCCGTACCGCGCGCGCCAAAGGTCTGCGCGAGCGCACGGTCATCCTGAAACATGCGCTGCGAAATGCGCTGCTGCCGATTATTACGCTGCTGGGTTTCGAGCTGCCGGGGTTGTTTTCCGGAGCGCTGATCACCGAAAAAGTTTTTAACTGGCCCGGAGCAGGGCACATTCACATTGATTCACTGGCGGCGCGTGATTACCCGGTTCTGATGGGGTTTACGTTGTTTCTGGCGGTATTAACCATTCTTGGCAACCTGATTGCTGATGTCCTGTATGCGTGGGCGGATCCGCGCATTCGTGTGAGGTCGTGATGTTTGGCTCTTTATTTCCTACCAACCGGCGGTTACGTGAAGCACAGATCCCCGCGCTGGCACAGGTGACACCGTCACCCTGGTTACAGGCATGGCGTGCTTTACGGCAGAACCGTCTGGCGATGCTCTGCCTGATTTTACTGGTGGTAATGGCAGTCTGGTGCATAGTGGGCCCTTACTATTCGCCATGGCGGGATGATGCGACCGATGCGCTGATGATCAACAAAGCGCCCAACGCTGAGCACTGGCTGGGTACCGATTTTCTCGGGCGTGACGTGTATACGCGGCTGCTGCTGGCCGGTCGAATCTCGCTGATTATCGGCATGCTGACTATGTTGCTCTCCGTAACGCTCGGCTATCTGATGGGCGCTGTATCCGGCTATGTCGGCGGTATCACCGACAAAATCATCATGCGTTTTGCCGATCTGGTGATGACCATTCCGAGTTTGCCGCTGCTTATCGTTATGGGCGCGATGCTGTCTGAACTGGATTTCTCGCCGGACTCCCGCGTGTACATGGTGATCGTCATGCTCAGTTTGCTGGAATGGCCGAAACTGGCGCGTCTGGTGCGCGGGCAGATCCTCTCCCTGCGTGAGCGTGATTTTATGCTGGCGACTCAGGTTCTCGGATTGTCGTCGCGCCGTCGCCTGTTCGGTCACTTACTGCCCAATACCGTGCCGATCCTGGTGGTGATGGCGACGATGGCCGTGGCGAACGCCATCCTCAGCGAATCTGCGCTCAGCTATCTGGGATTAGGCGTGGTGCCGCCAACGCCGTCGTGGGGAAATATGATGGATGCCGCCAACAGCCTGATCGACTTCCAGCGTCGTCCATGGTTGTGGATGCCGCCGGGCGTGGCGATTTTTATTACGGTGATTGCGATTAATGTGCTGGGCGATGGCCTGCGTGATGCGCTGGACCCCAAGATGAAACGGAGCAAAAAATGACTGAACCCTTGATCCGTTTTAACCAGCTTTCATTATCTTTTGCCAGCGATGAAGGACGTGTGCGTGCGGTGCAGGACGTCACGTTCGACATTCAGGCCGGGCAGACTGTCGGTGTTGTTGGTGAATCAGGCTGCGGAAAAAGCGTCACAGCGATGTCGCTGATGGGGTTATTACCGCCACAGGCCGCCCGCATTGATGGCGGAGAAATCCTGTTTCAGGGGCGTGATTTGCTGAAACTGCGTTCGTCACAAATGGCGGATCTGCGCGGCAATCAGCTGGCGATGATTTTCCAGGAACCGATGACCGCGCTCAATCCGGTGCTGACCAT
The DNA here is from genome assembly GCF_004346065.1 of Rahnella sp. JUb53. Taxonomy (NCBI): domain Bacteria; kingdom Pseudomonadati; phylum Pseudomonadota; class Gammaproteobacteria; order Enterobacterales; family Yersiniaceae; genus Rahnella; species Rahnella sp. JUb53. Next base: position 485,515 of record NZ_SLYT01000002.1, read on the forward strand.
TGGCGAACAGCTGGTGGAACCGCTGATCCGCCATCGTGGTGAATCACCGAAGTCGGCGTGGACACTGGCAACGAAGATGATCACTGAAGTCGGACTGGCGCGCGCGGAAAGCCTGATGACCAGTTATCCGCACCAGCTTTCCGGCGGCATGTTGCAGCGCATCATGATTGCGATGGCACTCAGTTGTAAGCCGCAGCTGCTGATTGCGGATGAACCCACCACCGCGCTCGATGTCACCGTGCAGGCGCAAATCCTGCGTTTACTGCGCGATCAGGCACAGCAAAATCATATGGCGCTGATGCTTATCACCCACGATTTAGGCGTGATCGCTCAGATGGCAGATCACGTGGTGGTGATGTATGCCGGTAAAATTGTTGAGCAGGGCGCGACCGCCGATGTGCTGCGTAATCCGCTGCATCCTTATACGCAGGGGCTGATCGCTTCGCGTCCCACCGCGGGAGAACGTCGCCGCCGCTTGTATTCCATTCCGGGACAAGTGCCAAGTCTGGCCGCATTGCCGCCTTACTGTGCATTCACCGATCGTTGTGCGCGCGCTACCGAACGTTGCCGTGAAGGGATCCCGCCTCTGGAAGGAAAACACCGTCAGGCCGCCTGTTTCTATAGCGGGTTAACGACGGCGCAAGAGAATAAAGACACGGAGCGGCAACCATGAACGCGGAATATCTGATTGAAGTCGACGGGCTGAAAAAGTATTTCCCGATCCGCGACGGCGTATTCGGACAGGAAACCGGACAGCTGCGGGCGGTTGATGGCGTCAGTTTTAACATCCGCAAGGGCACGATTTTCGGGCTGGTCGGGGAATCTGGCAGCGGCAAAACCACGGTAGGGCGCACGCTGCTTGGGCTGTATGACAAAACTGCGGGCAGCGTGAAATTTCGTGGCGAAGAACTTCATGCCTTGAAGCCAAAACAACTGAAAGCGTTGCGTCCGAAAATCCAGCTGGTGTTTCAGGATCCGTACAGTTCGCTGAATCCCCGCATCCGCGTCGGTGACGCCATTGGCGAGGCGATGCTTGAGCACCGGTTGTGTTCACGCGCAGAACTGCGGGAAAAAGTGCTGGAAGTGATGAAAATCTGCGGGCTGTCCCCATTGCATTACAACCGCTTTCCGCATGAATTTTCCGGCGGTCAGCGCCAGCGTATTGGCATTGCCCGTGCGCTGATCCTGCAACCGGATTTTATCATTGCCGACGAACCTATTTCGGCGCTCGATGTGTCCATTCAGGCGCAGATCATCAATTTGTTCTCGGATTTACGCGACGATCACGGCGTGACATTTTTGTTTATCTCGCATGATCTTGGCGTGGTGGAACATCTTTGTGATGACGTGGCGGTGATGTATCTCGGCCATCTGGTGGAAACCGCCAGTCGGGATGTGCTGTTTGAGCGGCCTTTGCATCCGTACACGCAGGCGCTGCTGGCGGCGGTGCCGACGCTCGATCCCGACAGCGAACCGGTCGCGATGGTCAGCGGGGAAATCCCGGATCCGTCAAAACCGCCCGCCGGTTGTCGTTTCCACACCCGCTGCCCTCACGCCATAGCTCGTTGCCGGGCGGAAACTCCGTTGCTGCGTGAAGTGGAAAACGGTCACCGCGTGGCCTGTCATCTGGTGTAAAACAGATTGATATAAACCTGCCCGCCGGACTTCAGTCTTCGAGGATCCGGCGGGCTTCCATCTGCATTTTTTGCCCGACGCTTTTGGTCACGTCGATCACTTTTTGCGTCGCCGGTGAGAGAAACGCGCCTTCCAGCCAGGTGATGCCCACCCGACGTTCCATCACTAACTGATCGTTATCGATACGGATCAGCCGCGAAAGAAATTCTTCTTCGACCAGAATGTTTTCGGACAAAAAACTTAGCAAACCGCTTTTCGCGATCAGTCCCGGCACCGATGCCAGCGAGCTGATTTCCACTTTGACGTCTGGTGGCGAGCAATGATTTTCATAGAACATCTTATCCAGCCACTGGCGCATCGAGACGGTTTTCGCCGGTAAAATCCAGCCATAACGGCTGAGTTCGCGCAGGCTGGCGGGTTTACCGGCCAGCGGATGATCGCGTGAGGCCGCGACGATCACCCGGTCTGCGGTGACCGGCAACTGCACCACCGGACTGTCGTAATTGACCAGCGGACCGATAATCACATCGATGGCATGACGTTCCAGCAACGTAAAAAGTACGTCGTTCATGCCGATCTGGATTTCCAGTTTCATATTCGGCACCTGCGATTGCAGCATTTTGCAGATTTCAGGGAGCAGGAATTGCGTTGCGGAACCGGAAACGCCGACGCGCACAATCCCGCCCGCGCCGCTGCTCAGTTCATTCATGATTTCGCCCAGCTCAAGGTAGGAACTTTGCAGCGCTAAACCACGCTGATAGAGCACCCGTCCTGCTTCGGTCAGTTCCAGCCCGCGACCTGCCCGTTTGAACAGTTTGATGTTCAGTTCTTTCTCTAAACGGGTGATGGATTTCGAAAGCGCAGGCTGAGTTATATTTAAATTTTGTGACGCAAGTCTCAAATTCATCATCTCTGCGGCTGTCACAAAATACTCTAAGTCTCTGTTATTTAACATTGATTCCTGAAATTCATCGATTTGATAATAAAATATAGTAGAAGGCATGAGAGGCAGGGTCAATAATCACGCCAACGTTGCGACGGGCAAGCCGTTTTCGCAACACGAACGCCAGCGAATTTACCTGTTTTTAAGTAAAATAAGAATCTAAGTGCATCTATGAAAATTGTTAATTTCACCATCAGTAAAGACCACACCAAAAGCTTCGGCATCTATAAAGAAGAGGGGATTGTCGATGTCGGCAGTCACTCAGGATGCCGCGATATTAACGAATTCATGGCACGCCATTCACTTCCCTGGCTGCAACGCTACGCTGATCTGCCTGCGGATCTTCAACTGAATGACATCAGTTTCCTGCCGGTTATCGACCGTCCGGGAAAAATCTTCGGCGTGGGCATGAACTACGCGGAAAAGCGCAAAGAATTTAATGAAACCAGCGACGCGCCAACCCTGTTTGTCCGTTTTGCGGATTCCCAGGTCGGACACAATGGCACCATTATCAAACCGGCTTCTTCAGAGCAGTTTGATTATGAAGGTGAACTGGCGATTATTATCGGCCGCACCGGCCGCAATATTTCAGCAGATGATGCGCTCGATTTTGTCGCCGGTTACAGCTGTTATATGGATGGCTCAGTACGTGACTGGCAGCATAAATGGTACACCGCCGGAAAAAACTGGCCGTCGACGGGGGCGTTTGGCCCGTGGATGGTGACGCCGGATGAAGTGGGCGACCCGCAAAACCTGAGTATCAAAACCTGGCTGAATGACCGGCTGGTGCAGGACGATACGACCGCCAGCATGATCCACACTATTCCGCAGATGATTGCCTATATCAGCACATTTACTCAGCTTTCTCCGGGCGATGTGATCATGACCGGTTCACCGGGCGGCGTCGGTAAAACCCGCGTACCGCCGTTGTTCCTGCATGAGAATGACAAGATTGAAGTGGAAATCGAAAATATCGGACGTCTGACCAATCTTATTCAGAACGCACCGCTGTCTGAGATTTCGCATTCAAAGACAGCGGCCTGATAAACCTCAGCGCGTCTGATTAACCAAAGGCACCGATTGTTCGGTGCCTTTGTTTTTGACGACCATCAGATACGTCAGCGTAAATGACAGCCCAAGCGAGAGCACCACGCCCATCAGAATGTAGATAAAATACGGACCGATGTAGGCGGGCAGGCTGAAAATACTCGACAGAATATAGCCGTACAACCGCACCCCGAAGAACGCGATAAATGCAGACGCCACAGAACTGCTGATGGTGGTGGCGATAAACGCTTTTTTGTAGCGCGTCAGCACGCCAAACAGCGCAGGTTCGGTGATCCCCAGCAGGCCGGAAATTGCCGCAGACAGCACCACGGATTTTTGCTCGCGGGTTTTGACGTGGAAGTAAATCGCAAACGTCGATCCGGCAATTGCCATGTTGGCCATAAACATCATCGGCATCAGCATGTCCCAGCCCTGATCGGTAAAGTTCTGCAACGCAATCGGCGTCATCGCATGATGCATACCGGTGAGGATCGCCACCGGGCGGATCGCACCGACAATAAATCCGGCAAATACTGCAGACACGTCAAACAATCCCTGAATGCCAAACGCCAGCAACTTACCGAGATAAATCCCCGCCGGACCGATCAGCGTCAGTGATACCAGCGCCGCAATGAACAGTGTCAGCGTGGGTGTAAACACGGTTTTCAGCACGTCCGGCATGATTCTATCCACCCAGCGGTGGATGTAACTCAGCGCCAGCACCGAGAAAATCACCGGGATCACACTCGCCGAATAGTTGAAAACGGATACCGGCAGCACATCCATAAAATACAATGCGGTAGGTGCGCCAGCAGTATGGCTGGCGAGTGCTTTCGCGGCGTCCATTAGTGTCGGATACATCAGACAGGCGGCCACGGCGGCGGCCAGGTATTCATTGGTTTTGAAGATCTTCGCCGCAGAAACCGCGAGGAAAAACGGCAGGAAGTAAAACACGCCGCTGGCGATCAAATCAATGATCATCACCGTTTCGCTTTTGGCTGAAATCACCTTCAGGGCGATCAGTCCTGCCAGCAACCCTTTGATCATCCCCGCGCCCGCGATGGCCGGAACGATCGGGCCGAACACGCCGGAGACGGTATCCATGAACATCGAGATCAGACTTTTACGTCCTTTTGTGGAAACATTTCCTGTTGCTGTTTCTGAATTTCCGGTTACCGGATCCAGCTGTGACACGATGGCTTCGTACCAGATATTCACCTTCGGCCCGATAATGATCTGCACCTGATCACTCTGGCTTTGTGCGCTCAGTACGCCGGGCAGATTTTTAATTTCCCCCCAGGCCACTTTATTTTCGTCACGTAAATCAAACCGCAGACGGGTCATACAATGCCAGACTTTATTAATATTTCCCGCACCGCCGACCAGTTTAATGACTGACTGTATTATTTCTGTATTCACCCTGAACCCCGCGACGAAAAAATGAATTATTCTTTATTTGATTGAAGGGGAGTGTAATGAGGGTGGTTTTCAAAAACAAACCAATAAAACAGGATCTTCATCACAAAACTTCACTGAATGGCGCTTATTTTGCACATCAATGCCAAATTGGTCTGTTTTTTATCGAAAATACGCCGTGCTTTCAAACCAAAATAAAAGCCTGAATTTTAGGTTTACAAGCAGGATAAAAATACGTTGAAATAACGCCAATACGAATATTCCCGCCGCCTTTTTTATGAAAAGGAATAACGGTTTTTATTAAGGATTTATCATGCAGCCTGTGCTGATTACCAATATCGAATGCCAGATAACACGTCCCGATCGTCATAATTTAGTGGTGGTCAGAATTGAAACAGATCGTGGAGTCTTCGGTCTGGGCTGCGCGACATTCCAGCAGCGCCCGCTGGCGGTGAAACTGATGGTGGATGAATATCTCAGACCGCTGCTGATGGGACGCGATGCGAATCATATAGAAGATTTATGGCAGATGATGATGGTGAACGCTTACTGGCGTAACGGGCCGGTGATCAACAATGCTATCGCGGGTATTGATATGGCGTTGTGGGATATCAAAGGCAAACTGGCGAATATGCCGCTGTATCATTTGTTTGGCGGCAAATCGAAAGATGCAGTGACGGCGTACAGCCACGCCGCGGGTGAAACGCTGGAAGCATTGTACGGCGAAGTCGATCGTCTGCTAGCCGAAGGTTACCGCCACATCCGCTGTCAGCTGGGTTTTTACGGCGGTAATGCGCGTGATTTTCACAGCACCCGTGAACCGACGGCGGGTGCGTATTACGATCAGGATCAGTACATCGATAACACGCTGGCGATGTTCAAAGCGCTGCGTGAAAAATACGGCAATCAGTTCCACATTCTGCACGATGTTCATGAACGGCTGTTCCCGCAGCAGGCGGTGCAGTTCGCCAAAGCCGTTGAACAATACCGGCCTTACTTTATTGAAGACATTCTGCCACCCGATCAGAACGAATGGCTGGCGCAAATCCGCAGTCAGACCGCCGTTCCGCTGGCAACCGGCGAATTATTTAATAATCCTGCTGAATGGAAAGATCTGATTATCAACCGCCGGATCGACTTTATCCGCTGCCATGTTTCACAAATAGGCGGCATCACACCGGCATTAAAACTGGCGCATTTCTGCCAGAGTTTTGGCGTGCGTCTGGCCTGGCATTGTCCGCCGGACATGACCCCGATTGGTGCTGCGGTAAATACGCATCTGAATATTCATCTGCATAATGCGGCAATCCAGGAATTTGTTGCATATCCGGCTAACACGCAGCAGGTCTTTCCGGGCGCACGGGCACCGGAGAACGGTTATTTCTATCCGGGAGAAGAAGTTGGGATTGGCGTGGGCTTTAACCAACAGGCTGCGGCAGAATTTCCTGTGGTCTATCGTCCGCATGAATGGACACAAAGCCGTCTGCCGGATGGCGTGATCCACACGCCTTAACGCGCTTACGTCTGGCGAAAAGCCAGATTGTCCTGATTAAACGGGATGACGTAGGTGCAGGAATAATCGATATCGACGATATCGCTGAACGCATAAACCTTGCCGCCCTGCAAAATACCTCTGTTGGTGATATGCATGGCGGCAATGCCTTTTTTACAGCCAAGTATTTGCGCCTGCTCTTTATTAATCGTGACGGCCTGGTAACGGGTCAGGGAATGCGAAATCGTGTAGCCCTTACTCAACACATATTGCTGAATGGAATGCTCAATGGTTTTCTGATTCAAATCTGCAAACACTTCCGCGGGCATACGGGAATATTCAATCTGCACATTGCGCAGATTAATGCGCCGCAAGCGGGTGAACGCCCAGATAAAGTCGTCGGTGCTTAGATCGAATACCTGTTGTTCCTCTTTATCTGGCCGGCGCTTGTGCAATTCGAGCATTTTGAAACTGATTTCAGCGAATTTTTTCTCGGTCACAGAGTTGTAAATTAGCGGATTGCTGCTGACACCCGCATTGATGTAAATGCCCGAACCCTGCACGATATGCACCGCTCCGATACTGACCAGCTTTTCCAGTGCCTTACGCACGGTAAAGCGCGAAACCCCGTATTCTTCCGCCAGCTGGCGCTCCGGAGGTAACTTCTCCGGCACCGAACCGCTGTTTTGATAAATCTTGCTCAGTAAATCCTGAGCGATAAATTCGCTTTTTTTCATGAGGTTTCATCCGTGCGTGGAACAGGTATTTGAGCATGACAGGGCGGCAGTGGGCAAATTACAGCGTATAAACTGTCTTTATATTTTACAGCTTTCAGGCTGTATTTTGATTTTACAGAGCATCATCGTATGGAACATACGCTTCTGTGTTATCCCCTAAAAGGGATATTTATATTTTATCTGTTGTAAGGGATAAATGTTGATTTATCCCCTGTAAGGGATATGCTGATATTATCCGCCAGGGAGGATAATATGAACATTACTTCTGCAAAAATGCTTGCCAATGCGCTGCGCAATGAGCGAAAAAAGCGCAAACTTAGCCAAAGTAAAACGGCTGAGACCATTGGCCTGAAGCAGTCTACGGTTTCTGAGTTTGAAAATTATCCGGACGGCACCCGTCTGGAAACACTGTTTAAATTATTGGCGGCGCTGGATTTAGAGCTACAGATCACGCCAAGGGATAGCAATCCGCAGGAAAAGTGTACCTGGGATCAGGAGTGGTAATACATGGATAAGTTAACGCTCGCATTAAATGGCATTGCTGTCGGAATCCTGGAAAAAGGCGGCAGTGGTGAAATGTCATTTATTTATCATCAAAGCTGGCTCGATCGCCCCGGAGCCCGCGCCATTTCATTATCATTACCTCTGCAGGCAGATAAATTCCGTGGCGCAGAGGTATACAACTTTTTTGACAATCTTCTGCCCGATAACGAACAGATACGCAGCCGTATTCAGGCACGTTTCCACATCCCGACGAAGCAGCCTTTCGATTTGCTTTCGCGGATCGGCGGTGACTGTGTCGGTGCGATCCAGCTCTATCCTGAAGGTGATCAGGTTGCACCTGTCACGGAAATTCATGCCCAACCGCTTGGCGAAAAGGATATTGAGCAGCTTCTGCAGGGATATAAGGATGCACCTTTGGGCATGGAAGCTGACATTGAAGACTTTCGAATTTCTCTGGCCGGTGCACAGGAAAAAACGGCTTTGCTCTGGTATCGCGACCAGTGGCACCGCCCGCAGGGAAGTACGCCTACCAGCCATATCCTTAAGCTCCCCATTGGTTATATCGCTAACAATGGTATTGATCTCAGCGAGAGCGTGGAGAATGAATGGTTGTGTCTGAAGATAGCCGAAAAATTTGGATTCCCTGTCGCGAGATCTGAGATTGCCAACTTTGGCTCGCAACAAGTGTTAGTCGTTGAGCGTTTTGACCGTCGCTGGTCGCAGGATGGATCCTGGCTGATGCGTTTACCTCAGGAGGATTTTTGTCAGGCGCTGGGTGTTGCTCCCGCATTGAAGTATGAATCTGATGGCGGCCCCGGAATTGCTCGCGCAATGAAGCTTTTGCTGGGTTCTCAGCGGGCTGGTGCTGACAGGGATATGTTCTTTAAAAGCCAGATTCTCTTCTGGATGCTGGCCGCCATTGACGGTCATGCTAAGAATTTCAGTGTTTATATTGAGCCGGGCAGCGCATACCGCATGACACCGTTTTATGACGTGATGTCAGCATTTCCTCTGATGCATCCGCAAGGAATTCCTGCGAAGAAAGCCAAAATGGCGATGGCTGTATTAGGGAAAAACCGGCATTTTCATTGGGACAGAATTCTTCCCCGACATTTTGTGTCGACGGCGCAACGAGTCGAGTACTCGAAAGAAAACGTTTCTGTGATGATGACGGAAATGAAGGAAAAAACTGAGCAGGTGATTGCAGATGTTGAAGCTATTTTACCTGCTAATTTTCCGGCAAAAATCAGTGATGCAATTTTTAAAGGTCTGCGACATCAGGCTGCACGTTTGCCTTAATCTCTTCAATAAAAAAGCCCGCCGGTCTTCACCTGCGGGCTTTGTCATTGACTGCTATATCTTACTTTTCGTCAGGCAGTGCGTAGGCAATCACGTAGTCGCCGCGTTCTGCAGACTGACGTGCGCCACCGGCGCTGATGATGATGTATTGCTTACCGGTTTTCGGTGAAACGTAGGTCATCGGGCCAGACTGGCTGCCGACCGGCAGACGGGATTTCCAGATCTCTTTACCGTTTGCAGTATCAAACGCGCGCAGATAGAAATCCTGGGTACCGGCGAAGAACAGCAGGCCGGATTGCGTTGACAGGCTCGCGCCCAGCGTTGGCATACCGACTTCCATTGGCATGCGCATTTTGATGCCCAGCGGACCGGTGTCTTTCACCGTACCGACAGGAACCTGCCAGACGATTTTACCGGTTTTCAGGTTAACCGCAGACATGGTACCGAACGGTGGTTTCTGGCAAGGAATGCCCAGCGGAGACAGGAAACGCTCGCGGACTGCGCCGTAAGGCGTACCGTCCATCGGCACCAACCCCATCTCGATACCGCTCGCGCCGGTCGGAACCTGTGCACGCGGAACCATGTAGTTCGCCAGACCCAGACGCATATCATTCACGAACATGATGGCGTTGTTCGGGTCAACCGAGACGCTGCCCCAGTTCATGCCGCCCAGAGAACCCGGGAATTGCAGGGAACGATCCAGACCCGGAGGCGTGTAAACGCCTTCGTGACGCATACCTTTAAACTCGATGCGGCAAAGCAACTGATCCATCGGCGTTGCGCCCCACATATCAGATTCTTTCAGCGTCTGGTTGCCGATGTTTGGCATACCGACAGAGAAAGGCTGCGTTTTGGAGTAGCGTTCACCAGGGACGTTACCCTGCGGCACTTCACGGTTTTCCACTTTCGCGACCGGCTGGCCGGTTTCGCGGTTCAGCATGAAGATCATGCCTTGTTTGGAGGTCTGCACCAGAACCGGCGTGCTGCCACCTTTGCCGTCCGGCAGATCATACAGCAGCGGCTGAGACGGCAGGTCGAAGTCCCACAGGTCGTGATGCGTGGTCTGGAACGTCCAGCGGACTTTACCGGTTGCCACGTCGACTGCAACGACTGAAGAACTGTATTTGTCATCCAGCTCGGTACGCGTGCCGCCGAAGAAGTCTGGCGTCGCGTTACCGGTTGGCATGTAAATCAGACCCAGTTTTGGATCGTATGACATGGCTGACCAGACATTCGGGGTACCACGGGTGTAAGTCTGACCTTCCGGTGGCAGTTTGGTGATGTTCGGATTACCCGGATCCCATGCCCATACCAGTGCGCCGGTATGCACGTCGAATGCACGCACCACGCCCGGAGGTTCGCCGGTAGAGAAGTTATCCGCTACGCGACCACCGACAACCACTACGTTACCCGCGACCAGCGGGGTAGAGGTTTGCTGATAGTAGCCAGGTTTGACTTCGCCCATACCGACTTTCAGGTCAACCACGCCGTTGTCACCGAAATCAGCACAAGGCTTGCCGGTGTCGGCGTTGATGGCGATCAGACGCGCATCGATAGTTGGCAGGAACAGACGACGTTCGCAGGTAGCGCTGACGGTGCCGCCGGTAGCCGCAGGCGTTTGCGGTGCGTTAGTGGCAGGCGCGGCAGCTTCTGAAGCGGCGTTTGGCGTTGCCGGTTCTGCCGCAGGAGTTGCAGCGGGCTGTGCAGCCGCAGCCTGTGGCGCTGCGCTGCTGTTCTCGTAATAGCCCAGACCACGGCAACGCTGCCAGTTAGGTGCAGTCGAGTTGGAGTCGTAAGACCACAGCTTTTTACCGTCATCCACATTCAGGGCGATCACTTTGCTGTAAGCGGTACAAACAAACAGCTTGTCGCCGATTTGCAGCGGAGTGTTCTGGTCTTCAGCGCCGGAGCCGTTGCTCTGCGGGATATCACCGGTATGGGCAATCCACGCAACCTGAAGTTTATCCACGTTGGTTTTGTTGATCTGATCCAATGCAGCAAAACGGTCGCCAGCGGTAGTGTTACCCCAGTTTTCCCAGTTCTTCTGCTCTGCACCTTTATCTACCGGTTTCACCGGCGCCTGATCGTTGTCAGCGCTGATGATTGGCGTCGGCACAAAGGTGTTACCGAAAGCGGCAATCAAGGCAACAGCCAGTACAGCCGCCAGCGAGAAGCTTGGCCCTTTACGTGCCACCAGACCCGCGCGTGCTTTCAGCAGGGGATAAGCCAGTGCGACCAGGAATGCCAGCACGCCGAAAGTGAACAGGCGGGAGAACAGAGGCCAGAACGTGAAGCCCGCGTCCCAGACAGCCCAGATAATAGAAAGCACAAAGGCCACGGCATACAGCCAAGCACCTGAAGGCTTACCTTTAAAAATCAAAACGGCGGAAACGATGAGCGCCAGACCCATCAGCAGGAAGTAAACACTTCCTCCCAATGTGGCCAGATACGCGCCACCGATACCAAGTGTCAGACCGATGACGACCATCAGCGCACTCAGCAGCCAGAGGAGCCAGGTCCACTTGCTATTTGTTGTTGGCATGATTTATCTCACTGCATAGTTGTAGATAACTGTTGATGAAAAGAGGTAACACTTAATGACCACACGTAATTAAATGAACCAAATAGAACAATTTCGCGCAAATAGTAATACTTCTCATCGAGGTTGTGAATGTGTAACGAAGAGTTTGAATTTAGGTAAATTATTATAGATTAGATTATTATTTATGCAGAGGAATTTTATGCGTTGATTTTAAAGAATAAAATATAGTGTGTTATTCATTGTTTTAATGAATATATGAATGGATATAATTTTTTCATCTAACAGATCGCACCAACTGTCCCCTCATTTTTCATCATAATGACTGAAATGTAACATTGTGGACTCATTGGTACGAATTCGGTGAACCTGACGGGAAGTTTTACAAATAGCCTTCGATTAAGGTCTTCATTTCTTTAGTGATATGTTCCACCAGACGACTTTTCGGGATCTGCGGCGGGAAAACGGCCAGATAGGCAATGCTGATATCCGGTGAAAAGGGTTTGAGCACCAGATCACTTTTATGGCTGCGGGCGGTGATGAAATCTACCACGCCGACGCCCAGGTTGTTACCTGCCATCACACAACAGTTATTGAGCGAGGTTTCGATCGGATTGTTGAGATATAGGTCCAGGCGGCTCATCACCTGATCAAGCTGTTCGCGAAGCGGCGTCTTGCGTCCGGGAATAATAGGGCGGTAGCGCGTCAGATCCATCGCAGTCACCACGTCTTGTTTCGCCAGCGGATGGCGCGGCGACATCACAGCAACCGCTTTTGCCCGTGCCAGCATTTCCGCTTCCAGACCTTTCACATCCGGCTTGCCGAAAATGAACCCAACGTCGTACTGATTGCTGGTGACGACATCGGTGATATGCGTCGTGCTTTCGATGTCCAGAAACAGCGAGATATCGCCAATACTCTCAATCAGCGGCGGGAGAATATGCTCGACGCACAGCGCCGATAACGCTGCCACTGAACCAATGCGCAATACGCTGCCTTTGGAATGACGGATTTCGTCGGCGATATGTGAAATATGTTCAAGTCCGAGATACAAACGCTCGACTTCGCGGTACAGCTTGATGGCGTCGTCACGCGCGATCAATCCGCGACCGTCGCGGTCAAACAGCTTCAGATCCACGGCATATTCAAAGTCGCGGATCAGCCGGCTCACCGCAGGCTGGGTAATGTTCATCATATTCGCGGCTGCGGTAATGCTACCTGTCAGGATCACTTTGTGAAAAGCTTCGACCTGACGGGGATTAATTTTCATAATATATCCTCAGAATCCATAACATTTGTTTATGGATGTAACACAAAATACAATTTTCAATTCAGAAGTCCACCCCCTAGACTCCAATTTACGATCTGACACACATTGCCTGAAAATCTAAAATAATTAAGGGTTAAATGCATGAGAAAGTCCGTTCTGGCAGGAGTGCTTTCCTCAGCACTGGCCACGCTTTTCGTTTTTCATACCATCTCTGCACAGGCTGCTGATCTAAAAATCGGCCTTGCCGCGTCAACCACTTCAATGGATCCGCAATTTTATGTCGGTGGTGCCAACAGCGCCATGGCGCGTAATATTTTTGACGGTCTGGTAAATCAGGACGAAAAACAACACATCACGCCTGCGCTCGCGGTGTCATGGAAAGTGATTAACGACACCACATGGGAATTTGCCCTGCGGCCCGGCGTGAAATTCCACGACGGCAGCGATTTCACCGCCAAAGATGTGATTGCCAGCGTGAAACGCGTGGCGCTGGCGTCGAAAAACAGCCCGAGTGCTTATACGCCGTACGTGAATGACATCGCCGATGTCACCGAAGTGAATCCTTTAACGGTGAGAATTGTCACCAAAGCGCCAACACCTCTATTACTCAATAACTTAAGTCGTGTCGCTATTTTACCGGCGCGTCTTGAAACGGTCGGATCGCAAACCCTTAATGAAGGGAAAGACGTCATCGGTACCGGCCCGTTCAAATTTGTCAGCTGGACGCCGGACGATAACGTGGTGCTGGCGCGTAACGACCAGTACTGGGGCGGCAAAGCCCAGTGGGATAACGTCACGCTGCGCGTGTTCAAAAACCCGAGCGCCCGTGTCGCCGCGATGCGTTCCGGTGATGTGGATATGATTGAAAGCGTGCCGACCGCGGACGGACGGGATCTGGGCAAACAAACCAGCCTGCATCTGGAGTCCGTTGCCGGTAACCGCATTTTGTATTTACACCCGGATCAGGATCGTGATGTGTCGCCCTTCGCCAAAGGGCCGGATGGCAGTAATCCGCTGAAAAAACGCGAAGTGCGTGAGGCGATGTCGCTGGCGATAAACCGTCAGGCGATTGTGGACCGCATCATGGACGGGCAGGGCGTTCCGGCGTCGCAGCTGGTGCCAAAAGGCTATTTCGGTTATACGCCGTCGATTGCCGCGCCGGTCTATGATCCGGCAAAAGCCAAACAACTGCTGGCGCAGGCCGGTTATCCGGACGGCTTCACGCTGACGTTCCATGCATCGAACGACCGTTATCCTAACGATTCCAAAATCGCCCAGGCGCTTGGCCAGATGTTCAGCCGTGTCGGCATTAAAACCGACGTCGTGACCATGCCGGGCAGCGTGTATTTCTCACGTGCGTCCAAACGCGATTTTAGCCTGATCATGGGCGGCGCGGCGATTGAAACCGGTGAAGCCTCCGGCGTGCTGGGGCCGTTGCTCGAAACCTTCGGGCCAAATGGCGGACAGGGCAACCGCGGACGCTACTCAAACCCTGAATTTGATAAAACACTGGCAAAAGCGCGGGAAACCCTCGACGACGGCCAGCGTGAAAAGTTGTTGCAGCAGGCCACAGAGATTGCGATGAAAGACGAAGGCACTATTCCGTTGCTGTTCCTTTCATACACCTGGGCGATGAAAACACCTTACACCTACGTTGGCCGTTCCGATGGCTATACGTTGCCGTACTTTGTGCATGAGAAACAATAAGCGCATTGTGCAGACCGAACCCAGGCGGGGAATACAGCACCAGCACCAGGGCTGTACTAAAGTAGTAGTTTAAGAAAAGAGAGAGAAGCTATGACTTCTTTTAGCGGTGTGTATCCCTATCTGGTTTCGCCTGTCACTGATGGCGGCCAGATAGACAAACCAGTGTTAACAGCGCTGGTCGAACATCTGATTAACAGCGGCGTGCACGGTCTGACGCCGCTCGGCAGTACAGGTGAATTCGCTTATCTCAATGCAGAGCAACGCACGGAGATAGTGAAAACCGTCGTCGAAGCCGCTCGAGGCCGCGTTCCGGTAATCGCCGGAGTTGCAGCCACCACCATCCAGGACGCTGTCGCGCAAACCGCTCGCTACGCCGCTCTGGGTGTCGACGGTATTCTGGCGATACTTGAAGCGTATTTCCCGGTGCCCGAACAGGGCGTCGAGGATTATTTCCGTGCCATCGCGACTGCCGCAGGAAAACTGCCGGTCGTGCTGTACACCAATCCGCAGTTTCAGCGTTCTGATCTCAGCCTGCCGGTGATCGAGCGACTGAGCCACGTAGAAAACATCAACTATATTAAAGACGCCTCGACCAATACCGGCCGGTTGCTGTCGATTATCGAACGCACGCAGGGACGGATGCAGGTATTTGCCGCATCGGCGCATATTCCGGCGTGTGTGATGCTGATTGGCGGCGTGGGCTGGATGGCCGGTCCGGCATGTATTGTGCCAAAGCAAAGTCTGGCACTCTATGAGGCTGCGAAACAAGGCGACTGGAAGAAAGCGATGGAGTTGCAGCGTCCGCTGTGGCGCATCAACGAAATCTTTGCCAAATATTCGATTGCCGGTTGTATCAAAGCTGCGCTGCAATTGCAGGGCTTTGCGGTTGGCGATCCGCTGCCGCCGCAGGTGCCGTTAAACGAGGCGGCACGTCAGGAAATCGCTGAGGTTTTACGTTCCGTGGGGGCGCTGTGAAAACCATTCCGGTTATCATTGATTGCGATCCGGGCATTGATGATGCCATTGCGCTGCTCAGCGCGTTCGTTGCTCCGCAGCTGACTATTCTCGGTATCTGCACGGTGTGCGGCAATCAGCCGCTGGCGAATACCACCCGCAACGCGCTGCAAATCACTGAGCTGGGTTACCGGCTGGATATTCCGGTGTTTGCCGGATGTCATCAGCCGATGCTGCGCGCCCCGATCCACGGCCAGTTCCACGGCGAAAACGGCCTTGGCAATACTGCCTTTCCCGCGCCGCAAAAATCCGCTGAATCCCTTCATGCCGTTAATTTTCTGATTAATAGCTGCGAGCAGGCGATTGCCAGCCAGCAACCGCTGACACTGTGCGTACTCGGGCCGCTGACCAATATGGCGACGGCTCTGCGCATGAAACCTGACATCGCCGCCGGTATCGGTCGCGTCGTTTTAATGGGCGGCGCATACCGCGAAGCCGGTAACCGCACCATGACGTCAGAATTCAATATGCTGGCCGATCCGCATGCTGCGCATATTGTGTTTTCATCAGGTCTTAATATTACCGCGTTGCCGCTCGACGCCACGCATCAGGTGATCCTGACGCCGGAACATGTGGCGAAATTCATTAAAGTCTCAGGACGGATTTCAGCGCAACTGGGTGAGTTAATGGCGTTCTGGGACCGCAACGACGTGCGCCGTTACGGTTCACGTGGCGGGCCATTGCACGATCCGCTGGTGATTGCTTACGTGCTGGCACCGGAACTGTTCGGCACCGAAAAAGCCCGGGTATTTGTCGAGCACGACAGCGAACTGTGTATGGGTCAAACCGTCGCCGACTGGTATGGAAAGTCGGGAATGACGCCCAACGTTGAGATCGTCACACGTGTAGAAACGAACAAAGTTTTTGCGCTGTTTTACGAGCTGCTTTCACGTTATGCCGGGAAATAATCTATGAGCCAGCGCATCATTATTGACACCGATCCCGGCGTAGATGACGCCATCGCCATCTGGCTTGCACTGGCGTCGCCGGAACTTAATGTGCTTGGCGTGACCGTGGTCGCGGGCAATGTGGCGCTGAAAAACAGCGTGCGCAACGCCTGCAAGATTGTTGCGTTGTCCGGCAATACGCACATACCGGTTTTTGCCGGCGCACCCGGTCCGCTGGTGCGCGAACAGGTTTATGGCAAATATGCGCACATCGGCGCATTTAAAGATGAACTGGTGCCTGACACGGAACTGCAACCGCAGGCTGAACACGCCGTTGATTTTCTGGTGCGGACCTTACGACAGGCCGCGCAAGATAACAGCCCGATCACGGTGTGCGTCATCGGTCCGATGACCAATATCGCGCTGGCGCTGGGGATGCATCCGGACGTCGCGCGCGGCATTAAGCACATCGTCACAATGAGTTGCGCGTTTACTGCGCTCGGGCATCGTGTGCCGTGGGCGGAATTCAACGTGTATGCCGATCCTCACGCCGCCGAAAAAGTGTTTAACAGCGGCGTTCCGCTCGTCATCATGCCTCTGGACATGACCTTCCAGGCGCTGATCAGCAAAGATGATATCGAGGCGTTAAAACAGGACGGCGGGTTACCGGGCGAATCTGTTGCTGCTTTACTCAATGCGTTTGACCGCAGTGACCTCAACCGGTTTGGCCGGGAAGGCGGGCCGGTACATGACGCCACCGTCGTCGCATGGCTTTTGCAACCCGGTCTGTTTGAAGGCCAGCCTGCCCGCGTGGGGGTAGAAATCTCGGGTAAAACAGCTGGTTATACTTATGCGGATTTCTGGAACAAACTGTCGACGCCGCCTAACGCCACGGTCATGCAAAAAGTGGATGAATACGGTTTTTTCAGCCTGATGCGCCGCGTTTTTTCACGATACAGCAGCCGTGATGGCGACGCACAGGCATGAGCCGTTATCTGCTGGGGCGCTTCGGACAAACATTACTGACGCTGCTGGTGATGTCGTTGCTGGTTTTCGGCGGTGTGTATCTGGTCGGTAATCCGGTGGATTTACTGCTCAGCACCACCGCGACGCCCGCCGAACGCCTGAATGTGATCCAGTCATTTGGCCTCGATAAACCGGTGTGGGAGCAATATGGCCTGTTCGTGGTCAACGCCTTGCACGGCGATATGGGCAACTCCTTTATCTACAATCAGCCCGCGCTGCACCTGATTTTTCAGCGTATGCCCGCCACGCTCGAGCTGGCGCTGGTAGCCTTTATTCTGGCGCTGGTGATTGGCATTCCGCTCGGCGTGTATGCCGGTTTGCGCCCTGATGGCTGGTTATCGAAGTCGATCATGACCGTTTCAATCTTAGGCTTCAGCCTGCCGACGTTCTGGATTGGCCTGATGATGATCATGCTGTTCAGCGTCAAACTGGGCGTTCTTCCGGCCTCCGGACGCGGCGCGACGGTGGACGTTTTCGGCGTTCCGCTCAGCCTGTTTACCGCCGATGGGCTCGCGCATCTGATCCTGCCCGCCTTCAATCTGGCGTTGTTCAAAATCTCGCTGATCATCCGCCTGACGCGAGCCGGTGTGCTTGAATGCCTGCAACAGGATTTCATCCGTTTTGCCCGCGCCAAGGGCTTATCTGAAAGCCGCATCGTGCTGGTTCACGTCCTGAAAAATACCCTGATCCCGCTGATTACCGTCATCGGCCTTGAACTGGGTTCGCTGATTGCTTTCGCCGTGGTTACCGAAACCATTTACGCCTGGCCGGGCATGGGCAAGCTGATCATTGATTCTATCGCCGTGCTGGATCGTCCGGTGATCCTGGCCTATCTGATGATAACTGTGGTGATGTTCAGCCTGATTAACCTGCTGGTAGATGTGCTGTATGTGCTGGTGGATCCGCGCGTCCGGCTGGGGAGTGAGAACTGATGGCGTCTGAATCCGTTCACTCGCGCAGCACCGTTCAGGGCAAACCGCATTCGGCGTTTTACAACACTGCGCGTGCGCTGCTGCGCAATAAATTCTCATTGTGCGGTCTGATCATTTTAGGCATCGCCATTGTGCTCTCCGCGCTGGCACCGTGGATTTCGCCGCAAAATCCGTATGATTTAGCGCAGCTCGATATCATGGATGGCCGCCTGAAACCGGGCACCGCCAGCCTGAGCGGGATGATTTACTGGCTCGGCACCGACGACCAGGGGCGCGATTTACTCAGTGCTATTTTGTACGGCACGCGTACCAGCCTGCTGGTCGGCGTTTCCAGCGCGGTGATTGCGCTGACCCTCGGCGCGGCTTTAGGGCTAGTCAGCGCTTATGTTGGTGGTAAAACGGACGCGCTGATCATGCGCATTGTCGATATCCAGCTGAGCTTTCCGCCGATACTGATTGCGCTGATTTTACTGGCGGTGCTCGGGCAGGGTGTCGATAAAATCATTCTGGCGCTGGTGGTCATACAATGGGCGTATTACGCACGCACCATTCGTGGCTCGGCGCTGCTCGAACGCCGCCGCAGCTACGTGGACGCTGCGCGCAGCATGGCGCTTTCCAGTCCGCGCATTCTGTTCCGCCATATTCTGCCCAACTGCCTGCCGCCGCTGATTGTGGTGGCGACCATGCGCATTGCTTACGCCATCATGCTTGAAGCCACGTTGTCGTTTCTCGGCATCGGTCTGCCGGTCACCGAACCGTCGCTCGGCCTGCTGATCGCCAACGGCTTTGATTACCTGATGTCCGGTGATTACTGGATAAGCTTCTTCCCCGGCGTCACGCTGCTGGTGCTGATCGTCGCCATCAACTTAGTCGGTGACGCCCTGCGCGACATCCTCAACCCGCGGAATAAGGATTGATGATGCATAACAAGCTTTTACAGGTCGATAAGCTGAATACCGCGTTTTCCGTGGACGGCGAATGGCTGAATGTGGTGCGGGATCTGTCCTTCTCGATTGGCCCGAAAGAAACACTGGCGCTGGTGGGTGAATCCGGGTCCGGTAAAAGTGTCACGGCGATGTCCGTCATGCGTTTGCTGGATGAAAAACAGACCCGTTATTCCGGCCGCATCCGGTTTGACGGCCAGGATTTACTGAGCCTGAACCGCGCGCAGATGCAAAGCATTCGCGGTAACCGTATCGGCATGATTTTTCAGGAACCGATGACCAGCCTGAATCCGGTGCTGAAAATCGGCGTGCAAATTACCGAAGTGTTGAAACGGCATCGCGGCATGGACGATAAAACCGCCCGCGCCGAGGCCGTGCGCCTGCTGGAAAAAGTGCGTATTCCGGCCGCTACCTCGCGGCTGAATGAATATCCGCTGAGCTTTTCCGGCGGTATGCGTCAGCGCGTGGTGATCGCCATCGCGCTGGCCTGTAACCCGCGTTTGCTGATTGCAGATGAACCCACGACCGCGCTGGATGTCACTATTCAGGCGCAAATTCTGGCGCTGATTAAATCGTTGCAGGAAGAAGAGGGCATGTCGGTTCTGTTCATCACGCACGATATGGGCGTGGTGGCGGAAGTGGCGGACCGCACGCTGGTGATGCACCGGGGTGAAGCCGTGGAACAGGCGACCACGCGGGAAATCTTTCATCTGCCCAAACATCCTTATACGTGCGCATTACTTTCTGCGGTGCCGCGACTGGGCGCGATGAAGGGAATAACGTTGCCGAAACGCTTCCCGCTCACCGACATGCAAACCGGTGAACCGCAGCCGGTGGCGGAGTCTGTCGATACGCTGCGCACCGGTCAGCCGGTACTGGAGGTCAAAAATCTGGTGACGCGTTTTGATGTGAAATCCGGCCTGCTGCGCCGGGTTTCTGCACGGGTGCATGCGGTGGAAGACCTGTCATTCTGCCTGCAACAGGGCGAAACGCTTTCACTGGTCGGCGAATCCGGCTGCGGGAAATCCACCACCGGACGCACGATTTTACGCCTCACCGAAGCCACCTCCGGTGACGTGCTGATTGCCGGACAAGACATCCGCCGGGCGGACAGCGCACGGCTGGCGGAAATCCGCACCCAGGCGCAGATGATTTTTCAGGATCCGTACGAAAGCCTGAACCCGAGAATGCGTATCGGCCAGGCGATTGCCGAACCGATGATAAGCCTCGGGCTGCATGATGCACAAAGCGCGAAGCATCGCGTGTCGCAACTGCTGGAACAGGTGGGATTGCAAAGCACTATGGCGACGCGATTCCCGCATCAGTTTTCCGGCGGACAGCGGCAGCGCATCTGCATTGCCCGTGCGCTGGCGCTGGAACCGAAAATGATCATCGCCGATGAGGCCGTGTCAGCGCTGGATGTGTCGGTCAAAGCGCAGGTGATCAATCTGATGCTCGATCTTCAGCAGGAACTTGGCCTTTCGTATCTGTTTATCTCACACGATATGGCCGTCGTTGAGCGCATCAGCCACCGTGTGGCGGTCATGTATCTGGGCGAAATCGTTGAAATCGGTTCGCGTGCCGATGTCTTCGATAATCCGCAGCACGCGTATACCCGTAAACTGCTGGCCGCCGTGCCGGTGCCTGATCCGGATGTTCACCGTAAACGCACTGTGGTGCCGGAAGAACTCGCCAGCCCGCTCCGTCCGGCCACCTATGAGCCGCCGGCGCGTCATTATCGTGAAGTCAGTGACGGGCATTTTGTGCAACTTTAACAGTGGCGTTTATTTGATGCTCTTCCCGTACTTTATTCTGAAATCTCTTCCACATTCCATTTTTGGGATTCAAAAATGGGAATTCATGCCCTTTAAGCAATTGCAGGCAAAAAAAACGTTTTTTTTCTGGGATTATGGACTGCGTTTATAATAATTCTAAAATAATTCTCTGTGAGAAAATATGTTGCCACTTAATGAATTATGCTGGTTGCCTGGTCGCATTTCTTTAAGGCCATTAAGTACGCTTGAATCATCTCATAATTTAAAAGCAGGCGCGCGAAAGGTACTTGAACGTTATTACTCTCTGAACTCAGTGGGAATGTTTTCGGGTAACCATACACAGATGTTACAGGAAACCCTTTCAACGCTGATGGAAGGAAAGCGAGATATTGCTAAAGGCCAGGGGTATTTGGTTTATGCAAAAACACAAACGCATAATACTTTCTTTGATGCCCGCTGGCTTGATGAGATAGCGACCTGTTGCGGAATAGGGCACTGGGAAAAATTAACCGTGAGTCTGAATCATTGTGCCTCCGCTTTGTCGGCGATTCATTTGTTGAAGAGCAGGGTAATAAAAAGTCAGCTGCCGATGATCCTTATTACGGGTGAAAAGGCTTTCCACAGTGATATTAATAAGCTTGATAATAGTGTTATGGCGGAAATTCCTGCTGCCATGCTACTCAATGCGGGACGTTCACAGTGGCAAATCAACAACACTGCCGTGCGGCATCTGCCTTCATTTTATAATAATTACAGAGAGCTTCCGGCTGCCCGACGGCGGGAACTTTTCTCATCACTTGAACAAGATTACTATGACTTTTATCTTTACGTCCTGAAAAAATTTAACCTTACCATTGACCATATAGATGCCATTGTTCCGGGTAATATAGATTTGCCAATGCTCAGGCGCATTACCGATAAATTGAAATTTAAGGGTGAATTTTTTACTGAGCACATATCAGTGTATGGGCATGCTTATTGTTCCGATATTTTATTTAACTTGTCGTCTTTATTAAAGGGTTTCGAAGGGAAAAGAATACTCTGTGTTGCTATGGGGATGGGGATAACAATGTCTTGTATCCTGATTGAAAAAAACGAAATTAATGGGGTAAATCATGTCACAACTTCTGTCAGCCGTTAATGATGCATTAAACGATGTCATGTCTGCAAAAATCAACATAACGTTGGAAACCGATTTCAATGAAGATTTGGACCTCGATTCAGTATTATTTGTTCAGTTCTTATTAACTCTGGAAGAAAAAATCCCCGGCCTGATGTTTGAACCTGATCAAATCAACCAGGATGCATTCACTACCGTCGGAAAACTTATTCAGTGGATTGAGCAGCACCTGCAGCTGGAGAGCTCTGATGTCTGAAGAAGAGTTTACCCGACTTTACTTTCTGTTCAGGGACTGTGAGCCGTCAGAAGCTTTCCGGCAGATGCGCCGGAAATGGGCTGACCCGGCAAGCGGCGTGCTTTGCGGCGGGTATCAATTGCTGGCTGCGGAAGGTGAAACCTGTGCGGAACAGCATGCTGAATCTGATCGTATTCTGGCTTCACTCGGCATGTCTTTGCAGCACACAGGCAAAGAAATCATTCCCGACGATCCGATCCCGCTTATGGCATCTTTTGCGGCACGCCTGGGGCTCCTGAGCCAAATCATGGCTGTGAGCTGGAAGCATTTATCTGCGAGGAAAAGTTTTGGCGTAAAAACGACCCGACACCAGTTGGTGAAGGCGGATTTCGCCGATCTGAGCAGTCAGACAGAGGTGTTATTGCTCCAGTGGCAGATGCGTATTGCGATGCAGGACTTTGCTGACCCGGAGGCGGATCACTGGCAGCTCACGGTGCTGACCAACCGGGCAGAAAAACTGATGGGCGGACATGGCTATTTATCAGGCTCGACGCACAGCCTCTCTTACCTTTCGATGATGATTTACAGCCTGTATGGGAAAACCGCAGCCGTTGCCATGGCCGCATTGCCGGAACGTCGGGAGCTCAGAGTATGAATACTTCACCTGAAATGGCGTTGCCACAACGTCATAGCCTGAGCAAGGATATCGCCGACCTGCTGAAGTTAGCCTGGCCGATGATCATCGTGGCCATTGCCGTCTCATTTTCGCAAAACATTCAGACCGCGATCCTGGGGCACGGCAAAGAAACCAGTTCAATTTATGTGCTGTCGATGCTCCAGCCTTTCAGCTTTCTATTTCTGGCGATTCTGGAATGTCTGGCTATCACCAATCAGGTTTTCAGTGCCCGTTCACTGAATTTGTGGTCGCGTCAAAAGGTACTGGCGGCGACTTCACTGCTGGCGACGCTGGGTATCCTGATTGTGGCACTGCTGAGCGGCGTGACGGCGCTTTGTGCTCCTCTGTTACAGACCTTGCTGCCGGTCGCCGGGAATGCATTTTATTCGTCGGCATTACCGCTCTATTTCCTGTCCATGTTGCCCTTTATTCAGCTTGAGATGTGCAACAGCGCGCTCCGCGGGCAGGGGAAGAGCGCGTTAAGCATGCTGTTAGTCATCGCGTATATCGTGCTGAATGCGCTGATCTGCTACATCGGCTATCAGGTTTACGGATTAGGTTTTAATTCGATTATTATCTCCAACGCGCTGGCTTCGGCTCTGCTTATCCCTGTCGCGCTTTGGCTGGTATGGCGCACAGGCCGCAATGCGCAAGATGACCGGCCAGGGGCTTTTATTCCGCGTCTCAGCGGACTTTTGTTTCAGGTAGGCATGCCCATTTTTGCCTCGCTAGTGGTGCTGTTTTTCAGTTCACTGCTGATATTCCCATTAATCGGCACTCTGGGTGAGCAATATGTCGCCGGTTTTTTAATTGTGACTAAGATCCGAATGTTTATTGTCATCCCCGCTGTGGCTTGTGGATCCGCGCTGGCGATATTAATTAACCAGCGACTGGCCATCAGTAGTGGTGAAGAGTTAAAACGATTGCTGCACCGCGGGTTGGCCTTTATTTGTATTATTTACCTTCTGCTGACATCGGGTGTTTATTTTACCGAGACCAGCCTGATAAAAATTCTGTCCGGTGACAGAGTGATTCAGGACGTCAGCAGCCAGATTTTACTAATTCTGTTACCGACGTTTTTCCTGACTTCTTTTGTCGCCTCGCTTCAGGCATTACTGGAACAATTAGAACAGGCCCGACGGGTACTGGTGTTAACCGTACTCATTGAATTACTGACCGTTATCACCTTACTGGTGGGTTGGGATAAATTTTCACAACTGCACACTATCATGAATCTGATTATTGTCTTTAATGTGGTGTACTTTATTGCATTCGGCAGGGAGTACTGGCGACTGGCCAATAAAATAGGGAGTGAGAATGTTTTATAGCTTCTTTTATCCCGTCCTTTTATTTCTATCGCTGGTTCACCAAAATTACCTGAGAATTTTGGTCATTATGCGATTGCGTCCGACGTTACTGATGAAAGCCAAAATAAGACCTGCGACACATTATACACGGGCATGCAAATTAATTAGTTTATTCGATTTATATTCCCTACATGCCATGTCTTCCTATCTTTCAGCATTATACGCATTACGTCTTTTCGAAAAGACCCGACCTTTACCCTATAAACAGGGGGAAATCATGCTGCTTAGTCGCTGCGTGCAGGATGAGCTTTTTTGGCGTAAATCTTTTGTTAAGGTCTTCATTTATCCTCAGGCGGAACCGCAGGCTGAAAAAGTGTTGCTCCTTCACGGGTGGGATGGGCGGAGTATTATGTTACGGCAGATGGCGCAGCGGTTGCAGGAAAAAGGCTATGCGGTTTTTGCGCCTGATCTTCCCGCACATGGTATTTCTCCCGGAAAAAAAGTGTCTTTCTATGATTTGTCGCGAGTCGTCATGGAGATGGAAAACCATTATGGTCATTTTTCGGTGATTATTGGTCATTCGACCGGCGGCTTAATTGGCTGTATGGCCGCCCTGCAGGGGCTAATTTTTAAACGGATGATTTTAATCGGCAGTCCGTGCAGCTACGGAAAAATGATGGACAGATATGTCTGCAATAATAAATTGCCAAAGCGTATTGCCGTGTCAATGAAAAAACTTTACCAGCACCGCTATGGTGTTCATCCTGATGCTATTGGTCCGGAGCTTATCGGCTCAATAACACAACCGGTCATGATATTACATGATAAGAATGATCTCAGTATTGAACTGGATGAAGCGGTAATACTGAGCCATTCGTTGAAGAAAAGCGAATTGATCGTGACAGAAGGAAAGGGCCACAACGGCGCATTACGTGACCCTGCTGTATTTAATTATATTTCAGATTTCCTGAGAGATACCCTGCATGAGGACTTTTCATCTTTTCGTGAACCTAAACTTATATTGCGTGTAGTGAATAATAAAAAGTGGCATAGGAAATCTTTTTGATAATTATAAGCAATGCAGGTTACTGATTAACATGCTTCTTGAAAAATTGTTTCTTTGGACCCCGAAAATGAAATCATAATCTGAAGACTCTTTTTTAATTTCCGGGCGCATTGTCCGGATGACATTCTGCTTAAATTTGAGCGGAGACTCGTTATAGGTCTTGCTGAAACTTCGGGAAAAATGCGGCAGTGACGAAAATCCGCAAGCATAACTGATGTCCGTTAATGACCATTCAGGGGCTAAATGGATAAATTCTCTGGCCAGCGCCAGCCTGACTTTCCACATCCACTTTATGGGAGTGACATCATAGAAATGTTTGAATATGCGGCAAATATCAAAACGGGTTTTACCACATATTTTTTCCAGATCTTCCAGTGTGATCTCGTCAGAAATATTCTCCAGCATATAATTAATAATCTTAACAATGCATAAGGCTTTTTCTGTATGAGCGTGTTTCCCATAGACAGTCAAATGACGATTATCCAGATCCTCGGTTATTTTTTGTGTAAAAAGAGTTTTTTCAGCGTTCGATAGTTTGCGTTCCCACATACACACCCCTTCTGCGTAATTAATGAGTGATGAACATTTTTTAAAAGTGGAATACTGACCCCATAGGGGGTTAAGCAATTACTATGCCATGTTTTTATTTGTTTCAACTTGTTGTTTATAATGGATATTATTATTCATTCCTGTTATGGGAAACGTAAAATCCCATTTTCGAAACGCGTTCATAAATTTAACTGATTTAATATCCCAGTTTCGGGAATGACTGATATGAGTGGGACGACGCAGGGAAAAACAGACAATCAGGCCATGCCGTCCCGTTTTTCGTTCCATTAATGAGATAGAAAATGAGGAAGGGAAAAGGTCTGTTTTGTGACTTCCTAAAAAAAATATTAAAAATCAGTGATTTAATAAAATTTTAAACATTGGCACGATTTGTGCTCACCAGTAAGGAGTTATCAGAAAAGGTATTATTATGGACATTTCAATCCCGCAACCCGGGAATAAATTGATACTGAAGCGGTACCGCAAATTTTTGGTTGCGGGAGCATTTTTTTTAGCCACGTTAGCGGCAATCTATAATTACCGGTTTTCGCCTTATCAGATCTCCCGCGGGAGTATCGCAGTCGGGCAGGTGCAATATGGAAATTTCTCGGTTGAAGTGCGGGGTAACGGGGTACTGTTACCGCGTGATATCAATTGGGTTGCCGCTAATGTCGATGCCCGTGTGGAAGAGGTTATCTACAAACCCGGCATGAAGGTGAGTAAGGGCCAGTTATTGGTGAGAATGAGTAACCCTACGCTGGAACAGAAATTACAGGAAAACCGGCTCGAGCTGGATGCCCGCCGGGCTGAGACTGATGCGACGAATGCAGAATTACAAAATAAAATTCTGAGTCAGGAAGCGCTGGTTCTGGATGCGAAAAGCCGGCTACTCAGCTCTACAATGCGGCTTGCTGCGCAAAAGAAATATATTGCGGCAGTGCCGATGCTGGAATACGAAACAACCCGTATTAATACTGAACAATATCGCCAGCAGGTTGTGCTTGAGGAAAAACGATTAAAAACGCTCAAGCTGAGTATTGATGCTGATATCAAAGCCAGCGCGATGCGTCTTAACAAACTGGAATCGCTGGTGCTGCTGAGCCAGCAGGAAGTCGATTCGCTGAATGTCACCTCACCGATAGAGGGAGTTTTGCAGGATGTGAAAGTCCAGGTCGGGCAGCGGGTCACCACCGGAACCAGTATCGCCCGTCTGGCAAAAGAGAAGGAACTTTACGCTGAACTCAAAGTGCCGGAATTACAGTCCCGCGATCTTGCCGTCGGGCAACAGGTGACCATTAACACCGGGCGCAGCCAGTTTACCGGCGTGTTATCACGTGTTGATCCTGCGGTGACCAATGGCACCGTTAAAGTGGATGTGACGTTTACTCAGCCGCTGCCGCAAGAAGCCCGTCCCGATCTGAGCGTGGATGGTTTAATCGCAGTGACAAAAATTAATGATTCCCTGTACGTTGAGCGCCCACCGTTCGCACAGAATAATTTACCTTCGATGCTTTACCGGCTCGATGATAAGGAACGTTCAGCGACTAAAATGAAGGTCAACTTTGGGCAAGGATCTGCGGATTATATTCAGGTGACCAGCGGGTTACGTGCGGGAGATAAAATTATTCTCAGTGACGGCAGCGCCTGGCAAGGGGCAGATCAGATTGAGATTACTAAATGATGCCGGCTCACCTGCAAAAGACGCCTGCTAATTGGATAAAGCGATGGAGATGAAAATAATGGAATCACTGGTAGAACTCACTGATGTGAATAAGATATTTTTGACGGATGAAATTGAGACACACGCCCTGAGCAAGATTACGCTGAGCATTTCCAAAGGAGAATACGTGGCGATTTCCGGGCCATCAGGCTGCGGAAAATCAACGCTGTTATCGATTCTGGGGCTGCTGGATGTGGCTTCTACCGGCACCTATCAACTGGCCGGGCATAATGTAGAAAATATTTCTAAAAAGCAGCGTGCTCTGGTAAGAAATCGCGATATCGGCTTCATCTTCCAGTCATTTAATCTCATCAGCGATTTAACCATTGAGGAAAATGTTTCCCTGCCACTGACTTACCGTAAGGATATTTCTAAGACTGAACGGCAGCAGAGGGTGGCGGAGGCATTAGACAAGGTCAATATGTCCCACCGGGGACGGCATTATCCTTCACAGCTTTCCGGCGGACAGCAGCAGCGTGTAGCCGTTGCGCGGGCTATCGTGGGCAATCCTTCCATTATTCTGGCGGATGAACCGACAGGTAACCTGGATTCCCACAATGCCGAGGCGGTGCTGAATATACTCGATAAGTTGCATCAGGAAGGGGCCACGATTTGCATCGTAACCCATGACCCGCGTTCAGCCGAACGGGCGCAACGCAGCATTGTACTCTCGGACGGACAGGTCGTCGGAGACGGACATGTGGCACGGGAACTGACCCTGATAAAGGAAGCATAAAATGCTTTTTGATATCCGATATGCCTTACGTCTGCTACTCAAAAGTCCGTCATTTACCTTCATCACGGTGCTGATCATGTCCTGTGGTCTGGCACTGACGCTTTATATGTTTTCAGTGATTAATACCATCATGTTTACGCCACTTCCTTATCCGGACGGGAAAAACATGGTGTTAATTAACCCGACGGTCAATGGCGTCAGTCTGAGTGATTCCGGGGTCAACTTCCTCGACTACAAGGACATCAAGGCGCGCAATACCACGCTCAATGATGTCGGTTATTTTTATGCGGAACGTGCCGATATCAGTGACGGTACGAAAGCGGTTTCTTATATGGCGATCCGTAACACGCCGGGGATGTTTTCTTACGCTGGCGTCGAGCCCTATCGTGGCAGAGTGCTGAACAGTGAAGATGTCCAGCCCGGCGCGACGCCTGTTGCCGTCATCAGCTATGGCATGTGGCAAAACTACTTTGCTGCCGATGCACAGCTTATTGGCCGTGATGTGCTGATTAATGGCATACATACACGCATTGTGGGGATCATGCCCGCCAATTTTGCCTTTCCTTTCTTTCATGATCTCTGGCTGCCTTCTAAGCTGGATCCCTCACAGTATCTGGTCCGCAAAGGTGCGCCGGAAGTGTCGGTTTATGCGCGCCTGAAACCCGGTGTTCCGCTCGCTGACGCTGACCGTGACCTCGCTCAGGTGATGCAGTCGCTGGCCTCTGAGTATCCTGAAAGCAATAAAGGGCTATCGGCTCAGGTACTGACGTTCCAGGAAAATTTCATGGGTGAAGAGACCATGCCGATATTCATCGTCATGCTTTTTGCCGTCGCTTTTGTTCTTGTGCTGGCGTGTTGCAATGTCGGCAATTTGTTGCTGGCCAGAACCACAGAGCGTTCAAAAGAAATCGCTATCCGTGTCGCCCTGGGATCACCTTCCGGTCGTCTGGTCATGCAAATGATGTGGGAAAGCTTATTTATCTGCGCCTTCTCGGGCGTCATTGCCGTTCTGCTTGCCGCATGGGGACTGGAGATCACTAATACGTTACTTCCGACTTTCGTGCCGAACAAAATTCCGTTCTGGTGGCATTTGTCACTGGATAACGTCATGATCCTCAATGCATTAGTACTGGTCATCATGACCGCTGTCGTTACCAGTGCGTTACCTGCCTGGAAAATCACCCACGGTAATTTCAACGATGTGCTGCGTGACGGAACGCGGGGCGCACAAAGCCGCGGAGCTGGCAGGGTTTCCCGTATTCTGGTCACGTTTGAAGTCGGATTATCCTGTTCCATTTTGTGTATCAGTGCGTTGCTGGCGCTGCTGGTCTATCAGGCAACCCGGGCCGATTACGGGGTGGCGACGCAGGGCTATCTCACCGGCCAGATTAATCTCAATGCCAACCAGTATCCTGATGATGCGAGCCGGGTCCTGTTCTACCAGCGTCTGCAATCGTCCCTCAGCGGGATTCCTGGGGTTGAAAAAACGGCCATCACCACCAGTGCCGTCGGACAATTTACCGTTCCCCGTCAGGTGGATATCGATTCGGCGAGTAACAACAGCAAAGAGCGCTGGTCTTATCCTCTGGTTAATGATGTACAAGTGATGCCCGGAAGCCTGGTGGCAATGGGCATCACGCCGGTAGCCGGAAGGGAGTTTGCCAGCACTGACACGCAGGACTCGCAACCCGTTGTGGTGGTCAGCCAGTCGTTTGCGGAGCAGTTCTGGCCAGGTGAACGGGATGTGATCGGTAAACGTCTGCGTTTTCGTGATTCGGATGATCAGCGCTGGTTCACGGTTATCGGTGTGGTGCCCAACGTTATTCATGGCCGGCCTTTCAGCGCGTTTCGTCAGCGGGTCACGGTTTATCGCTCGCTGACGCAAATACCGGCGGCTTCATTAACGCTGGTGCTCGGGGCTCAGAATCCTGATACGTTAGGGCCTGCGCTTATCAATGCGGTACGCCAGATTGACAGCACGCTATCGGTCAATCAGGTGCAAACGCTAAATCAGCGTCTGGCCAGAAATACCGCCGGGCTGCATTTCATCGCCAACCTCTTTATGCTCTTTGGCGTTGTCGCGGTAATACTGGCCGCTACCGGTATTTATGCGGTGATGCGCAATGTGATAAATCAACGTATTCAGGAGATCGGCGTGCGTATGGCAATGGGGGCCACGGAAGGGGTTCTGTTGCGGATGCTGATGCTGCAGGGCAGTAAGCAATTAGGTATTGGGCTGATTATCGGGCTGCCTCTTGCCTTCTTTGTCGCACCCAAGCTGACGCGTATATTGGGCAACGGGCATACCTCCTTTGCACTGCTCTTCTGGGGCGTCGCCCTTATGATCTCTTTGATTGTGGCGTTAGCGGTCTGGTTGCCTTCCCGCCGTGCCATTCGTATGTCGCCTGCGGATGCCATTCGCTACGAATAATTTGTCGCCGCGCCTGACGGGTGCGGCGGCACAAGCCGGATGCTTTAATGAACGAAAAAAAACGAATTCTTGTTATTGATGATGACGCGGGCATTTTGACCAGCCTTGACATGCTGCTCCGTCTGGAAGGGTATGACGTGACGCTGGAAACGCAGGCTGACCGTTTATTGTCACATTTGTCCGCAAAGTCCTTTGATCTGGTGTTGATGGACATGAACTTTCAGAAAGACACCACGTCGGGTCTGGAAGGCTTGCAACTGCTGGAGGAGTTAAAGAAATTTGATGACTGCCTGCCTGCCGTGGCAATGACCGGTTGGGGAAGCGTTGATATCATCGTCAGCGCCATGCGGGCCGGCGCGGCGGATTTTATCCAAAAACCGTGGGATAACGAACGCCTGTTAAGCATTGTTCAGCAACAGATCGCATTGAGTCAGGCGAGACGCTCCGGGAATTGCCTGAGAGAAGAAAATAAGCTGCTGAAAATGGCGCTTGAAGATGACATGGGCAATGAATGGGTTGTCCGCTCTCAGGCCATGAAACAGTTGATCAACGTGGTTGAAACTGTGGCGGGTACGGATACCAGCATCCTGATCCTGGGTGAAAATGGCACCGGCAAAAGCCTGCTCGCCCGCTACATACATCAGTTATCCTCCCGCCGTGAGCACAGCATTGTTGAAGTCAACATGGGGTGCATCAATGAGCAGTTGTTTGAAAGTGAAATGTTCGGACATGTGAAAGGCGCGTTTACCGATGCGCGGGAAAACCGCATTGGCCGCTTTGAACTGGCCGATAAAGGCACATTATTCCTCGATGAAATTGGCAATTTGCCGTTGTCCCAGCAGGTAAAATTACTGCGCGTCCTGGAAGAGCGGCAGTTCGAACGCGTGGGTTCATCGCGGACACAAACCACCCAATGCCGGATCATTGCGGCCACCAATACAGATCTTGAAAAAGCCGTGGTGGAAGGAAGGTTCCGGCAGGATTTGCTTTACCGGCTGAATGTCATACAAATTCCGTTACCGCCGCTCCGTGAACGGCAGGAAGATATTGAGCCGCTGGCCGAACGTTTCCTGCAACGGTTTGCCCGCAAGTACAATAAACCTAAACCGATATTATCGGCGATGGCGCGGCAAGGGCTGCATGAATATTCATGGCCGGGCAATATCCGCGAACTGAGCCATCTGCTCGAGCGCGGTGTATTGCTTTGCCGCAATAATACGATCGACCTGGCGGATCTTTGCCTGCCACTGCCGGTGAAGGGGCAAAACACCGGTCACGCGTTACAGCAAAAGCCGGTGACACCACTCGAAACGGGCACGCTGGCAGAAGTGGAAGAAACGGTGCTTTTACAACGCCTGCGTCACTATGACGGAAATGCAGTGAAAGCGGCTGAATCGTTAGGGCTGAGTCGCAGCGCTTTTTACCGACGACTGGATAAATTAAAAATCTGTCATGAGTAAACTTTTTCGATCCTTTGAGTCACGTCATTTAATCCTGTGCAGTTTGTCCCCGCTCGGGGGCGTTGTTGCCTATTTGCTGCTGTGGTGTTTCCCGCAGCAGTCTTTGTACCTGAAATGTCTCACGCTCTTTATCCTGTGCGTCACCTTAGTGTATTTTTCCTATCACTTTTTCCAGCAGCTTCTCTATAAAATCAATGTGATTTCTAACCTGTTAGAAGCCGTTGAGCAGGAAGATTTTAGCCTTCGCGGCGTGACCAGCGGGGAAGGGGTGTTTGAAGGCGTCATTGAACAGATCAACGCGATTTCCGGTCAGTTATCACGCCACCGCCAGCAGCAAAGAGAAATGGATTTTCTGCTGCAAAAAGTGATTTCTAATATCACCGTGGCCATTTTCGCAATTGACGGTAATAACCGGCTGGTCTGGTGTAACGATGCGGCCTCGCGGATGCTGGGTACCTCGCTGGAAAAGCTGATCGGCGAGAAATCCAGCCACTGGCAACTTGATACGCTGTTGCAAAATGCGAACCGGGAACATCCGGTAGAGTCTCATCATGAAGGGCGTCCCGGTCGTTATAAAGTGTCCAGTGATACCTATATGGTTGACGGGATCCAAAACGTGTTGCTGTTTGTCAGTGACGTTGATGACATGCTGCGTCAGGAAGAACAAAAAGCCTGGCAAAATCTGCTGCGCGTGATCAGCCATGAAATAAACAATTCACTGAGCCCGATTGCCTCTATCAGCCAGATGCTCCAGCAGCACTATCGCCGCCATACAGAAAACCTGCCGGAGGGCTTTGCGGAAGGTATCGATCTTATCAACCGCCGGGCGAAAGAGCTTATCGCTTTTGTCAGCAGCTACCGCCAGTTGAGTAAGCTCGCGCCTCCTGTTAAAGCACCGCTTGATTTCGCCGCCCTGATTGCGGAACTGCCGCTGTTGTTCGCGCACCGTAAAATTACCCTGAAAGGCCCCGCGCCGCTGATAGTGGATGTCGACCGGGTGCAAATCCATCAGTTGCTCATCAACCTGATTAAAAATGCCGATGAGGCTATGAGCGATACCACGGCGCCGGTTTGCATTGAATGGTCAGAGGAAAAAGGGCGTCTGTTTGTGACTATTCTTGACCAAGGGGTCGGGCTGACCAACCCCAAAAATCTGTTTGTTCCTTTCTATACCACCAAACCTAACGGCAGTGGCATTGGATTGATTTTGTGCCGGCAAATCGCTGAAAGTCATGGCGGGTATCTGTCTCTGGAGAATCGCCATGACCGCACCGGTTGCCGTGTTACCCTCAATTTACCGCTGTGATCCCCTCCCTGAACTGAAGACCGGCGAAGGACTTTGCCTGATCCGTCACTTTGCGCCTTCGCTGTCGGGCAAACTGCTGCGACAGCAGGCGCAGTGCTGGCTGCGACAGGTGCTGACAAGCTGCTTACCGGTGACCGATACGCAGTTAATTATCGCAAGAACCCCTGAAGGTAAACCCTGGCTGCCTGATTTTCCTCAGTTGCGCTTTAACTTATCCCACAGTGGAACATCGGCGGCGATAGTGCTGTGTCGCGGGGTTGAGGTCGGGGTCGATCTGGAAAAAGTCAGCGGCAAAGTGGAGGTGAAAAAAGCCATCGCCCGCCGGTTTTTCCACCCTGATGAACAGCGCTGGCTGGCAGAAGATGAGGCCGATTACCTGCTGCGGTTTACCCGGTTGTGGAGTGTGAAGGAAGCGTGGCTCAAAGCGCGGGGAACCGGCCTTACGCAGCCGCTGGCCGGTTTTTGTGCCATCCCGCAACACTGCGGCATTACGCAGGTGTCCGGTGCGCATCAGGACGAAACCGGCCTGTTACATCACCGGCTGATTGAAGACGATGGCGTATATTGTCTGGCGTATGGCGCCTGTTCTGTGCAAAAAGACCTGCCGGTCAGATGGCAAGCCTTTGTTTATCAGGAAGAACTTAAGCCGTCATTACGCGCAGCCGGAATTTGAAATCTCGCTGGCAAACGAGCTGGCGGCACCGGTATCCACCTGTGCAGAGGCGCTGACGGAAACACGTGCGCCCGCCGCCAGCGTGCCCTGAATTTTGGGAATATGGCACAGCGAAGATTCCGCGCCCATGCTCATGCGCACGTTAGCCGATTCCGCCGTAAAATCCTGCGGCTTCTTGTTAAAACTCCCGCCCATGGCCAGATCCAGATTCAGCTCAGCCGTTTTGCCTTCCGCCAGGATTTCCGTGCCCATGCTGCCGGAAACGGCCAGTGTTTTAGGATCCACCGCACAGGCCGGCGCCGCTATTTTAACACCGGCTTTTCCTGCCAGGCTGTTCAGCGGGCCGCTGGTATACAGGGTGATATCCAGCGTATGCGAGATAAAACGATCATTTTCGGCGGCATCATTGACCAGCAATAACGCGTGACGGTTGTTGGTGACTTTCAATTTATTCAACGTGTCTTGTGAACCTGAAACCACCATAGACGGTGTCGCGACACACTTAATGGTGAGATTAATGCCCTGTCTGGCTTCTACTGCGCTAAAGGCTTCCAGGGGAAATGTTTTTTCTGCCGCGAAGGCAGAAGTGCTGGTGACACAGGCGAACAGGGTAAGCGTCAGGAGGGTCTTTTTCATCATAATTCCTTGATTTCA
Source organism: Rahnella sp. JUb53 (assembly GCF_004346065.1). Classification (NCBI taxonomy): domain Bacteria; kingdom Pseudomonadati; phylum Pseudomonadota; class Gammaproteobacteria; order Enterobacterales; family Yersiniaceae; genus Rahnella; species Rahnella sp. JUb53. The sequence goes on from NZ_SLYT01000002.1 coordinate 520,615, forward strand.
TAATAATGTTGCAAGTGTATGAAGCGTTTCTTCTACACTTGATTGAGGCATTCCAAAATCCATCAGGCACGCAACTTCATCGATACCTTCCTGCCTGAGCCGGGCAAGCTGATCCGCGCATTCTTGTGCCGAACCAAATAAACCGCAGTGGTTGAGATATTTCTCCACTCCCCATTTCAGTGTGTAGGCTTGCTTCTTCTCATTTTGCTCCGCATCGGCGGCCGGTAATTGACTGAGATTGTCGGAAAGTGCCATAAACGCCCGCAGATATCCGGTGAGTGCCGGTCTGAGGCGTGGCAGCAGTCTCTTTCTTTCTTCTCCGGCCTGGGTGTGCAACATCAGGGTGACGGTGCCTTGCGCAGGATCAAAACCCGCCTGACGGCGCGCGAGGCGATAAACCGCGCAGTTTTCCACCAGTTGTTCGCGGGTCTGTGAAACCAGATGGGTGAGCACATTCAGCCCGCGTTTTCCGGCCTCAGTAAATAAATCCTGATTACTGCCAGTGGTCAGCCAGATGGGGATCTCTGTCTGAAAAGGCGCGGGCCAGGTTTGCACGGTGACCGGTTCGGGTTGCGCAGGCAGAGAAAGCTCGTGGCGCGTGAGGGATTCACCGCGCCACAGCGCCTGGATCTGCGCCAGTGAGGAAAAGAGGACCTGTTGCTTCTGGTGGTAATTCTCAGCCCGGAGCACAAAATCATTACGCTGCCAGCCGCTGGCAAATGCCACCCCGGCGCGGCCATGAGACAGGTTATCGACGATGGCCCACTCCTCGGCAACCCGCAGGGGATCATGCAATGGCAGCACCACGCTGCCTGCCCGGATACCGATACGTTGCGTGCAGGCCGCTAACGCCGCGCTGACGACCGAAGGATTGGCAAACATGCCGCCAAAGGTGTGGAAATGCCGCTCTGGCGTCCAGATAGCATGAAAATTCAGCGCATCCGCCAGCCGGGCGGTACTCAGCAATTGTTCGTATTTATCAGCAAAGTTGTCTCTGGCCACATCGGCAAAGCAGAACAGGCTGAGTGCCGGGATCTCACCGGATGTTGTCATACTGTTCAGCCTTGTGTGCGGACTCGAGAATGAAAGACACATCACCGCGCGGTATTACGTTAAGTGCAAAAAGCGGGGTGAGGGCGGCAGGGGATGTTGAAGGGGCGAGCGAGAACTGAAAATGTTCGCACAGCGTTGTGACCGCTGTGGTCAGTTGGTCAAGTGCCAGCGTCATGCCCACGCAGTTACGTTTACCCGCGCTGAAGGGCAGAAAATACTCCGGCGCAATTTTCGCCTCACCCAGAAACCGTTCCGGCCTGAAGCAAAGCGGTTCTGCCCAGCAGGCGGCATTACGATGAACCAGCCAGGGGGAAAATAGAACCCGCGTGCCAGCCGGAATATCAACGTCATCCACCACGATATTTTCTGCCACACGGCGCTCAAAAAATGCCGTCACGGGCGTCAGACGCAGCGATTCCCGAACAATGGCCGAGGCCATATTTCGTTTACCGTGAGCCGCTTCCTCACGCACGCAGTGCTGATAATTCAGGTGCTGAGAAAGGTGCGTCAGCGTCCATAACAAGGCAATACCCGTGTTATCGACGCTGGCGGCAAGATTGCCCAGCAGAAGACTGATCACTCTCTCACGCGCTTCGGGATGCGCGCCGGGGCTGAGTGCCTGACAAAGACGTTCCAGCATGGTGGCATTGCCGCCGCTGGTGGCATCCAGCAACGGCCCGATCAAAGACTCAGCTTCCAGCCGGAATGCCACCAGGGCTGGATGACGGCACAGCGCCTCGTAGTCCGAGGTCGGTGCAGCCAGAATGAGTTGCAGATAAATGTCACGGAAACGATCAATCAGCCTGTTCAGTTGTGCCAGACTGATCCCCGTACCAAAAAATCCTTCCGCCACACACATCAGCGCCCAGTGCAGGCAGATTTCACGCAATGACGTCTGCTGCGGATCCTGCAGAATGTCCAGCAGCCAGCGGGCGGACAGGTCGGTGCTTTGTTTTAGCAACGGGGATTTTGGATTCACCAGCGGTGTGGTGAGTTTCCTCGCCAGACGCCACTCCTCGCCTTCTTTGGATGTCGTCAGTGACTGGCCGAGCAAGATGCGTCCGATGGTTGAGGCGGAGGAAAGATGCTCAAACTCCTTCACGAACAGACTTTCCTGCTCAATCATCAAACGAACATGGCGGGCACCGCCAAGCAACAGCACCACATCGTTTTTTTCACCAATCCAGACCTTATCACCGTGCTGACGACAGGCCATTTCAGCGATTTTGAGAAAGCCGAGTTGGGCAAACTGCCCGGAAGGGGGAGTGAAAAAGGGAATGGCTTGTGCATTATCGGGCATCCTGAGGCTCCGCAGGTGTATCTGAGGTGATCATGGCGCTGCCCACCCAGCCGCCGAGCCCGACAGAAAGTAAAATGGCTGGCTGGCCGGTTTCGGCTGGCAGGTGAGTATCGAGCAGTAAAAGAGGATCGGTGGTGTAACAATGTCCGCATTGCCCGATGAGATCGGTGGCAATGCGCTGATGGGCGCGATCGGGATGTCGCCGCCAGGTTTGCCAACTGAGGCGGTTAATGTTGTGAGGCAGTAACCAGGCGTCTTTACGCTGTTGTGCAGGATACTGACGCAGTGCCATGTCGAGCAGAGGGTCATGAGACTGATAAAAACGCTTAATATCTTCCCGGCTGCCGTCGAGACCCTGCCAGAATTCGGGATGATGAAAACACTGAATGCCGGAAACCCTGCGCTCCCCACCGCCCGGCCTCAGCAAGGCACAGACAAAAGCATCGCCGATCAGAGTGCAGCCGGGAACATAGCGCTCTGCCAGATTGAAATCTGCCAGTGTGTCGCCCGCCAGCAGGGCTACACACTGGTATTTTCCCTGTTCAAGCATGCGTTCGGCCATCAGCAGCCCCCAGAATAACGTGGCACAATTTTGCTGATTAAGGGTGATGAGATGCGCGTCAGTGGCAATAAAATCAAAACGCTGTCGCAGCAGCGCTAAATCAACCCGCTGGCGTCGTGAACGGGCAGGCAGTCCTTGTACCAAAATAATTGCATCGATTTTTTCAGCCTTCATTAACTCTGCGGCCGTTTGCTCTAACAGCGATTCAAACGTTGCGGAGGCACTTTCGTCTTCCGCCAGCGTAGAGGCCTCCTGAAAACCGAAAAGGTGCCGGAAGGTCCGGGCTTCGCTGGCATTCGCCCCGCGATGGGCGAGGATCGTGTCAAGTGATATCCGTGTGGCAGGAATGCAACACTTCAGTGCAAAAATATTCATGTCAGTTTCCCTGCTGCCGCCAGACCACACAGGCTTATCTGTCCGTTGTGTTCGCTCATCAGCAGGTAATCACGTCCGGACTGCCAGCATTCACGCAGGGCGACAAAAGGCGCCGCGCACAGTAAGCGGGGATTGACCGCAAAAGACGTAAAGCCTTCAGGTAAATGGGTGAGACAATTTTGAGGGCCGATCAGCGTTAACCGTTCGCGGGTCAATCCGAAGTGCTCAACGGACTGCAAAATTGCCTCGCTAAAATCTGCGGACGTTTTCAGCCGCTGATACCCCAGATAACGTAATCCGCGCTGTTGCGTATTAACCAGACAGAGACAGGCATTGTTTTCCGGTTGCAGGCGCGCCATCAGCGGCGAAAAGTACATCAGGCTTTTTTGCTCTGCGATCAGCAATAATCCGTCTTCTGCTTTCCCGTGCAGGCAGTCGCTGAGGCCATCAAGGGCGAACAATGCGGCATCCGGTCCGCGATCGCTGATTGCCAGCGCCAGACAGTCGGCGAGACCGAGCTGATGTATTGCTAAATTCACCACAGAACTGCCCATGTGCAGGTCAGGCGTCCAGTGCGCCATCAGCACCGTTTTCACCCGCTGTGGCTGAACCACCCCGGCAAGATGGGGCAGTAACGTGGCTACCATATCGCTGAAGGCCGCCCGTTCATTGCTGGTGATCCAGGTGTTAACCTGTTCGTCTTCCACACTGAGCGTCTCACCGCTGGCGGCGAAAAAATGCTGAACATATGAACGCCAGTGTGGAATATCCGCTTCCCACTCTGGCTGAGGCACTTCAGTGTGATGGAATGACTGGCTGACAATATCGGCAGGATCAAGGTACAACATGACGTTGACCCCCCTGAATTTCTGGTACGCGGAAGCTGTTAAGTAAGTGGATATTGCTGGTGCCTTCCATATACTCAAAAGCAAAGCTGTCGCGGTAGCGCTTACGCAGGAAAGTTTCTTCCAGCCAGTCTTCTGTGGCGAGCCAGTGAGGCAGATGGCTTGCCGTCTCTTCGGCGAGACGGGTCGCGCTCAACTTGAGGCGGCTGGTTTGGGCATATTGCTGCTGACACGCGCGATAGCCTTCCGCCAGCGCGAGCATCTGCTGATAGAGAGCGTGATATTTACGCCACTGGCAGGCGACCCAACGGTGCGCGGCCGCCGGTAACGGTCGGGTTTCCAGCGCTTCCAGCAGACCGTAAGTGGTGCCCAGCGCCATGGCCGCCACCATCGGGCGATGGCGCTCAAAGACCTTGCTCAACGCACTCAGCCCCTGCTGCAACCCCCGGCGTTCATGCCCTAAAATATCGTCTTCCCTGACGCGCAGATTGGTCATCGTCAGACGTGTCAGTGCCGCGCCCGCTAATCCGAAGGTATCGAGCAGTTCACGCTGCAAACGCCCGGTTTCCCCTTCGGGAAACACCATCACCAGCCGGTGGGTCTGTTCATACCGGGCAAATACCAGGCCCGCGCTGGCGCGCATTGCGCCGCCGACCAGCATCTTTTGCCCGTTCAGCCACCATCCCTGACTGTTTTGCGTGAGTTCGCAGGCAATTGCCGTGGCGTCAGAGCCGACCTCCGGTTCGGTGACGGCGAAAAATGTCCAGGCGGGGCTGTGTTCAAAGCAGGAGAAAAAACGCGCCTGTTGCTGTTCAGTGCCGAGTGTCAGAATCGCGCGGGTGCTGAGGGAGGCGCCGGGCAACATCATCATGGCGCTGGCATCGGCTCGGCTCAAATACTCGATGATCTGTAAATGATGTGAATAATCCACGTCGGAGAAGGCCGCGGTTTCCCAGGGATTAAAACGGGACGGAATGCCGATACAGGCAATGCTCATCAGTTCCGGGTGATCAAAACAAGCCCGCGCCTGATCGGGTTTATATTCCGAAATCTCGCCAGCCGCGGAGAGCAGAGCCTGGAGTTCATTCAGTTGCGGATAGTATTGGGTAATATCAGCCATGAGGGAGTAACGCATCACATAAAGAACAAGTGAGTGTTAACTTAATCCTGCTTAATATCTGGAAATTGCTTCAAATTGCAAAATACTGGAATTTCATTACCGGCGGATAATTCCAGCAACAATGAAGAGAAGGTCGCGCCCATTCCCACACTCGCCAGCATCACAATATTATTGGGCGATAATCTTTTCTGACGAATTAACGTCGCTAAATTCAGATAGGGGTCAGCACCGAAACAATGACCATAGCGCGGTACGTTTTCCAGAAATATCTTTTGCCGTGGAATATTCAGTTCGTCCGCTAATTTCTGCCATGACGATAAATTGACATTATGCGGCGCAATCCAGGCCAGCGAACTGACAGTCTGTCCGAAATGTTCCAGGGCATTACGCATGGCGCTGGCGATAAATGAAAAATAAACGCTGGCAAAGCGTGATTCTTTACCTGATTCGTTGCCGCGATGCTGACTGAATTCGCCTGCCTGCATGCTGTATCGGGCAGTCACTTTGCAGCGCTCCCCGCTACGGCTGAGCAGAACGGCGCAGGCGGCTTCGCCCATAATGGTGGTATCGTCGATCAGTTCGACTTTGGGGTGAAAGGCCTTTTCGCCGACCAACAGCAAGGCGTATTCCCCGGCTTTAATCCGGCTGCAAACATACTCCACAGCTGACAATGACGTTGCACAATGCCCCATCGTCAGCGACGTGAAATGGGTGTCGTCAGCAAATCCGGCCTCATTGAGAAGGTTTTTTCCGGGACGGTCAAAAGGCCTGATGCCCGGCAGCGTATGGGTATGCACCACATGTTTGATGTGCGGAAGCAAATCAGCGTGATTGTCGGTGAACAGCGTTAACAACGGGCGTAACAGGTCATCAAGCGAACCCGGCTGGCGCGGGAAGTTTGCCAGCCCGTAAAAGCGGGAAAACATTCTGATATCCAGCGGGCTCAGTTGCAGCGCGGGCGCTACTTCCGCCAGCGATTTCCGCACTTCAGGAATGTAGACCGTCAGGGATTCAATGTGACCCAACATAGTGGCTCCTTTTAGGATCAGCGTTTGAAGTGCGGAGGAAGGCGTTTAATTCGTATTGTGTCCGCTGATGTGTCAGTACACCCAGATGGCCGGTATTTTCTATCAACGCCAGCTTGCTTCCGGGTAACTGACGGTGGATTTTCCGCGCATCAGCAGGCGTAATTTTAGTGTCCTGCTGACCATGCAGTATCAGTGCAGGAATGTCGCACGGCGCAAAAAGCGAGTCCGTTGCTGGCACTTCCATTGCCGGGTAGCGGGCCTGATACCACGCGCACAGCGGGGTAAGATACGTGTCAGGCAGATGATTCTGGCGCAAATAGTGTTGCAGCAGGCTGGTGAACGAGGCCGGCGCTGACATCAGCACCAGCCGGCTGAAGCGAAAGCCGAGAGACGCAGACAACGCGGTGATCAGCCCGCCAGCAGAATGGGCAACCACAGTATCGAAAGCGCCATAGGTTTTTTGCAGGGTGAGCAGTAACTGGCATTGTGCAGGAAAATCACAGGGTGCTGGCGTTTGCGGATCATGTCCGAGTAAAAATGGCAGATACACCTCATATCCCTGCGCCAGCAGAATATCTTTAGCCCGCGCCAGCATCAGGGGATGACCTCCCCAGCCATGCAGCAGAAGCGCTTTTTTTGCCGTCTGCGCCGGACCTTTGCTGATCAATACCCGGCTGCGCCAGGGCCCGCAATGCAGGGTTTGGGTTCTCATCAGCACGAGCTGTTGTACCTCTGAGGGACGCATCGGAAAAACAGCGGGCATGGACAGCTTATCTGTCAGCGAAAGCAGCAAATTATCCATTACCTTCTCAACGTCCGTGCGGAAAAAATCAGATAGTGCAATTCAGACTCCTGAGGCGTGGGGTCCTGATTCAGTCTCTGCAGCGGGTCGTAGAGATAAAGTAAACGGCATTCCTCCTGCATGAGGGTTTGAGCCAGCCGGTATGCTGCATCGGCGTCAAAACGGCCACTGCAAATCCCCCAGGCTTCGGAAAATCCGGGGCAGTGACACAGCAAACTTTGCAGCAAAGGGGTCGCACCGCGTGCGGCAGGATACCGGGAATCGTAGACCAGCACACTCTCCGAAGAGGCGAGGACATGATGCTGGCAAAGCGTGATGAGCGCTTTCGCATGCAGACGGTTTCCGCAATCCTCTTCAGGCCAGTGATGATACCAGTCGCCCGCCGGTGCGCCTTCTGGTGGCAGAAATTCTGACGCAATGAAATGCCGGCTGTCCGGCGTGACGGCCAGGCTGTGGGTGAGAACCGTTATCGTGCCCTGTCCGAGCAAGTTGACGGTTACAGACATGAGCTCACCTCTTGCGGGCGTGAATACCCCTGATTCAGACGATGGATCTGTCGCGTACCTTCGGTATATTCAAAGGCTTTCACATCCCGGAACGCCTGCCATAATGCGTTGGGCAGCGGCATATCTCCGGCCTGTGTACGATGAATCAGCCCGCAAATCAGCTCTTCCGCGAGGATGACACAATGGGTTTTCACCATGCCGGGATGATTTCCCGGCACAAGCTTATCTTCGGTTTGCTGACAAACCTGCAGTCCGTGGTGATATCCCGCCAGCCAGCGCCGTTCCATCTGTGACAACCAGGCAGACTGCTGAAGTGTCAGTTGCCGGTCGCGTTGCCATTCGTGTATTGCTCGTCGTGCAACACCCAGTGCAAGCGCGCCGACGCAAGGGCGCAGGGCATCGAACGTGGCGATGGCGGACTTTGCAAACCGTTCTGTCGGTTTCAGATGCCTGCCCAACATATCTGCGTGTGGGATGAACAGATCATCAAACTGCATGTGTGCAAGGTTGGTGCCCTTTAGCCCGTTTAACGCCAGCGCGTAACGGGAAATTTCTGCTGACTGCGGATTAAAAATAAAAGCATTTATGCCCAGAGGCCCGGGCGCTGTGCGGGCAAATATCACGCCGGTATCGGCAATCATACCGTTACCGATGAACATTTTTCTCCCGCAGAGCCGATAACCGCCCCTTACCGGCGACGCCGTGGTTTCCATGGCACCTGCATCGCTTCCCTGCGCCGGTTCAGTCATCGCGAAACAAGACCAGCTTAAGGTCTGCTGAAAGCGGTTAAAAAAAGCATCCTGCTGTTGTTCTGTCCCCAGCCCGGCGACGGCAAAGGCCGCCATGCCGGGGCCGGGAGCCGAAAACATGAGTATCGGGGAGATAAAGGCCACTTTTTCATACAGCCGGTAGCGCTCAGTTAAACTGATGTGTTGATAATCCTGAAGGTGTGGTTGATGTGACGGGTACTCAGCAGGCACGCCGAGGAGATTAAACGCCGGAGCCTGTGACCAGCGGGCCATAACCGCCCGCGTTTCGTCCGGAGACGCTATCTGGCGAAGTTGATCGGCAATCGCCTGCGCCTCTGCGCCCGGCGTGAAAAAATCCGGGTCTGAAGGATGATCGTAAAATGATTTCATAGCGGCCCCGACATGATTTCGATTATTCCGGCATCAGGATGATAAAGATGACTGGCGCGGTGATGATTATTAAAGGCATGAAACGGACGCGTTAATACCATCCAGCCAGCGGATTTCATGGTGTGATATTGCTGGTCAAAATTATCGACGACAAAACAAATATGATAAGGCAGGGATGATTTTCCTGATTTATCCAGCATGCTTTGCAGATGAATATTATCTGGCAATGGCTCAACAAGTTCGACCTGGTTATTTCCGTCTGCCGTGGTCAGCAAGGTAATAAATACTTTCTGAGCATTAATCTGTTCTTTATACCTGACGATCTCGGGGAAAAAGAGTCTAATAGCAGCGACGGTTGCATCGGTATCTGACACGACATAACCGGTATGATCGAAACGCATTATGGCTCCGTTAACCCTTTATAAAATAATATGATCTTCATCATCATGAAGATAAACAGATGCCGGGTATTTTCTCAGCAATTATCCTGGGTTTTTTACATGTGATTGCAGGATGTGCATTAAAAACTGTCAGAAGCCGGATGTTCACGTACGAGCTCCTGCCGGTCTATTTTGCCATGTAAGGTCATGGGGAAGTGTTGGCAGAAGACCCATTGTCTGGGGATCATGTACCCTGGTAATTGCCCGGACAAAAAGTGGCGTAAGGCTTGCCGCCGGAGCGCATTATCATCATGCAGTTGTACAAACAGTTGCAGATCGGTCACTTTCCCCTGATCTTCAACCGGCACCAGACAGCACTGGATCACATTGGCATTTCTGCACACTGCGGATTCTATTTCTGCCAGCTCAATGCGGTTGCCATGCAACTTAAACTGTCCGTCATCCCTGCCGCAAATAAACAGAGAATGGTTTTCGTCTACAAAACCGCGATCGCCGGTGGCGTAGTAGCGGCCATACTTATCCTCACCAAAGGCCTGATTGCGCGGGTGATTTTCCGGCAAATAGCCCTGTGAAACCTGCGGGCCATAAAGCCTGACTTCACCTACCGTAGTGACCGAAACGGGATGACCCGCAGCATCGACGATGCGAATACGGTTCAGCCCCTGCGGCCTGCCCAGCGGCAATAAACCTGCCTGATGTTGTAACGGTTTGGATAAAAGATGCGTATGTGTCACGCAGGTTGTCTCGGTCGGGCCATAAGCATGCATCACGTCAAGCTGCGGAAAGCGCGTCTGCAACCGGGAGATCAAACCCGGCGCAACCCGTTCACCGCCGATATAAAAACGTTTCAGACTGGGGAATTTAACATGGCTGAATAACGCGTCTTTAAGCATGAGCTCGGCAAAACTGGGGGTAGAGAACCAACTGGTGACGGCCACATCCGGCTCTCTTGTCATCAGTCTGATGTTTTGCCGTGGCAAAACATTATTGCAGTGATCCAACATCAGTACAGTCTGCCCGCGGCTGAGAACCGGAATGAGATCGAGTATCGCCATATCAAATGAAAAACAGGCGTGATTAATATGGCAGCCCGTGTCCGTACCGCCGGTGACTTGCGGCGCGAACCATTCGCTGAAAGCCGCAAAATTGTCATAGCTGACCTTAACGCCTTTGGGCTCACCGGTGCTGCCCGAGGTGGAAAGGATATAAAAAAGGGGTTGGATTAATGACGGTTCAGCCGGCAGCGTTGCAGGAGAAACATCTGCCAGTGACGCGCTGACGCACTGCGGCCATTGCTCCAGCCCGTCGAGGGATTGCGGCAGGGTGGTGATGATCACTTCCGTGCGCGTCATGCAGGCGATTCTTTCAATTCTCGACGTCGGATTTGCCTGATCCACAAAGGTAAAACAACAGCCTTTACTGATACAGGCCAGAATAGAGGCGACGGCATCAAGCTGTTTATGGCCGTAGATCAGCACATTGCGGCCTGCCAGTGGGGTTAAAAAGTGGGCGATGGCGGCTGTCCGCGCGCCCAGTTCCGCAAAACTGTAGGTGCCTTGCTGATTAATCAGCGCGATAGCGTCACTGCCGTTCCTGAGCCGGTCAAACAGCGGTCTGATTAGCGATAAAAACATATTTCTCCCCTTTATCCAGCGCCAGGTCACGCGCTGCGCTGCGGTCAAGTTTTCCGTTATGATTCAAAATAGTATGAGGAATGGCATACCAGTAACGCGGGATCGACCACGGCGGAAAATGCGCCTGCATGGCGTGTCCCAGCGTTGCAAGTGCACAGGAATCATTGAGGATCACGCAGGCCTGAAGGGCCTCTGCATTGCCTTTACGTAAGAAGGGCATTACCACGACATCTGAAACGAGATCCTGACTGCGCAGGAAATGCTCTATTTCATAGAGATCGATGCGGTGTCCCTGAATTTTGACTTCGCCATCTTCCCGCCCAAGAAAATAGTAATAATTTCCCTTCACCCGGCCGATATCGCCGGTCAGATAGGCGTTTTGCCCGGCATGGCGGATAAACTGCGTTTGCTGTTTCGCCGGCGCATTGAGATAGCCAGGGCCGACGCAGTCACCGCTGATTAACAACTCGCCCCGTCCGGTGTCATCCTGCTGCCCGTGCAGGCTGAGTTCCGAGCCAGGCCGGGCTGCGCCAATGGGCAGGGGCAGCAGGTCGCTGATCATTTCTTGCGTAATAAGCACTGAGCTCACCGCCACCGTGCATTCCGTCGGGCCATAGGTGTTTATGACTTCTGCATCGGGAAAGCGTATCCAAAGCCGTGTGACGATGTCTTTTGTCAGTGTTTCGCCGCAAAAAATAAACCGTCTGAGCAGAGGCAGTTGCGCGGCACTGAACGTAGGATCCAATAGATAAAGGCGGACAATCGAAGGCGTGGACACCCAGCAAACCACGCCGGTTCTGGCATGCTGCGCAATCATTTTGCGGGTGCTGATGAGTTCGCGGTGATCGAGCACTGACAGCGGTTGCAGGAAAACCCATGCTAACCAGATTTCAAATAAGGACACATCAAAGCAATAGCGAACATTACCGGTGATGGCTCCGCTCAGCGGGAAGTCTTCGCGGATCCAGTGAATGAAATTCAGCATATTGTGCAGGGTGATTTGGATCCCTTTCGGCTCACCGGTGGTCCCGGAAGAGAACATGATATAAGCCAGTGGCTCGCCGGATGTATCCTGCAAACGCTGGCGACTTTCCGTCAGCAGCGCATGCAACGTAGCATCCGTACAGGCAGGCGCGTTAATTTCCGCCGTGGTAATCACCCTGATCGCATTCATCTGAACCGGCGTCAACGTGGTATTCAACAGCAGATCTGCGCCGAGGGTGAGTGCAATTTTCTCCACGCGCTCCGGGCTGTTATCCGATTCAACAGGCACTACCGGGCAGCCGCAGAGCAGGCATGCCCACCAGGCGGCAATAAAATCGAAAGACTTATGCCCGTAAACCAGCACCGGTTTTACATGGCCGCCAGTGTTTGACTCGTGCTGGCGGATCTGCACGGCGAGATCTGCGGCACGCTGACTCAGCGCTGCATAATCGCAACGGTCTGTGCCATGGCACCAGGCAAGTTCCGGTCGGTGGCGGAAACGCATATAAACCGAGATAACCTCTGCCCATTGTTCCATTCAGGCAGCCTGGTTCGCGAGTTGCAATTGAATGAATCTCGATAAACTGCCCACCGTCTCAAAATGCTCAAATTCCAGCGTAGCCGGATCGAGGATCAGCCCGTCGATTTTCTCTTCAAGATACATAATCAGCTCGATATACAGCCCGCTTTCAAACCCTAAATCGCGTTCCAGATGTGTTTCTGCATGCAGTTCTGAGAGATGAGAGCTTTCAAGTACTAAGCCGATGGCTTCAATAATGGTTGAGGTAAACATGATGAATTCCTTATGAATTTACGGATTCTTGTTGAACATCACGGGGACGCTGTAACAGGAGTTCGGGCAGCCGGTTACGATCAATTTTTCCGTTATTATTTTTGGGTAACGCCTCACTGAAATAGTAGCGGTGAGGGCGTTTATAGCTTTCGAGATGGATCTGACAAAAGGCTTTAAGCAGGGCAATCTCGGGCGCGGTGACACATTCAATAAAGGCAACGATCTCGTCACCGTAAACCGGATGAGGAATGCCAATCACCGCCACCTGCCTGACGCCGGGCAGGCGTTTGAGCACACCTTCGACTTCACGTGGCGCCACTTTTTCACCGTTGGTTTTCAGAATGTCATCTTTGCGGGCGACAAAATAAAGCAGGCCTCGTTCATCCAGCCGGCAGATGTCGCCGGTATACAGCACGGATTCACCGGGCAGCGGGCCGGGGCGTAATTTCTTTCGCGTCTGTTCTTCATTTCGCCAGTAACCGCACATGACTGTCGCGCCACGAATGACCAGCTCACCCGTGGCATTGCTGCGATGCGGGACACCGTTTTCATCCACCACCCAAAGTTCGGTATTCGGAATGGCGTAACCGACGCTCTCTTTATGCGTTGCCAACATCGCGGGCGGAAGCCAGGTGCAGCGATGGCATTCTGTCAGCCCGTACATAGAGAAAATTTCTGCCTGCGGGAACAGGGCGATCAGCGTGTCAATATCATTGGGATGTAACGCGGCAGCCGTATTGGTTATTTTACGCACGGATGAGAAATCATAGCGTTTTGCCAGAGGGGCGATGAGGGCCAGCATCGTAGGGACAATCGGCAAAACTGATGCCCGCTGTTTCACCAGTTGTTTGAGTGCAAACAGCGGACGGCTGAAATCTTTCTCGATAATCAGCGTTGCGCCCACTCTGGTGGCCATGATTGCCTGATAAAGACCGTAATCAAAACTCATCGGGATTGTGCAGAAAATCCGATCGCTTGCCCTCAGATCCAGATAAGTGCTGACAGATGTTGCCGCACTCAACATATTGCGTTGGGTCAGCATGACGCCTTTAGGGTCTCCGGTAGAACCAGATGTGTAAATCAGGCACGCCAGATCGATATCCGGCGTGTCTTCCGGCACCTGCGGAGTGACGTCTGCCTGCGCGGCGATCTGCTGTAATGAAAGTAATACCGGACAGATCAGACTGTCGGTGCCCGGCTTGTCAAACAGCACCGGATAAGGGAGGCGTTGACCGGAGGCGGCGACCAGCGCACCCGCCTGTTCTGCACTGCCGATCAGCAGAGCGGCCTCTGCATTGCTGAATATCCAGCCCACGCGCGCGACGGGGGTATCAGGATTAACAGGGACAAAAATGGCTTGCAGGTACTGAACCGCCCAGAAGCACACCACAAAGTCGATACTATTCGGCAGCCAGACCACCACCCGATCGCCCCGTTTAATATGATGCTGTTGCAAATAGGTGGCCGTCTTCATGACCCGCTGGAACAGCGCCGACCAGCTCACCTCCTCATCACCGGCAACCAGTGCCGTTTTCTCCGGAGATGTCTGTGCAGCACGGACCAGCCACTGCGTTAAATGGGTTGTGCTCATAGAATATCCTTATTGTCCGATTCGAGAACCATTGCGCCAAACGTACCCGCCACGCCTGAGGCCAGAGCAAGAATGCACTGCGCTCTTACGGAATTATCCCGACAGGCAAGAAGGCTTTTGATATTGAGAAACGCATCGCTGCAAAAGCAATGACCTAATGTGTAGAGGTTATGGCGAAAAACGATCTCCCTGCTAAATCCGGTACGATCGGCAAGACGATCAAAGGTGACCGGGCTGATGTGGTAGGGGAGAACGGCATCGAGTTCTTTCGGTCTACGTCCGGCGCACTCCAGCGCTTTTTGAATGGTTTCGCTCATTACCGGCAAAAAAGCGTGGTCATAGGCATTTTCGCTTTCACGATCTGTTTCCCGCATCCGCGTGCCATAAGCGCCCAGTTGTTGTATATGCAGTGCGCGCAGATGCAGTGAATGAGGCGACGGGGTCATGCCAACCAGCGTGGCGCAAAAAGCTTCGCCAAAATATCCATTTTGATCAACATATTGCACCGTGCGGTGAAAACATTTTTCACCGGTGATCAGCACCCCGCAGACAGAGGCCTGGTTCTGAGAGTCAGTGTTCCCGGAGGACTTGTTCTGCTGCGCGGCGCGCATTTTGGCCTGCAAATACTGTAATCCCACCAGACCTGAGGCGCAGGAAGCCTGCGTCGCAGAAAAAAATTCGATTTGCTGATCGCCAAAAAACGTCTGAAATGCCCCGTACTGGCTGTCCATACGGTCAAACGGGCTCGCCGCGTGCAGAGAATGGGCCCAGGCGACATAGCGGATTTGGCGAAATAAACCGGGATCGCACTCGGCGCGTAATTTTTGCAGAAGTTCGAAGACAAGATCCGGCAAAGTTTCATGCGTAAACAGACTGGCCGACTGCATCTTATGAAAACGGCTAAAAATTTTATGGTTACGCTCCCCCCAGCGGTATTCCTTTTCCAGCAGAGAGAGCGGAGTAAGCTCCGGGGCAGTCAGGCTGGTGATGGAATGGATATACACCTTCAGTTCTCCATCACAAAACTGGCGAAGACCACATTCTTCCCTTCCGGCATCATTAATAAAAACCGCGTATTTTCCTGAGCCAGTTTTTTTAATAACACCCAGGGGGCTGATGACAATAAGGCATCGTTCCAGGTTTCTATCCTGACATTTGAGAAGCGGGCCTCCTCACGCAGTGTCTGTGAAAACGCTTTGGTGGTCAGAATGATCAGCGGCAATGACTTTTCAGCCGCACTGAACATATCCAGCCTGGAAAGCAGGGAATAAATGCCCGCCACTGAACCTGGCAGTGAGGTCTTCTGATAATTTTTAAAGGTAATATTGCCCCTGGCCTTACAGGTCTCAGTGGTCACGATGCTCTGTAGCAGGAGCAAACAGCAACTGGAAGAAGGATTGAAACTGGCGAGGTACGGGCTGTCATACAGGATGGTAGCCTGATCGGCCATCATCAGCAGAGCTTTACGCGGGTGCTGGTCGCCGCCGAGATCTTCCAGATAATCTTCGATGATTTGCAGCGCGACAAATCCACTGCTTAAGCCATGATCACTGATGGCAATACCAAAAGCGTTATGGGAGCCGGTTTCATAAATAATGGCATTGGTCACTGACGCGCCAATTTCAGCATCGGGCGTCCAGTGGGTGAGCACCACTAAATCCAGATCATTGACCAGCGCCTGCTCTTCCAGCTGCGTCACCAATTTTTTGAGCATCGTGGTGAATGTCAGGTTCTGAGCGTTAATCCACCGGGAGACGGGCTGAAGCCTGGCTTTGTTTGTGCGGGAATGTGACTGAAAAAAAGCGTTAACAAAACTTTTAACTTTATCCAGTTGCGCGTTTTCCGCCGCAACAGCAGGATTGTTATTTTTTTCAAACTCATGCCAAAGAATATTGGATGCTGAAAACTCCAGAGACATAGAGATTCCTTAGGCATTTTCGACAGATAAAGGCTGACAAATCTGAGGCGCCAACAATGTTTCAATGTTATCTGCGGTTCGGATAAGGAAAGCCTGACCTTTTTCCACCAGAATTTCGGCGGGATGACCAAAACTTAAGAAGTTGACCGGTGAGGCACTGGCTCCGTATGCGCCTGAATGTCCGATGCCAATCAGGTCGCCCGGATGCAGCTCAGCCAGCATTATGTTTTCACCTAATAAATCGGTAGGCGTACACAGCGGGCCGGTCACCTGATACCGATGTTGTGTCCCGGCACGAGCTTCACCCAGACGGGCCATCGGGAAATTACGCCGGATCAGCGAGTTGATGCCTGCTGCACTGCCGTGACAGTTGGCTCCGCCATCACATACCGCGAACCATTCATCACGTGAGGGTTTGAGATAATTAACGCGGGTAACAAAAATGCCTGCACGGGCAATCAGATATCTGCCCAGTTCGACGATGATCTTACAGTGCGGAAATTTGTCATGATAATTGCGGATAACCGGGGCCAGTGCCTCACCCAGCGCAACAATATCCAGCGGCTTTTCTTTGTCAAAATATCTGACGCCGAAACCACCGCCGACATCGACAAAATCAAAATCGATCTTGTAGATGTCCTGCAAAGTCTCAGCCAGTGACAGAATATTCAGCGTATTTTTGGCCAGCGCCTGCCAGTCGAGGATCCGTGTACCGAGATAAATGTGGATCCCTGCCAGTCGTACATTGCTCTGCTGCCCGACGCAGGCAAATGCCTGCGGTAAAAGTTGTTCATCTATACCAAATTGCCGCGGTTTGCCGCTCATCACCAGTTTGGCTTTTTCGCCAGTAAAGTCAGGATTGATGCGCAAGGCGATGGTTTGTATAACGCCCATGCTGGCAGCGATATCATTAAGAATTTTTATTTCTTCAATGGATTCAATGACGACAGCTTTAATACCGATGCGACAGCATTGGGTTAATTCAGCAATATGTTTACCGGGACCAACGAAAATAATATCTTCAGGGGGCACCCCCTGACGTATTACTGTTTCCAGTTCCGCGAGAGAACACACTTCACAACCCGTTCCTTCCCGGTTTAACAACTGAACAACTGTTTTATTGGGATTGGCTTTGAGCGAATAAAAATAATGAATCTCATCAGGAAGTGATTTTTTTAACGCTGCAAAATCTGCCTTTATTTGCGAGGCACTGTAGGCATAAAACGGTGTCGGAACCTTGTCAGCCAGACGCTGATATGGAATATCGTCGATTTTTTCTGCGCTAATAAACTGGCTATCAGGAGGAAAAGCTGACATCGCTAAACCTCCGGGATAACAGTGATTCAATCTGATGAATATTCCTGAAGTTTTCGAAAAGATCGCCATCAAGGATATCGAAAAAACTCTCAGAAGCATCGCTTCTTGCCTCAAGCCATTCGCCCATCTCTGCGATAAAACCCACCAGATGGATCGAGTCCAGCAGCCCTTCAGGCCCGTAGATTTCCGCTCCTTCTGCAATAGCCGCCAACTTCCTATTGTCAACACCCACTTTCTCTAATGATGAGAGTATAAAATCTTTCGTCGTCGATGAAATAGTCATTAGTTTCGCCACTTTAAAAACTTCGTGCTGACATCTTATCCAACGTACTCAGAAAGATTTGCTTGAAATTGCGTCCATAATAAAAGAAGAAATTAAGGGACGGGATAAGTTAACCTGCGTAGGGACGGTTCATTGACATAATAATGTTTGGTGATTCGATGAATTCGTGGGCGGTTATTTTATGGAGACAGTAATAGCAGCCATGATTGCCCTCAGGACTGTTTAATGTAAGACTCTGCGGTGTAAAGCTTTATTTTTAAATCTCATATTGAGAAGATCTTATTTCAAAATATATCTCATCCTTACCGTTTCTCTCTGCGCCGAAACACTGGCGACCACGATGATGAAAAGCCTCCCACGGATTTACCCGCCTGATCCGGGCATTATTGTTGTCGTGGGGTATTCAGCTTTGTTCCAAATTGGTAACGCATTAACATTTCCTGATTTTACTCCCCGCAAAATGATAGCCGCTGTCCTGAAGGCCGGTTTCATCGCTGCACAGTAATTTAGTTACAACATGCTTATATGTGGAGGAATTTTCTGATCGGCGTTATCTGTATGTGCCTTTTTCGTTTGAGACTCCGCACGCCTCTGCAGCCCGCATCGTAGGCGGGGACTGGCTTATCTGCATGGCGGATAAGAAATACCCTAACAGTCATTATGAAAATGCCTTGACCCTGTGATAGTGATCACGTTTATTACGTTCTAATAACAAAACAACATACCCGAAATAATTCGAATTGCAGGAAGGCGGCAAGCGAGTGAATCCCGATGAGCTTACTAAAGTAAGTGATTCGGGTGAGCAAGTGCAGCCAACGCATCTGTAATCTGAAGAATGAAGGGGATAAGGATAATAAATGACTGAGTGCTCATCGCTGGACACCCGGCCAGAAACCTCTGCTTTCCGCCGCTGGCTGGCGGTATTCTCACTGGCCTGCGGCACATTCGCGCTGGTTAATACCGAATTTCTGCCGATCGGATTACTTTCGCCGATCGCGCAATCTCTGGGTGTCACTGAAGGTCATGCCGGGCTGGCGGTGATGCTGCCCGGTTTAGTGGCGGCAATTTCTGCGCCGCTGATCATGCTGTTTGCCCGCAAAATGGACCGTCGCAACTTGCTGTTGCTGCTTTCCGCGACGGTCATTGTGGCTAACGGTATTGCCGTGATGGCGGACTCATTCAACATTTTGCTGATCGGACGCATTATTCTGGGCGTCGGCGTGGGGGGCTTCTGGTCGTTTGCTATTCCCTCCGGGCGGCGGCTGGTGTCCGAAGAGCAGGGCGCACGCGCTATTTCGCTGATCACCGCAGGCGTGGCAGTCGGCACGGTTGCGGGCGTTCCGGCGGGCGCGTTTATAGGCGATCTGTTTGGCTGGCGCATGGCATTTACTCTCAATGCCGTGCTGGCGCTGGTCTTCTTCGTACTGCAATGGCTGGCGCTGCCGTCGTTGCCCGCGCAGCAATCTATCAGCCTGCGCGCGATGCTGGGCGTCACTAAAGTCGCGGGGATCCGTTACGCGCTTATCATCGGTATTTTCATGGCGGGCGGTCATTTTGCGGCCTATACCTACCTCGAACCCTGGCTGCGGTTCAATCTGCATCTTTCCGCCAGTGATATCTCGTTGTTGCTGATGGGCTACGGTGTTGCCGGGCTGGTGGGTACGCTGACGACTGAAATCAGTGTTCGCGAGTTCGGTGTAAAGAGAGCGTTTATGCTCAATATGCTGCTGCTGAGTGTTTCTGTGCTGGTGTTGTCGCTGTTCCAGGTGCCGTTAGCGCTGGCCTGTGCGCTGGTCATCTTGTGGGGATTAGCGTTTGGCGCGCTGCCGGTGTGCCTGAATATCTGGACGTATCAGGCGTCGCCTGCGCTTTTCGAAACCGGTTCGGCGCTGCTGGTATGTGTCTTCCAGACCTCGCTGGCGCTTGGCGCGTTGTTTGGCGGGATCCTCGCAGACAATTCGGGCGTGAGCAGCGCCTTCCTGCTTGGCGGTGTGCTGACATTGCTGGCGGGAATCACGATCTTCCTCTCCCGTCCGCAGCCTGTGACGTTGCACGGTGCTTCAGAATGATCGGATAACGATCAGGAAATCTTTCCACATTTGAAATTTCTGCCCTTTCAAAGCCCGTATATTGCGGGCTTTGTTTATTTCTGGCGGGTTTGCATTAGGTTATTTCTTTTTCGTATTTGCCGCGCGGGAAGCGATTTGAAACACTGTCGGCTTAACAGTCTGTTTCAACTTGAAAATTTATTCACGGAAAGAGTAAACCTTATGCGCACAATATTAAAATTATCTGTTCTGGCTTTATCTCTGGCGGGCGTTCTGGCGCTGACTGCCTGTGATCAAAAATCTACTGAGAATCACATCAAGGTCGGGATCAGTGCCGGTATCGATCAGCAGATGTGGGAAACCATCAAAAAAACGGCCAAAGACAAATACAATCTGGATGTCGAAGTGGTGACATTCACCGATTTCGTATTGCCTAATTCCGCGCTAAGCAGCGGCGATATCGACGTTAACTCCTTCCAGCATCGCCCTTATCTGGATAAACAAATCAAAGAGCGTGGCTATAAGCTGGTGGAAGTGGGTAAAACGTTCGTTTATCCGATTGCCGGTTACTCGCGCAAAATTAAATCCATCGACCAGTTGAGTGATAACGCACAGGTGGCTGTACCTAACGATCCGACGAACCTTGGCCGCTCATTGTTACTGCTGCAAAAAGTCGGGTTGATCAAACTGAAAGAGGGCACAGGTTTACTGCCGACGTCGCTGGATATTATCGAGAATCCAAAACATCTGAAGATTGTTGAGATCGAAGCGCCTCAGCTGACCCGCGCTATTGACGATGACAAAATCGAGCTGGCGATCATCAATACCACCTATTCAGGCCAGGTCGGACTTACGCCGGGTAAAAACGGGCTCTTTGTGGAAGATAAAGATTCACCTTACGTGAATATCATTGTGGCGCGTGAAGATAACAAAGACAGTCAGGCGGTGAAAGAACTGGTGGAAGCCTATCAGACTGACGCCACTGTCAAAGCGGCAGATGCTATTTATCACGGCGATGCGGTGAAAGGCTGGTAATGGCTATCTGGTAAGGCGGGAATCATTGAATCCTGAGATTGTGGAATCTCAGGATTCAATGTTGGAATCTTTTAGATATCGTTGAGCATCTGAGAACGCTGATTCATGTTATTGAACACGGCGCTTTTAACACGGGCACAGATAAGGGTTTGCTTGTCTTTTAATTCGAGAGCAAACATTTCTTTAGAGTCTTTGTTGATCAGCGAAGCATTAGTTTTATAAACGGCATACGCCTCATTGAGCTGATTAAATTGCTGCTTGTAGACATTGAAAGCATTTTTATCCAGCGTCTGAAGTGCTTTGAACTCAGTGTAGCAACGGGAGTTAAGTGCAGACTGATCCTGCTCGGCGTTTTTAACTGTTTGTTGTTGCGCACATCCGCTTAAAAATGCGGCAGCGACAACGACAGACATCCACGCAAAATGCTTATTCATTATGGCCGGTTCCTTCATCCGATAATTCTCAGTAATTTCCGACTACTATATTCAGAATCTTACATAATTGGAAATTATGATTATGGCTAATCAATACATTCATACGCATGATTCCGGCCATCCCCGAAGAAGGACTATTCCAGCCTGAGTTTCAGCCATTCACAGGCAGTCAAAAAGGCCGGCAGTGGCAGCCAAAGGCAGGAAGCAAAACGGGATCAGCAAACGCCGAAATCGCCTTCTTCGTGATACAGGCTCACGGTATCCGCTTTCACTTCAATTTCCGTTGCGCCGAAGTCGTCCTGACGCGTACACCACAGGGTGTCACCTTCAACACGCTGTACGACCAGTCTCGGGCCGCCGGTTTTAGACTGAACGATATCTTGGGGTTCAAACATATTTTTTCCTCTGTTTTCAATGACGTTGTAATGATGGAAAAACGTGCCCGCAGGCCGCATAGCCGCGCCATCCTCGCGAAACACGGATCTGAAGCTATACTTAAAGTGAATGTAATACAAACAGGAGGAAAACATGACCATTCATAAGAAAGGGCAAGCGCATTGGGAAGGTGACATTAAACACGGTAAAGGTCACATCTCTTCTGAGAGCGGCGCGCTGAAGGACCAGCCTTATGGTTTCAACACCCGTTTTGAAGGAAAACCCGGCACCAACCCGGAAGAATTAATAGCAGCAGCGCATTCTGCCTGCTTCTCAATGGCACTTTCGCTCATGCTCGGCGAAGCAGGGCACACGCCAGAAAGCATTGATACTGTCGCAGATGTTTCACTGGATAAAGTGGATGGCGGCTTTGCGATTACCAAAATCGCGCTCGACAGCAAAGTGAAATTGCCGGGTATCGATAAAGACAAATTCGACGAAATCATCAAAAAAGCCAAAGCCGGTTGCCCGGTTTCTAAAGTACTGAACGCGGAAATCACGCTGACGTATCAGCTTGAAAATTGATGAAAGACTGACGTTTTGAATCTGAAAGCCACGCGAAGTTTGCGTGGTTTTTTTGCTTATGGTAACACTCAGGAATCATATGACGGGATGAAATTAGTGCCAGAGCAGATGCCGGGGCACATCCTGGGACTGATTGAGGATACGCATAACTATAATCACCAGCTCTGACACGAGAAAGAAAACTACGTGCTTTTCAACGGGAAGTGAATATAGAGAGTCTCCTAACTCCGGCCTTTTGATTCCTACTTCATGTGTGGCAATTAACTCAAAAATATCAGAAATTCGTCCGATATATTCGTCGGCCTTAAGAAGGCCAAACTGTTCCTGGCTATAGAACCAGAGGTTTTCCAGATCCTCAGTCGCTCTGGGCGTTAAATTAATCTCTTTCCGTTTGATCATTTTTTCCTTTCACTCGTTGCAGAAACGAATCCTTATCCCATCCTTGTGGCGTTCCGCTATTGATACCTTCAGCCAGCAGGGCACGTAGCGTGTGCAAGTGAGATTCGGCCTGCTTTTCACGCAGAAGTCGCAATGCGTCGCGCAGTACTTCACTTTGAGTTCTGTAATCTCCAGATTGCACAAGAGAATCAATGAACTCGCGCAGTTCATCACCCAAATCAACCGTCATTGTTCTGGCCATTATCACCTCATGTAAGATTTAATCTTACAACGAGTATAGTTTATCCATTATTGCTTACCAGCGGATATTTTCAGTTTCTGCGCTGGCTTCACAATATAGTGTTTTTCGTTAAACCTTCGAGCCTTCCTTTCCCATTCTCCGGTACGCCTCGCAAAACGCTTGTCCCCGGTTTGACAAAAATCCCCTCTCTGCCATTACTTGATCATTCCCAAAAACCGAATGCTGCCGCACAGGATTCGGTTTTTTAATGCGATGAGAGAGCCGTTATGCTGACACTGCGCCAGATCCGCCATTTTATTGCCGTTGCTGAAACCGGATCGATATCCGCTGCCGCACAGGCCTCTTTTGTTTCACAGTCCTCGCTGACACAGGCGATTCAGCAACTTGAGACGGAAACCGAGGCGCGGCTGTTTGACCGCCATGCCAAAGGGATGACGCTGACCCATCAGGGGCATCAGTTTTTACGCCAGTCGTATCTTATTCTGGCCACCGTTGATAACGCCAAACGCAGCCTGCAGATGGGTACCGAAAATGTCACCGGTCAGCTGACGCTGGGCGTGACCAGCCTGGTGGCCGGATACTTTCTGGTGGATTTACTCAAACAATTCAACGCCTATTACCCGAATGTCGATGTCAAAGTGGTCGAGGATGAACGCCAGTATATCGAGCACCTGCTGGTCAGCGGCGAGATCGACATCGGTGTGCTGATCCTCTCAAATCTGGAAGATCGTGACGCGCTGCAAACCGAGGTTCTGACCCATTCTTCTTACCGTCTGTGGCTGCCGCCGTTGCATCCGCTGCTGGAGCGGGAAAGTATTTCTCTGGCGGATATTGCCAATGAACCGCTGATCCAGCTCAACGTGGATGAGATGGAAAAACACGCGCAGCGGCTTTGGGCGCGGGCCGGACTCAAGCCCAATATTGCGATGAAAACCGCGTCAACCGAGGCGGTGCGCAGTCTGGTGGCTGCCGGGTTGGGCGTATCAGTACAGCCGGACATGGCTTACCGCGCCTGGTCACTGGAAGGGAATATGATCGAGGCCAGCAAGCTTGAGGATTCCATCGAACCGCTGGATATCGGACTGGCATGGCGTCGCGGCAGTGCGCGGCCTGAACTGGTGACGCCGTTTCTGACGATCGCTCGTGAAAACAGCGCCAAGAGAAAACCGTCTTAACCGGAGCATTCGTTTTTTCCGAACGCAGCCTTCAATAATTGCTATTTGTTGCCCTCAGAGAAATTACCTAATGTGAATTAGCAGTTTTGTTACTAGCTAATAACATTTTTGTTAATTCCCTATGACTGACTTCTCTGAGGGGCAGTACGATGTCGGATGCAGAATTTGTTGCCAGTTTCTCTGATAAACACGCGATCAACGGCGACCTTCTGCATGGCGAGGGCGCAACGCAGAGTATTTTTAATCCCGCCACCGGCGAGGTGATTGCAGAAGTGGCGGAAACGTCACTGGCGCAGGTCGATATGGCCGTTAACGCCGCCAGTCAGGCATTTGCCCGCTGGTCACGTACCACGCCTGCCGAACGCGGCACTCTCCTTTTACGCATTGCCGATGCTATCGAAAAGCAGGCGCCGCAGTTGGCGCGTCTTGAAGCCTTAAACTGCGGCAAACCGCTGCATCAGGCGCTGAATGACGATCTGCCAGCCGCCGTGGATGTCTTCCGTTTTTTCGCCGGTGCTGTCCGGTGTCAGCAGGGGCAATTGGCCGGAGAATACCTGCCAGGTCATACCTCCATGGTGCGCCGTGACCCGCTTGGCGTTGTCGCTTCTATCGCCCCGTGGAATTATCCGCTGATGATGTCAGCGTGGAAAATCGCACCGGCGCTGGCCGCCGGAAACACCGTCGTTTTCAAGCCTTCCGAACATACTCCCCTGACCATTCTTGCCTTACTGCCTGCTTTGCAGGACATCCTGCCGCCGGGCGTGCTCAACGTGATCACCGGCAGCGGAGAAAGCGTCGGCAACGCACTGGTCAGCCATTCTCACGTTCGTTTGATCTCCCTGACCGGCGATATCGTCACCGGACAACGGATTTTGCAGGCCGCAGTTAAAACCGTAAAACGCACTCATCTTGAGCTGGGCGGTAAAGCGCCGGTAATTGTGTGTAATGACGCGGATATTGACGATGTGGTCCACGCCGTCAGCACCTGGGGCTACTACAACGCCGGACAGGATTGCACCTCCGCCTGCCGCGTTTATGCGCAGGCCGGGATCTACGAACGTCTGGTGGAAAAACTGGGCGACGCCATTGCTCAGTTGCCGTTCGCCAAAAAGAATGACAGCGAAAACTTTATGGGACCGCTCATCAGTGCCAGACAGCGTGACCGCGTATCCAGCTTTGTCGAGCGGGCGCTGAGTCAGCCGCATATCGAGCGGATTACCGGCGCGGCATCCCATTCCGGTTCCGGTTTTTATTACCAGCCGACGCTGCTGGCGGGTTGTCTGCAAAGTGATGAAATCGTCCAGCGCGAAGTGTTCGGGCCGGTGGTCAGCGTGACGCGTTTTGACTCGCTTGAGCAGGTCGTCAGCTGGGCCAACGAATCTGAATACGGACTGGCTTCCTCAGTCTGGACACAAAATATCGACCTCGCCATGCAGATTTCCTCGCATCTGCAATATGGCACCACGTGGATTAACACCCACTTTTCCCTGGTCAGTGAAATGCCGCACGGCGGACTGAAACGCTCCGGCTACGGCAACGATCTTTCCAGTTATTCCTTACAGGACTACAGCGTAGTCAGACACATCATGGCGAAGTTCAAACCTCAATTCTAAAAACAACATTTACGACGACAGGACAGGAGTAAGCGATGAATAAGAACAAAGGTGTTTACGCTTTATCTGCTATTTGTTTGGGCCTGCTGAGTTTCTTAAATAGCGCGCTGGCTGCCGACGCACCCACCAGTATTGGCAAAGGCGAAGGCCAGTTAAATATTGTTGCGTGGCCGGGGTATATCGAGCGCGGCGAAAGTGACAAAAACTATGACTGGGTGACGCAGTTCGAAAAACAAACCAGCTGCAAAGTGAATGTGAAAACCGCGGCGACGTCCGATGAAATGGTCAGCCTGATGGCGAAGGGCGGCTATGACCTGGTGACGGCGTCCGGCGATGCTTCGCTGCGTCTGATTTACGGTAAACGCGTGCAGCCGATCAACCCTGCGCTGATCCCTAACTGGAAAAACGTCGATCCGCGCCTGACCAAAGGCGCATGGTTTAACGTTGGCGGCAAAGTTTACGGCACGCCATACCAGTGGGGGCCGAACCTGCTGATGTACAACACCAAAACATTCCCTACACCGCCGGACAGCTGGGCGGTGATTTTTGTCCCGCAAAATCTGCCAGATGGCAAACCGAATCAGGGACGCGTTCAGGCCTATGACGGGCCGATCGCCATTGCCGATGCCGCGCTGTACCTGAAAAGTACCCAGCCAGATCTCAAAATTGAAGATCCGTATCAGCTCAATGAAACCCAGTATCAGGCCGTGCTGAAACTGCTGCGTGCCCAGCATCCGCTGATCCACCGTTACTGGCACGACGCCTCCGTGCAGATGAGCGATTTCAAAAACGAAGGTGTGGTCGCCAGTTCCTCATGGCCGTATCAGGCCAACTCACTGAAAGGCGAGAAGCAGCCGATTGCCACCGTGTTTCCGAAAGAAGGCGTTACCGGCTGGGCGGATACCACCATGCTGGCGGCGGATTCCGAACATCCGAACTGCGCCTATCAGTGGATGAACTGGTCGCTTGAACCGAAAGTGCAGGGCGACGTCGCCGCCTGGTTTGGTTCTGTGCCTGCGGTTCCGGCGGGTTGTAAAGCCAGCCCGTTGTTAGGCGCAGAAGGCTGTCAGACCAACGGCTTCGATAAATTCGCGTCGATTTCATTCTGGAAAACGCCACAGTCCGAAGGCGGCAAGTTCGTTCCATACAGTAAATGGACACAGGACTATATCGCCATTATGGGCGGCCGTTAATACGCGGCATCCTTTGCGCCGCAGATGCGTTGGCTGCACTCTCTCACCCGAATCACTGACCTGTGTCAGCTCATCGGGATTCGTGAGTTTGCCGCCTTCCTGCGACTCAAATGATTTTTGCGTATTCCAGTGGAATTGGTTTTTTCAAAAATGAAACCCCGGGAGCTAACTATGCCCGCCGTACAATTTATTAATGTTTCCCGAATATTCGGGGAAACCAAAGCCGTCGATAATGTGTCGATCGATATTCAGGACGGCGAATTCTTTTCCATGCTTGGGCCTTCGGGTTCGGGTAAGACCACCTGCCTGCGCCTGATTGCCGGGTTTGAAACGCTGTCATCCGGTTCCATCCGCATTCATGGCAAAGAGGCCACAAAACTCGCGCCTTATGAGCGGGATGTGAATACCGTCTTTCAGGATTACGCGCTGTTTCCGCACATGACCGTGCTGGAGAACGTTGCGTATGGCCTGATGGTGAAAGGCGTGGGCAAAAAAGAACGCAATATCCGCGCGATGGAAGCGCTGGAACGGGTGGCGCTCGGTTTTACTGCGGCGCGCAAACCGGCGTTTTTGTCGGGCGGTCAGCGTCAGCGCGTGGCTCTGGCGCGTGCGCTGGTCAATCAGCCCAGCGTTCTGCTGCTCGATGAACCGCTCGGCGCGCTCGATCTCAAACTGCGAGAGCAGATGCAGGGCGAGCTGAAAAAACTGCAACGCGAACTGGGCATTACCTTCATTTTCGTCACGCATGATCAGAGTGAAGCGCTGTCGATGTCGGACCGCGTGGCGGTGTTTAACAACGGGCGCATCGAGCAGGTGGATTCACCGCGCGAGCTGTATCTCAGTCCGCGCACGGCGTTTGTCGCGCAGTTTGTCGGTACCGCCAATGTGCTTAATTCTGATCTCTCCCTCAGGCTCACCGGCCTTCCCGGCAGCCGCTCGATTCGTCCGGAACATATCCGCCTGACGCCGCAACCGCAAGCTGACAGCAGTATCGTGCAGGTCAGCGCCATCCTGAAAGATATCCATTTTCAGGGGGCGGCGACGCGCTACGAACTGGCGCTGGATGGCGGTGAGCGGCTGTTTGTCAGTGAACCGAATAATCTGGCGGCCAGCCTGCAAACCCACTTCCAGACCGGGCAACCGGTGGTGGCATGCTGGAACCGGGACGCCATGGTGGCGCTGCTTGAGGGTTAAACGATGGATATCAGTATGACTCCTTACGAGAAGCGGGCGCGGCGTGGCCGGGCGCTGATCACTTTCCTGCATCATCGCCCCGGATTTTATCTGGCGCTGCTGCTGGTTCCGCCGCTGTTGTGGTTCGGTGCCATCTATTTAGGTTCGTTGTTTGCGCTGCTGTGGCAGGGTTTGTATACCTTCGACGATTTCACCATGACGGTGTCTTCGACGCTGACCACGGCGAATCTGCGCGCGCTGTTTGATCCGGTTAACGCCGACATCATTATCCGCACGGTGAGCATGGCGCTGCTGGTGTCGTTTTTCAGCGCGGTGCTGGCGTTTCCGATTGCTTATTACATGGCGCGCTACATTACGGGCAAGAAAAAAGCTTTCTTCTATGTCGCGATCATGTTGCCGATGTGGGCGAGTTACATCGTCAAAGCCTATGCGTGGACGCTGCTGCTTTCCAAAGGTGGCGTACTGCAATGGTTCCTAGAACATCTCGGGCTGGAACCGCTGCTGACCGCGATGCTGAGTCTGCCGGGTATCGGCGGCAATACGCTGTCAACGTCGGGGATCGGGCGCTTCTGGGTGTTCGTTTACATCTGGCTGCCGTTTATGATTTTGCCGATTCAGGCAGCGCTTGAACGTCTCCCGCCGTCCCTGATCCAGGCATCCGAAGATCTGGGCGCGAAACCCTGGCAGACGTTGCGCTATGTCATCTTCCCGCTGGCGGTGCCGGGTATTGCCGCGGGTTCGATTTTCACCTTCTCCCTGACGCTCGGCGATTACATCATCCCGCAACTGGTGGGGCCGCCGGGGTATTACATCGGCAATATGGTGTATTCCCAGCAGGGGTCGATTGGCAATATGCCGATGGCGGCGGCGTTCACGCTGGTGCCGATTGTGCTGATTGCTGTTTATCTGTCGATGGTTAAACGACTGGGAGCTTTCGATGCACTCTAAACGCGCACCCTGGTTACTCAAACTGTCCGCATGGGGCGGGCTGGTTTTCCTGCATTTCCCGCTGCTGATCATCGCGGTTTACGCCTTTAACACCGAAGACGCAGCCTTCAGTTTTCCGCCAAAAGGCTTCACGCTGCACTGGTTCGCGGTGGCGGCGGGGAGACATGACATTCTCGACGCCGTCTGGCTCTCGGTGCAAATCGCCTGTTACGCCACGGTGATTGCGATGGTGCTGGGCACGCTGGCAGCAGCGGCGCTGTACCGGCGCAATTTCTACGGCAAAAACAGTATCACCTTGCTGTTCATGCTGCCGATTGCCTTGCCGGGGATCATCACCGGGCTGGCACTGCTCAACGCGTTTCACGCCGCACAAATCGAACCGGGCATGCTCACCATCGTTATCGGTCATGCCACGTTCTGCATGGTGATTGTTTATAACAACGTCATCGCCCGTTTCCGTCGCATCACCCACAGCCTGATCGAGGCATCGATGGATTTAGGCGCCGACGGCTGGCAGACCTTCCGCTACATCATTTTACCCAACCTGAGCACCGCGCTGCTGGCGGGCGGAATGCTGGCGTTTGCGCTGTCTTTCGATGAAATCATCGTCACTACCTTCACCGCCGGACACGAGCGCACGCTGCCTATCTGGCTGCTCAATCAGCTGGGACGTCCGCGCGAAGTGCCGGTCACCAACGTGGTGGCGCTGTGCCTGATGGTACTGACCATGATCCCGATTTTGGGCGCATGGTATCTGACAAGAAACGGGTCTGATGTGGCCGGTGACGGCAAATAATAAGGAAAAAATAATGCAAACGAACATGCTGATTAATGGTGAGCTGGTTGCCGGAGAAGGGACGTCGTTGCCGGTTTACAACCCGCATAACGGGCAGGAAATAGTGCGACTGGCGCAGGCCAGCGAGCAGCAGACCAAACAGGCTGTCGATCAGGCGCACAAAGCTTTTACCGAATGGGGGCAAACCACGCCGAAAACCCGTTCTGAGTTGTTACTGGCGCTGGCCGATCGCATTGAAGCCAATGCTGAAGCCCTCGCGAAACTCGAATCGCTGAACTGCGGCAAACCTTTTCATCTGGCGCTGGGCGATGAGATCCCGGCGGTAGCTGATGTGTTTCGTTACTTTGCCGGTGCCAGCCGTTGTCTGAACGGACTGGCCAGCGGCGAGTATCTGACCGGTCATACTTCCATGATCCGCCGTGATCCGCTGGGAGTTATTGCCTCTATCGCGCCGTGGAATTATCCGCTGATGATGGCTGCCTGGAAAATTGCTCCGGCGCTGGCGGCGGGCAACTGTGTGGTGATCAAACCTTCTGAAATTACGCCGCTGACGGCGCTGAAGCTGGGCGAACTGGCGCAGGATTTGTTCCCGGCGGGTGTGCTGAATGTGTTGTTTGGCGACGGTCAGACGGTGGGTAACGCGCTGACGCATCACGATAAAGTGCGGATGATCTCTTTGACCGGCTCGGTCGCAACCGGCGAGAAAATTGTTGCGCAGGCCACCAGCGGCATCAAACGCACGCATATGGAACTCGGTGGCAAAGCGCCGGTGATCGTGTTTGATGACGCGGATATCGATCAGGTGGTGGAAGGCGTGCGCACGTTCGGTTTCTACAACGCCGGACAAGACTGCACCGCGGCCTGTCGACTCTATGTGCAAAAAGGGGTTTATTCGCGGCTGGTCAACGCGCTGGGCGAAGCGGTTTCTACGATCAAACTTGGGACAGATGAAAGCGCAGAAATGGGGCCGCTGGTATCGGCAGCACATTTAGAACGGGTGGAAGGTTTCGTGCAACGCGCAAAACAGCAGGCGCATATTCAGGTTGTCACCGGCGGCGAACACGTGCGCGGCGAAGGCTATTATTTCCAGCCTACCGTGCTGGCGGGAGCGCGTCAGGAAGATGAAATCGTGCAGCGTGAAGTGTTCGGACCGGTGGTCAGCATCACCGAATTCGACACCGAAGAGCAGGTTCTCGACTGGGCAAACGAATCGAATTACGGGCTGGCTTCATCGGTCTGGACGCAAAACATCGGTCGCGCCCATCGCCTCAGCGCCCGTCTGCAATACGGTTGTACCTGGGTGAATACGCATTTCATGCTGGTCAGCGAAATGCCGCACGGCGGACAAAAGCAATCCGGCTACGGCAAAGATATGTCGATGTACGGACTGGAAGATTACACGGCAATCCGGCATGTGATGATAAAACACTAGCATCCGGCTTCGGCAGATTTACAGGGCTGGCGGCGTTCCCGCCAGCTTATTTTCACATCAAATCTTCTTCGCCAGCAGCGTCGCAAAGCGCAGCTTATAGCGGTTACCGTTTTCGTCGCGTTTATGCAGCTCGCCGACGTCTTCGTTGTACTTCACGATTTCCCAGCCATGGTAATACTCGCGCAGTTCTTCAGGCTTGAAGGTGAACGGGAAGGGCAACGGGCACGGGAAATCCGGGCTGTCCATCGCGGCGACAATCAGGTTGTAGCCTCCGGTTTTCGTCGCAGCGTGCATATCCTGAATAATATGCGGGATGCTGTCGCGTTGCAGAAACATCATCACTACCGTTGAAAAGATAAAATCATATTCACCGCTGAAACGATGCGTGTTCAGATCCTGCTCGCTTATATGAATGTTTTGTAGGGATTCTGCCGCAATAATGTCATTCACTTTTGCGACGCTCATCGCATTGTTGTCCCAGCCGGTGACATCAAAACCCTTCAGGTTGAGATACAGCGAGTTACGTCCGCTGCCACACCCCAAATCCAGCGCTTTACCCGGCTGAACATAATTTACCGCGTTGAGAATTTCGGAATGGGTACGGGTCAGACCGTATTTTTCGGTGTAATAGTCTTCTGGTGCGAGGTGTTGTGTCATTCGCGGATTTCCTGAATAGTGAATCGTATACCCGCGATTATCCTCTAAAATAGAGTGCTGGCACCATGACTCTTAATGGGGTCTGCATCATATCCCGCCGGGTCATTTTTATAAGGAGATAACATGTCTGGGCCGTCCCCCGATAACAAGCATCCGATGGAGGGATTTCCTCAGGTCTGCTTCATCAAAAACACCGTCAGCAACCCCAATATTATTATTGGCGACTACACCTACTATGACGATCCTGTTGATTCAGAAGATTTCGAGCGCAACGTCCTTTATCACTTTCCTTTTATTGGCGATAAGCTGGTGATTGGAAAGTTCTGCGCGCTGGCCCGCGGGGTGAAATTCATCATGAACGGGGCGAATCACAAGCTCTCTGGCATTTCGACCTATCCGTTTCAAATATTTGGCAACGGATGGGAAAAGGTGATGCCTGCGGCAGAAGACCTGCCTTATAAAGGCGATACGGTGATCGGGAATGATGTGTGGATTGGCTATGAAGCGCTGTTTATGCCCGGCGTTAAGGTCGGGAACGGAGCCATTGTTTCATCGAAATCGGTGGTCACCGGTGATGTCCCTGCTTACGCCATCGTGGGAGGTAATCCGGCTAAGGTCATCAGATACCGTTTCGACAATGAGACGATCGCCCGCCTGGAGCAGATCGCCTGGTGGAACTGGCCAGCAGATAAAATTTCCACAAATCTGGCGTTGATCACCGCAGGTGACGTTGACGCGCTGGCCGCCTGCTGATTTTAGCGATCAGCGGATTGTGCGGTGATCCGTCTGCCGGTAAAGGTAACTACCGGTGCCATGTACCGGATCACCTTCAAAACCGACTTTTTGCATGCCGATTTTCTCCAGCACACGCTGCGAAGCCAGATGATTTTCGCGCACGGTGGCTGAGATCCGCTCAACATGCAGTTTCTCGAAACCTGCGTTCAACGATGCGCTGGCAAACTCCGTTGCCAGCCCTTTTCCCCACGCGATGGTCGCAAAGCGATAGCCGAGAAATACCCGGTGATTTTCGTAGCCTTCGCGAACTCCCAGCCCACCGAAGCCGATAATCTCATCCGGCTTATGACTCAACGTTATCGCCCAATGGCCGAAACCGTGTTCCGGCCATTCCTGTAACCAGCCGCTAAGTTTTTCCTTCGCTGCCGCCATGTCTTTGAGCGGACCGCGCGGATTAAACAGATTAGTTTGCGGATCGCCGTAAATAGC
Organism: Rahnella sp. JUb53; assembly: GCF_004346065.1. Taxonomy (NCBI): domain Bacteria; kingdom Pseudomonadati; phylum Pseudomonadota; class Gammaproteobacteria; order Enterobacterales; family Yersiniaceae; genus Rahnella; species Rahnella sp. JUb53. The sequence goes on from NZ_SLYT01000002.1 coordinate 553,615, forward strand.
AAAAAATGAACCGATGTCATCAGCCTCGACAGGCCGGAGCAACAACCGCGATGTTTCGAGGATCATAGTCAGCGTTTTCCTTCTGTTAGCTGAAGTAAATCTTAGACTGAGCAGGAAACTCCGCCATCTGTTTTTGCAAAAAATCAATAAACCGCCGCACCTTTTCAGGGACATGGCGGGTGTTGGGATAGAGCGCGAAAATGCCCTGTGTCGGGAACCGGTGATCGGGCAGCAAATGGCATAAACGCTGTGTATCGATTTCCGGTTGCACCAGCCAGTCGGGCAGCAGGGCGACGCCTGTGCCAGCCAGCGCAAAAGCTAACAACGCCGACGCGCTGTCGGCGGTCACGGCAGGGGGTGATGAAACCCGGAAAGGTATCTTATCTCCATGAGTATTTCTCACCGGCCAGTTCATCGGCAGCGGCAAACGGCTGTGCGCAATCCATGAAGCCTGGGCCAGCTGTTCCGGTGTTTGAATACTTCCTGATTGTTGCAAATATGTCGCAGAGGCTACCGGCAGGATTTCAAAACTCCCCAGCGTGGCGGCGTGGTGACTGGAATCGGCTAACTGACCGAGGCGGATCGCCAGATCGAAGCGTCCGGAAATCAGGTCATCGTGATTCGAGGACGCAACGTGCTGAATGCGTAATTGCGGATGCAGTGCAGAGAACGCCGCCAGCGCCGGAACCACCACGCGTGCACCGTATTCCGGCGTACTGGTGATCCGCAGTTGTCCGCTCAGGCCGCCGTGTTCCCGGCGCACGTCATCCAGCACCGCTTCCGCTTCCTGTAATAAGTCCTGACATCGCTGATAAAAGCGTTCGCCCGATTCAGTCAGTGCCAGTCGTCGCGTGCTGCGGGTCAGTAACGCGACGCCGGTTTCACTCTCAAGCTGCTTTATGTTGAAACTGACCACCGCTTTGGTCAGCCCGAGCGAAGCCGCCGCGCCAGTAAAACTGCCTGCGTTAACCACCGCGACGAAAATCTCCAGCCGCTGTAAATTCAGCATTTCCTGCGTCCTGATTGTCAAAATATTTTTGACAGTGTAACTGCGCCGCGCCCGTTTATCCCGGACAATATCTCCGTTAGATTGCACGCCTTAACTGATTGTGGATGAGTGCAGATGAGTCACAGAGCGCGGGTTGCAGCGGTGTATTTGCTCGGTTTTTTCGTTGATCTGATCAACATGTTTATCGCTAACGTGGCGTATCCCGGCATCGCACGTCAGTTTGATGCACCGGTCAGCGCGCTGGCGTGGGTCAGCACCGGATATATTCTCGGGTTGACGCTGGTTATCCCGCTCAGTCGCTGGCTGGCCGCACGTTTCGGGGCGCGCCGGATTTTCATCCTTTCACTGACGATTTTTATGCTTGCCTCTGTTGGCGCAGCAAGCGCCGGAAATCTGACCACGCTGATTGCCTGGCGTATTGTGCAGGGGCTGGGCGGCGGATTATTGATCCCGCTCGGGCAGACGCTGACGTACGCGCTGTACCGCAGCCACGAACGTGCCAGACTTTCGGCGGTGATCATGCTGGTCGGGCTGATGGCACCGGCGCTTTCTCCGGCCATCGGCGGCATTATCGTGGACAGTTTCAGCTGGCGCTGGGTGTTTATTGCCAGTCTGCCTCTGGCGCTGCTGGCCTGGGTTCTGGCACTGCGCTGGCTGCCACAAACGCCGCAGGAACTGGCTGGAAGATTCAATCTGAAAGGATTTACACTGCTCAACGGCGGGCTGACGCTGGTGTTATGGGGGCTGACGTCGCTGGGTGAAAGCAGTGAATGGCTGAGCGGCAGCGCATTTTTGCTGGCGGGCGCAGGGCTGATGGCGATGTTTGTTGGCGTCTCCCGAAAACAGCCTGAGCCTTTGCTGGATCTGACGTTGATGAAAGATCCGCTGCTGCGTACCGGCATGCTGGTTTATCAGTGGGTTCCCGGCGTGTTTACCGGCGTCAGCCTGATCGCGATGCTGTATCTGCAAAATGAACATCATTTCTCGGCAACGCAGTCGGGGGGGCTGATGTTGCCCTGGTCGCTGGCGTCGTTTGCTGCCATCAGTTTTACCGGCAAAATGTTTAACCGGATCGGGCCGCGGGCGCTGTTTATTCCCGGCTGCCTGATTCAGGGCGCAGGTATTGGCTTGCTGGCGCTGCTCAGTGTGTTTCCCGCAGCACCGTGGCTGGCGATCGCCGCGTTCACGCTGATGGGTGCGGGCAGCAGTTTGTGCAGCAGCACGGCGCAAAGTGGCGCGTTTTTACATATTCAGACGGAGAAACTGGCCGATGCCAGCGCGGTGTGGAACATCAACCGCCAGCTGAGCTTTTGCCTCGGCGTGACGCTGGTCAGCGTGATGCTCAATATTTTGCAGATTTACCTCCCGCAATCTGCGTTCAGGCTGGCGTTCATTTTTGCCGCCGCCAGCGTTATTGTTCCGGTCATGCTGTGTCTGCGGTTGCCGGGCCGGGAAATTGTGCAGGAACTGCATCAGCAGGAACTTCAAAAGGAAAGAAGATGAATCGTTTTGTGAAAGAAGTGTTTGATGCGCATGTGTTAATTCAGCGCTGGTTTACAGACTCCGCCGCGCCTGAGCAGGTTTGTGATGAACTGCTGGCGCGGTTTAGTCCGGCCTATTCGATGGTAACTATCACCGGCCACCGGCTGGATCATCCGGCGTTATGTGCTTTTTTCAGGGCGCAGCGGGGCGCGAAAAGCGGGCTGAAGATTGAGGTCGAAAAGCCGGTGCTGATTGCTGAAAGTGAAAAAGGCGCGGTCGTTGCGTATCAGGAACGCCAGCAGTTGCCCGGCCAGCCGGAAACGCTGCGTTATTCGACGGTGTTGTTTGTGGTGGATGCAGAAGGGAAAATTCTGTGGCGTCATTTGCATGAAACGCCAGCCGCCTGATCGCGTATAAAAAAACGGCCTTCCGCGAGGAAAGCCGTTGTAGCCTGCAAAAGTGATTACTTCGTCAGGGTTTTTCTGACTTCGCTGACATCTTTTGCGGTCACTGCCGGAGCATTGTTGCTCCAGCCCTGACGGATAAAGGTCGACAGTTGTGCCGCTTCTTCGTCCGTCAGACGGTTAGCAAAGCCCGGCATCACCAGCGTAGACGGTGCGCGCGCGGTGGACGGTTGCTGTGCGCCCGCCAAAATGGTGTGAATTAATCCGGTCGGATCTTTGGCATTCACAATCGTTGCCTGATCCAGCTGCGGGAACACGCCCGGTGCGCCTTTACCGGTCACGAAGTGACATGCACCGCAGTTATCGAGATACAAACGCTCGCCTTCGCTGAGGTTTTTCGCCGCTGTCAGTTTGGCTTCGGTCGCGCTGGCTTTCTGCGTGTCCTCTGCCGGAACCGGCGGATTACCGCCCAGGAATTTGATGTACGCCGCGATGGCTTTCAGGTCGTCATCGGTCATGTGGGCAGTACTGTTTTCCACCACAGACGTCATTTCGCCGCCAACCGCCGCTTTGTCATTACGCCCTTTGCCCAGATAATCGACGATCTCCTGTTCATTCCAGTGCGCGACGCCGCGCAGGGAAGGGACGTCCCAGTTATTCAGGCTGGCGCCTGCCAGGAAATCAGAGTCGCTGCTGTCCAGCGCTTTCTCGTTCATACCGAAACCGCGCGGAGTATGGCAACTGCCGCAGTGACCGAGACTTTCCACCAGATACGCGCCACGGTTCACCTGCGCGGAAGCACCCCCGATGGGCTGGAAAGGTTTATCAGACGCGAACGCCCAGTTCCAGAAACGCATCCCCCAGCGCTGACTGAACGGGAAACTCAGATCCGTTTCCGGTGGCTGTTCCGCGCTCGGTTTTACGCCCTGCATAAAGTAAACGTAAAGCGCGTGCATATCTTCATCGTTGATTTTGGCGTAATCCGGATAAGGCATCGCCGGATACAAACGGGTGCCGTCAGGCAGAACGCCTTTACGCACCGCATCAGAGAACTGTGCTTCGGTATAACCGCCAATGCCGTGGTCTTTATCTGGCGTAATGTTGGTGGAATAAATGGTGCCCAGATTAGAGTTGATCGCCAGTCCACCGGAAAACGCCGGTTTACCCGCGACTGTATGACACGCGCCGCAGTCGCCCAGACGCGCCACATATTCGCCCTGTTTGATCAGCGCTGCGTTATCGGATTTTGTATTGGTATCCGCCTGCGCATTCGCCATAAAACCTGCTCCCAGCAGCAGAGCATTAGCGATAAATAAACTTTTGAGTTTCATCCTGTTCATCTCCGCTTATGCCTGAACCAGTGGACTAGGGTTTTTCAGGTACTGATCTTTAATCGCCTGCGCCGCCATCAGGGTGATCGCGCCGATGGTGTCCGTCGGGTTGGCCTGGAAGTTTTGCGGGAACGCATTACCGCCCGGCACAAACACGTTATGCACATCCCAGCTTTGCAGGAACTTGTTCAGCGCCGAGGTTTTCGGATTATCGCCCATCACCGCGCCGCCCACGTTATGCGTGGAAACGTACTTGGTCAGGTCAAAATGCGCGTCCATCGGCAGGAAGCTTTCGCTGTAGCTGTCCGGGTTCAGCTCTTTGGTGATATTGCCGACGATGCCTTTCAGGTATTGCTGCAATTTGAGTTCGTTCTGTTTCCAGTCGAAGGTCATGCGCAGCAGCGGATAGCCGTATTCATCTTTGTAGTTCGGATCGAGATCCAGATAAATGTCGCGGTAAGACTGGCAGGTTGTCGTGATGCTGATTTTCATCGAATGGCCGTACCATTCTTCCATCCCTTCTTTCCAGCCGGTGCCCCACGCAGGCGTGCCTTTTGGCAGCGAGGTGCTGATTGGCGTGCCGGTGGCCTGAGAACTGTGGATTTTCGCGCCGCCGATGAAACCTAAAGAAGGGCCATCAAAGTTGCCCGGAGAGATGTCGTTAAACATCTGGCCTGTGGCGCCTGCGGTGGCGAAAGGGTTGAAGTTTTTGTCTTTGAAGAACAGCGTCGAGCCGCCGTTACTCAGGAACGCATAGTTACGGCCAATCACGCCTTCTTCAGTGATCGGGTTGTACGGTTTGCCGATCCCGGACAGCAGCATCAGGCGCACGTTACAGAACTGGAAGCTGCTCAGCACCACGATTTTTGCCGGCTGGAAGCATTCGTTGCCGTCTGCATCCATGTAGATCACGCCTTTGGCGGTTTTCTTATCATCGTGCAATTCGACTTTCAGCACGTTGGCGTGGACTTCATAAGAGAAGTTATCCATGCGTTTCAGTGCGTCCATCACGGCGGTTTGCGGTGAAGCTTTCGAGTAGTTCAGGCACGGATATTTACTGCAATAACCGCAGTAGTTACACGGCGCAATCTGGTTGCCGTAAGGGTTGGTCCACGCGCGGGATACGCAGGCCGACGGGTTCGGGAACGGGTGATAGCCCATCTTTTTGGTGACTTCAGCAAACATGCTGCTGTTGAGCGTATCTTCCAGCGCTGGCAGCGGATACGGCTCAGAACGCGGGCCTTCGAACGGGTCGCCGCCTTCCATAATCTGACCGCGCAGGTTACCGGTTTTACCGGACTGACCGCAGATGTGCTCAAATTTAGTGTAATACGGCTCGATTTCGTCCCAGGTGAACGGGAAGTCCATGATCCGCATATCTTCCTGCAGGATACCCGGCTTGTAGGCTTCGTCGGCGTAGGTTTTGAGTTTTAAATCGGTCGGCGTCGGGCGGATCAGAACCGCCGTCCAGTGCAGACCAGAACCACCGACGCCGGTACCCGGCGCAAACGCGCCCCATTTACGGGTCGGCAGAGCGGTTTCACTCATGTTGTAACGCACGGTGACCGCCGCTTCAGCCGGCGTCGCCATGACTTTGTTACGCACCGCGTAGGCGTATTCGTCCGCCGGTTTCGGGTATGCAAATTCTTCGTAGCCGCGATCGCCGCCGCGTTCGAGGGCGCGAACGGTCAGGCCTGCCATTGCCAGCTCGATACTCATCAGCGAGCCAGCCCAGCCTAGGCCGACAACAACGACGTCGACTTCTGGTTTAGTTACTTTTGCCATCTTAAATCCTGTCAGTCATCAGAAAAGGGGAATTAGGGCGCCGCAATCAGGCACGCGCGCCTTGCAGGCTCACTGGCCCCAGCGGATACGGGACGTTGTGCTGCTTAACCCACTCGGTGAAACTGGCGCGAGCGCCGGGGAATCCGATGGCGATCCACGCCTTCATCCCTTTGTTTCCGCCGTAGATCGGATCTGCCAGATAACCGTGTTTGGTGTCTGAAAGCAGTTCGCTGAAGAATTGCGAAGCGACGAGATTCTCTTCGCCTGCGTCCGCAAACTTAATGCCGTTTTTCTGAAGCTGCGTCAGTACGTTGTCTTTGTCCTGATCGTTAAGCTCATGGAAGGCTTTCTGATGATTTTGCTGACACCAGCTGTTCGCGATACGAATGCCGGTTTTGTAGATTTGCTGCGGACGGAACGGGATCTGATATCCCATCGTCGCCGGTGCATGTACGTTGAACGGGCCCTGCATGTAAATTTCTTCACCGAAATCACCGTGCATTTGCTGATCGATAAAAATCGGCACGTTGGTTTCGAGTGCGCCCGGCGCTTTACCTTTGCCGCCAGCAGGGATCAGACGGTCAGCGGCGGCCATAATAAATTGCCACTCATCGGCGCTGAAAAATATCGGTTTATAATCGAGCAAATCCGGGGCAGCCATTTCCGCAGCTTGTGCCGCTGACAGCCCTTTCATCATGATGGTCCCGACAGGCAAAGCCATCAGCGACCCAAGTAAAAACTTGCGACGGGTTGTTTTTTTTTGAAGGAGCATAGAATTACGACTCTCACATGCCTGATGTTAAGTTTGGGTTAATTATTATTATTTTTGGGTACAAGTCGATAATATCACCGCTACATTTAAAATAAATGAATAAATTCCACATGAACTATGAGGTGGGAAATATCTTAATGATCTCAACAGGATTAATTTGAATTAAAAGTCATACTAATCAAGAGTATATGCTGTTATCTGATTATTGCGGATGAGAAGAGGAATAGCATTGTTTATCAAAGTCTTCTTTATAATTCCATTGGCTGAATTTAGTTCAATCTAATTCCGCATTGAAAGCTTCTGTTATTTGTTGTTATGAATGTTAGCTAACATTTTTAACAAATAGGAATGGGTTTCACTTAGGGTGATATCTATTTGTGGGACAAAAGCGAAGTTGAAATAAGCTACAAGTTAACCCTTCCCCGGCAAAGAGAGGGTGAAGATGATTAACGACAACCTCCAATGAGGCTACCCGTTCACTTTAATCCAAAAAGGGATCCGGGAATGTGCTATCTCCGACTTTGTGCAAGGGGATAGCCGCTAACCCCGTGTTTAACTCCCGTAGAGACTCAGGGGGGCAAAATGATATCTTAGATCGCTGCGTTTTAATGTTATGGAAAACCCGCACAATGTTAATGAAACTCCCTTCACGTCGCGTCGCCATTTTTGCTGCAGTGATGCTGACTGTTCTTATCACCGTCTCCTTGTTCTTCCTGCGCAGCGCGCCGGTCCCGGAGTATGTCACGGCTCCGGTGCGTAAAGGGGATATTGAAAATACCGTACTGGCTACCGGCCGAATCGATGCGATTGAGCGCGTTAACGTCGGTGCTCAGGTCTCAGGCCAGGTAAAATCGCTGAAAGTTAAGCCTGGCGATCAAGTCATTAAAGGGCAACCGATAGCTGACATTGACGATGTGCCGCAGCGTAATGATTTGCGCACCGCAGAAGCCGCACTCAACGTGGTCAAAGCCGATCTGCAAGCCAAGCAGGCGCTCTTAAAACAGGCTGAACTCCGTTACAAACGGCAGCGGCAGATGCTTAACCAAGAAGCCAGCTCACGTGAAGATTTTGAGTCCGCAGAAGCCACGCTGGCGACCACGCGTGCGGAGCTACTGTCGCTTAACGCGCGTCTGGTGCAGGCGCAGATCGAGGTGGATAAGAAAAAGGTCGACCTGAGCTATACACGTGTCGTCGCGCCGATGGACGGCATCGTTATCGCAGTAGTGACCCAGCAAGGGCAGACGGTTAACTCCAGCCAAAGTGCACCGACAATTATCAAACTTGCACGACTGGATGTGATGACCATTAAGGCGCAGATCTCTGAGGCCGATATCACCCGTATTTTCATCGGCCAAAAAGCGCGCTTCACCATTTTCTCGGAACCTGACAAAGAGTATGACGCGATACTGCGCACCGTTGAACTGGCGCCGGAATCGGTAATGAAAGACGACACGCTTGCCAGCAGCAGTTCGGCATCAGGCTCAGGTACCTCGAATGCGTCCGTCTACTACAACGCGCTGCTGGACGTGCCCAATCCGGAAAACCGGCTGCGAATTGCCATGACTGCTCAGGTCACGCTGCTTGCCGGTGAAGGTAAAAATACGCTTCTGGTGCCCATTCAGGCGGTGCATAAAGCAGATGGCAATAAGCAGCAGGTGCAGGTTTTGACAAGTAACGGCAAGCTTGAAACCCGACAGGTAAAAACCGGAATAACCAACAGCGTGGATATTGAGATCCTTGATGGCGTGAAAGTCGGGGAAAAGGTGGTGCTGTCGCAGCCGGGTGAAAAAGCACCTGGGGATGGGTTCGTGCTGTGAGCAATATTATTGAGCTTAACGGTATTAGCCGTACCTACCGTAATGGTGGCCAGACGCTTACCGTCCTCAAAGAGGTGAGTCTGACGATCGCGGCAGGTGAACTGGTGGCGATTATCGGCGCATCAGGGTCGGGTAAATCGACCCTGATGAACATCATGGGTTGCCTTGATGTCCCCGACAGCGGGAATTATTACATCGGCGGGCAAAATGCTGCCCAGCTTTCACCGGATGAGCTTGCAAGAATACGCCGGGAACATATCGGCTTTATCTTCCAGCGCTATCATTTGATGCCAGACCTCAGCGCACTGGGCAATGTTGAGATCCCTGCCATTTACGCCAACAGCGGGCGTGACCAGCGTCGGCTGCGAGCCGCAGCACTGCTGGGCAGGCTCGGGCTGGAAGGGCGGGAGCATCATAAACCCGGTGAACTTTCCGGCGGTCAGCAACAGCGTGTCAGTATTGCCCGCTCGCTGATTAATGGCGGAGAGATAATTCTGGCGGACGAACCGACCGGTGCGCTGGATTCACAGTCAGGGCAGGAAGTGCTGGCCATCCTCAGCGAACTTCACCAGCGGGGTCATACCGTGGTGATAGTGACCCACGACATGAAGGTGGCGCAACATGCTCAGCGGATTATCGAACTGCGCGACGGCGAAATTATCTCAGACAGCGGCAGCCGCCTGACCGCGACAGAAAAACTGCCGCCTGCCAACAGGACCCGGCAAAGTCGTTGGCAAAGTTTTCTCGATCGTACACGTGAATCGCTGGGAATGGCGCTGAAAGCGATGAACGCACACCGTTTACGCACAACCTTAACCATGACCGGAATTATTTTCGGCATCGCTGCCGTGGTCACGGTGGTGGCGCTCGGTGAAGGGGCGAAGCAGCGGACGCTGGAGAATATTAAAGATCTGGGCACCAACGTAGTGAGCATTTATCCCGGGAGCGATTTCTTCGACGACAGCGCCGAAAGCATTCGTACGCTGGTGCCAGCAGATGCTGCAGCACTGGCGAAGCAGGGGTTTATTGACAGCGTAAGCCCGGAAGTCAGTGCCTCAGACACCATTCGTTTTCGCGGAAAATCCGCAACCGCCTCAATCAATGGCGTTGGGCGAGATCACTTCCGCGTTAATGGCATCGAGATTTTGCAGGGGGCAACGTTCAGGGACGATCGTAACGCCCTGCAGGAAGTGATCATCGATGAAAATGCCCGCATAGCGTTATTTGATGAGGCGGGGTTAAAGGCGCTGGGACAAATTGTATTCCTCGGTTCCGTACCAGCACGCGTTGTGGGCATCGCTAAGAGTAATAACCGTAGTTATGCACCCAACCGTATTACCGTGTGGATGCCCTACAGTACGGTAATGTACCGAATGGCAGGTAAACCGGTACTGACCAGCATCAGCGTCCGGCTGAAGGACAATGTGGCTAACGAGGCCGCTGTCAGTGCTATATCTCAGCTGTTGACCCAGCGTCACCGCGTAAAAGACTTCCAGCTTTATAATTTTGAACAGATAAGAAAATCCATCGAAAGTACTTCGATGACTTTCAGCATTTTGATTCTTATGGTTGCCTGCATCTCACTGATGATCGGCAGTATTGGGGTGATGAACATCATGCTGGTGTCCGTTACCGAACGTACCCATGAAATTGGCGTGCGGATGGCGGTGGGAGCGCGTCGAAGCGATATCATGCAGCAATTTATGATTGAGGCCGTCCTGGTGTGCCTGATAGGGGGGGCATTAGGCATCGCGCTGTCGTATGCCGCAGGCGCTCTTTTCACCGCACTGGCAGGCGGAATGTTTACCGCCATCTATTCCTGGCAGGCTGCTGCCGCCGCATTTGTCTGTTCAACAATCATTGGCATGATCTTCGGTTATCTCCCCGCCCGCAAGGCGGCAAGGATGGATCCGGTCGCTTCACTGGCCAGCGAGTAACCTATGAAAATATTATCACCTTTGGCTTTATGCCTCGCCGCCACGCTCAGCGCAGGCTGCGCAAACTTACTCAAAAGCGACTATCACGCGCCTGCCGTAGAGTATCCGGCCAGCTGGTATCACGACGATGCCGACGGGGAGTCCGCACCGTTTGACTGGAACGCGTTTAATGACCCCCTGCTGGATAGCTGGTTACGCCAGGTGATGGCAAGCAATAATGACGTGGCTTTAGCCGTGTTAAGGATGTACCGGGCAAGGCTTGACGCCGAGAGAGTGGGCATTGCAAGCGATCCGGGGTTAAAAGGGACGCTGGGCGTGGACAGCAGAAAACCACTTACCGGCGCATCAGGCTGGGAAAAGGGCAGTTCCGCCACCCTGAATACCAGTTATGAACTGGATCTGTGGGGCAAAATGGCCCGGCAGCGAGATGCCGCGGTTTGGGCAAGTCAGGCCACAGAAGAGGATCTGCGTGCAGCACGCCTGACCTTGCTCTCAGAGGCCAGTGACAACTACTGGCGCATTGGTTTTATTAACCAACAGATAAGCGTCCTTCAGCAGAGCATCGGTTATGCAAAAGAAACGCTACGCCTGGCGATGGCTCGCTACCACGCGGGTGGTGCTTCATCACTTGATGTGGTTGATGCCCGGCAAAGCTTGCTGACCCAGGAAAACAGACTCACCGGGCTGCAGCGTGAACGTTTGCAGGCGTTGAATCAGCAGGCGGTATTGCTGGGTACCGCGCCAGGCAGCCCCGTGGCTGAACCGATGACGTTGCCAAAAGGGAGAATGCCCGCGGTTAATGCGAACATTCCGGCCAGCGTGCTGAGACACCGACCCGATATCAGTGCTAAAGAGTGGCGGGTGCGTGAAGCTCTGGCCACCGTTGATATCAGGCGCACCGAATTCTATCCCGCTTTCAGTCTGACCGGTTCTCTGGGTACCAGCAGCAGCTCGCTGATGGCGTTCCTGCAAAATCCTGTCGGTTCCGTTGGCGCCAACCTGACACTGCCGTTTCTCGAGTGGAGGCAACAGGGCGTGGATGTAAAAATTGCCCGCAACGACTACGAACAGCGATTACTGGAGTTTAAGCAGTCGCTTTATAAAGCGATGAGCAGTATTGAAGACGAGCTGTCCCTGCGTAACCAGTTACTGGCGCAGGAAAAAAGGCTGCATGAAGGACTTGAACTGGCAAGGGAGTCTGAGCGACTGAACGAAGTACGATATCGCCAGGGCGCTGTGCCGGTCTCATTTTGGCTTGATGCTCAGGAGAAGCGCCGCCAGGCGGAGCTATCACTGGATGAAAACCGCTTTAATCAGTTCCAAAATCTGGCGAAAATCTATCTGGAATTCGGGGGTTCGGCGACGTTCCCATAAATACGGATAACTCATTTCTTAATAGGATGGAACGGTCCCCCGTGGGTATATCCATTTAAACGGCAGAGCCCGGATGGGTGATTGATGCGATTCCCCTTTGTCTCGCGGGTCGCTGACGCATAGCGCCCGGCGGATATCCATTGATGCGCTTAAAAGCTCTGCTAAACGCTGCCTGTGAGGCATAACCGAGGCGAAGAGCAACGGTGTCAATTGAGATCTTATCGTGAATAATCCAGTGACTTGCGATGCGCATTCGCACCTCCCTTGCATAGCGCTGGGGAGGTATGCCGATGATTGATTTGAAGCGTTCAGCAAAAACAGAACGTGACACATGCGACTGTGCAGCGAGCTCTGCAACAGACCACTCCCGACTCGTATCGCGATGAATGGCCAGAATAGCACGGGCGAGTCGGGGATCACGTAACGCAGCGATCAGGCCAGCGGCGTTCTCGCTGCCGTTTTCGATCCATCCACGCACAATCATGGCGGCCGCCACTTCTGCGAGGCGTGCCAGAATGCCCGCAAATCCTGCGCGTCCGGAACAGATTTCAAATTTCATCGCGCCCAATATAGGAACCAGTCCCGGATAGACCTGTTCATTTGCCTCAACCACTATGGCTTGCGGCATCAGTTTACCAAGCCCCTGCATTCCACCAAGATCGAACTCCATACAGCCATAAAACAGAACCGTGCTGGGTGTCGGATGCGAACTCGGACAAGTATTGATTCCGCTGACGGCCTCGCCCAAAGGCGCAGAGCCTAACGTGTCGATATGTTGAAATGAACAGCTGACATCCGATAAAAGCTGATGCTCCTCACCCTGCGGCATGAATACCATGCTTCCGGTTTTCAATTCGTGCAACGTACCGTCGTGTGTGCGAAGCAGAGCAGTGCCCACAGCGATGTAATGAAAATAGGCATGTCCCGGTCTGTTGCTAAAACCGACGCCAAATTCAGAGCCAGTCTGTAAACGGCGATACTGCACGCCACGCAGGCGCATTTCCAGCAGCAGTTCACTGATGAGCTCGGATGACAGGGCAAAATGTTTATTCACAGGCATAACCGGCGTTTCGGGTAAAAAATCAGGATGTGGCATCATAGATCGTCCAGCTGCTCAACTCTAGACTTGGTGTTGTGATTTTTTCCCAGGAAGAGTGTGTTATGAGAAATGAAGCTACTGTAGCTGTATCCGCGAGTTTGAATAGCTCGGAACCCAAAGAATCCGCATGGATGGCCGTTATTTCACTGACGATGGGCGTGTTTGGCTTGCTGACTGCGGAGTATCTTCCTGCCAGCCTGTTGACACCCATGGCCGCCGATCTCGGTGTGACCGAAGCTCTGGCTGGTCAGTCTGTAACGGTAACGGCGGTGGTGGCCCTGTTTGCGGGTCTGATGGTTCCCCGCCTGACGCGTAATTATGATCGCCGAAATGTTTTGCTGGGTTTTACCGTGCTGATGATTGCCTCCAACCTGCTTGTCGCACTTTCATCCAGTCTGGCTGTTCTGTTAGTCATGCGCATTTTGCTGGGCATCGCGCTGGGAGGTTTCTGGAGTATGGCTGCTGCCGTAGCGATGCGACTGGTCCCGGCTAAAAGCGTTCCGCGTGCTCTCTCCATTATTTTTAGCGGTATTGCTGTCGGTACTGTGGTTTCGATCCCGCTGGGGAGCTATTTAGGTGGGCTTTATGGCTGGCGTAGTGCTTTTATCGCTGCAACCGCACTCGGCGTGCTGACACTGATCTTTCAACTGTTTACCCTTCCTGGAATGGCGCCGCGTAGAATGACGATAACGGCATCTGTCATGGATTTACTCCGCCGCCCAGGCATTGCGATGGGAATGACGGGGTGTGTGATCGCCCATACGGGTCAGTATGCGCTGTTTACCTATATTCGCCCGGCGCTTGAAAATATTGCCCAACTCGATGTGGATCGTTTGTCATTGATACTGCTTGGATTTGGCATCGCTAATTTTATCGGTACGCTGCTGGCCGGGTGGCTGATGGAGAGAAGCCTGCGTCTTACCCTGATAATCATGCCAGCACTTGTCGGTTTCGCGGCATTAAGCATGATTTTGCTGCCACTGGAGGAAGAGGGATTGATGTTTTTCGTCGCGTTGTGGGGGATGGCATTTGGTGGCGTACCGGTTGCGTGGTCAAACTGGGTAGCGCGTTCGGTTCCCGATCAGGCTGAAACCGCTGGCGGCATGGTCGTCGCAGCCGTTCAGTCCTCAATTGCTGCGGGTGCTGCGTTGGGAGGATTACTCTTTGGTATCAGCGGTGTAACAGGTGTTTTCATCACCGCCGGTTGCATCATGTTTTTTGCCACGCTCGTTATTGGACTAAAGGTGAGGGTCGCGCTGACCTGACCACCAGACCAGGTAGCGAGTGAAGGGAAACGTATCAATTAAGCCTGGTTATTGGGTGGTGGTCCCCACCCCTAAGCTAAGAGTGGGGGACTGTTAATGTCTGCCCCCAAGATCGCGGTCACCTGATGTGCCGCGAATCATCCGGGTGAGTTCTTCGCAGCGGATGATCTTTCCAGATGACAACGTGAAGCGGGCAAAAACTTCAAATTCACAGTGTTCACCCTGAATTTTTGCTGCGTTGACATGATGGTGTGTAAACACCGTCTGATCCTCCGTGACGGCGGACAGAACAGAGACTTTTATTTGTGTGGTCTGTGATTTAAGCAGCGCCATATGCTGAATAAATTCGCGGTAATCGAGCCGGTGACCATCGACCACCTGCTGATAGCCCGGATCAAAGTAAAGGGCAATTTCATGCTCGCTGTGTTCAGGGCTGCAGACCACGTTTTGCAGTGCATCAATGACTGTCTGAGTTGTCTTTTTCATCGGTTCCTCCATTTTGAGAGCAGAAAGAGTACGGGAAGAGCGGATGAGGGTATTATCCGTATCTGGACAAGATATACGGTTAACCGGCCAGAAGATGAAAATTGAAAGATTCGACTACGACAGTCTGCATTCGACGCCCTGGCATAAACACGCATCCGGTCAGCTGTACTGGTTGAGTCATGGCATTCTTGTCATTGAAACGACGTCAGTACATTGGACTGTCACACCGGGATCACTGGGATGGTTTCCCGCTGATGTCAGCCACAGGGCCTGGGTTCCGGCAGGCGTGAAAGGTCAAAGCCTTTACCTTGAACCTGCTTCCTGCTCACCGTTTCCCGCTCATCCGGGTGTCTATGGGGCAGATGCCTTCGTGATGGCGATTTTGGAACGCCTGTGCCGGGAAGGTGATCTTTCATCCTCTGCGGAATATCAAAGCCATCTTCTCAAATTATTAGGCTTTGAAATTGCCGGAGCTCCTGACTTGCCGCTTCAGTTGACGTTGCCCGTCGATCGCCGGGCGCGTAATGTCGCGAATCAATTACTGAAAAACCCGGCATGCGAGCTGGACCAGACTCAGCTTGCCCAACAATGGGGGCTCAGCGTTCGCAGCCTGAGTCGTTTGTTTACTCAACAAACCGGCCTCAGTTTTAGCCAGTGGAGACAGCAGGCAAAAGTGGTCACTTCATTGCAATGGGTGCTTGCCGGCTTGCCGGTCAGCGAGGTGGCGTTAAGAAGTGGTTACAGCAACGTCAGTGCTTATATCGACGTCTTCCGGCAACGTTTTGGAAAGACGCCGGGGCAGTTGCAAAATGCCCTCATTCGCACGGAGACTCGACAAAAGCCATCAGGCTGATTCCCGAATAACAAGCCGGTAACCCATATCCACAATAGGTTCTTCAACCGTGATGCCTTCGATTTTATCCGCCAGCATGTCCGCCGCGCGGATGCCCAGATCCCATTTTTCGACGCTGACGGTCGTGATGGCAGGGCGGTTGTGTGCGGCAAAATTCAGGTCTGCGAATCCGATCACCGAGAAATCATCGGGTACGCGTAAACCCTGCGCTTCGGCTTCCATAATGGCGCCCTGGGCAAGGGTGTCGGAGCTGCAAATGATGGCGTCGAACCGGTGACCACTGTCGAGCAACTGGCGCAGAGCATGGCGTCCGACTTCCATATTCGCCGGCCGTGACACAATCACTTCTTTAATGTCGTGCTCAGGGATCGCCCGCAATACGCTGATCGCCCCGTTTTTACGTACCATTGCGCGGCGATCCGAGGCGCAGATAAAGCCAAAACGCGTAAATCCTTTGGTGGCGAAGTATTCACCGATGGCATTGCCGACTTTTTCGTGCGAGAAGCCAATCAGCATATCAATCGGCGTCGGCGTCAGATCCCAAATCTCTACTACCGGGATATTGGCGTTCAGAATGATTCTTTTAAGCTCTGATGTGTGATGAATACCGGTCAGTACGATGCCATCCGGGCGGCGGGAAAGCAGCGTGGAAACAATATCGGTTTCGTCTTCCGGCTCGTAGCCGACAATACACAACAACATGTGGTAACCGCGTGCCGCCAGCTGATCGCTGATCGCCTGAACGGTATCGACAAACATATTGTTGTTAATTTGCGGCACGACGACGGCAATGAGTTTGGTGCGGCTGGTCGCCAGTCCACCGGCCAGCATATTTGGAATGTATCCGGTGCTGTTGACGGCCTCCATCACGCGCGCGATGGTTGCAGGGCGAACGACTTTGGGATTGTTTAAGGCGCGGCTGACTGTCATCGGAGAAAGTCCGGCAGCCTGGGCGACATCTTCGAGCGTAGCCGTACGGGAGCGGCCTTTTTGCGATTTTATTTTATTATTCAAAACGTTGGTCACTGATGTCCGGAGATCGATACAAGAATGTTTGCGCAAACATTCTTAGTTTCTCATAACAGAACCGGCTTAGGTAGGCTTAAATGTTAATTTGTTGTTGCTTCATGGGCGCCGCAATCTTATTTATCCCCGCGAATTATTTGCCCAAAACGTGAAGGGAGTCATAGGCGTTGGTCAAGGAGAGACAATTTTGGTTAGTTGAGAATTATCCCCTGCCTAAGCGATGCCGTATACTCCATTCAGGCAGAGACAATAGGTCATTTTCATCGATTGGCTTTGAAAGCATTCTTACTGGTTTACCAGGAACCGTTGTCGGAGCTGTAATTTATTCGGGATATGAGGGTTTCATCATGGAAAAGAAAGTCATTTATTTGTTTTGTTCCGCAGGAATGTCTACCTCGTTGCTGGTTTCTAAAATGAAAATCCAGGCCGAGAAATATGAAGTGCCGGTCATTATCGAAGCATTCCCAGAAACACTGGCTGCCGAAAAAGGTGCCGCCGCAGATGTGGTGTTACTCGGACCACAAATTGCCTACATGCTCGACGAAATCAAAAAAATTTTACCGGGCAAACCGGTTGAAGTGATCGATTCTGCTCTGTACGGCAAAATTGATGGGTTAGGTGTACTGAAAGCAGCGGTTGCTGCGATCAAAAAAGCAGCAGCGCAGTAATTTACCGTTTTTCCTTATTTTTAAATTGAACGTCTTTATATTGAAATTTTTAAGTCAAAGAGAACTCCAGTCAAAGAGCGAATTTCATACCCTGGCCGCCGGATGGCGGCATTAAAGGAAAATCCCAATGAGCAAAGCCATTGATTCACTTGAAAAGATACTTCTTCCTTTTGCCGTCAAAATAGGTAAACAGCCGCATATTAATGCCATCAAAAATGGTTTTATCAAATTAATGCCGCTGACCCTGGCTGGCGCCATGTTCGTTTTAATTAATAACGTATTTCTGAACTTCGGTGCCGGTTCCTTCTTTTATTCTCTGGGCGTACGTTTAGACCCATCAACCATTGAAACGCTGGCCGGTTTAAAAACGATTGGTATTAATGTCTATAACGGCACGTTAGGTATTATGTCGTTAATGGCACCGTTCTTTATTGGGATGGCATTAGCAGAAGAACGAAAAGTCGATTCGCTTTCCGCAGGCTTATTAGCTGTCGCCGCATTTATGACGGTTACCCCTTATAGCGTGGGTGAAGCTTATGCGGTCGGGGCAAACTGGTTAGGTGGCGCGAATATTATTTCCGGTATGATAATCGGTCTGGTTGTCGCCGAAATGTTTACGTTTGTTATTCGCCGAAACTGGGTGATTACTTTACCCGCGAGCGTTCCGACGTCGGTTTCCCGTTCATTCTCCGCGTTAATTCCGGGCTTTATTATTCTGTTCTTCTTCGGAGTAATTTCCTGGTTGCTGGGATTATACGGTCATAATTTCCACCAGATTATTATGGATTCTATTTCCAAACCTCTGGCGGCAATGGGCAGCGTAGTCGGCTGGGCGTATGTGATTTTCAACTCCCTGCTGTGGTTCTTCGGTGTGCATGGTTCACTGGCGCTGACCGCACTGGACAACGGCATCATGACGCCTTGGGCACTGGAAAACATTGCGTTGTATACCGAGTACGGTTCTGTCAGCGCAGCGATTGACGCGGGTAAAACCTTCCACTTCTGGGCCAAACCGATGCTGGATTCCTACATCCTGCTGGGCGGTTCCGGAGCGACGCTGGGTCTGATTATCGCCATCTTTATCGCATCACGTCGTGCAGATCATCGTCAGGTCGCCAAGCTTGCGCTGCCGTCAGGCATCTTCCAGATTAACGAACCTATCCTGTTCGGCCTGCCGATTATCATGAACCCGGTGATGTTTATTCCGTTCGTGCTGGTCCAGCCGATTCTGGCGGCGATTACGCTGGCGGCTTACAGCATGGGGATTATTCCACCGGTGACGAACCTCGCGCCGTGGACCATGCCTACCGGTCTGGGCGCCTTCTTTAACAGTAACGGCAGCATCGCCGCCCTGTTAGTGGCTCTGTTCAACCTCGGTATCGCCACGCTGGTTTATATGCCTTTCGTTATCCTGTCGAACAAAGCGCAGGCGATAATCGAGGAAGAAGAAAGCGAAGAAGACATTGCCGCAGCACTGAAATTTTAATCTGAACGGACAGCGGCGGGGCAAGCTTCCTGCCGCTGTCCGGCAAATCACGGAGAGATAAAAATGATGGATTTAGACAGCATTGTTGATACCGAAAGCGAACTGCAGGATTTAGAAGAAGTGGTGATGGGGCTGATTATTAACTCCGGACAGGCTCGCAGCCTGGCGTATTCAGCACTGAAAAAAGCCAAAGAAGGCGATTTTGAGCAGGCGCGTGAAGTGATGGCGCAATCGAGAATGGCGCTCAATGAAGCCCATCTGATACAGACCAAACTGATTGAAGAAGATCAGGGCGAAGGTAAAACCAAAGTCAGCCTGGTGCTGGTTCACGCGCAGGATCACCTGATGACATCCATGCTCGCCCGCGAACTGATTGCAGAACTCATTGAGCTTCATGAGAAAATAAAATAACGTAGGGAACCATAATGCAGCCACCGGTACTCAGTATGGAAATTAAGACAGCGCGCGAAAATCAACTCTTCGACGGTCAGAATTTCCACATGTTTATCTACAACAAGGTAGAAAGCATCTCCGGGCTGCACGAGCATGACTACTATGAGTTCACCATCGTCCTGACTGGCCGGTATTTTCAGCACGTTAACGGCAAACGGGTACTTTTAGAACGTGGCGATTTCGTTTTCATCCCGTTAGGTTCTAACCATCAAAGTTTTTATGAATTTGGTGCTACCCGGATTTTAAATGTTGGGATCAGTAAAGCCTTTTTCGAGCAACATTATTTATCGTTATTACCTGCCCGATTTGTTGCATCGCAGGTCTATCAGATAAAAACGGAATTTCTGGCTTATATTGAGTCGGTCATTGCTTCACTGAATTTCCGCAACGGTGAATTCAATGAATTTCTGGAGATGGTGACGTTTTATATTGTTAACCGCTTACGTCATCACCGTGAATCAGAAGTGATGCCTGATATTCCAGTCTGGCTGAAAACGGCGATTGAGAAAATGCATGATAAAGCGCGCTTCGGTGATAAAGCATTATCCAATATGGTGGAGCTTTCCGGGAAGTCTCAGGAATACCTGACGCGCGCGACGCAGCGACATTATGGCAAAACGCCGATGCAGATTATAAATGAAATCCGTATTGATTTTGCCAAAAAACAGCTGGAGATCACCAACTACTCGGTCACGGATATTGCTTTTGATTCCGGTTACAGTAGCCCGAGTATGTTTATTAAAAACTTTAAGAAGCTGACTTCTTTTACACCGAACCATTACCGGAAGAAGTTGTGCAGCATTAATTAATGTCGGTTCATTCAACAATATTTCTGTATTAATTTGCAGTGCATGATTATTGCACGGGAGTTCCTATGAGTAAAAAACTTAAAGTCGTCACTATTGGTGGCGGGAGCAGCTATACCCCGGAATTACTTGAAGGATTTATTAAACGCTACGCCGAATTACCGATCACTGAATTATGGCTGGTGGATGTCGAAGGCGGAAAAGAGAAGCAGGATATTATCTTCAATCTCTGCCAGCGTATGGTCGAGCGTGCCGGTGTGCCTATTGTCATGCATAAAACGCTGAACCGCCGCGAAGCACTGGTAGACGCCGATTTCGTCACCACGCAACTGCGCGTCGGCCAGTTAAAAGCGCGTGAACTTGATGAACGTATTCCGCTGAGTCACGGCTATCTGGGGCAGGAAACCAACGGCGCAGGTGGCTTGTTTAAAGGGCTGCGCACCATTCCGGTGATTTTTGACATCATTAAAGATGTCGAAGAAATCTGCCCGGACGCCTGGGTGATCAACTTCACCAACCCGGCCGGTATGGTCACTGAGGCGGTATTCCGTCACACCAAATTCAAAAAATTCATCGGCGTGTGCAACATCCCTGTCGGTATGAAAATGTTCATTCAGGATGTACTGAAACTGACGCCGCAGGATGACTTGTCCATTGACCTCTTTGGCCTGAACCACATGGTATTCATCAAAGATGTCATTGTGAACGGCGAATCACGCTTTGCCGAACTGCTCGACGGTGTGGCTTCCGGCACACTGACCGCCGGTTCGGTGAAAAACATTTTCGACCTGCCGTTCAGCGAAGGCCTGATCCGCTCTCTGAATCTGCTGCCGTGTTCTTACCTGTTGTACTACTTCAAGCAGAAAGAGATGCTGGCGATTGAAATGGGTGAGTTCTATAAAGGCGGCGCGCGTGCCACTGTGGTGCAAAAAGTCGAGAAGCAGCTGTTTGATTTGTACAAAAATCCTGATCTGAACGTGAAGCCAAAAGAGCTGGAACTTCGCGGCGGCGCTTATTATTCCGATGCGGCGTGTGAAGTGATCAGCGCGATTTATAACGACAAGCAAACCGAACAGTACGTCAATTTCCCGCACAACGGGCATATTGATAATATTCCGGCGGACTGGGCGGTGGAAATGACCTGCACCATCGGGCGTGACGGCGCAAAACCTCATCCGCGCATCACGCACTTCGACGAAAAAGTGCTGGGGCTTATCTACACCATCAAAGGTTTTGAGATTGCTGCAAGCAATGCCGCCATCAGCGGCGAGCTGAACGATGTGCTGCTGGCGATGAACCTCAGCCCGCTGATCCATTCCGATAAAGATGCCGAAATACTGGCACGCGAAATGTTGCTTGCACATGAAAAACTGCTGCCGAATTTTGCAAAAACCATTGCCGCGTTAAAATAACCCATCGCCTTCCCGCAAGGGAAGGCTCTCCGGAAAGGGTGTTTATGGATAAATTACTGATTGTGAACGCGGACGACTTCGGGCTTTGCAAAGCGCAAAACTACGGGATCATTGAGGCGTTTAATCACGGCGTGGTGCGGTCTACCACGGCGATGATGAATGCGCCGGGCATCGAACACGCCGCTGTTCTCAGCAAGGCCAGCCCGCAACTGAGCGTCGGGATGCATTTTGTCCTGACGTTAGGCCGTCCGCTTTCGCCCATGCCAAACCTGACCCGTGAAGGCGAACTGGGAAAATGGATCTGGGATATGGCCGAGGCCGGAACCCTGCCGCTGGATGAAATCGCCCGTGAACTGGAATGTCAGTTCGGTCGTTTTATCGAGCTGTTTGGCAAAATGCCGACACATATCGACAGTCATCACCACGTACATATGTTCGCGGAAATTTTCCCGATAGTGGAAGCGTTCGCGAAAGAGAAGGGCGTTCCGGTGCGTATTGACCGCGACGAAGTCCGCAAGGAGGAAATTGCTCTGTGTGGCGCGAAAAGTACCGACGGATTCGACACAACCTTCTATGGCGATGCGATTTCAGAAGCGCTTTTTCTGCAAACGCTGGACAATGCGACACAGCGCGGCAACCGCTCTGTGGAAATCATGACGCATCCATCGTTTATTGATAACACCATTCTGGCGAGTAAATATTGCTATCCGCGTCTGGCAGAACTGGATGTGCTGACGTCAGAAACACTGAAGTCCGCCATTATAGAACGCGGATTCCGGCTGGGGTCGTTTAAAGATTTATGACCGGAATGCCCCTGCCGCTGGCATATATGTCAGAGGTCAGGGGCACGCCTGAGAGGCGGCTACGGGTACAGCGGGACAATATTTTTTGACAGATCACCCATCTCGTTGCCGATGTTCAGACTAGAAAGCAACAATTGGGCCTGCTCTCTTAATTCACTTATCGTCTGCAGATGTGGTTTTCTGGCTGCATAAATGACGACATTCCCACTCGGCACCCGGCAATAAAGTACCTCACCAAATACCTCGCGCAGTGCGCAAGATAATGCGCTTCCGGCTCGTGGCACCTCGTAATAATTCAGCACCAGCCAGCCCTGATCACTCAATTTTTCCAGGCACAATCTCAGAAAAGCTTCTGTACCCTGACGTGGCTCCATCGAAAAGGCTGAGTACAGATCTGAGAAAATCAGATCGTACTGATGCGTATGCTCTCTGCGCAAATAATGTTCTGCGTCTTCAATGTAATAAGAGATTTTGTCAGACCCGGGCAACGTAAACCATTCCTGCGCGACGGATAACACACCCGCTCTCAGCTCAACCACATCCATAACCCGCTGATCATCCTGAGTATGAAGCGCGCGCAGTAATGCGCCTCCGCCAAGTCCGAGCAGAAGCGCAGTCCGCCCGGAAGTGAACGCGGTCGCCATCAACATGGCTTTGGAATAATGATGAACAGGTAAGTTAACGTCTTTTTTGAGCATTTTGCTCTGCTCATTAATCCCTTCAAAACGCAGTATCCGGTGCTCTTCAGTGTCCGCGACGATGATGTCCCCGTACTCATCTGTAACATGGCAAACAATATCGCCCTCAGGCTGAATATTGAATTTGTTTGAAAAAACATCCTTATTTGTCATCTGCAGACTCATTTCTTATAAAAATTGGCGAGAAGGGGATTATGCCCGTTAATCCGACGGGCTGGCTTTAACAATTTCGACCTGGTTGTTTTTCAGTATCTTGTGCAGACCCGCCGCAGGCAGTTCATCCGTAAATAATGCCGTCACCTGAGAGACATTGCCGATTTCAACGGCGGCGGAAGCATGATATTTGGTATGGTCCGCAGCCAGAAGGATATGCCGCGAGTGCGCCATCATGGTTTTCGCCACGCTGGCCTCGTTGACATCAAACTCCATTAAAGCCCCATCGTTTTCAATCGCGCCGACGCTGGTGACCAGATAGTCTGCGCGGAATCCCGTCACAAAGGCCGTCGCCGAAGGCCCGATAATTCCGCCGTTGTGAGGACGCAGCGTTCCGCCCGGTACCATTACCTCAAATCGCGGATTCTTATACAGAATATGGGCGACACGCAGGCAGTTTGTGATAATGCGCAGATGGTTATGATTGAGCAGGGCATGTGCCACCTGTTCAACCGTGGTACCAATAGTAATAAACACCGTCGAACCGTCGGGAATATAATCGGCGATCGCCTGCGCAATCGCTTTTTTTTCTTCTGTCCACGACATTTCCCGCTGCTCAAAGGCGGTATTGACTACGCTGGAGGCGCGGCCCGCGCCGCCGTGATGACGCGATACCAGTCCCTGTTCACTGAGCTTGCGGATATCCCGGCGTACGGTTTGCGTCGAGACATCAAGTAAGGCCGCCAGTTCTTCAATGTTCATATACCCGTTTTCACCAATCAGCCCGAGCAGCTGATCGTGGCGCGGATTCCCTGTCAGTTCCGTAAGACTCATGGGCATACCTCTAAAAATGAGCGTCTGAGTCGTATTCTATACAGAAAGTGACAAAAAAGACCGTGTCTGATCACAGTCGGGAATTCCGGCACGGCCACCTGGCTTTGTGCATTTCAGGGCGGCCACACCACTGGCAAAACGCACGGCTTCCGCACAATCCGCACCCTGAGCCAGACTGACGGCCAGCGCGCCGTGAAAAACATCCCCCGCGCCGGTCGTGTCCACCACGCTGACGGCAAAACCGGGCTGATGATGCAGACTGCCATTTTCCAGCCACAGACAACCTTGCCCGCCTTGCGTGACATACACATGACCCTTTGTGAGCGTTTGTGCGTTAACTAACGCAGCATCGGCGTCGGCGTTTCCGGTCAGCCGCTGCAAACCGGGGGCAGAGAATGCGCTGTGATCGCTTAACGCCACCAGGTCGGCGATATCCTGCGGCGTTACATCGGCATCCAGCACGGTGATCACACCCGCCTGGCGCGCCAGTGTGAACGCCTGTTTCGCACCGTCGTGCCAGCGAACGTCCGCCAGCACCACATCCCACTGCGAAAAGTCGATGGCCTGTAACCACGTGGCGGAAACGGGTAAATCCGGGCTGGGATAATTGATAATGATCCGCTCACCGTGTTGATCCACCAGAATGGCAGATTGCGACGAACGCGCCTGCTCAATGCGACGGACGTAGCGGGTATTTACCCCCAGGCATTCCAGCTCCGCGAGCAGCCGGTTGCCGGTATCGTCATCGCCCACGCGGCCAATAAAGTCCACCTCTGCGCCCAGTTTTGCGGCAGCCACTGCGGCAGTGGCTGCCGGGCCGCCACCCACTTCATGATATTTTTCAGCGACATATTTCCCTCCTTCTGCAGGTAATTCATTCATGTAATAGATCCGGTCCATCACGGTGATCCCGACACAGGCAATGCGAATCATGGCTGTTCCTTAAGCGTGTTTTGATGAGGTTATTTTAATTAAGCGAATTGTTAAAAAAGTGATGGCTGTCAATTTTTTGACCTGAAATTACAAATACGATCAAAAAACGACAAACAAAGACAGCACTGATTATCAAAAAGTGACATGACTGTTCAGCACAAAGGAGAGACGCATGGCAAATGTGGCATTTATCGGTCTGGGACAAATGGGCGCTCCGATGGCGACCAACCTGATTAAACAGGGACACCGGTTAGCGGTGTTCGATCTTAATCTGCAGGCTGTGGCAGCACTGGTGCAGCAGGGAGCAACGGGCGCTAAAAGCGCGGCAGAGGCAGCGGAGGGCGCAGAATTTGTCATCACCATGCTGCCTAACGGCGATCTGGTGCGCGATGTGTTATTTGGCCGCGACGGTATCTGCGAAACCCTGAGCCCGTCGGCGCTGGTTATCGACATGTCGACCATTCACCCGTTGCAAACTGACAAGCTGATCGCGCAGATGCACGAAAAAGGTTTCAGCCTGATGGACGTGCCGGTCGGCAGAACCTCGGATCACGCCGTAGCGGGGGCTTTACTGCTGCTGGCGGGGGGTACGCAGGAACAGGTTGAGCGGGCGACGCCGGTGCTGATGGCGATGGGATCTGAACTGATTAATGCGGGCGGGCCGGGCAAAGGCATCCGCGTCAAGCTGATCAACAACTACATGAGTATCGCCCTGAATGCGCTCTCCGCCGAAGCCGCCGTGCTGTGCGAAGCACTGGATCTCTCTTTCGATGTGGCGTTGCAGGTCATGAGCGGAACGCCTGCCGGAAAAGGCCACTTCACCACCACATGGCCGAACAAAGTGCTCAAAGGCGATCTGTCACCGGCTTTCATGATTGATCTGGCCCATAAAGATCTCGGTATCGCGCTGGATGTCGCCAATCAGCTACATGTGCCGATGCCGCTCGGTGCGGCTTCCCGCGAAGTCTACAACCAGGCGCGTGCCGCCGGGCGCGGACGTCAGGACTGGACCGCCATTCTTGAGCAGGTGCGCACCAGCGCCGGTCTGACTCAGAAAACACATCCGTAACGCATTAACCAAGGAAAGTTAAATGACTCACTACAGCCTTAACGATATCACCCGTCCTTCCGGCGGATTCGCCATGCTGGCGGTCGATCAGCGGGAAGCGATGCGCTTAATGTTCGTGGCCGCGGGTGCGAAAGCGCCGGTCGCCGATCAGGTTCTTACTGATTTTAAAGTCAACGCCGCACGGATTTTATCGCCGTACGCCTCAGCGATTCTGGTCGATCAGCAGTTCTGTTACCGCCAGATTGTTGAGCAGCAGGCCATTGCAAAAAACTGCGCGATGATTGTCGCGGCAGACGAATTTATTCCGGGCAATGGCATTCCGGTCGACAGCGTGGTGATCGACAAAAATGTGGATCCGCAGCAGGTCAGGGAAAACGGTGGCAAGGCGCTGAAACTGCTGGTGTTGTGGCGCAGCGATGAAGACCCGCAGGAGCGTCTTGAGAGGGTAAAAGAGTTTAATCAACGCTGCCATGCGCACGGATTGCTGAGCATTATCGAGCCGGTGGTCAGGCCGCCGCGTCGTGGCGATAAATTTGACCGGGAACAGGCGATTATCGATGCCGCGAAAGAACTCGGTGACAGCGGCGCTGACCTTTATAAAGTCGAAATGCCCCTCAGCGGGCGCGGCACGCAGGCTGAACTGCTGCGCGCCTCGCAACACCTCAATGAACATATTCATATGCCGTGGGTGATCCTCTCCTCCGGCGTCGATGAAAAACTTTTTCCGCGTGCGGTCAGCGTCGCCATGACGGCGGGCGCATCCGGTTTTCTCGCAGGCCGTGCGGTCTGGTCATCCGTGGTCGGTTTACCTGATACCGAACTCATGCTCAGGGATATTTCCGCGCCTAAATTGCAGCGTCTGGGCGACATTGTGGACGAGATGATGGCGCGTCGCCGCTAACGAAAGGAGTTCAAAATGAAATGGTTTAACACGATAAGCCACCATCGCTGGCTTGAGCAGGAAACCGACCGGATTTTCGATTTTGGCAAACATGCCGCCGTGCCCACCGGCTTCGGCTGGCTGGGCAATAACGGGCAAGTGCGGCCGGATATGGGCACGCATTTGTGGATCACCGCCCGCATGCTGCACGTCTATTCCGTTGCCGCAGGTATGGGGCGTCCCGGCGCGTATTCGCTGGTCGATCACGGTATCCGTTCGCTTAATGGCGCGCTGGCGGATAAACAGCACGGTGGCTGGTACGCCTGCGTGAATGATGAAGGCGTAGTGGATGCTTCAAAACAGGGCTATCAGCATTTTTTTGTTCTGCTGGGCGCGGCCAGCGCCGTCACCACCGGCCATCCTGAGGCCAGAAAATTACTCGATCAGGCCATCGGCGTGATCGAAAAGTACTTCTGGAGTGAAGACGAGCAGATGTGTCTCGAGTCGTGGGATGAGGCCTTCACCGAAACCGAAGCCTATCGCGGCGGTAACGCCAATATGCACGCGGTTGAAGCTTTCCTGATTGTTTACGACGTCACGCATGAGCGCAAATGGCTGGATCGCGCACTGAGAATTGCCTCGGTGATTATTCATGACGTCGCCCGTCGCGGCGAGTATCGCGTAAATGAGCATTTTGATACGCAGTGGAAGCCGATCCGCGATTACAACAAAGACAATCCTGCGCACCGTTTCCGCGCTTACGGCGGCACGCCGGGGCACTGGATCGAATGGGGACGCCTGATGCTACACCTTCACGCCGCGCTCGAGGCTCGTTTTGAAACGCCACCGGACTGGTTGCTGGAAGATGCCAAAGGGCTGTTCCACGCCACGATCCGCGATGCCTGGGCACCGGACGGCGCAGACGGTTTTGTTTATTCCGTTGACTGGGACGGGCAGCCTATCGTGCGCGAACGCGTGCGCTGGCCCATTGTGGAGGCGATGGGTACCGCGTATGCGTTGCATTGCCTGACCGGCGAAGCGCAATACGAAACCTGGTATCAGACCTGGTGGGAATACTGCGTGAAATACCTGATGGACTTCGAAAATGGCTCGTGGTGGCAGGAGCTGGATACTGACAACAAAGTGACCACCAAAGTCTGGGACGGTAAACAGGATATTTATCATCTTCTGCATTGCCTGGTGATCCCGCGTCTGCCGCTGGCGCCGGGGCTGGCACCTGCCGTTGCCGCCGGTCTGCTGGACATCAATGCAAAATAAAAATCACGGAGACCATCATGAGTACCCTACAAAATAAAAATACTCAGATTGAATTTATCGCCGGTAATAATGAATTTTCGCTGATTTATCAGCAGCGCCTGATTTTACGTCATACCGCGCAAGCGCCCTGTTTATGGATTGGCGCTGGCGAGGCGGATATCGACATGTTCCGTGGCAATTTCAGTATTAAAGATCGCCTGAACGAAAAGGTTGCCCTGACCGATGTAAAAATCACCGCACAACCTGCGGGGTGGGATCTGCATTTCAGCCGGGGCGATGCGCTCAGCGCGAGGCTTGCGATCACCACCGATGACAGCGGGCGTTTACAGCTCAACCTGCAAAACGACAACCGCGCGCATAACCGCATCTGGCTGCGGCTGGCGGCAGAACCGCAAGATCATATTTATGGCTGCGGTGAACAGTTTTCTTACTTTGATTTGCGCGGCAAACCCTTCCCGTTGTGGACCAGCGAGCAGGGCGTCGGGCGTAACAAACAAACCTATGTCACCTGGCAGGCCGACTGCAAAGAGAACGCAGGCGGCGACTATTACTGGACGTTCTTCCCGCAGCCGACGTTTGTCAGCACGCAGAAGTTTTACTGCCACGTTGAAAACAGCGGCTATATGAATTTCGATTTCAGTGCGCCGGATTATCACGAACTGGCCTTCTGGGAAGATAACGCCACGCTGCGTTTTGAATGCGCCGACAGCTATATCAGCCTGCTGGAAAAACTCACCGCCTTGTTAGGTCGCCAGCCGGAATTGCCTGAGTGGGTGTACGACGGCGTGACGCTGGGCGTTCAGGGCGGCACGGAAATCTGCCAGCAAAAACTCGACGCCATGCGCGAAGGTGGCGTGAAGGTCAATGGCATCTGGGCGCAGGACTGGTCAGGTATTCGTATGACCTCGTTCGGCAAGCGCGTGATGTGGAACTGGAAGTGGAACCGCGAGCTGTATCCGCAACTTGACGAACGTATCGCGCAGTGGAAAGAAGAGGGCGTGCAGTTTCTTTCTTACATCAATCCGTATGTCGCCAGCGATCGTGACTTATGCGCAGAGGCATCCAAACACGGCTATCTGACCAAAGACGCCAGCGGTGCGGATTACCACGTTGAGTTCGGCGAATTCTATGCAGGCGTGGTCGATCTGACCCATCCCGCGGCCTATGAGTGGTTTAAAAACGTCATCAAGAAGAACCTGATTGAACTGGGCTGCGGGGGCTGGATGGCGGATTTTGGCGAATATCTGCCAACCGATACTTTTCTGCATAGTGGCGTCAGCGCGGAAATTATGCATAACGCCTGGCCCGCGCTGTGGGCGAAGTGCAACTACGAAGCCTTGCAGGAAACCGGCAAGCTCGGCGAGGTGCTGTTCTTTATGCGTGCCGGATACACCGGCAGCCAGAAATATTCGACCATGATGTGGGCGGGCGATCAGAACGTTGACTGGAGCCTGGACGACGGGCTGGCCTCGGTGATCCCGGCGGCATTATCGCTGGCAATGAGCGGCCACGGTCTGCATCACAGCGACATCGGCGGTTACACCACGCTGTTCGACATGAAACGCAGCAAAGAACTGCTGCTGCGCTGGTGCGATTTCAGCGCCTTCACGCCGATGATGCGCACCCACGAAGGCAACCGTCCGGGCGATAACTGGCAGTTTGACGGCGATGCGGAAACCATCGCGCATTTCGCCCGTATGACCGGCGTGTTCACCCATCTCAAGCCTTACATCAGACAGGCCGTGAAGCATAACAGCCAGAGCGGTTTGCCGGTGATGCGGCCGCTGTTCCTGCATTACGAAGACGATGCCCGCACTTACACGCTGAAATACCAGTACCTGTTTGGCCGCGATCTGCTGGTGGCTCCGGTGCATGAAGAAGGGCGCAGCGAGTGGCCGCTGTATCTGCCGCAGGATACCTGGACCAACGCCTGGACCGGTGAAACCCATCAAGGCGGCGATATCACAGTGGCAGCGCCGCTGGGTAAACCGCCGGTCTTTTATCGTGCAGACAGCGAGTGGGCAGCGCTGTTCGGCGAATTACGTTACCTCTGATAAGGCTCACCCGCCGGGGTTCAGGACATCGCTCCGGCAGGTGAAGGAGAATAAAAATGAGTCAGACAACACCGGAAAACCCTGCGACCCTGCGGCTGCCTTTCAGGGAAAAATTGGCCTATGGCATGGGGGATTTAGGCTCCAATATCCTGCTCGATATCGGCACGCTGTATCTGCTGAAATTCTACACTGACGTACTCGGTCTGCCGGGAACTTACGGCGGCATTATCTTTTTGATCGCCAAATTCTTTACCGCGTTTACCGATATGGGCACCGGCATCATGCTGGATTCGCGCCGTAAAATCGGACCGAAAGGGAAGTTTCGCCCCTTCGTGTTATACGCTGCATTTCCGGTGACGTTGCTGGCTGTCGCCAATTTCGTCGGCACGCCGCTGGAGATAACCGGTAAGACCGTGGTGGCGACGCTGCTCTTCATGCTGTACGGCTTATTCTTCAGCATGATGAATTGCTCGTATGGCGCGATGGTGCCCGCCATTACTAAAAATCCCGACGAACGCGCCTCACTCGCGGCGTGGCGACAGGGCGGTGCCACGCTGGGGCTGTTGTTGTGTACCGTTGGGTTTGTGCCGGTGATGAATCTACTCGAAGGCAGTTCGCAGCGCAGTTATATTTTTGCCGCGACGCTGTTCTCACTGGTGGGCTTGTTGTTTATGTGGCTGTGTTATGCCGGTGTGAAAGAGCGTTATGTCGAAGCGCAGCCGCAGGATCCTGCGCAAAAGCCGGGGTTGTTGCAGTCGTTTCGTGCGATCGCCGGTAACCGTCCGCTGTTCATCCTGTGCATCGCGAACCTCTGCACGCTCGGCGCGTTCAACGTCAAACTGGCGATCCAGGTGTATTACACCCAGTACGTACTTAACGATCCCATTTTGCTTTCGTACATGGGCTTTTTCAGCATGGGCTGCATTTTCATCGGCGTGTTCCTGATGCCCGCCGCCGTGCGCCGCTTCGGCAAGAAAAAAGTCTATATCGGCGGTCTGGCGCTGTGGATTGTCGGCGACATTCTCAACTACTTCTACGGCAGCGGATCGGTCAGCTTTGTCGCGTACTCTTGTCTGGCGTTCTTCGGTTCGGCCTTCGTCAACAGCCTGAACTGGGCGCTGGTGTCCGATACGGTGGAATACGGTGAATGGCGCACCGGCGTGCGTTCCGAAGGTACCGTCTACACCGGTTTCACCTTCTTTCGTAAAGTCTCGCAGGCGCTGGCGGGGTTTTTCCCCGGCCTGATGCTGACGCAAATCGGCTATGTGCCTAACGTGGTGCAGTCGGCGGCTACGCAGGAAGGGTTGCGTCAGCTGATCTTCATTTATCCCTGCGCGCTGGCAGCGATCACTATCGTGGCGATGGGCTGTTTTTATAACCTCAACGAGAAAATGTACGTGCGCATCGTGGCGGAAATCGAGCAGCGCAGGCAGACGGCATAAGGCATTCACTGTGTCAGCGCCCTGCGGGGCGCTGTGAGGATCGACTATGAAGGATTTACATCACCCTGATCCGCTGACCCTGCGTGAGAAGTGCGCCTATGGAATGGGCGATTTTGGCTCGAACCTGATGCTGTGCATCGGGACACTTTATCTGCTGAAGTTTTATACCGATGAACTGGGCATGCCGGCGTTTTATGGCGGCATCATCTTTCTGGTGGCGAAGTTTTTCACCGCCTTTACCGACATGCTGACCGGCGTATTGCTCGATTCCCGCCGCCATATCGGCGCGCGGGGCAAATTCAGGCCGTTTATTCTGTATGCCTCGGTGCCGGTGGGACTGGTGGCGACCGCACAGTTTATGGCGAATGATTTTGGCCTGCCGGTGAAAACGGCGCTCGCCACTGTACTGTTTATGCTGTTCGGCCTGTTCTACAGCCTGATGAACTGTTCGTACGGTGCGATGGTGCCCGCCATCACCAAAAATCCGCATGAAAGGGCACAACTTGCGGCCTGGCGTCAGGGCGGTGCCACGCTCGGGTTACTGCTGTGTACCGTCGGGTTTATGCCGGTGCAGGCGTTATTGGGTCACTCTCCCGCGGTGGGATATTTCTCCGCTGCGCTGATTTTCGCCACCTGCGGCATTCTGTGCATGGGCTGGTGTTATCGCGGCGTCCGGGAACGTTACGTTGAACTCACGCCAGCGGGGCATAAATCCGGCATTCTGCGATCGTTTCGCGCCATATTTCGCAATCCGCCGTTGCTGGTACTGTGTCTCGCCAACCTGTGTACGCTGGCGGCGTTTAATATCAAACTGGCGATCCAGGTGTATTACACGCAGTACGTCCTCAATGATATTCATCTGCTGTCGTGGATGGGATTTTTCAGCATGGGCTGTATTCTGCTCGGCGTCTTTCTGGTGCCCGGTTGCGTGAAACGTTTTGGCAAAAAGCAGGTATATCTGGGCGGATTACTGTTGTGGGCGACCGGCGATATTTTCAATTTTCTCTGGGGAAACAGCTCGTTAAGTTTTGTGCTGTTTTCCTGCATGGCGTTCTTTGGCACCGCCTTTGTCAACAGCCTGAACTGGGCGCTGGTGCCGGATACCGTGGACTACGGCGAATGGAAAACCGGCATCCGCGCGGAAGGCTCGGTGTATACCGGTTACACCTTTTCGCGCAAAATCTCTGCGGCGCTGGCGGGTTTTCTGCCAGGAATTATGCTGACGCAAATTGGTTATATTCCTAACGTGGTGCAAAGTAGTGCGACATTACTCGGCTTACGGCAGCTTATTTTTATCTGGCCCTGCGTACTGGCTGTGATGGCGGCTGTGATTATGGGCGTGTTTTATAAACTTAATGAAGAACGCTTCGCCAAAATTATTGAGGAAATTCATACGCGTAAAAAAATGAATTCGACCGAAATCGAAACAGGAAAACCCAGCGTCTCTGTCGTGACATAACAATAACAATTAAGTAACAATAAGGGGCGTCAAATCTGGTTCAGCGATAATGGACTAATGATCGCATAGATTAAGGCTGTGTTTTGTATTGGTTTAGGTTACAACGTTTAACGTCAGGTCATTTGCGCTAAACGGGAGTCAGGTAAGATGAAAGTGGAGTTGAATAAAAGCACAGCCGAGAGGATTTTCCATGCGGTGCTTTTCGAATTGCTTGGGAATGTCGTTATCGCCATTTTTATTTCTACTGTACTGAAAGTGTCCTTATTACAGTCTGGTAAACTTTCTGTTATCTCCGCGATTACCGCAACAATCTGGAACTATATCTTCAATAAGATTTTTGACGCAATTCAAAGGCGTTTTGCATTCGAACGGAATTTTACAGTAAGAATTCTGCATGCCGTGATTTTTGAAATTGTACTGGTACTTTCTCTGACGCCAGTCGCCATGTTTTTACTCGATTTGTCATTAGCTAAGGCTTTCATGGTCGAAATAGGGCTAATATTTGTCTTCCTTCCTTATACGTTAGTCTTTAACTGGACTTATGATTATATCCGCTGGCGTTTTGTAGCCAATAAAGCTTCGGCGCAATAATATTCTGATTTTATTGAAGGCAAAATCATGAAGAACAACAGGGCTTCAAGACTAGGTGGAAGTTGTACACAGGGGTGAATTGCCCCCGATTAGATTTTGTGAAGAGAAGTCCGAAACCAAAAATTGCTTAAAGTGCAGCAAGGATTGTCGCTTCCATTTTCTCCGGGGTCGTGATCGGTGCAAAACGCTTGAGCGGTTTTCCGTCGCGTCCGATCAGAAACTTAGTGAAGTTCCATTTGATCCTCCCGCCCAGAGCGCCGGGCAATTCATCCTTAAGGTAACGGAACACCGGGTGCGCGGCGGCGCCGTTAACCTCCACTTTCCCGAACATCGGAAAGCTCACACCGTAGTTGATGTGGCAAGTTTGCGCGATTTCATCGGCGCCGCCGGGTTCCTGTTTACCGAACTGGTTGCAGGGGAAACCCAGTACGATCAAACCTCGGGTCGCGTATTTCTTGTAGAGAGTTTCAAGGCCTGCGTACTGTGGTGTGAAACCACAATGGCTGGCGGTATTAACCACCAGAACCAGCTTGCCAGCGTAGTCAGCCATAGAGACAGGCTGACCATCGAGACTGGTGGCCGAAAGTTGATAAAAAGTGGTCATATCGGGATCCTCACAGCAGAATCAATTCAACGTCGGCAATGCGACGTATCGGTGGCAGCAGGTAATATACCATGCTGTCAGCCCTGTGCGTTTTGACACGAAAACAAACCTAGAGCCGTCATCGGACTTGCTATAAGCGAGGAGCGGACACCGGCATCATCTTATTCAGGCCATCCGTACGCATCAGGCCTGAGGCGACAGTGAACAGCTAAATTACAGCCAAACCCTAAAGTCGTCAGACGTTAAGCAACGCGATAAAAAATCAAGCTTCACACCCGCTTCAGTACGGGTAGCGGAGCAGATAAAGTTTGCCAAAGTGACCTACATGAAAAATGAAGGTCCGGATAATGACCAGGTGATCAATATGCCGCCGGGACAACTTCCTTCAGACTTTTTCGAGGGTAAGTAATCTTCATAGCGAGGCTTGTCTGGCGCGTATTGACTGTTAAACCGGGGCGCGGTGCGCCCCAATGATAGTGTATGCGCCCCTGATTTTGAGAAACATCCCCGACGTATTTCTGTTTTATTTCCCTGTCACCTCATCACCACTTCTCAGCGATAAAGAAAATAAAAAACACTTTAACGATTTTTACTTGTGACCAAAATATAATAGGGTCACAAGCTATCTGTGTAATTAACCAACTTCCAGGCTGAAAATGACCGATAAAAAAATGTCCACCACAACGCGAGGACCGTCTGATCACACTATCCGTGATCAGATTGTGGATGCCGCAATGGAGTACTTCAGCCATTATGGCTTTGAAAAAACAACTGTTTCCGATCTCGCCCGATCCATCGGATTCTCAAAGGCATATATCTACAAATTTTTCGGTTCCAAACAGGAAATCGGAGAAGTGATCTGCACTAATTGCCTTACGGAGATTGCCCGTCGTCTGGAGGCCGCGCTGGCGGATTCATCCTCCGCCACAGAGAAAATTCGCACCCTTTTTCAGGTGATTGCGCTGGGCGGCACTGAGCTGTTTTTCCGCGAAAGGCGTCTGTATGACATCGCCGCCGTCTCATCCCGTGACCGCTGGGCTGCGGCGGTTGATTATGAGGCCGGATTGCGCAAAATCGTGGTCGATATTTTGCAGGAAGGACGGAGTGCCGGTGAGTTTGAGCAGACAACACCGCTCGATGAAACGGCTGCCGCTGTTTATCTGGTGCTAAGACCCCTCGCCGATCCGATTCAGTTACAGATCTACCTTGATACCGCAGAAGCTGATGCCGCACTGCTGACAGCAGTGGTGCTCAGGAGCCTGAAACCTTAAGTTGTGACCATTGACATAATTGGTCACTAGTCAGAGAATGGCGGCTCATACTTTTTTTAAGTAAGGCAACCCATGCTCCGGCACACTCTCTTTTTGTCCGCCACCTGTCTGCTTCCGCTCCTGCTGACCGCTTGCGGTGATCCTTCAAGTGCAGCTGACGATCCGCGTACCCGGTCACCGCTTATCAGGACGGCGGAGGTCAAACCTGCTCAGGAACAATCACGCGTTTTTAACGGCATTGTGGCCGCGCGTTTTCAGGGGGATCTCGGTTTTCGCGTATCAGGTAAAGTGCTTGAGCGGATGGTGGATAAAGGGCAAAGCGTCACGCGAGGCCAGCCGCTGCTTCGGCTGGATCCCGCAGACCTGGCGTTACAGGCACGTGCTGCTCAGGATGCAGTGACTGCCGCGCAGGCTCGCGCCCGTCAGACCGGCGAGGATGAAAAACGCTATCGTAGTCTGGTGGGTGGCGGTGCGATTTCCGCTTCGGCTTACAGTCAGGTACGTGCTGCAGCAGACTCGGCACGCGCCGAGCTGAGTGCCGCTCAGGCGCAGGCGCGCGTAGCCCTTAACGCGTCTCAGTACGTCGTGCTTAGCGCAGATGCTGATGGCGTGGTTGTGGATACACTCGCAGATCCCGGACAGGTCGTCAGCGCGGGGCAAACGGTAGTGCGTCTTGCGCGTGCCGGACAGCGCGAGGCGATGGTGAGTCTCCCTGAGACGCTGCGTCCGCAAGTCGGATCGGTCGCGTCTGCCGTCATGTACGGTAGTCAGAGTGTCAGTGAAGCCAGATTGCGGGAACTGTCGGATTCTGCGGATAACGCGACACGTACCTTTGAGGCGCGCTATGTGCTGAGCGGCGCGGCAGCCCGTGCCCCGTTAGGTTCAACCGTGACGCTGCATATCCCGGAATCTTCGGCGACCTCACCCTCGTGGTCGGTGCCGCTCAGTGCCATATGGGATGCCGGACGGGGTTCTGGCGTATGGGTGGTGGAAGGCAAACCCGCCAAAGTGAAATGGCATGCGGTAACGATACTCGGCATCAGCGACGACAGCGCGCGCGTTTCAGGGGCATTTACCGCCGGAGAGCAGGTGGCAGCCCTGGGGGCGCATCTGCTTCATGAAGGCGAAACCGTGCGAATGGCGATGGCTGGCCCGGAGG
This sequence comes from Rahnella sp. JUb53, assembly GCF_004346065.1. Classification (NCBI taxonomy): domain Bacteria; kingdom Pseudomonadati; phylum Pseudomonadota; class Gammaproteobacteria; order Enterobacterales; family Yersiniaceae; genus Rahnella; species Rahnella sp. JUb53. Next base: position 590,308 of record NZ_SLYT01000002.1, read on the forward strand.
GGATCGCACCATGAGTCACCATCGCTTTAATTTGTCGGCGCTGGCCGTGCGCGAACGGGCAATCACGTTGTTCCTGATAATCCTGATAGCCGTGGCCGGGGTAATGGCTTTTCTCGGACTGGGCAGGGCTGAGGATCCCCCGTTTACTGTCAAACAGCTGACGGTGATCACCGCGTGGCCCGGTGCTACCTCACAGGAGATGCAGGACCTCGTGGCGGAACCTCTCGAAAAGCGCCTGCAGGAACTGAAATGGTACGACCGTACCGAGACTTATACCCGTCCGGGAATGGCTTACACCATGGTTTCCCTGAAGGACAGTACTCCGCCGTCAGAAGTGCAGGAGCAATTTTATCAGGCGCGTAAAAAGCTCAGTGATGAGGCGCGTAATCTGCCCGCGGGGGCGATCGGGCCGATGGTTAACGATGAATTTTCCGATGTGGTGTTCGCGCTGTATGCCCTTAAGGCAAAAGGGGAGCCGCAGCGCTTTCTGACGCGTGACGCCGAGAAGCTTCGTCAGCAGCTTCTCCATGTGCCCGGCGTGAAAAAAGTCACCATTACTGGTGAGCAGGCCGAGCGTATTTATGTCTCTTTCTCCCATGACCGGCTGGCCACACTCGGTATTTCACCGGAACAAATTTTTACTGCGCTTAATGCACAGAACGTTCTGTCGCCCGCAGGTTCGATACAGACGCGCGGACCTGAAATCTTTATCCGTCTTGACGGCGCGCTGGATACGCTGGAGAAAATTCGTAACACCCCCGTTGTTGCCGGTAATCATACTTTACGGCTGGCGGATATCGCCAAGGTAGAACGCGGTTATATCGATCCCCCGGATTTTCTTATTCGTAATGATGGGGAGCCCGCGCTGATGCTGAGCGTGGTGATGCGTGAGGGCTGGAACGGCCTTGAACTGGGTAAAGCACTAAAACAAGAAGTCAGTACGATTAATGAAGGGATGCCGCTGGGCATGACGCTGACTAACGTTTCCGATCAGGCCGTCAATATCAGTGCTGCTGTCGATGAGTTCATGATCAAGTTCTTTGTGGCGCTGCTGGTGGTGATGGTCGTGTGTTTCGTCAGCATGGGCTGGCGGGTTGGCATTGTAGTCGCCGCCGCCGTGCCGCTAACCCTCGCCGTGGTTTTCGTCGTGATGGCCGCCACCGGTAAAAATTTCGATCGCATTACGCTTGGCTCGCTCATTCTCGCGCTGGGACTGCTGGTTGATGACGCCATCATTGCGCTGGAGATGATGGTGGTCAAAATGGAGGAGGGCTACGACCGTATCAAGGCCTCGGCCTATGCCTGGAGCCATACGGCTGCCCCCATGCTCGCGGGTACGCTGGTCACCGCTGTCGGATTTATGCCCAACGGATTTGCGCAGTCGACCGCAGGCGAATACACCAGCAACATGTTCTGGATTGTGGGGATTGCGCTGATCACCTCCTGGGTCGTTGCAGTGGTCTTTACCCCGTATCTCGGTGTGAAAATGCTGCCTGATATTAAGCCAATAGAAGGCGGTCATGCGGCGATTTACAACACCCGTCATTATAATCGCTTCAGACAATGGCTGACTCTGGTCATCAGGCGTAAGTGGTGGGTCGCTGGCGCGGTGATTGGCTGCTTTATCATCGCCATACTGGGTATGGGGCTGGTGAAGAAACAATTTTTCCCCACCTCCGATCGACCGGAAGTTTTGGTTGAAGTCCAGATGCCTTACGGCACCTCAATTGAACAGACCAGTATGACGTCTGCCCGGATTGAACGCTGGCTGCGTGAGCAAAAAGAGACGCAGACGGTAACCGCGTATATCGGCCAGGGCGCGCCGCGCTTCTATCTGGCTATGGCGCCCGAGATGCCGGATCCATCTTTCGCGAAAATCGTGGTCCTCACCAGAAGTGAGCATGAACGCGATGCGCTTAAACAACGCCTGCGTGACACCGTGGCTGACGGGCTCGCGCCTGAGGCACAGGTGCGTGTTACCCAGCTGGTGTTTGGCCCGTATTCCCCATACCCGGTTGCTTATCGGGTAACGGGACCTGATCCTGACGTCCTTCGCCAGCTTGCCACCAAAGTGAAAGCGCTGATGCAGGCCAGCCCGATGATGCGTACGGTTAATACCGACTGGGGTTCACGGGTACCGGTGATACATTTCACCTTAAATCAGGACCGGCTGCAGGCTATGGGGCTGACACCCGCCGACGCAGCCCGGCAGTTGCAATTTCTGCTCAGTGGTGCACCGGTCACTGCGGTCCGGGAAGATATTCGTTCTGTGGAAGTCACGGGCAGGGCGGCGGGAGAGGTGCGTCTCGATCCGGCTCAGCTTGGCGCACTGACGCTTGCTGGCGCCGGGGGGCAGCGTATTCCTCTTTCGCAACTGGGTGAAACCGAAGTTCGTATGGAGGATCCGCTGCTGCGTCGTCGCGACAGAATGCCGACGATTACGGTGCGTGGTGATATCGCCGACGGCTTGCAGCCCCCGGATGTGTCGGCGTCGATCACACGCGAGCTTCAGCCGGTCATCGCCTCCCTGCCGCCGGGATATCACATTGAGCAGGCGGGTGCCATCGAGGAGGCGGGCAAGGCCACCCAGGCAATGCTGCCGCTATTCCCGATAATGATTGCCCTTACGCTGCTCATTATCATCGTGCAGGTGCGGTCGATGTCGGCAATGATTATGGTGTTTATGACGGCGCCGCTGGGGCTGGTCGGGGTGGTGCCTACGCTGCTTCTCTTCCAGCAACCTTTTGGCATCAACGCACTGGTAGGACTCATCGCACTGTCCGGCATTCTGATGCGTAACACGCTGATCCTGATAGGCCAAATTCACCATAATGAGCAGGAAGGCCTTAGCCCTTTCCATGCCATCGTGGAAGCTACCGTTCAACGCGCACGACCCGTCTTACTGACGGCAATGGCAGCGATTCTGGCCTTTATCCCCCTGACACACTCGGTGTTCTGGGGAACGCTGGCATATACGCTGATTGGCGGGACTTTCGGCGGCACCATTATTACTCTCGTCTTTCTGCCTGCAATGTATGCGATCTGGTTCAGGATCCGACCTGACGGTGAGAAGGTTTCTGAATGAATGTCGGGCAGGCAAAAAAGGTTTTACATCACCTGCCCGCATAATGGCCGGTTCTGCCGGTCTTTTAGCCGACTTAATCGGGCAAAAAAAAAGCACCCAATGGGCGCTTTTATCAAAAAAATTTTATATTCTTAAAATTTAATTTATTATGGTTTTTAGTACGAGTGTTTCCCTGGTGTTGGCCGTCCATTGGCCTCCTCACACATTGTTCGGAGCAGTGTGTGAGGTTTCTTTTTCGTTAAAGAAGGTATCATTCATTATAATGGGGCGTAAGTTGTACTTAAGTCCTGAAAAAACCTGTACTTAAGTATAGATGTCGGCATTAAGGGATAAGCAGCCCTCAGGGAGTCAGTATGTTTAGTGCTTTTGAACAAAATCACACGATCACTGAAACATTGAAAGATTATATCGACCGTAAGCTGTGTCCACTAGGCAGTCCCGACTATGCCTATACCGTTGTGAGGAAAAAAAATCCTGCAGAAGTCCTTATCATCTCCAGTTATCCTGATGAGTGGGTCAATCTTTATCGGGCCAACAATTTTCAGCTTACCGACCCGGTAATACTCACCGCATTCAAAAGAACCTCTCCCTTTGCGTGGGACGAAAACATCACGCTAATGTCTGAACTGAAATTTACAAAAATCTTTTCCCTTTCCAGGCAGTACAACATTCTGAATGGCTATACCTTTGTGCTGCATGATCAGATGGGAAATCTGGCATTGCTGTCTTTTATCATTGCCGACAATAGCCAGCAAGAGTTGGAAGAGCGACTGACTTCTGAACGTGGCAACTTGCAGATGCTTCTCATCGATATAAATGAACAGATGTATCGGCTTGTTGGCGGTATATCAGCCCGCGGACGTCAAATTACGGCGAGAAAGGAAAATAACATTTTCACTCTCCGTGAAAATGAGGTGCTTTACTGGGCCAGTATGGGGAAAACCTATGCAGAGATTGCGACTATTATCGGCGTTTCAGTCAGTACGATAAAGTTTCATATGGGAAATGTCGTTGCTAAGCTGGGTGTCAGTAACGCCCGCCAGGCAATCAGGCTGGGCGTTGAACTGGAACTGATTATACCGGCAGCGTCAGCGGCCAGGTAATCAAAGATTCTGTTTGGCTGTTGAGTCCTGTGGCCATGTTCATCTGATCGTCCTTCCCGGCAGGAAGATAGATCAGATAGATGCGTTCCCGCTCACTAAGAAATGCCTCTTTAAGTGTCTGTATTTGCCAGCCCGAGCGTTTCAATATCGTCAACATAGCGCGACTTACGATGGTATAAATACCAGCATGTCCGTTATCCTGAGCCCAGTTTATCATGGCAAGAAAAAGTGCCTGACTAACAGGGTATCGTTCGCCGAGAAGTTCCCGGGCTCGCAATTTGTCGACAAAGAAACGGCTCGACTCAACTCCCTCAGAAGGAAGTGGAACCGAATCAAAACACGCACGAAACGTATGGGTTATCATGTTTGGCTGGTCGAGAGCGGTAAAGCGCACGCTGCAAACGAGTTTCCCCTTACACAGTCCGAGAATATAGCGTGTTGAGTCATTGTCGAACTCATCGAACTCCATATCTTGGTTGCAAACAACTTCCCATCCCAGGCGGTCACTGAAGGTTGTTTTTCTTAGCCGGTAAAGTTCATCTACTCTGGTCATTCTGAGCTCTTCATAGCTCACGTCAAACAGTTCAAGCATCCCATTATCCTGTTAATAAAGCGTTGTATCCCGTAAACCGTGCATCATTATCCTACAAAACCCGACAATCGCTGACCCGAAAATGCACTGAATAACAGGATGTTAGTAAAATAATAAATATCTCGTCAAATCCCGCTCAATGGGAAATTACAGTTCCGATCCCACATCCGCAACAATACCTGCGCGTTTATTGATTTGACTCAAATCTGAGCAAGGCTTTCATCAGCAGGTATATCTCGCCCGGACCTCTGATTTATCCTGGCACCGATATTGGGAAGGGATCTACCTGGCCGTGATCTCAAAAAGTGCGTGGAACTAAAACGGGTCTGTTTGCAGTTGCAGTATAAAATTCAAACCGGCTGCAACTGAGGTCCTGTTTACATGAAGATTGTTTTACCAACAGGCACCTTATTGCACCAACGCGTTTTATAATCCCATTTTGGATCATATAATCCAATTGAAAATAGCCTCTTTTTGTTTTTATCATTACATAACTTGTCAGCTTCATTTATATTCAACCACATGAGTATACTTCCGACACTCAGATGTGAGTAATCAGGATCTACACCTCCATTAGGCACGTCAAAATATATCCATTTATCAGACTCAGCCTTAAGTATAAAATCATATGCGCAGGGTAACGAACCATCGATAAAAAGAACATAACCAAAAATCATATCTTTAAAATATGTGAAAAAATCTATCAAAATTTCTTTGCTGTAGCATTTCACATTGTCCTGGAATCTTTTTTTGAAAAGAAGTACATATATATTGGCAAGTTGTTCTGGTTGTAGTTCGTTTACATTTTTAACGACACCTCCCTCTTTAATGAATTTATTGAATTCATTCCTTCTGTTTTTATGGCTCTTTTTTGAAAAATCATCCTTGGCCAGACATATAAATTTCTTCTTTGGTCTGAACTTAGTGAAAATTGTATTGTAAAAATGGTTGGAATGGGCAGAGGATATCTTATTTGAACGTCCCGGGAGGAATACTTTCTTATCTATGTTTACAGGTAATATGATTTCATCACTCGTTATGGGATATGTTCTCCACAGATTAACGCCAATCTTATTACTGATTTCAAAAAAACAACCTTGGATGATATCTTTCTTTTTATAATGATAAAAATCTATTTCGCATATTTTCTTATCTAACAGATACTGCAAGATTTTAGGGTGTGTATTTACACTTCCTCCAAACTTGTAATAACTCTGTTGATATATGTCGAATGAAGAACATTCCCAGCCAAATATTTTCTTAAACATTTTATTCATAATTTCAATCTTTTAAAATAAATTAAATTTCAATTTAACGCTATCAACACAAATATTTTAATGAAGTACCCGTTGGCTACTGCTCTTGCAGTTCTTTTAATAGCATGAGGGATGCAAACTTTGAAATAACTTAAACCCTGAGAAAGAGAAAAAACAATGAGTAAACCTAAAGGTATTAAATGCTTTTTTTTCATGATTAGTTCTCATTCTATTCAAATGTTAAGCCTAAAAAATCAATTCGTTTATAATACATTTACATTTCAAACAAGTGAATGAACAAGTGGGAAAATTAACTTTTCCAATTTGGAAAAATTGGAATTATGTAGTTAGCTACATAATAAAATAACATAATAGAAAATTCTGCTATATAGTTATCAGAGCATCATGTTTATCCCTTATTTAAAATTTCATGCTATAGTAAATTTTGTTTTTATTTCTTTGCAGGTGAAACTTGAAATATAATAACACTCGCGAGCTTCGTGATTGGGTGATTTTTATAAAGACAATTGAGAAGGCGAACCTTTCTCTTGCTGCTCGTGAGCTCGGTGTTAGTGTCAGCACCGTGAGCAAGGCTATATCCAGGTTAGAGGATTATGTCCAAACGATGCTGATTAAGAGGGATGCTCGTAATTTTGAAATCACTTCTGCGGGTCATATTGCGTATAGTAAAGCGAAGAATATTACTGAATCCTTTCAGTCCCTGCTGTCAGAATTACAGAATCCTGAACTCTTAATTCAGGGGGACATACAATTCTCCGTACCCTCTGTGGTATGTCAGTTGCTTGCTAATCATTGGACAAGTGAATATATAATCAAAAACCCTATGGCCAGGGTGGAGATAAAATCACAGGAGCTTTTTGAATTCAATCATGATGTGAAAAACTTCGATCATGTAGCACTTCAATACGGAAATATTCAAAGACCAGAACTGGTGCATAGAGAACTAAGCTCTGTGGAGCTTATTAGCTGCGCCTCTCCTGAATACATTAAAAAATTTAATATTTTTGACAGGCCCGACAATTTCGAAGGGCATACCCTGTTGATGGTGGATAATTGTAATCTAAAAGATAATATGATTTTTTCAAAAGGGGATGAAACAGTTTCCTTAGACAAAAATCACAAGCCTGCTATTAAATCTAATGATTTTCTGGCTCTTTTCAACTTACTCCTTGAAGGAAAAGGGCTGCTTCTGGGCACACCTAAATGGCTAGCATTAACACATATCCGCGACGGAAAACTTGTGCAGATCATTCCTGACTGGAAACTGGATAAAATACCCGTCTATCTTGTCTGGATGCACAGACCCTATTATTCCCCTCTGTTTTTAGATTTTATTAATTATGTGGAAAAAAAATGGAACAATTTTAACCAGGTTTATTTAAAATGACCTGCACTCAGGATTTGACACAACGCTCAGTGAGTCATGCAGGGTCTTGACCCGCCCCCGTAGGTGAACCAGCCATAATCAGGAATACCCGGCTTCATTCTGACTGCATTGTCAGAATCATTATCTGTCTTCAGCAACTGCGGTAAAGGGAGCCTGAGCGCTATACTGTTCAGCATCCCAGCCACCTCTGACGAGCGCCGATTCTGCCCCCCGCCTATCCCCAGGCATTTGCGGGTGTAAACGTCGATCTTCGTCTACAGGCACAGTCGTCGCCCGTCAACCAAAGCATCAGAAAAAAAATGCATGTCCAGACGTGGCGTGGATATAAGCCCTGAGCTTCGGTTGCCGCCGCGACGTGTTTAATAGCGGATGATTTCCCGGTTGTTTAAACTTTAGATTGAGTCGGGTTATATACTCTTCCAGATATTTTGTACAAGAGGAAAGAAGATGCTCAACACTTACATTATTCTCGCCATTTCTATCTGCGCTGAAACGCTGGCCACAACCATGATGAAAGCTTCAGATGGCTTCACCCGAATAATCCCAAGCATGGTTGTGGTGGTGGGATATGCTATTTCGTTTTATGGTCTTTCCCAGGTGGTCAAGACCATGAATATTGGTATCGCTTACGCGATTTGGGCGGGGATGGGGATCTTCTTGGTTTCTATAATGTCATTTCTGTTTTATAAGCAGAAACTCGATCTTCCTGCCATCATGGGCATGGTTTTTATTGCTGTGGGAATTTTGATTATCCAGCTGTTCTCTAAATCTGTTTCCCACTGACTGACTTCCAAGATATCCCGTCGTGCGCTATTCATCGGCCTCTCTGTTGTCATGCCGTTTGAAGCGAACGCGTTGATACCAGGGCTTTGGTACAGGATGGATGATGCTGCGCAGCGCCCTGGAGTAATCCATCACCAGACCTGGCGTCCAGGCCATTGAGATAGCGCGTTTGCGTAACTGAGCGGCAACCCAAAGCTCAGGCATAGTGAGCGTTCTGATTATGGATAACCAGCTTTCAGTACGTCCGGAGAGCACACCATCCAGGGCGTTTTCCAGCGCGTAGGCAACACTGCTTGAACAGTTGCGGTAGGTCAGGTTATAGGTTTTTGTTAATTTGTAGTCACTCCAAAAACGGTGTAAGGCTTTTCCGTTGTATCTGGTGAAACAAATTTTACGATCTGAATGGCACCATTCTGCCGCCTCGGTGGCATAGTCAGGCTGAAACTTACCTAAAACATCATTATCGCGTGTTGCTTTAAGTGTATTCAGGAACTCCGATGGCGACCGGTCGATATCTTCCGCTGGGTACAGGCTGATGTAAATACTGTCAGGGACCTCCAGCGCAGCATGGCCGGTTGATATCACACCTTCCGAGTCAACTGCGGCTATGTAACGGTTGATCACCGGGCGTGGAATAGTCGATGCGCTGGCTGTTCCTTCGGGCGTCCATATATGAACGGTGAGGGGTTCGCGAAAATCAGTAATAACTTGCGTAGCAACTTCTGACTTTTGCGTGCCACTTTTTTTCAACTCAGCACCTATACCTTCAGGCGCTAAAAGTTCGAATACAGAAGTCCCTTCCTGCAGTCGCATAACCCGAAGAGCAAGGCGAACGGTATGAATACCGCTGAAAACCATCAGTGTTCCCAGGAAGAAAGAGACTGTAGCCTTGTAATGTGTTGGGTAGGGACTGAATATGAAAATGGCAAAAAAGATTTGTGCCAGGCCGTTCAAAAAAGAACTCTTCCAGTTAGGGAAACGCACAATCCACGCCGAGAAAACCACAAACAGACCAATCACGAAATAGGCAAATCCGAATACGATCGCCAGGAGCAAATTGCTATAAGACTGGTTTGATAAGATTAGAAGCGAGACGAAACAAAATATACCTCCCTTAAAGTAGAGGAGTGCTTTTTGCGCACCGATGCCTCCCGACGCTATGCTCAGCGTCACTAAACTTTCCGTGAGCAACAGCAAGCCAAAAAATCGCAGAGGGAAGTACGTCACTCCGTCCAGACCGTCGAGAAAGATGGCCAGTCCGAACAGGCTCCACAGGATCCCAAACAGGATCAGATATTTGCCCCAGTAACGCATAAAATCCACGCCGAACAATAATAATGCAATCTGTATCACAAGTCGGTCTCTCTTAATTAAATCATGACGTCTGAGTTTAGATAGCCAAATCGTAATGGCTGGACTGCCAGTTCCCGACAATAATTAACGAGTCAGCATTTGCCATGGTGATACCGCCGCTGTCTACCAGCGTTAGCCACTCATCATTATTCGACTTAATACGAAAAATGACAGTATCGTGCTGGCTTGACATCGAATTGAACCAGTGTTGATTGAGTTTTTCTCTGTCTGAAGGATGTACATGACTTAGCACTTTCTCAACAGTATCGAACTCTGTCAGAGAAGCAGAATCCAGCAGTGAAGAGAGATCATTTTCCCAGGTAAACTTGCCAGTTTCAGGCTCAAGTCTGTAAAGTACGCCGTTACCTGAAAGCCTGCCGGTATCTGGATTGAAACGGGTTGTCGAACGTCTTAATACGCGTACAAATACGATGAGCAATGCTGTCGCAGAAAGATAACTTAGCGCCAGTAGCAGTGACTCGACGAGGCTAAGGTTGTGAAGAAAGAACGGGCCCTGATGCATGTCGGTAAAATGGATGACAATCAGCCCTAATACCAGCAGGCCGATGGATCCTCCACGGTTGCCCCATACCAGGGCGAGCATCAAACTCAGGACAATAGGCAAGCAGGAAAGGGCGAAATATAGCGCGGGAGCTTCGGTTTTAAGCCATGTGTCACTATAGCTGAAAATAAATACTGTCAAAGCACAGATCGAGAGCAACAAGGCCAGGCCTCCCAGCCGCTTCGTCCAGGGGAGGAACGCCTGATGCCCACGCTTGTTCACGAAACCCATCACCACAGTTGTGGCAAAGAAAATCCCAGTGACGTCAGCAACGAAACCATTCCAGATAGTTGTCATTATCGGCTGTCCGCTGAGAAACGCGTAACCTCCCGCCACGATTAGCGCATCCAACATGCTGATGACAAAAGTGGAGCATATCCACAAAATAATGACGTGCAGATCATCATTTGGCCGCGCGAAGCGCCGGACGATCCAGGCAATGAGAACGTTGGCGGGCATTTCGAGAAGTGAATAACCCACTGAGATAAGAAAAGTGGTGAGATTCTGCCACGCCCGGTCCTGTAGTACGCTCGCCAGAACAAAGATGAGGATAAGCGCGGGGTAATGGCGCCAGCGAGCAGATAAAAAGGCCGCTACCGCAACGCCAGGAGGAAACCACACTATAGCAATCGCAGAATTTGTGTCGTCAAATTTGAGAGACATCAATCCTGATAAATAATAAACCAGCCCCCATAAGAGCAGGATCGCAGTTTGCTGCAGCCAGGAGGGGATATTCGTTTTCATTTCTGGTCAACTTTGGGTCAGGTAAAGGACGCAGCATCGCTGCTGTGGATCGTTAATTAACATAAATTTTAACAACCCTTTGCTGAAATTACAAAATCAGCTCCTCACAGGATATTTCAGGAGCTGCATATTTCGAAGTGCGAAAAGCGGACGTCCCGGCTGAAAGATAAAATTGGATTTTATAAGGATTTCTTCATAAATATCCGGCTTGTTCCTTCCGGCGCGCAGTCAATACGGCCAAACTCTTCCCAACCGTGTTTTTTGTAAAAATCAGGAGCCTGAAAGCTTATCGTATACAAAAATGCTGCAGTGCAGCCCCTTCTTCGCCCTTCGTCCTCGAAGCGATTTAGGATATCTGTGCCAAGCCTCATTCTCCGCAGCTCTGGTGGTAGATAGAAAAGATCTATAAAAAGGAGGCCCAGTGAGGAACGTCCTTGCATTCCTCCAAGAACTTCACCCGTTTTCGTTGATTTTATTAATACCGATAATGGCTTACGATCACTGATCCCCGTCATTAAATCGTTGAAATCATTAAGCCCTTCTTCAATAGGTAATAATTGTTCCGCATCAGCATTTTCACAAATCTCAAAACTTATCTCTTCAACAGTGCTATTCATTTCAAATGGCCTATTCGTTGTATAAATAACTGTTTAAATATACAGTCGTAAATCCAAAATCCCAGCTTTTTTTCTGTTTTTCTCTGCCACTTGCACTTAAGCATGCTTCGGCAGTCCATCTGTTGAGATGAGATATAATATTCTGAATGGAGAAACATCATGATTTCATCTGAAAATGCACTTATCGTTATCGATATGCAGCAAGGACTTTTCCGTGGCCCGACATCTCCGCATTCCGCCCGAGCGGTTCTGTCGAATATTTGTCTGCTGATTGCTCATCACAATGTCACGCTGGCCGGGCCGTTTGTGACTCTGGCAACTGCCGATAACTTGAGATTTGCTCCTGACGAATGAGTTTGAGCGGAGAGCCGTCCGCAGGGCGGCTGAAAAATCCATTTTCGTTTCTGCCACGAACCTGTCGGGTGAGTATCTGGTTGATATATTTGGTATCATCACATTTTAAATCATGCCTGAGACCTTATCTGATGGGTATAAACATAAGACCAGCACTTGTTTCTGATGTCGGGAGTATTTTCGATGTGAGAACGTCGGTGATAGAAAATCATCTCAGTCTTGAGGAAATGCGGCTGATGGGGATCACTGAAAGCGTTGTGGCAGATATGATCCTGAAAAACCCTTGTGCCTGGGTAGCAGTTGATAATGAAAAAATTATCGGTTTCTCGATGATTTTACAGGATGAAGGCTGCTTCTTTGCGGCATTTGTTCGCCCGGAATATGAAAATAAAGGGGCAGGGCGTAAGCTTGTCATGGCTGCTGAGCAAGAGTTATTTAAACACCATGATGTAGTCTGGCTGGAAACCGATAAGAACAGCCGTGCTGCGAAATTTTACAGACATCTCGGTTGGGGTAATGACGCGGTTATTAATGATGTTGATATCAGATTAGAGAAAAAGAGAAGAGCATTCTGTAATTCAATTTTACGCAAAGAGAGTTAATGCGTTATGCCCCTTTTTAGAATCCTGTCAGGCGGGGCAGTGAGAAGAGGATGTCGTAGTATCACTTGAATTTGTGAAAATAATGTATAAATAACGTCCGTGTAATACTCAAAGTCTTTGACACTTACTCTTTTATTTAACAAAAACACTCATCACCATCAAGATAATTGACAATACGTTGCTATAATTATAAAAAGCAGAGAGCCTTAATCAACAAGGAACGATTTTAGTATGAATTTTTATGGGATAAATTATCTGCAAACGCAGTCAAATATAAATGATTACCTTAAGTATGTGATTATTTTCAGTACATTGTTTGTTTTGATTGTCGTTTTCAGCTTATATATGCGTCATCGCCTGCAGACCCGATATCGGGATTTGACAATTATTGCTTTTTTGTTTTTGCTGTTCGTTTCAGGTGTTCAGTATGCAGATTATGCAAACAGCGAAAATGTTCACTCCCAGTCGTCGCAAATGGTTAACTTTGTCACGTTATTATCAAAAGAAAAGAATGTCAGCATAAATGATATTTATTCCAGCTCAGTGCAGTTATCCGATGGCGTGATCGTTAAAGTTAACGACGGCTATTACCGTGTTAACTTAAGTTCAGATCAAAACACCTATAACTTAACGGACGTCTGGTTAACAAACCCGGAAGTTAACATCATAAAATAACGAGAAATCAAATGCCTATATACACACCTATTATCATCAAATTGGGGCTGGGGATACTGTGCCTGATTGTCCAAATCAACCTTATGGGCAAAGGCAATCTTGCCCCGACGTCTGCCATGGACCAGGTTCAGAATTACGTTCTGGGCGGGATCATCGGTGGTGTCATCTACAATGAATCAATTACAGTGCTGCAATTTGTGTTGGTCTTAATTATCTGGACGTTGCTGGTCTTCATTCTTAAATTCCTGAAAGAAAATAACCGGTTTGTGAAGCGGATTATTGATGGTAAACCCATTACGCTGGTACATAACGGCAATGTGGATGTTAAAGAATGTTTGAGAAATGGCGTTTCAGCTAATGACCTGATGTTTAAGTTAAGATCTAATGGCATTTATGAAGTTGAACAGCTTAAACGCGTGGTCCTCGAACAAAATGGTCAGTTAACAATTATCCAAAGCGGTGACGAGAATATTCGTTATCCCATCATCGTGGATGGATCAGCAAACTTCGATCTGCTTGAGATAATTAATAAAGACGCTGAATGGTTAGAAGCAAGGATCGCCGAGCAAGGTTTCAAAAAAATCAGTGAAGTCTACTTGGGTGAATACCTTTCGGGCAGGATTAATTTGTACGGATATACGCGATAACTGCCGGACTTGAATCAGTTCTCACGGTATCGATGATGTAGCGGGTGATCGACAGGCAGTCCGTACATGTAAAAACCCGGCCTTTAGCCGGGTTAGAATTAGGATCAATAACCGATATCCAGTTTGAGTCAGTCAAAGAGCCATTTACCTGCCCTGGCTGATTCTGCCAGCATTTGCAGAGTCAAAGGTTGAGGTTCATCGTCATCAGCGCCAGATGTGCATAGCGCAAATAAGATAAAGGTCTCTACAGGCCAGTATTTATAGAAATCGAATCCAGCAGGGTCTACATCAAATTTCTGGAAATACTCATCCATAATCTCGGCACCCGTTTCACTTGCCCAGAGATAGCGACCCGTTGACAGGCTGGTGTCAATCGTGACTGGAATCTGTTTCTTCGAGAATAGCACAGGCTTGTTGAACCGCTGACTGTACCACTCTATGACATCCTCGTTGCTTAGTACCATAGTTTGTCATTACCCCGCGCTATGGTGTTGTACCTATTCGTTGCGATTCAATGCTCACGATCGTTAACATCTACAGAACCTTTGATCAGTGCGCCGCCATCGTCTTTAAGCCATAGATAAGCTGGGATTGCCATTTTTATAAATTCCTTTTAAGGGTGAGGCTTTAAGCTATTCCTTCGCAGAGCAGGAAACAATTAGCGAATCTTGTAAAAATGAAACTTTCAGAAGTTTATTATGAGTTTTTGGCTGATTAGAAAACGCATCAAAATTGCTTTTGTTGAACCTTTTAATTCATTGAAAACAGCGGCTTATTTTTTTCGTGAAGGCAGCAGGAAGTTTAAAAACACAGTTATTGATAACAAACATTAGAATGACTAGCTATTAACATTCTAATAAATCACTACACGCGCAGAGAAGCACAATTAATATATGAATAGAACAATTCGCCCCGCATCCTGAATGGACTCTACCGTGGACTACTCAGTCCACCCTGATGGTTTCTCTTGTTGTGGGATTTTTTCCTTACTTATTCATTATCGCCGCCAGCACATCGCCCGGTTTTTCAAGTACAGCCAGATGAGTTCTCGCATCTTCAAGGCGTTTCACATCAAAGAAATCATGCGCCTGAGCAAAACGCTGCTGTAAGGCTAAGTAATCGTCATCTCTGTCGAGGGAGTAGATGTGGGTAGCCCTGGGGGGGCTTTTGAGTTTTTCCAGACGCTGGAGCGGTGAGCCGTATTGATGATAGGCGTCGCTAATCACCTGTCCTGCAAGGCGCCACAGTGTGTAACCGGACTCAGACATCCCGATTTTTAGATGATCATTAATAATGGCCGAGTCGCTGCCCGCTAACCAAAAATCGTACAGTTCATCCCGCGCAGATTGCCAGCTGTCTTCACGCTGCATCTCATTGATCGAGGTGAAGAACGCCGGTGCAGGTTCATTCATGATCCAGTCAAGGAATATGACTTGAGGCACGCGATCCGCCATACTTTCTACCAAATCAACCGCTATCCAGCTGGCATGCGCGACGGAAACAGGCACAACGCGGGTCAGGCCAAGATGGTCAATCAGGGTCAACGCATCGGTTAATAACGCCGCACCGTCAAAATCTTGACCATCGGTCGATGACTTACCATGGCCACGCCAGTCAATGATGACGACACGGAAGAATTCGGCGGCTAGTTTAGCGAAGTCATTGAAGACGGTTTTCGGCTGACACCAGCCCGGCATGAGGAACAGCGTCGTGTCGGCCTGACCGATATCCAGATAATCAATATCCCCATGATGCGTAGGTAAAATAGCCATATCACTGTTATTCCTGATACTTTCTTGCGAAGACCTCGCAGAACCAGTCGATAAAAACGCGGACTTTCGACGGTAGGTAGCGGCGATCGGGATACAGAACAGACACTGGTTTTGTGACAGCCGCGTAATCCGTGAGAACCTCCGTCAGTCTGCCACACTGAATGTGAGGTTCCAGCGCTGTCCGTAATGCATGCACTAAACCCAGCCCTTCCAGCCCGCAGGAAAGAAGTACATCGGAATTGTTAACCAACATATTACTCCCCGGTCGCCGTGACATAATTTCTCCGTTCATCATATACTTCCAGTCCATCACTTCACGGCTGTGTTCACTGAAAAAATTGACCGCTTTATGATGCACAAGATCATCCGGCGTCAGCGGAATACCGTACTTATCCAGATATGACGGCGCAGCACAGGTGGCCATACTGACGCTGCCCACACGGCGCGCGCTAAAACCGGAATATGGGTATGCCGCTGCCGGGAGGACTGGCTGAATATATGATTATTCACGAAGACAGTGCCGTCAGAGCTCCGGACAACATGACTGATGAAGAAGCGTCAACATTACTTATCGCCGCGCTGACCGCCTGGTATTCGCTGATGGACATCGGTCATCTTCAGCCCGGCCAGACGGTTTAGGTACAAGGTACCGGTGGGGTATCTGTTTTTGCTTGCCTTTGATTTTCCGGCAGACGACGATACGCGGTATTGCTGTTGCACCGCGTTCGTCCTTTGATCGCATGAATCCTTTCCTCACTGAACATAATATCAGGCCGGTCATTGAACAGGTGTACAGCTTCAGTGACGCGACCGAAGCGTTCAGACACCTCTCCCGTGGTGCATTTGGTAAAATCGTTATTAAGATTGGTGACTGATCGCCAGGGATTGCGCTTTGCACACAACGTGGTATGACCCTCTGTCCCTTGATATTAAGGAACAGGGGTCATATCAGCATGATGAGTCTGAAGGTGAAAAAACTAGAGGATCAACAGCCGCTTCAAAGCTGCGTCGCCGTCAGCGCAATCTTATGATTCAAGGTATCACTGATTGTATCGACCCAGAGTTTGGTATTTTCCTGTGTACGGGTCTTGCGCGGAATATCGATTTTAAATTCATCTGTGATGGTACCGGGTGAACCCGTCAATAAGAGAACGCGATCGCACAGCATCACGGCCTCTTCAATATCATGCGTCACCAGAATCATCGACTTGGTTTTAATATAGTGCTTCTCCCACAGCTCCAGCAGATCCTGACGCAGCTTATGGCCGGTATAAATGTCGAGCGCGGAGAAAGGTTCATCGAGCAACAACAGCTGAGGTTCAACCGCCAGAGCGCGTGCAAAACCAATCCTCTGGCGCATCCCGCCGGATAACTCTTTTGGATAGGCGTCCGCATAACCTGAAAGACCGATCAGGTCGATCATATCTACCGTCCTGCGGTTCACCTCACTGGCGGGTAAACCTAACGCCTGCAGGCCAAAGGAGACATTGCCAAACACGGTTAACCATGGGAAAAGCGCAAATGTCTGAAAGACCATACTGGTATCCGGGCAAGGGCCGGTGACGGGTTGATCATTACACACGATGGAACCGAAGCTGCTGTCAACCAGACCGGCAATCATGCGCAGTAAGGTGGATTTCCCTGAGCCAGATCGTCCGAGCAAGGCAACAATTTCATTTTCGCTGACCTCCAGATTGATGTTATCCAGAACGCATTGCGTATGTTTTTGGTCCTTCTGAAAGGACTTCGACACATTTTTAATTTCTAAAACAGTACGGGTATTTTTCATGTCATTATCTCTTTTTAACTTTATTTATAAGCGAGTTAGTCAAATTTAAACCGGGTTTCTGCAAAACGATAAAGTGGCTGCCAGATGAATATCACGCAAAGGGCAACCATAAAGCACATGGCAATGCAGCCCAGTGCAGCCTCAGGGTTTTGCCCGGCCTCGGTGGTGGTGGAAATGAATGCGCCCAGTCCGTTGGTTTTAAGAGTGACGTCGCCCCAGTTCAGTACTTCGGCAGCAATGGCAGCGTTCCAGGCTCCGCCGGCGGCAGAAATAATGCCTGTCACGATGTACGGGAAAATGGCGGGCAAAATATACTTGCTCCACCACATCCAGCCTTTCACGCCAAAGACCCGGCTCACATCCACCATCTGACTAGGGATAACAGACGCCCCGGCAATCACGTTAAACAACACGTACCACTGCGTACCCAGCATGATCATCGGGATTGTCCAGGCATTCAGACTTTGATGCCAGGTGATCAAAATGACGGTGACAATCGGATAAAAAACGTTAGACGGAATGGCTGCCATGATCTGAATCACGGGCTGGAAAATACGCACCAGTCGCGGACGCAGGCCGATCCATACGCCAAGCGGCGTAAAGATAACAATGCTTAGCAGCATGGCGATGATTACCCGCGCCGCCGTCAGTCCCATCCATTCAGGAAGCTTTGACAGATACTGGAAGGGCAGATAACCCCATAAAATATTGCCGTAGTACAAGCAGGCGACGGCAATCGCCAGATACCACAAACTCGCCCATAGCCAGTTGAGTAATCCGAGGAAATTAAACAGACGACTCAGCCCCAGCAGGTACCACGCCTTAGGCAATGTGAACAGCCAGAACTGGCAGAAGCGGCTGCCCAGTTTTCCCAGCAACTGCCCGGTGAATGACCGCTGCAAACAGCTGTAAAACCAGGAGGTTGGCCGTTCAGCATAAGAGGTATCTTCATATTTAAACTGGCTGGCAAAGCGCACTAACGGGCGGAAAAGTAACTGGTCAAACAGCACGATGGTGATGACGAGAGCCAGCACGCCCCAGAGCACACCGTGGATGCTGCCGGCATCAATGGCCTGACCCAGCCAGGATCCGATACCGGGCAGATTGACGTTATTGTCGCCGATAGTCAGCATCTCGGAGGCAATCAGCGCAAACCATGCCGCCGACTGAGACACCATGGTATTCCACAGCAAACCGGGGAATGAGTAGAGAAATCCCAGCCGCCAGAACCGTTGCCACGGATTGCATTGAAACGCGCACGAGACTTCGGTGAGTTCGTTCGGCACAACGCGTAAAGTCTGATACATCGTCAGCATCATATTCCACGCCTGCCCGGTAAATACGGCAAAGATGGCGAGCCCCTCAAGCCCCATAACACTGTGCGGATATAGCCCCAGGAAGAAAGCAGTGGTAAAGGTCAGGAATCCCAGGAGAGGAACGGACTCCATAAAGTTCACAAAAGGCAAAATAATGCGACGCATCGCAGCATATTTTGCTGCCAGCACACCAAATACGATGGTGAAAATTAATGAGAACGCTAACCCAAACAGCAGGCGCATGGTGGTACGTAATGCGTAATAAGGTAAGTCTTTATAATCTTGAGTCACTGGCGGCAGCGTGCTCCCGTCAAAAGGAGTGTGCATACCTTGCCAGCCATAAATCAGTAATCCTGCTAACAGACACAATATTGAGATGATAATCAGATCATTCAGGCCGAATTTATTCCGGCTCATCACTGGGGTGTTCTTCTGCATAACGTTAATTCTCAGTGGGAATTTTTATATCGATTAAAACCGATAAGCAGAGAGAATAGGGCGTAATTAATCCCTCCGGATAAATGGAGTTATTTTTTGCGCCGTATTCAATTTAGAATAATGTTCATCACGGTAACAGTGTAAGACGTCGATACCGTAATGAACCTCGCCCTCTCAGGGGAGAAGACTGTCTATTTGCGATTTAATCGCACGCTGATAATGGGTTGAGAAGTATTGCTTCAGGGTCTGAACGAAAGGAAAGGACCGCGGCGCCCTGGCAGTTGGGGCCGTAATGCTTTTATTGGCAAGCGTATCGCTGAAAGATGAAGAATCTGTAGTCTTCAACATCAATGGAAAAACAAATTTTTGTAACAGCATAAAGCACCTCGATATAACAGCATCGAAATAAAGATAATCTTCGCCCTTAATTTATCGGGCTTGTGGTTCTGATTATCCTTACAGACACTGACAGGTGCTGAGGATAATCAGGTGTTGGTCGGGATACCCGACGGGGGTTCATCGTTTAACATACACGTCCTCTTTAGATTTATTATTAATTGCAGGCGGATACTATCAGGGCAATATTAAACAGAACGTATATATACACACAATTGAGGCGACTTTCTCCGGGGGTGTTAATCGGGCAGGATATCCGAAAAGAATAACCCCGTTTCGTGAGCAAGACGTAACAGAGCCTGATTGTTTATCGAAAGGCATTATTAATATTATGTGCAGTACTACTGAAGCGTATTGACAGCGCCCGACATCATATCGGGCGCTAATTTTTTGTCAGTCAGTTACTCATGATCAGAACGAGAAGCACGAACATCCCAGCGCGCCCCAGAAGGCGTTGTCATTGGAAACGGGGACATCGGATCCGCGGGCGATGTCATGGCTGTGTTTATGCACGCCACAAGGACCGGCGCACTGATGTGCCTGACGCACCAGTCCGACGCGCGCCGCCCCTTCTGGCGGGGCAGAGCGGTAATGGCCCGGCACGTTGGTGACCGGCGACCAGTCCGGTAAAACCGGGATCGCCGGCGGGGCGAGCGGTGAGAAACTGCCTGCCGCGTACACCACTTTGCCATCGACAACAGTCATCACCGATTCGATACCCTTTATGCGTTCTTCCGGTACGCTGAAGAAGTCCTCCGAAAGCACCGCCAGATCCGCCAGTTGTCCGGCTTTGATCTGCCCCTTTTTGCCCTGTTCGCTGGAGAACCAGGAACTGCCCTGCGTCCACAGCATCAGCGCGGTTTCGCGGTCGATGCGCGCATCGTCATCGTACATTGCCATGCCGCCGACGGTACGGCCGGAAACCAGCCAGTACAACGCCGTCCACGGGTTGTAGCTGGCAACGCGCGTGGCGTCAGTGCCCAGCCCGACCGGCAGACCGGCAGAGAGCATTTTCGCCACCGGCGGCGTGTGTCTGGTGGCCTCGATACCGTAGCGGTCAGCGAAATATTCCCCCTGAAACGCCATACGATGCTGGACGGCAATGCCGCCACCGAGCGCTTTTACGCGTTCGATATTACGCTCGGTAATGGTTTCCGCATGGTCAAAGAACCAGTGCAGGCCGTTGAACGGAATGTCGTTATTCACCTTTTCGAAGACATCGAGCATACGGCTGATCGACTCATCGTAAGTGGCGTGCAGGCGGAACGGCCAGCGGTGCTCCACCAGATGACGCACCACGCGTTCCAGCTCAACTTCAGTGCCCGGCGGTAAATCCGGACGCGGTTGCAGGAAGTCTTCAAAGTCAGCGGCGGAAAACACCAGCATCTCGCCCGCGCCGTTGTGACGGTAGAAATCTGTGCCTTGTCCCGGTTTCAGCATATCGGTCCACAGCTCGAAATCTTCCAGCTCATGCTGCGGCCGCTGGGTAAACAGGTTGTAAGCGATGCGCACGGTCAGCTGATCTTTCTGATGAAGTTCATCAATGATCTGATAATCCTCAGGATAATTCTGGAAGCCGCCACCCGCATCAATCGCGCTGGTCAGACCGAGGCGATTCAGTTCGCGCATAAACTGGCGTGTAGAATTCACCTGCTGCTCAAGTGGCAGTTTCGGGCCCTTCGCCAGCGTCGAATAGAGGATCATCGCATTCGGTTTGGCAATTAACATACCGGTCGGATTGCCGTTGTTGTCGCGCTGAATTTCTCCGCCCGGCGGATTTGGCGTGTCTTTGGTGTAACCGACGACCTTCAGTGCGGCGCGGTTGAGCAGGGCGCGGTCGTATAAATGCAGGATAAATACCGGCGTGTCGGGTGCTGCCTGATTGATCTCTTCCAGCGTCGGCATCCGGCGTTCGGCGAACTGAAATTCCGTCCAGCCACCGACCACGCGGACCCATTGCGGTGAGGGTGTGCGCAGTGCCTGTTCTTTCAGCATTCGCAGCGCATCGGCCAGAGAAGGTACGCCTTCCCAGCGCAGTTCCAGATTGTAATTCAGCCCGCCACGTATCAGGTGCAGGTGGGAATCGTTCAGACCAGGAACCGCCGTGTGACCGTGCAGATCCACCACCTGAGTAGATGCATCCGCGAACTGCATCACTTCATTTTCAGTGCCGACAGCAAGAAATTTGCCGTCTTTAATCGCCACGGCGTTCGCCAGGGGTTTCTCCCGGTCAACGGTATGAAATTTGCCATTAATCAGGATCAGGGAAGCAAAACTTGTCATTGGAAAAGCTCCTGTCATTGCGCGGAAGTGCGCGTCAGCCATGAATGGAAAACCCGGGTAATAACTGGCATCCAGAGGAAAACCACCAGCGCAACCACAGAGGCGTCATTGAGTAAATGACCGCCTTCCGTGCCTTTAAGCTGCGGCAAAAATTGCCCCCAAAACCAGGGCACAATGTGGGTCGAAGGGTAAATCACCAGCAAGGTAAGCAGGTATTGTTTCCAGCGGGCAGGGGGACGAACCGTCGCACTCGGCGGGGTAAACCAGAATTCCGCACCGGGACGCACTTCGGTGCTGTCGTCCTGCAACAGCAGCGGACTGACTTCTGCCACCAGTTGTTTACGCAGTTCAGAGTTGTGCCAGGCGTTGAGATTTTCCAGCGTGTCGAAGCGCACCAGAATGGTGTACGGATCCCCGCTGCGGCTTGGACGGATGACGTTGACGCCCAGATGTCCCGGGAACGTGCTCGCCTGCGGCATGATTTTGTTCAGCCAGGCTTCATATTGCGCCTCGCTGGCGGGGGCAATTTTGTGCGTAATGACGAGCGTAACGTGTTGCTTGTGGGACTGGGACATACATCACCTCAGCTGATTTAAATAAAAGCATTTATCGAATCAATGAAATGATGTTAGTCGGCAGGTTGAATCAATGATAGGTGAGAATTTTTGCGTTCTTGTTAAGATTTTTTGAGGGTTATTCTTCGCCGACCACGCGCAGCTCGCGCTGCCTGAGAATGCGGTGCAGATTGAATTCCAGCCAGTCGGCCAGCCCGGCAACCTGGTCTTTCATCTCAAGTCCCAGAGGCGAGAGGCTATACTCAACATGCGGCGGCACCACCGGAAACGAATGCCGGTCAACAAAGCCATCTTCTTCTAAGGCCTGCAACGTTTGCGCCAGCATCTTTTCGCTGATGCCCCCGACTTTGCGGCGCAGTTCACTAAAGCGCAGCGTTTCGTCGCACAGGGCGATCAGGATCAGTAAACCCCAGCGGCTGGTGACGTGGCGCAGAATTTCGCGTGATGGACAATTCGGGTCGAGGACTTTCCCCTGACGGATTTGTTCTGACAGCGGCAGGCGTGTCTCAGTCGGGTCTGACGTAATTATTTTCATACTTACCTTTTGGTGCGTACTTACGAAAAGTAAGTGTATCGCATAGGATGTCTTCACGGCGACAAATTTCGCGTCTTGCAGAACATACACCCACAATATGAATTTTGTGTCGAAACCTTCAGGAGAATAAATATGATCGCAGTTACCGGTGCTACCGGCCAGTTAGGCCGCCTTGTTATTGCCGCGCTTCTGAAAAAAGTGCCCGCTAATCAAATTATTGCCGCAGTGCGCAGCCCTGAAAAAGCCAAAGATCTGGCGGATTTAGGCGTTCAGGTTCGCCAGGCGGATTACAGCAAGCCGGAGACGCTGGATTCAGCGTTTAAAGGCGCAGAGAAACTGCTGCTGATTTCCTCAAGCGAAGTCGGTCAGCGTGAAGCGCAGCACAACACAGTGATCGCGGCGGCTAAACGTGCGGGCGTGAAACTTCTGGCTTATACCAGCCTGCTGCACGCGGATAAATCACCGCTCGGTCTGGGCGTGGAACACCGTGCGACCGAAAAAGCGTTAAGTGAATCTGGCATTCCTTTTGTCCTGCTGCGTAACGGCTGGTATACGGAAAACTATGCCGCGAGCATTGCACCGGCTTTGGCGCATAACGCCTTTATAGGTTCTGTCGGAGAAGGGCGGATTTCTTCTGCTGCCCGTCAGGATTATGCCGAAGCGGCGGCTGCCGTTCTGGTGCTGGAGGATCAGGGCGGGAAAATCTACGAACTGGCGGGCGATGAATCCTACACGCTGGCTGAATTCTCGGCGGAAATCGCGCATCAGTCCGGCAAAAAAGTGGATTACGTGAATCTGCCGGAAGCAGAATTTGCTAAAGCGTTACTGGGCGCCGGTTTACCGGAAGGTCTGGCGAATATGCTGGCAGATTCTGACGCGGGCGCAGAGAAGGGCGGTCTGTTTGATGATTCTCATTCATTGAGCAAACTGATTGGTCGTCCAACGACGCCGGTGAAAGACGTGATCGCTGCGACACTGAAATCGCTGTAATACACGAAAACTTCATTAAGAAGTGAACACCGGCCTGCTAGCACTGATGCTTATCAGGCCGGTGTATTTGTTAAATTACGTCATCTTGCGTGGAGAGCAAAACCAGCTCCAGCAAATTACGGCAACCCTGCTGGTTGCTGACGTTAGACTCCTGCTCCAGCTGGCGCAGCAGCCCTTCAATAATCGCTTTGTTACTCACCGGATAGCCGTTGTTTAACAGTCCAGAAACGATGGTGCCGAGGATCTCGACTTCGCTTAATGTTGGGGTTTCACGGACTTTGAAATAATCACTGATTTCTGTAACTGTTTGTTCTGCTTCGAGTTGCATGTAGACCTCCTCAAACTTTTCTGCGAATTATCATCGCCGGAAAAGTGCCTATTGCCAGTCAGAAAAGAGAATATTGTGAAGCGTTTCTTCACAATTGCCTTCCCTGTTCATCCCGTGATTATTTTGTACAAAAATAAAATCAGCCGTGAAAAAAACCTTTGGAAGAAGGGAAATCCAATTTTTTCTTCCAAAGGCCAGGCTGAAATTGCCCGTAAAAGACGGACTAATGATGAAGCAGGGGTACAAGAAAGTTATACAATGATTACAATTTTGTACAGGTATGGATGCGAAAAATCTTAAATAGTGTTGCTAGCAATGTTTAAAAAAGCACGAAATGCTCAATTTCTTCTAAAGCGGTTACATTCACAGGACGCGTTAGTTTCATATGTAATGGTAAATAAGGTGACTTCTGCGGTTGTCTATTGTGTCTGTACAACAGTCCGCCTGTGCGGCAGAATAACCGCCCTTTTTTTCGCCATCCGGCGAATTCTGCAACAGCAGATCAGGAGTCTTGCGGTGAAAGTTAACGTCATAGGCACCAGCGGCAGTGGCAAATCAACGCTGGCACGCGGCATTTCTCAGAAACTGAATATTCCCTATATTGAACTGGATGCGTTGTTCTGGCGGGCTGACTGGCAGGGTACGCCTGACGAACAATTTTTTGCCCGCCTGGAAGAAAAAATGGCAGCCAGCGAAAGCTGGGTCATCGACGGCAATTACAAACGCTCGCAACCCGTCAAATGGCGCAATATTGATGTGATCGTCTGGGTGGATTATTCGTTCGGGCGCACGCTGTTTCAGGCAGTTAAAAGGGCGGCTACGCGTGCGTGGGGCGGGCAGGAAATCTGGGCGGGGACAGGCAACTACGAGACGTTTCGCAAAAGCTTTTTCAGCCGGGAGTCGATAATTCTGTGGACGCTGAAAACTTACAGGAAAAACCGCCGCCAGTATGAGGCGTTACTCCGTGACCCCGCATGGCAGCATGTCCGGTTTGTGCGTTTACGCTCACCCCAGCAGACTGAGGTTTTTCTCAGTGATCTGACCCAGCTGTAACACCATCCACGGGCTGAAGGCCCACGGCGTTGTCTTTACGCTGCTGAGTAAATCTTCCGGTTTCACCCACTGATAATCCATCACTTCGGACTCGCGCGGTGCGGGTGTCTGGCCGGTGAAGGCGGTAAAAATCGGGCAGAATTCATTTTCGACAATGCCGGAAGCATCGGTGGCGTAATACTGAAATTCATCCACCAGCGAGGCGATGTTTTCCACCGATAAACCGATTTCATACTGACAACGGCGCAGAACCGCCGCCTGCAGGGACTCGCCGGGCAACGGATGCCCGCACACCGAATTCGTCCAGACTCCCGGCCACGCGACTTTGCCCAGCGCACGGCGCGTCAGCAAAATCTCGCCACGGTCATTGCGGATGTAACAGGAAAACGCCAGATGCAGCGGAGTATGTCCGGAATGCACCAGCGCTTTGTCCATGGTTCCCGATGGCTGATGTTGTCCATCCAGCAACACGACTTCTTCAATCATACAAACTCCCGTGACTCCTCAATCTTCAGTCTTCTGTTTCCAGCATTTGCTTTAGTAAACGCACCAGATGCTGCTGATCGTCAGGAGATAATCTTGCCAAAAACTCCGT
The DNA here is from genome assembly GCF_004346065.1 of Rahnella sp. JUb53. Classification (NCBI taxonomy): domain Bacteria; kingdom Pseudomonadati; phylum Pseudomonadota; class Gammaproteobacteria; order Enterobacterales; family Yersiniaceae; genus Rahnella; species Rahnella sp. JUb53. The sequence continues at coordinate 616,159 of NZ_SLYT01000002.1, forward strand.
ATCTACCTGCTCACCGACTGGCTGAGTATTCGCCAGAACGGCTTTCCCCTCTGTGGTCAGCGAAATAAAACGACGGCGCTTATCCGCCGGATCGGCCTGACGCACCAACAGCCCGCGTGATTCCAGCCGCGACAGCATTTCTGCCAGGGTGGCCTTACTGCTGATCGCCACACCGGTCAGTTGTACCTGTTCAATTCCCGGATTTTCAGCAATCGAGCGCAATACGGCGTACTGCGGTTTGGTCAGTTCCGGGATGCATTGCTGCCAGCGCGCGGTGTGCTGCTGGAATACCTTACGCATTATGTGAAAGGCTTCCTGTCTCAATTGTGTGCTCATCATCGGTTTCCGCTGTTCTTATAGGTCTCCGGCTATTTTAGCAACCTCTGAGGAATGAATGCGACAGACCATTGCGGTGATTTGAAAAGGAGTATAAGGTAAAAATCATTCGTATACGAACGAAATGTTCGGGATCATGATCTGTGTGAGGCTGGAATGAAACTGATTGTAGGGATGACGGGCGCGACGGGCGCCCCGCTGGCGGTAACGCTGTTGCAGGCGTTGCGGGATATGGACGGTGTGGAAACACATCTGGTGATGTCGAAATGGGCGAAAACCACGATTGAACTTGAAACGCCTTACACCGCACGTGAGGTGAGTGCCATGGCGGACTTCACGCACAATTGCGCCGATCAGGGAGCCACGATTTCTTCCGGCTCATTCAAAACTGACGGCATGATCATCATCCCGTGCAGCATGAAAACGCTGGCGGGGATCCGCGCCGGATATGCCGAAGGGCTGGTCGGGCGCGCGGCCGATGTGGTGCTCAAAGAAAACCGCAAACTGGTGCTGGTTCCGCGTGAAACCCCTCTCAGCACCATTCACCTTGAAAACCTGCTCGCACTTTCCCGCATGGGGGCCGCAATCGTGCCGCCGATGCCGGCTTACTACAACCATCCTGAAACCATTCAGGACGTGACCGATCACATTGTGACCCGCGTGCTTGACCAGTTTGGCCTTGAATATCATCGGGCTAAGCGTTGGGCCGGGTTAACGGCAAAGGGTGACAGTGTCACTAATTAGTTTCTAAAACGTGTTAAATTTACTACGTACCAAGTACAGGAGAATCGAGATGGCTTTTGATGATCTGCGCAGCTTTATGCGCGCACTGGATGAGAACGGACAACTGCTGAAAATCACCGAACAGGTGAAAGCGGAGCCGGATCTGGCTGCGGCGGCGAACGCCACAGGTCGTATCGGCGAGGGCGCACCTGCGCTGTATTTTGACAATGTGGAAGGGTTTACCGACGCGCGTATCGCCTTAAATACGCTGGGGTCATGGCCCAATCATGCCATCGCCATGGGGTTGCCGCCTTCCACGTCGACCAACGAACAGATTGCCGAATATATCCGCCGCTGGGATACGTTTCCCATCACACCCGAACGTCGTGAAAATCCGGCGTGGGCAGAAAATACCGTCGACGGTGAAGACATCAACCTGTTCGATATTCTGCCGCTGTTCCGTTTGAACGACGGCGACGGTGGTTTCTATCTCGATAAAGCCTGCGTGGTGTCCCGCGATCCGACCGACCCGGACAGCTTCGATAAACAGAATGTCGGCATTTATCGTATGGAAGTGAAGGGCAAACGTAAGCTCGGGCTGCAACCGGTGCCGATGCATGACATTGCGCTGCACTTACATAAAGCGGAAGAACGGGGCGAAGATTTACCGATAGTCATCACGCTGGGTAATGACCCGATCATTACGCTGATGGGTGCAACGCCGCTGAAATATGACCAGTCGGAATATGAAATGGCGGGCGCATTGCGTCAGGCGCCGTATCCGATCGCGACGGCACCGCTGACTGGTTTTGACGTGCCATGGGGTTCAGAAGTGATCCTCGAAGGGGTGATCGAAGGGCGTAAACGCGAAATCGAAGGGCCGTTCGGCGAATTCACCGGGCACTATTCCGGTGGCCGCAATATGACCGTGGTGCGTATCGATAAAGTCTCTTACCGCAACAATCCCATTTTTGAGTCCCTCTATCTCGGCATGCCATGGACCGAAATCGATTATCTGATGGGGCCAGCCACCTGCGTGCCGCTGTATCAGCAACTCAAAGCCGAATTCCCGGAAGTGCAGGCGGTTAACGCTATGTACACCCACGGTCTGCTGGCGATTATCTCCACCAAAAAACGTTACGGCGGTTTTGCCCGTGCCGTGGGGCTGCGCGCAATGACTACGCCGCACGGTCTGGGGTACGTGAAAATGGTGATTATGGTCGATGAGGATGTGGATCCGTTTAACCTGCCGCAGGTGATGTGGGCGCTTTCCGCCAAGGTGAATCCGGCGGGCGACCTGGTTCAGCTGCCGAATATGTCCGTGCTGGAACTGGATCCGGGGTCATCGCCGGCGGGGATCACTGACAAACTGATTATTGATGCCACCACGCCGGTCGCGCCGGATAATCGCGGTCATTACAGCCAGCCGGTACGCGATTTACCGGAAACCAAAGACTGGGTCGCTAAACTCAATGCCATGCTGGACGGGCGCAAAGCCTGAACATTCATTAAAGATAGTAAGGAGTGATTATGATTTGTCCACGTTGTGCCGATGAGCATATCGAACTGATGGCCGTGTCCCCGGTGAAAGGTGTCTGGACCGTGCATCAGTGCCAGCGTTGTTTATACACCTGGCGTTCTACTGAACCTCTGCGTCGCACCAGCCGCGAACATTATCCCGAGGCGTTTAAGATGACGCAGGCAGATATCGACAATGCGCCGATGGTGCCGTCGATCCCGCCACTTCTGGCGGAGTAATGTGACTTTCTCCTCCCTCTGAAAACAGGGAGGAGAAGCTTCAGAAGCCGTTTTTACGGAAATTCATCTGAACATAAACTTTTCGCGTAAAAACAGTTTAGGTAATCTCTAAGAAAATTCCTGAAATCAAGCAGTTAAAAATCGATTTCCCTGAAAACCCCCTTCTTTTTTCTCCTGAATAGTCCCACATTTTTGCCAACATAAACTCTGTAAAGGTAGACAGTTGTCGACTTTTCCTCTAAAAGTTCTGCAGTTCTCGCCAGACAAAACTAGTTTCGAATGGCAAATAATAATGTCTGAATGTTAAAGAGCGGCGAAATGATAACCGCCAGGCATTGAGATTTTACAAACACTACGACACACCTTTTGGAGAGTTTATGCATTCCTCTGATCACAAAAACGAGAGCCGGACGTTCTTCGGTCATCCTTATCCGCTGGGTTCTCTGTTCTTCACAGAAATGTGGGAGCGGTTCTCGTTTTACGGTATCCGTCCCTTACTGATCCTGTTCATGGCAGCGACGGTGTATGACGGCGGCATGGGACTGGCGCGTGAAAACGCATCGGCCATCGTCGGTATCTTTGCGGGCTGTATGTATCTCGCGGCGCTGCCGGGCGGATGGCTGGCAGATAACTGGCTTGGGCAACAACGTGCAGTCTGGTACGGCTCGATCCTGATTGCGCTGGGTCACCTGGCGATTGCCTTGTCGGCGTTTATGGGCGACAACCTGTTCTTCATCGGCCTGATGTTTATCGTGCTGGGTTCCGGCCTGTTCAAGACCTGTATCTCGGTCATGGTCGGCACGCTGTATAAGAAGGGCGACGCACGCCGTGACGGCGGTTTCTCGCTGTTCTATATGGGCATCAACATGGGGTCGTTTATCGCACCGCTGATTTCCGGCTGGCTGATAAAATCGCATGGCTGGCACTGGGGCTTTGGTATCGGTGGTATCGGTATGCTGGTGGCGCTGATTATCTTCCGCGTTTATGCCGTACCGGCAATGAAACGCTATGACAGCGAAGTCGGTCTGGATTCCACCTGGAACAATCCTGTCGCGAAGAAAAACGGCGTCGGTGCCTGGTTACTGGCGCTGGCCGTCGGCGTGGCTGTCGTTGTAACGCTGATTGCGCAGGGCGTGATTGTCATCAATCCGGTCGCTGTCGCCAGCGTGCTGGTGTACGTGATTGCGGCATCCGTCGCCCTGTACTTTATCTACCTGTTCCTGTTCGCCGGGCTTAACCGCAAAGAGCGCGCCAGACTGCTGGTCTGCTTTATCCTGCTGGTTTCCGCCGCGTTCTTCTGGTCTGCGTTCGAGCAAAAACCGACCTCGTTCAACCTGTTTGCGAATGACTACACCAACCGCATGATCGGCGATTTTGAAATCCCGGCGGTCTGGTTCCAGTCTGTCAATGCGTTGTTTATCATCCTGCTGGCACCGGTATTTAGCTGGGCGTGGCCGATGATGGCACGTAAAAACATCCGTCCGAGCAGCATCACCAAGTTCATTATCGGTATTTTGTGCGCAGCGGCAGGCTTTGGCCTGATGATGCTGGCGGCGCAAAACGTGCTGAACAGCGGCGGCGCAGGCGTTTCACCGTTCTGGCTGGTGGGCAGTATTCTGATGCTGACGCTCGGCGAGCTGTGTCTGAGCCCGATCGGTCTGGCGACCATGACATTGCTGGCACCGGAGAGAATGCGCGGTCAGATGATGGGGCTGTGGTTCTGTGCCAGTGCGCTGGGTAACCTGGCGGCGGGTCTGATCGGCGGTCACGTGAAAGCCGATCAGCTGGATATGCTGCCTGATCTCTTTGCGCGTTGTTCCATCGCGTTGCTTATCTGTGCTGCCGTATTGTTCGTGCTGATTATTCCGGTACGTAGAATGCTGGAAAACGCACAGGCCAGTTCAGAACAGAAACCTGTCACTCACGCCTGACGGGAAATGATGTGATTATCGACCCGTAACCGGTCGGTGCAGTAAACAGAAATGAGGTGGTCTTCGGACTGCCTCATTTTTTTTGATCATATCCATGTTACCGGTATCACATTAATCAAAAAACATAAGAAATTTATAACATCTCGCAATTGTGACTGCCTTTTAACCATTCTATAACAAGTCCTCGGACCACGGACGGACTGACTTTTTTGTGTTTAACCCTACAAAAGGCAGGACGAAAAATGACGGCGAAGTTATCCGTAAAAGAAAAAATCAGCTACGGTCTGGGAGATATGGCGAGCCATATTGGCCTGGATAACGTGATTATATTTTTGACGTTTTATTACACCGATGTCGTGGGATTACCGGCGGTTTTCGTCGGGACAATGTTTCTGGTCGCCCGCGTGGCGGATGCGATTGTTGACCCTGCAATGGGGTTAATCGCCGACCGCACGCAAACCCGTTTTGGTAAGTTCCGTCCTTATATTCTGTGGCTTGCGCTGCCGTTTGGTGCCAGTTGTTTACTGGTTTACGCGGTGCCGGAATCGCTGTCTTTGGGCGGCAAAATGGTTTATGCCAGCGTCACGTATTGCGTGATGATGCTGATGTATACCGCCATCAACATTCCTTACTGCTCGATGGGGGCGATTATTACGCCGGATAACACCCAGCGTATTTCTCTGCAATCTTACCGGTTTTTCCTCGCCACGCTCGGCGGCGCGATGTCCACTTTCCTGATGATGCCGCTGGCAGAAATGATCGGTGGCGGTAATAAGCTCGACGGCTATTTCGGCGCGATGGCCATCATGGCGTCGATTGCCGTGGTGATGTTCCTGCTGTGTTTTCTCAACACCAAAGAACGTATCAGCGCACCGCCAACGCACGAGAATTTCCTCTCTGATTTGCGCGATTTAGTGCGTAACGATCAGTGGCGTGTGGTCGCGGCGCTGATCTTCTTCAACATCTCATTCGGCGTCGTCCGCCTTGGCGCGATGATGTATTACGTCACTTATTATCTTGGCAATGGCAGCTACTTTATGTGGCTGCTGGCGGCGCACATTATCGGTAAAAGTCTCGGCAGTTTGCTGGTCAAACCGCTGACCCGCAACCGCAGCAAACTGGCGGCGTTTACGCTGTGCGCCATTCTGACCGGCTTGCTGAGCATGGCGATATTCTTCGTTCCGGCGTGGATTTCCCTGCTGGTCGGCATGACGTTGCTGGTGTCCACGTTCTATCAGGTCACGACTACGCTGATGTGGGTGATGATGTCCGACGTGGTGGATTACGGCGAATACAAACAGGGCAAACGCATGGACGGTACCGTGTTCTCGACCTTGCTGGCGATCCTCAAAATGGGGATGGCGGTGAGCGGGGCGGTGGTCGGCTGGACACTCGGCATGAGCGGTTATGTGCCGCACGCCGCGCAACAAAATACCGCCGCGATGCTGTCAATTATCGCGCTGTTCTCACTGGTGCCGGGCGTGTTGTCGATGTTCAGCGCGCTGTCGATGCGCTGGTACAAGCTTAACGACGCGACCATGAAACAGATTAATCAGTCCAAAATTTCACGGGAACACGAGCCTGTCCCTCAGGCCACCTTGCATACACAGGAGTCCGCATGAGCGAATTAATCGCCGAAAAAAACCGTATCCTCTGGCATTTCGATCAGCAAACGCTGGTGATTGAACCCTGGGGTGAAAACAGCCTGCGCGTTCGCGCTACCTGCCGGCCTGAACTGAATGAACATCTTTGGGCGCTGCTGCCGCAAACCGAACAGCCGCAAACTGACATCAGCCGTGGCATGGAAACGCTGAGCATCCGCAACGGCAACATAACGGCGACGGTCAATATCAAAGGGCAGCTGGCGTTTTATAACCAGCGCGGGGAGCTGATCCTCGAGGAGTTCTGGCGTCAGCGTTCTACGGTCGGTATCGGCGCGACGGAGAAAAGTCAGGACAAATACATCAGCGCGCTGAAGATGGATGCGCGCGAATTCAAGGCCATTCCGGGCGGCAAGCATCAGCTCACCGTGCGTTTTGAGTCGCGCCCCGACGAGAAAATCTACGGCATGGGGCAATATCAGCAAAGCTGTCTGGATCTGAAAGGCTGCACGCTGGAACTGGCGCAGCGCAACTCGCAGGCCAGCGTACCCTTTATGCTCTCGAGCCTTGGCTACGGGATGCTGTGGAACAATCCGGCAATTGGCGAGGCGACGTTCGGCAAGAACATTACCCGCTGGGAAGCGCAGGTTACAGAGCAGATGGATTACTGGATAACCGCCGGTGATACGCCCGCTGACATCATGCATCAGTATGGCCGCGCGACCGGTACTGCGCCGTTAATGCCGGAATACGCCACCGGTTTCTGGCAGTGCAAATTGCGTTACCGCACCCAGCAGGAAGTGCTGGAGGTGGCGCGTGAATACAAGCGCCGTCACCTGCCAATTTCAGTGATTGTCATCGATTTCTTCCACTGGCCGAATCAGGGCACCTGGTGTTTTGATCCCGTGGACTGGCCGGATCCGAAAGCGATGGTCGCGGAGCTTAAATCGTTGGGCATCGAAACGATGGTGTCCGTGTGGCCGACGGTTGACAGCCGCACCGATAACTACAAAGAGATGAAATCCAAAGGTTATCTGGTGAATACCGACCGTGGCGTGTCAGTGAATCTGGACTTCCTCGGCAACTGCACGTTCTTCGATGCGACCCATCCAGGCGCACGTCAGTTTGTCTGGGAAAAAGTGAAGCAAAACTATTACGACCTGGGAATCCGCACCTTCTGGCTGGACGAAGCCGAGCCGGAATACCGCGCCTATGATTTTGATAACTATCGCTATCATTTAGGACCGGTGCTGGAGGTGGGGAACATCTACCCGCAGAAATTTGCACAAGGTTTTTACGACGGCCTGCAACAGGAAGGCGAGCACGAAATCGTCAATCTGGTGCGCTGCGCCTGGGCTGGGAGTCAGCGTTACGGCGTGCTGGCGTGGTCGGGCGATATCCATTCCTCCTTCCACGCGCTGCGCAATCAGATAGCCGCCGGACTGAACATGGGACTGGCGGGTATCCCGTGGTGGACGACAGATATCGGCGGTTTCCAGGGCGGCAACGTCAACGATCCGGCGTTTCAGGAACTGCTGATCCGCTGGTTCCAGTGGGGTGTATTCTGTCCTGTGATGCGTCTGCACGGCTACCGCGAACCACAAATCCAGCCATCAGAACCGTGGCGTGACGGCATCGCCCAATGCAACAGCGGGGCGCCGAATGAAGTGTGGAGCTACGGTGAAGAGAATTACCAACTGATGAAAAGCGGCCTGTTCCTGCGCGAAAAACTGCGTCCTTACATCAGCCGCGTCATGCAGCAAGCCCACGAAAATGGCGATCCGGCGATGCGCACGATGTTCTACCAGTATCCCGATCAGGCTGAAAGCTGGAAAGGGGAAGACCAGTACATGCTCGGTGCCGACATTCTGGTTGCGCCGGTGCTGTACGCGGGTCAGCGGGAGAGGGAAGTGTGGTTACCGGCGGGAGAGGCGTGGGTGGCGCTTAATGGGGAACAGTATGAAGGTGGAAGGGCGATTACGGTCGCCGCGCCAATGAGTGAAATCCCGGTGTTTATCCGCGGTGGCGCGGATGCCAGTGCTAAGGCGATCTTATAAAAATAGTAAGGTGACAGTTTCGGTTGCAGATGGCCGCTGCAATGGGCGGCTGTTTAGAACAGTAAGGTAACAGTTTCGGTTTCTCACGTGCGGTGACTGCTTAACGCGCTGCGCCGAAACCGCCCAAGAAAGGGAAGTGCTTTCCCTCTCTTGGATCTCTCCCCGCTTTTTTACTGCGCGCTCCGCTCGCAGGCTATGTTTCAGTTAACACAGTGATAGCCGCAAAATCCCACCGCTGCGCGGTGCCCTCCGTTCGGGTTACAACCCGCGCAAACTACCGCGCGGTTTTACACCTCTCCTCCGGCGTGATTTTGGAACCGGCCTCAGGTTTATACTTCACAACCTCACTTTCTTCATTCTTTAAAATCCCACGGGCGATTCAGAAAGCTTGCTGAATGAGAGGTTGCAGACCAGAGGCTGCAATCCCGAAATGAAGGCACCGCGCAGCGGCAAGATTTCCAGCCTGTCACCGCGGTGACTGAAACATAGCCAGCGAGCGATAGCGCGCAGTTTAAGACGTGGAGATTCCAAAGAGGGCTCGTCATAGCCCTCTTTGGGCGGTTTCGGCGCAGCGCGTTAAGCGATCACCGCACGTGAGAAACCGAAACTACCTAATCCCAGCTTTACCCGAGCCCCGCAGTGCAACTGCTATCCCCCCATTTATCACAAAACTGTTAACTCTCCGCGAGGATTCCGTAATCCCTCCCCTTGTAGTCTGATGCCATCGACAACAACCGGCACGGTGGCAAAAAATGATTAACAGACGCAATTTCCTGCTGGGCAGCAGTGCGGTTTCTGCGGTCGCTGTCATGGGGCTGATCCCGTCTTTTTTCCCGCGTAAAGCGGATGCCCAGGCGAAAGGCGAAAAGTTTGAATTTACCCTGACCGATGAGCAATGGCATCAGAAGCTGAACGATGACCAGTACCACATTTTGCGCGAGGCGGGCACCGAACGGCCTTATTCCAGCCCGCTGAACAACGAGCATCGGGCGGGCGAGTTTGCCTGTGCGGGTTGCAATCTTCCTCTCTTTTCTTCTGCGACCAAATTCGACAGCCATACAGGCTGGCCGAGTTTCTGGAAGCCGTTACCCAATGCCGCGCTGACCAGCCGGGATACCTCGTTTGGCATGGTGCGCGATGAGGTGCATTGCCGCCGCTGCGGCGGGCATCTGGGACACGTATTTGATGACGGCCCGCAGCCGACCGGCTTGCGTTATTGCATGAACGGGCTGGCGATGACGTTCACCCCCAAAGCTTAATAAGTCAGGACATTCATAATGAAAAATGCATCCAAAAAAGTGCGCAGCTTGCGAAATTACAGCCTGATCGCCGGACTGGTGCTGGCTTCAGCCTTTGCCTTTCAAAATAACGCCTGGTCGTGGGGCGGTGGCGCAGAACCGGCGGTGGTGATCCCGGCACCGGCAAAAGATGAGCCTGCGGGAACGTCGCACAGCGAAACGGCGCTGTTTGCCGGTGGCTGTTTCTGGGGGATTCAGGGCGTGTTTCAGCATGTGAAAGGCGTGACCAGCGCGGTGTCGGGTTATGCCGGAGGCGAGGCACAAACGGCGAGTTATGAACAGGTGAGCAACGGCGATACCGGCCACGCAGAATCCGTCAAAGTCACGTTTGACCCGACGCAGGTGAGTTACGGTGAACTGCTGCATATTTTCTTCTCAGTGGGACATAACCCGACGGAACTGAACCGTCAGGGGCCGGACACCGGCAGTCAGTATCGTTCGGCGGTTTTCCCGCTCAATCAGGCGCAGGCCGACGTGGCGAAAGCGTACATTGCCCAGCTCGATGCCAGCCACAGTTACAGCGAACCGCTGGTGACGAAAGTGGAAAACAATGCACACTTTTATCCGGCTGAGGCTTATCACCAAAACTTCTTAAACGATAACCCGGACTATCCGTACATTGTGGTGAACGATCTGCCGAAAATAAAAGATTTGAAACAGCATTTCCCGGCCGATTATAGCGAACAGCCGGTGCTGGTGAAGGGCGTTAACCCCTAGGAAAAAATAAAGAGGCCGCGGCGTTATCCGCGGCGGCTTCTTAAGGGGGTAACTGAACAGATATCCCGAATTTACCGTGGCTTAAAATCCGTAACGGATAGCATCTTTACTTTGTTGCATCAGCGCATCAATTTTTTCTGAATAGGCTTCCAGCCCTTTGCCGTCCCCGGCTTCAGAGCACTGGCGACGCCGCGCGTTATACGCTTTCATCAGTTGCGCCTGTGCAAATCCCGGTTTGCCGTAACAGGCCATGCTTTCCTCCCAGCAGGCAATTGCGGCATCCAGATCCTGCTGCTCCTGATACTGTTTTCCCAGCTCGTTAAGCGCTTTCGCCGACTCCTGAGGGGGCAGTTGCTGCGCTAAAATTTGCTCAATACGAGTGTCCATAATCATGACCTCCGGCTCACTTAATGGAAGAAGTTAAGGATATGACCAAATACCAGCCCGACGCTGATGACATCAGAGTCACTGAATGTTACGTTCGAGAAGCCAAACTTGCCCAACAGTGGCAGCAGCAACGCCGGCAGCAGAGTGATAAACAGGCCGTGGAAAATCCCGCCGATAATCGCGCCGCGACGCCCGCCGACGGCGTTACCGAAGATGCCCGCCGTGCCGCCCGCGAAGAAGTTGGTCAGCATGCCCGGTAAGATCATCGCCAGTCCGAGGCTCGGGAACAGGAACATGCCGATCACCGAACCGATGGTGGTCGAGATAAAGCCGATAATGACCGCGTTCGGGGCATAGGGGAAAAGCACCGGACAGTCGAGCGCCGGAATGGCGTTCGGCACAATACGCAGGGCGATACCGCGGAAAGCCGGGACGATTTCAGCCAGCAGCAGGCGGACACCTGACAGCAGCACGTAAACGCCGACCACAAACTGAATGGATTGCAGGAACGAATAGACCAGATAGTTAACGCTGTTGGCATAAGGCGCGATGACTTCTGGGCCTGCTGCAATTGCCGGGATCAGGTAAATCGGGATCATCACCACCATCATCGACAGATAGGTGTCTTGCAGGAAAGAGAAGGATTGCGGCAGCTCGAAGTCTTCGGTGCTTTTACTGACATCGCCGGTAAGTTTCGCCACACCGGCCTGCACGATATAGCCGATAGTGCAGAAATGGCCGAGTGCAATGTCATCGGAGCCGGTAATTTTGCGCACAATCGGCTGAGCCAGCACCGGCATCCCGACGGCCATTACACCGGCAATAATCCCGCCGGTCAGGATAAGCTCGGTACCGCGCAGACCGCCCATGTAGCCGATGACGGAACAGACCGTGGCCATCCACAGCGACGCCTGTCCGGTGAGGAAGATATATTTGAATCGGGTCAGGCGGGCAATCAGGATATTGACGATAAACGCCAGTACCATAATTAATGCCGTTTCACGCCCGAGAGTTTGCTGTGCGATACCGGCAATCGAACCGACGTCGGTAACAATCCCGCGCATATGAAATCCTTTCTGGAATATTTCACCCAGGAAGGTCAGGGTATTAACAATTATGCTGGCACCCGAAAGCAGAACCAAAAAGCCCAGAAGCGTTTTTAATGTACCGGTAATAACTTGTCCGGTGCTTTTCTTTAATGCGATCAGGCCAATCATGGCGATCAGTGATATTAATATTGATGCCTGGCCTAATACATCATTGACAATAAAGTGAAGGAAAGACATAAGCGTCCCCTGTAGAGTTCACGGTAATTGTTCTGTCGATTTATAAGTGTTTTTACTTTAAATAATAATTTATTAAATGGCCAGATGTCCCATTTCCTGAAGGATAGGAGTCAGCTTGGTCTTTATTTCATTTTTATCAACCAGGCGCTTCAGATAAATAATGTTGGCGTTGATTGTGTAATGCTGGAATTGCGATCTGAAGTTTTCGCCGGTCATAATAATGTCGGCTCTCGATGACGTGGCACTGGAAATATCACAATGTGATAAATCGGCTTCCACACCCAAATCTTTTAACGCTGCTTCGATACTCATTTCACAGGCAAAACTGCTGCCCAGACCCGCACCGCATACCGCCAGGATTGATAGCTTTTTCATCATTTTTCCTTACGTTCTTTGTAGGTGTTCATAAAGGGTTATGTTTATCTCTTTTCACTTCACGTTTAAAACTGCCGGATGATATCTAATGCTTCCTGTCTGTTTTTACTGCGTTTTAACCGCTCTGCCGCCTCGTCATCACAGAACAGATGGGAAAGGCTGGCAATCATTTCTATGTGCGAATGGCTGTCCACAGCGGCCAGCGCGAAGATGACGTAAACCGGATCGTTATCTTCACTGCCGAACTCAACGCCTTCTGAAACAATCACCAGGGACAGTGCCGTATGGTTAACCCCTTCTTCTGGCCGGGCGTGTGGCATTGCTATACCTTCGCCCAAAACATAATAAGGCCCGATTTCCCGGTGCATATCATATATAGCCTGAAGATAACGGTTTTCCGCTGCGCCCGAATCAATTAACGGTTGCACGGCAAATGCCACTGCACTTTTCCAGTCTTCTATTTTACTGATGATTTGCGTGTTATTTTCATTAATCCAGTCGCTTAACATAATGCCTCTTCATAAGAGTAGGGTATTTTCTCAGTATGATATTTAATTAAAATAAAAACTGTGATCTATCCAGTCCTGTTAGCCATCAATGAAAGATAATAATTTCAGGCGACCTGAAAGAATGAATGATAGCAGAGGTTTAACAACGTCCTGATATCAGAATTAACTTACTTTTTCGGTAAACGAATATTTCCTCTGGTCAGCTTTCATTGAATTTGTGTGTCGAATGAATTCATTATCCACTGATGAATATCAACAATATTTACAGGCTTATTTTGCTCAATAACATTCTGATCAACAGAATAAACTGGTCCTGATGTTATTGGCCGTGCATTTCCTGCGAGAATTTTTAATTCGGGAATATATTCTGCCCCGACATGTCCCGGTAAACGTTCGCCCAGTCGTGAGGCAAAACGTCCGGCAACCAGTTCAGCATCAATCTGGCACCAGATTTCCACGACCTGCGTGACGCCCGCCCGTTGCAGATAATCCTGCAAGACTTCCTGGGGCTGAAAACCAAACCACGCATCGACAATAAAAGTGCTGCCCTGTGGTGCGCCGCCGATGATGTCCCAGATAACCTGATAGCTTGCCAGCCCAAGTACGCGGTTAAAAGGGCGGTCAACGTTCTCTAATCGCTGAAGAAAAGGATTTTTAATGCCATCAAGCGACAGTTGCAGCCAGCCGCTGTGTGCAGAAAGCTCAACAGCGAGCCGGCTTTTACCTGACGCCGGGATCCCGTTCACCAGGATAACGCGTTTGCTGGTAAAGCCATTTCGTGAGGCGCTTCTGTTATCAGACATGTTCCACCTGTTGTGTTTGGTTATGTGCCGGTGCATGGAAATACTGCTGAATGACAGCCTGCAACTCGTTCAGACGCGGTACCGCCAGCGATTCCAGACGGGATTTCGTTGCGTTGCGATCCAGCGAAATGCAGTCTTTCCACAATGAACGGCCTGCGATAACGCCTGACGCGCCCTCACTCATGGCATCTGCTACTTGTTTGAGGAAAGTGGAATGGTCAACGCCCGCTGAAAGCACCGCCCAGGGCACGACCCCTGCAAGTTTGGTGATGTCAGCACAGGCTTGTTTCGAGCCCGGATAAGGCAGTTTTAGCACTTTCGCGCCGCATTCCAGGCAAATCTTCGTGCCGCCATAAATCAGTGACGGGACTTTTTCTTTATATTCTTCCTCGGTTTCGTTGTCGAGTTTATAGGTCAAAAACTCCACCACCAGCAGCAGGTCTTCGCGGGCGAAGTCCTCAATACACTGACGCAGAATATCAATGTTATGTCGGTTAGCGGCTTCCTGATCGGAGCGCAGATAGACCATGATTTTACCACCGGTCGCCCCCAGTTGACGTACGCGGCGTGCATCTACGTTAGCGACCAGGCGTGACAGACGATAACCTTCCGGTGAATTATCCCAGCCAGAAGCATCAAGGCCAATGAGCAGCGCGGTGTCGCGGGCAATAATCCCGTTATCCACCAGTTGCGGGACGGCGCAAACCGGATCGACCAGCACACAGGAGGCTTTACTGGCGAGATACTGGGTGATGTCGGCTTTGATAAGCCCGAGTTCGTGCTCAGAAATGGCGGATTGTTGTTGCGGGTCGCTGGCGAGCAGGCTGCGCATGGCGCCACGCTGGTCACAGGCGATCACCAGCATCGCACCGTTCTTGCCGCAAATCTGCTGATAACTGCGTAATTCTGAAGTAGACATTTTTGACATGGAACTCTCCTTTGCGTGAAATTTATTACAGATGAAAAAATCTCGATTACACTGGACGTTCTGTCTTTGCCCCCTGACGAAAAGGGGCGGAAAATCGCGTAACATGCCGTTTTACAAGGGTTGAAGCCCGAACCGGCACATTGCATTTTTACAGGTGTTGCGCAATAATCCCTCAATCGACGATTTGAGTGTAATTCATTACTGAAAGGAATTTCAAGCTGAAAGAGCCAATTTTGCAAGATATTGCAGCAACGCGTGCCATGATGCATCTGGTGGCGAAGCTGCATTACGAGTCTGATATGTCTCAGGTGGAGATTGCACGCAAGCTGGATGTGTCGACGGCAACCATTTCCCGGTTGCTGAATAAAGCCCGTGCGGCAGGGATTGTGCGCATCGAAGTGGTGGGTTTATCGTCGCCGGAAGACATGACAACTGACCTGATGAAACGCCTCGGACTCAGACACGCGTATGTGGTGGATGCGCCACCGGGCAACGTGCTGGGCGCGTTGGCGACACCGCTGGCTTCTTTGTTACAGGAAGCCGGTTTAGGTGCCGGATCAGTGCTCGGTATCGGCTGGGGAAGGGCCGTGCGGGAAGTGACGCTGGCGGGTATGCCGCGTCTGCCGGGCATTATGACCGTCGCGCTCAACGGGGGTATGCAACAATCGGCCCCGCATTTCCAGATAACCGAGTTCGTGCGTCGTGCGGCAGAACAGATGGAAGGCACGCCGTATTTTCTGCACGCCCCTTATCTTTCATCGGCGGAATTGCGTGATGCGTTTCTCGCAGACCCGAGTGTGCAGGAAATTATTTCACTGTGGGATCGGCTCGATGCGGCGATTGTCGGTGTAGGCCTGACGCATACCCCTAAACCGAGTGAATCCACCACGGCAACACCGGGTGAGCAGGCGCTGAGTGATGCAGCGGGGGATGTGCTGCGTCATTACTTCACCGAATCTGGCGATTTACTGCATTGGGAAGGGGAAGAAAGAATGATTGCCGCCTCGGCAGAACAGCTGCGCAAAACGCCGCTAACCATTGGTGTGGCCGCCACCCCCGAAAAAGCCGCGGGGATTATTGGCGCAGTGCGCTCAGGAATGATCAATTCGCTGGTGACAGATGTGAATACTGCCCAGGCGATTCTGGACAAATTGCCGGTGTCCTGAGTTAAAAGAAAATTAAACGGAGGGGAGCGATAGCGGGGTAGTGAGTTGGCGACCGTTTTGATCGCTCAACTCAGACTATGTTCTTTTCAGCTTTGTGCTGGCTGACCACGTTATTTCGCCAGCAGTTCCTTACGCACGATTTCAGCACCGGCGCTTAACGCATCCAGCTTGCCGCGTGCCACGCCACGCGGTAACGGGATCATGCCGCAGTTAGTGCACGGATAAAGTTTGTCGGCGTCGACAAATTGCAGCGCTTTACGCAGCGTTGCGGCAACTTCTTCCGGTGTTTCGATAGTATTGGTGGCTACGTCGATAGCACCAACCATCACTTTTTTACCGCGGATCAGCTCCATCAGCTCCATCGGAACATGCGAGTGATGGCATTCCAGCGAGATAATATCGATATTAGATTTTTGCAGTTTCGGGAAGATCTCTTCGTATTGTCTCCACTCCGTGCCCAGCGTTTTCTTCCAGTCGGTGTTGGCTTTGATGCCGTAGCCGTAGCAGATATGGACAGCCGTTTCGCACTTCAGTCCTTCGATTGCTCGTTCCAGCGTGGCAATGCCCCAGTCGTTCACTTCGTCGAAGAACACGTTAAAGGCCGGTTCATCGAACTGGATGATATCGACGCCCGCCGCCTCTAATTCTTTGGCTTCTTCATTGAGAATTTTAGCGAATTCCCAGGCGAGTTTTTCGCGGCTTTTATAGTGGTTGTCATACAGCGTGTCGATCATGGTCATCGGTCCCGGCAGGGCCCATTTGATCGGCTGCGTGGTTTGCTTACGTAAAAACTTCGCATCTTCGACAAAAACGGACTTCTTGCGGCTCACCGGCCCGACAACGGTTGGCACACTTGCTTCATAGCGGTTGCGGATCTTGACGATTTCACGCTTCTCGAAATCCACGCCTTCGAGATGCTCGATAAATGTGGTGACAAAATGCTGACGCGTTTGCTCGCCATCGCTGACGATATCAATACCGGCCTGTTGTTGATCTTCCAGACATAAACGCAGCGCATCGAGTTTCCCGTCAACTAATTCCTGACCTTCCAGTTTCCACGGCGACCAGAGTGTTTCTGGCTGAGCAATCCAGGAGGGCTTCGGTAAACTGCCCGCAGTCGATGTCGGTAATAATTTTTTCATCACAGGTGACCTTATATTTTTATGGGTAAATCAGAGAACGGGTTCAGCAGACCATTGTTTAAGAACGGTTTGGTAAGGTTTAATAAATTGCTCTTCAGTAAACCTCCCCTGTTCAACAGCCAGCTGACTACGTTCTTCCCGGTCATAAACAATCCGGGTTAATGAATAATCCTGGAAATTCAAACTCGGCTGATACTGTTTTCCCGCCGGTGAATTCGCGTTGTAAATTTCAGGGCGATAAATCTTCTGGAATGTTTCCATGGTGCTGATGGTGCTGATCAGCTCAAGATTGGTGTAGTCACTCAGCAAATCGCCGCTGAAGTAAAACGCCAGCGGCGCAACGCTGTTTTCAGGCATGAAGTAGCGGGCACGCAGTCCCATTTTGGCGAAATATTCATCCGTCAGGGAAGGCTCATCCTGCTGATATTCGATGCCTAAAACAGGATGTTGATTGCCGGTACAGTAATAGGTGTTTTTACTTGAAACGCTCAGGCAGATAACCGGTGTCTTATTAAAATACTGTTTGTAGGTATCTGAAGTAATAAAACGCTTAAAGATATCACCGTGTAATACGCCAAAATTCTCCGGAAGGCTGAATCCGGCTTTGTCCTTATTATGCTCAGGCAGTACAACGCTGAAATCATAATCACGGACATAAGAGGAAAAGTTATTTCCCAGAATGCCTGCATAACGTTCGTTGGTTTTTTTATCGACGATATTGGTTTTTAATATTTCAATCACCGGGAAGGCGTCGGATTTTCCTTCACTACTGATATTCAACTGAGCGGTGATGATGTCCAGTTCAACCGCGTAGCGGTCACTGGTTGGGTTGTCCCAGTGTGCCAGAGAATTAAAGCGATTATTAATCATCACTAAAGTGTTGCGCAGGTTTTCCTGACGTTTTTCGCCCCTCGCCAGATTGGCAAAGTTAGTCGTAATACGCGTATTTTCCGAGGGGTTATAATCTTCGTCGAAACGAATGCTCTTAATAGTGAATGTAATTTCTTTTTTCATTTTTATCAGGTGTCCCGGCTGCTGAAAAACCTACATTATTTCAGTAGTCTTCATATTTTAAGGGTGAATCGCGATGACTCTTTTATGCCTGAGTCATTGAGTGAAAAAAAGTGATTTAAATTCACTGAACATGAGCAAAGTTCATGATCCTGCCTGCGCGTCGCCGACATTCTTCGGCGCTGACCGAAGCATCCCCTTTTTGCCGGTAATAAGCTGAGTGAAATTCATGAGGGAGCAGAAAGATGATCGCAGTACTTTTTGAGGCAGACGCAGTACCCGAAGCGCGTGAGCGCTACCTTGAGCTGGCGGCAGAGCTGAAGCCGTTGTTGTCGGACACGCCGGGATTTATCTCTATTGAACGCTTCCAGAGCCTGAGCACGTCCGGGAAAATTCTTTCTTTGTCGTGGTGGGAAGATGAAGAGTCGGTCGCCGGATGGAAACAAAATCTGACGCATCTTGCCGCCCAGAAAGAGGGCAAACAGTCGATTTTTTCATACTACAGAATTCGCGTTGCCCATGTATTTCGTGACTATTCTTCCGACAAATCTTCCCATCAGCCGTCTGGTAAAGGAGCGCATCAGCATGTATGACATTCACGTTATTCTCGACAATACTTCAGGTTCGCTGGCTTCATTCGGACGCGTTCTCGGTCTCAACGGCGTGGGTCTGGAAGGCGGCGGAGTATTTACCACGCCGGAAGCCACGCACGCGCATTTCCTGATAGAAGATGGCAAGAAAGCCCGTCAGGTGCTGACAGATGCCGGGTTTGAGGTCAGAAATTTGTCGCGCCCTGTGATACGGAAATTACCTCAGAAACAGCCGGGCGAACTGGGCGAAATCGCCCAGACTCTCGCCCAGGCTGGCATTAACATTCTGGTACAGTACAGCGATCACGATAACCGGCTTATCTTGCTGACGGATGACGATATCCGCGCGGCAGAAGTCACCCAAAAATGGGCAGTGGAATCTGAATGAATTTTCTTCATACCGAATACAACAGTGAGCCGGACGACTCTCTTGAAAAGTCCATGTCGCTGGTCGCTTCTGCCATTTCTGACCCGTCGAGGGTCAGTATTTTGTGCGCGCTGATGGACGGGCGTGCATGGACAGCGACAGAGCTCAGTGCGGTGGCGGGCATCGCTGCCTCCACCACCAGCGGACATCTTACCCGGCTGCTCAGCAACGGGCTGGTGATTTGCCTGACGCAGGGACGCCACCGGTATTACAGTCTGGCGGGACATCATATCGCCGGACTGCTGGAAAATCTGATGGGCGTTTCTATGCGCAGTCACCGTTCTTTTACGCCCGGCACGCCGGTAGTTTTGCGTTACGCACGAACCTGTTACGACCATCTGGCAGGAGAACTGGCGGTAAAAATCTATGATTTTATGCTGCGTCAGCGATGGCTTGAGCCTGACGGTAATGCGCTGACATCCGAGGGAAAAGCGCATTTTCAACGGATTGGCGCAGTACTTGATCCGCGTCCGCGTCGTAAGGCTTGCTGTCCTTGTCTGGACTGGAGTGAAAGACGTTTTCATCTGGGCGGGGATGCGGGGCAGGCATTGATGACGCTGTTACTGCAAAAAGAGTGGATCACACGCACGCCGGGCTATCGCGAAGTGACCGTGACTGACAGTGGCAGAATTGCCCTGAGCCGCCTGTTCAGTTTAGATCCGGTCTGAACTCATGCTTAACATCCGTCCGGATGTTAAGCATGAGAAGTGTGATGTGCCTTCCTCAGACTGTCACTTTCGCTCGTTGTTTCACGGCATAAATCAGTACCACGGCGAAGCACACCATTGGCAGGGCGTAGGAAACGGCGGTGTTGTAATGGTCAGCAATCGCACCCATCAGGTATGGCATCACCGCGCCGCCGACAATCGCCATGATCATGACTGAGCTGGCGCGTTTGGTTTGTTTGCCCATGTTTTTGACACCCATGGCGAAAATGGTCGGGAACATGATCGACATAAAGAAGAATATCGCCACCAGTGCAATCACCGAGACGTTATCAATCCCCGCCACCACCACGCCGCACAGCACAATATTGATGATGGCGTAGAGCACCAGCAATGTGGCAGGCCGGACGAAGCCCATCAGCCAGGTGCTGAAGAAACGCCCGACCATGAAGCTGATCATGCCGACCGAAAGCAGGTACGACGCATTCTGGTTCGACAGCGTGTGCCAGTGTTCGGTGGTGTAGTTGATGAAGAACGCGCCGACACCAACCTGTGCCGCGACATAGAAAAATTGTGCGATTACGCCGCCGGTGAAATGCCCGTGCTGCCACAATCCTTTCGCGATGCCGTGATCTTCCGACGTACTTTGCTCGCGGATGTCTGGCAGTTTGGTGCGCCCGAACAGGAAGGCGATCAGCAAAACTAAGACCGCAATGGCGACGTAAGTGGTTTTGACCGAGGACAGGCCATCCGCCGTGGTGCCTTGCGTGGCGGAGAAGAACAGCGAGCCGCCGATGATCGGGCCGATAAACTGACCTAATCCGTTGAATGACTGTGAAAGATTCAGGCGACGTTCCGCACCGGCAGGGTCGCCCAGGATGGTAGCGAACGGGTTAGCGGCGGTTTCCAGACAACCCAGACCAAGGGCAATCACGAACAGCGCAAACAGGAACATGCCGAAACTGCCTGCAGACGCGGCGGGGACGAATAACAGCGCGCCCAGCGCATACAGGCATAATCCGACCAGGATCCCGGCTTTATAGCCGAACCTGTCCATGAAGAAACCGGCGGGCAGGGCGATGATGAAATACGCCCCGAAATAAGCGGCCTGTAACAGGCCGGACTGGGCTTTATTGACGTGCAGCACTTCCTGGAAATGTTTATTCAGGACATCCAGCAGCCCGTAGGATAACCCCCACAGGAAAAACAGCGTGGTGACCAGAATGAACGCCAGTCTGAAACCGGACGTCGTTTTGCGCTGAGCATAAGCAGGCGCGGCAGTTTTATCGGCGAGCATTTTGTATTCCTCAGTATCTGGTGACGCATGTAGGGGTTCAGCTCAGGTGGCTGATTTTTTATGTCAGATAACGTGAAAAACGGTTAACTCCCTCACAGCAGGGAGGTGTATAGCTACTTCTGTTCGGCCAGAGAAAAAATCTTCTCCATTTCCACCCATTTTTCACCGGCGGGCGTCCACGGCGTGGGGCGCTGATATTTCCACATCAGGGCTTCCCATTCGCAGACTTTCGGATCCTCCAGACTGCGGCGTTCGAACAGCCCGCTGTCAAAATCTTCCGTGGTTTCCATCACCATCATCAGCCGGTTGCCAAGCCGGTAAATTTCCATGTCTGCGATGCCATAACGGCGCAGATGTGCGGTAATTTCCGGCCAGATTTCGCGGTGATAACGCTGATATTCTTCGATAAGCGCCGGATCGTCCGCCAGATCCAGCGCCTGACAATAGCGGCGCGTCATGTCAGCGCCCGGTCGAGATGCATATAGCCACCGTCCACGGTCAGCCACTGGCCGGTGGTGTGCGAGGCGCGGGAAGAAAGCAAAAACACCACGGTGTTGGCGATTTCCTGCGGCGTGGTCATGCGCTGCCCCAGCGGAATGTGCGAGGTAATTTGTTGCAGCTTTTCTTCAGGATGATCGAAGCTTTTGATCCAGCGTTCGTACAGCGGCGTCATCACTTCTGCCGGGATCACCGCATTAACGCGGATACCGTCGCCGAGCAGCGCCGCCGCCCATTCGCGTGTCAGCGCCAGAATGCCGCCTTTTGCTGAGGCATAACCGCTGGTATTGCCCTGCCCGGTTAATGCGGTTTTCGAACTGATATTGACGATGGCTCCCCGGCTGGCGCGCAGGGCGTCAAGGCTCAGATGGGCCATCAGGTAATAGTGGATCAGATTCTGTTCGAGTGATTTCACAAAGGCTTCGCGACCGGCATCCAGTCCCACGCTGTCGTTGGCACCGGCGTTATTCACCAGCCCGTCGATGCTGTCGAAACGGCTGAACACGTCGTCGACGGCGGCTTTGCAGCTGGCCTCGTCACGCAGTTCAGTCAGCACAAAACTGGCCTGTGGCGAAAGCTGTTGCAGTTTATGCATCAGTTCATTGGCCGGTTCGGTATTGCTGATGATCACCGGGATCGCGCCTTCTTCCGCCAGCGTCAGCGAAATCGCCGCGCCGATACCAGATCCGCCACCGGTGACCATCACCACTTTATTTTGCAGATGCAGATTCATCAGTCATTTCCTGTAATCGGTAAAGGCTGTAATTGGTAAATCGCGCAGGCGTTGCCGCCATAAATGGCTGCCTGCTCGTCACTGCTTAATGTCGCTGTGGCCTGTTCGCATAAATCCCACGGATTTTCATCCACATCAGCCAGCAGGCATACCGGCCAGTCGGAGCCAAACATCAGCCGCTCAGCGCCAAAAATCTCCAGCGCGGCCTCAAAATATGGCAGCAGATCGCGGGCTGACATACCTGCCGGACGCGGTTCGGTCAGCAGCCCGGAGAGTTTGCAGCTGACGTGTTTTAACCCCGCCAGCGGCGCAACCTGCTGCTTCCAGTGCGCGGCACTCCGGCTCAGATCGGGCTTGCCGAAATGATCGAGCACCAGAAAATAGTCGTCATGACGTTTGGCAAATTTCACGGCGTCCGTCAGATGGCGGTGCGTTACCAGAATTTCGTAGACATAACCCTTTTGCTGTAACTGACGGAGTCCGGCATTTATTGCCGGATCTGCCAGCCATTGCGCGGGCGCAGGTTCGTCCTGAACCTGATGGCGGAAACCGCGTAACAGCGGATGCGAAATCGTGTCCAGTTCCTGTTCGAGCCCTGGCGATGACAAATCCACCCAGCCTGTAACGGCGCGCACGAAGTCGGTTTTCTCTGCAAGCTCCAGCAGCCAGCGCGTTTCCTGCACTGAGGAACAGGCCTGAACCAGAATCGTGCCCTGAATATCGTGACGTTGTAACGTTGGTCTTAACGTTTCCGGTAATAAGTCCTGCTTCAGCACCGCCATGTCATCGCTTATCCAGCGGTAATCCTGCGGCGTGTAGCGCCAGAAATGCTGGTGGCTGTCGATGCGCATCGGCGTTCTCCTCGAGCTTTCTTTAGCATGGGTTTCAGGCGTGATGGCGATATTTTTCAATCGACGCCTGATGCATTTCGATGGAGAATCCCGGCGCTTCCGGTGGCATATACGCCGCGCCACGGATGTCGCACGGATGCACAAAATGCTCGTGAAGATGGTCAACGTATTCGATCACACGGCCTTCGTGCGTTCCCGCGATGCACAGATAATCAATCATCGACAGGTGCTGAACGTACTCGCATAACCCGACGCCGCCTGCGTGCGGACACACCGGCAGATTGTATTTG
Organism: Rahnella sp. JUb53; assembly: GCF_004346065.1. Lineage (NCBI taxonomy): Bacteria > Pseudomonadati > Pseudomonadota > Gammaproteobacteria > Enterobacterales > Yersiniaceae > Rahnella > Rahnella sp. JUb53. Next base: position 639,538 of record NZ_SLYT01000002.1, read on the forward strand.
GCGGCCATCAGCATCACGGCCAGCACTTCGTTGACGCCGCCCATGCGGCAGGCATCAATCTGCACCACGTCAATGGCTTCCCGCATGATGAACTGTTTAAACATGATGCGGTTCTGGCACATTTCGCCGGTGGCGACTTTGACCGGCGCAACGGCCTGACGGATTTTGCGGTGGCCTTCGATATCGTCCGGGCTGGTGGGTTCTTCGATAAACCACGGACTGGCGAAGGCGAGGGCGTTCACCCACGGGATGGCGTCGTTGGTTTCCCAGACCTGATTGGCGTCGATCATCAGTTTGCGATCCGGGCCGATAACTTCACGCGCGATGCGCACACGGCGGATGTCATCTTCCAGGTCGCGTCCGACCTTCAGTTTCAGATAATCGAAACCGGCATCGACGGCTTCCTGACATAAACGGCGCAGTTTATCGTCGGGATAACCCAGCCAGCCCGCGGACGTCGTGTAACACGGATACCCTTCTGCCAGCAGTTTCTCTGTGCGTTGCGCCTTGTTGTCAGAACGCTGCTGCAATAGTGTCAGCGCTTCCTGCGGCGTGATGCAGTCGGTGATGTAGCGAAAATCGATGCAGCCCACCAGTTCTTCCGGCGACATGTCAGAGACCAGTTTCCACAAGGGTTTACCGGCGGCTTTGCTCCATAAATCCCACACGGCATTGACTACCGCACCGGTCGCCAGATGGATCGCGCCCTTGTCCGGGCCAATCCAGCGCAGCTGACTGTCACTGGTGAAATCGCGCCAGAACTGACCCATATCGGCGGTGATGGCCGCCAGATCCCGTCCGACGATCAGATGTTCCAGCGCTTTAATGGCCGCACAACAAATTTCGTTACCGCGCCCGATAGTGAACGTCAGGCCGTGGCCTTTGAGCGCAGGACTGTCAGTTTCGAGGATCACGTACGCGGCGGAATAATCCGGATCCGGGTTCATTGCATCCGATCCGTCCAGCGCCAGCGAGGTCGGGAAGCGCACATCTTCAACACGTAAAGCGGTAATGGTTGTCATCACAAAAAATCCTTCAGCTGCAAGAGGTTATGCCTGCACCGTCTTCTGACGTTGCTCACCCAAACCTTCAATTCCAAGACGTATCACCTGACCGGCTTTCAGATATACCGGCGGTTTCTGCCCCAGCCCGACGGCCGGCGGTGTTCCGGTGGAAATAATGTCGCCAACACAGGCGCTGAGATCGCGCAATTTGCCGTTGCTGTCGAGCAGGCCGGGGCGTTCAGAACCTGCATTGCCGTAACGTAATAATTTCATGAGTCAGTGTCCTTCTGTGAAAGTCAGATCTGTGAAAATCAGTATCTCCAGCCGCCGTCAATAATCTGAACCGTGTCGGTGGTATATGAACTGGCATCTGAGGCCAGATACAGCGCAAGCTGGGCGATTTCTTCTTTTTTACCGATGCGCCCGATTGGCTGACGCGAAACAAACACCTCATACACTTCTTTTTCGCTGCGGCCTTCAGCCTGTGCCTGAGCAGCAATGCGCTGGCGCAGGGAAGGTGATTCCACCATGCCAGGCTCATAGCTGTTCCCCGTAAGAGTGATTTTAAAGGCCTAATGGTCAGGCCATTGGAGGTGAAAAAAACGCGTGATAAGCACTGCTTTTTGCTAAGATGTTCGGCAAGCTTGTACTTAAAACGCCATTTCGTTTAACCAACTTTTTACATGCATAAAACAATTCAGCAAGATTTTTGTCCGGGAAATGCTAGCTGAATCACTTAATGAGAATTGACCTCAGGTGTCCGATGCCGATAAAAAAATTAGAAAATCCCAGAATTTACAGGCAGATAGCTGACCAGCTAAAAACGTTAATCGATAACAAAGAATTTCCGCCCGGCAGCCGTCTTCCTGCCGAGCGTGAACTGGCCAGTCAGTTACAGGTCAGCCGGGCGTCAGTGCGGGAGGCGCTGATTGCGCTGGAAGTGATCGGACTGGTGGATGTGCGTGTGGGAAACGGCGTGATTGTGCGTCAGCAACCGTCGAAGCCTGCCGCGCCTTCGCAGGAACCGGTGATGTCGCAGGCAGGGCGTAATCAGTGGGCGGACGTGGATGATGAGCTGAATATCGAGCTGGATTTCACTGCCGAATTGCCGCCATTTTCCCTGCTGCAAACCCGGCGTCTGATTGAACCGGAAACCGCGGCACTGGCGGCAAGAAACGCAACCGACGACGAACTTGCGGCGATCAGGCTGGCTTATGAACAGAACTGTCGCGATAACCGCAATGGCTCGGCGACGCATCCCGGTGACCGTTTGTTTCATATCCGCATCGCGCAGGCCAGTGGTAATCCGGCTTACGCTTTTATCATCGCGCACCTGCTCGGCCACCGTTATGGCACCATGTTCCGCAGCCTGCAACTGCACTACACGCCGCAGGATATGCCGCACCGCTCTGAGATTGAACATCTTGAAATCCTGACCGCACTGGAAGCAAGGGACAGTCGTGCAGCAAAGAAAGCGATGAAAGATCATCTGGATGCGGTCATCAAGATTTTTGGCCAGGGATGAAATAGGCGAGGCATCTGACTCCTTACTGTATTTCAGTGCCTGCCATGAGCGTTTACCAGACTTCTCTCGCCAGCCGTAAGAAGTTTTCCCCCAGCACATTGCGGATCACTTTTTCGCTGTGTCCTGACTGTAACAAATGGCCGACAACCTCTTCCAGCGCGGAGGGATGCACGTAGCCACCTTCCCCGGAATATTCCTCTGCGGGCCAGTATTCAGGATGTGCCGCCAGAATTTCGCCGGTACTGACATTGCCCACCGGAAAGGCATAATCCAGCGCTATTCCCACGTGGCGGGGACCGGCGAGATGAATCAGATAATCGACATGCCGGGCGAACAGCGCGGCGTCGGGCGCGCTGTCACCCAGGAACTCACCAATCCCGTTCACGCCAATCAGCCCGCCATTGTTCACACATGCCCTGATTTGTTCATCGCTGATGTTCCTGCCGTGCGCATGTACGGCTTTTGGATTGGAATGGGAAAAGATGACCGGCTTACGGGAATATTCAATGGCTTCGATGCTTGTCTGAAGACTGCAATGAGAGACATCAACGAACATGCCAACGCGGTTCATTTCATCAATCACTTCTTTGCCGAAAGAGGTTAAACCTGTGTTTTCATCATGGCAGCCGCCACCCGCGAGATTATTGCGGTTATAAGCAAACAGCATCTGTCGTACGCCCAGGTGATGATAAAACTCCACCATTTCAACGCGGCCATCCAGCGCGTTCATTCCTTCGATATCAAAGGTGATCGCCAGCTTTCCTGCAGCACGGGCGCTCAGAATATCCTCCGGCTGGTTCACCAGCAGATAGTCATCGGCATGATCGAGGATCCAGTGCCGGAACGCCGCCAGATTGCGTACTGTCTGCTCCCACGGCAGGACATCAAAGCCGACATCCACTGACAGGTAATGTACGCCCGCATCCCGCCAGAGTTGTAGATTATTCAGGTCTGCAGCCGGATCGGGCATGAAGCCGGAGTGGCCATCCCAGACCAGCGAGTCGGAAAAAATTGCGCGGGCGCGTCGGGCTATATCGGTCTGGATCATGTGAGTATTTCCTGCAATGACAAGGGGTATTCGGGAGACGGAACCTTCAGGGCTGATGCCAGCCAGCCGGGTTCCAGCGTGGGTTCGGCCTGCAACAGACGCGCGGTGTAATCATCGAAAGGCGGCGTCAGCACCGTCTCCCGCAAGCCCTGACGCACCAGTTTGCCGCGATGCATGACGGCCACGGAATGGGCAATGCTGCGCACCGTCGCGATGTCGTGAGTGATAAAAAGCAAGGTCAGGCCGGCAGACTGCTGAAGCTGTCTGAACAAGGCCAGAACGCCCTGCGCAACCAGCGGATCCAGTGCCGAGGTAGGTTCATCACAAATGAGAATTTCCGGTTCCGCTGCCAGCGCCCGCGCAATTGCCACTCGCTGTTTTTGCCCGCCTGAAAGCTGCGAGGGAAAACGATCGGCCAGCTCCGGCGCCAGTTCTACCTGCTCAAGCAACTGGCTGAGGCGTGCTTTAAGCGCGGCACCGTGTAAACCGCTGCGGCGCATGATATTCCGCCCGACCAGCTCACGTACCCGGTGGCGCGGGTTCAGTGCGGTATCCGCGTTCTGATAAATGTACTGGATTTGCCAGCGCTGCTGCGCAGTTCGCCGCTGACAATCAAACGACAGTACCTTGCCTTCCAGCGTCAGCTCGCCGGATTGCGGTTTTTGCAGCCCGGCCAGCGTGCGGGCCAGGGTGGATTTACCGGAGCCCGACTCGCCGACCAGCGCAAAGGTTTGCCCGCGGGGCAGTGTCAGCGAAAGTTGCGAGATAACCGGCTGCCCGTTACCGTACCCGACGGTCAGATCACGCAGTTCAAGCACCGGCGCATGGTGTTCAGCGACCGGCAGCGGTGCCGGATGTCGGGTATTGAGCAACGCACGGGTGTAAGGATGTGCGGCTGACCTAAGGATATCGGCAGTGCGGCCATATTCGATCTGTTTGCCGTGGCGCAACACCAGCAGGCTGTCGGCAATTTGCGAGACGACAGCAATATCGTGCGAAATATACAGCGCCGCCGTGCGGGTTTGCTTCACCGCGTGGCGGATAGCCGCCAGAACGTCGAGCTGCGTAGTGACATCCAGCGCGGTGGTCGGCTCATCAAAAACAATCAAATCAGGCGAGGAGCACAGTGCCATGGCGGTCATTGCCCGCTGCAACTGACCGCCGGAAACCTGATGAGGATAGCGTCTGGCGAACTGTACCGGATCCGGCAAACCGAGCAGGGCGAACAGCTGCAACACCTTTACCTGTGCGGCTTCAGGCGTCAGGACACCGTGATAACACGCGGCTTCAATAACCTGCGAACCCAGCGGAAATGCCGGATTAAAACCGGCACTGGCCGATTGCGCGACATAACAAACGCGTTTGCCCTGATGTGTCGCTAAACGGCACGCATCCCGGGGATGATAAGTTTCCCCCTGAAAAGTAATGCTGCCGCTGAGCGGTCGCAGCGCGCCGCGATAATGCCCCATCACCGCGAGTCCGAGGGTGGATTTCCCGGCGCCAGATTCGCCGATTACGCCCAGCACGTCGCCTTTGCGTAATTCGAAAGACACGTGGTCAATCAACACAGTTTGCTGATGTCCCACGCACAGCTGTGCGACCTGTAACAGTGCCTCTGACATCACTGATCCTCCTGCTGTTGCAGCTTTCTGCTCAGGGCATCGACCAGCAAATTGACGGCAATGACCAGCAACGAAATGGCGATAGCAGGGTAAAAGGCGGCACTGACACCAAACAGAATGCCGTCTTTATTTTCCCGCACGATGGCGCCCCAGTCGGCTGCGGGGGGCTGGATCCCCAGCCCGATGAAAGAGAGTGTCGAGATAAAAAGAATGCTGGCGCTGAACTGCATTCCCCATTCGGCCAGCAGCGGAAAGCGGGCGTTGGGCAGCATTTCGCGGATGACCCGGTACGCGTGAGATTCACCGGCAAGCTTTGCGGCTTCCATGTAATCCGTGGCCAGAATATGCGAGGCAAGACTGTAACCGAGACGGTAAACGCGCGTCGCACCGATGGCGGCCAGCACAACGATCAGCGTGCTGTTAGTTTGTGGTAACACCGCCAGCGCCACCAGCGCGATAATCAGCGACGGCAGTGACATAAACAGATCGTTGAGGCGTGACAATATCCCCTCCACCGCGCCTCCCACACTGACCGCCAGAAAGCTCAGCAGCGTGCCCGCAAGCGTAGCCATTACCGAAATCACAAAAGCAAATGACAAGGTAAGACGTGCGCCAGACAGCAGACGGGAGAACAAATCCCTGCCGAGATTATCGGTACCCAGCCAATGGGCGGCACTCATTGGTTGCCAGATTTCACCGCTTATCTGACGGGCATCGTAAGGCGCGATCCACGGCGCGGCCAGCGAGGCGAAGACAAACAGGATTAGCAGAAACGCACCGGTCACGGCGCTTACTGAGGAGAAAAGTGATTTCATCGCGGGAACCTCAGTCGTGGGTTTGCCACCATCGCCAGCATATCGACCAGTAAATTAAGCAGAATATACACGGCGGCAAACACCAGCCCGCAGGCCTGCACCACCGGGATGTCGCGTACGGTGACGGCATCCACCATGTATTGCCCGACACCCGGATAGACAAAAATCACTTCGATGATCATCGCACCGACAATCAGTCCGGCCAGATTCATGGCGATCACGGTCAGTACGGGGGAAATGGCATTTGGTGCGGCGTGTCGCCATAAAATACGCAGCGGCGGTAATCCCTTCAGCCGCGCTGTTTCCATCCATGGCGTACTGGTGACCGACATCAGCGCACTGCGTGCCGATCGCAACATGTTTGCCAGCACGGCAATCGCCAGTGTCAGCACCGGCAGCAACAGGGCGGAAAGACGATCCGGCAGGCTCATGCCGTCATAAATCGTAGAGGGAAACGTCGAGACGCCCACGTGTAACACCAGCACCTGAATCAGCAGATAGCCGATTAAAAATTCCGGCAGTGAGAGAATAATCAGGGATACCAGCGTAATCACACGGTCAGGCAGGCGGTGCAGATAGCGCACGGCGAACAGTCCGCCCAGTAACGCGACCGGGATCGCCAGTAAAGCGGCGGCACCCGCAAGCCACAGTGAATTGAGTAACCGGTGCCCGAGCTGTGCGCTGACCGGTTGCTGACTGGCCCATGAGAGCCCGAAATCGCCTTTGAAAATCTGTAGCATCCACAGCAGATAACGGGTGACAAGCGGCTTATCCAGCCCGAGACTTTGCCTGATACTGGCAATCGCCTCAGGTGTCGCTGCGCGTCCCAGTGACGCGGCAGCAAAATCACCGGGCAGGGCGTTGACGGCGGCGAAGATCAGCAGCGATACACCCCAGAGTAAAATCACCGCCAGCAGCAGGCGGTGAATGATGGCGCGGGCGAGCGGATGACGGGGCGCCGTGCTGCGCACCCCGCGGGCAATAAGACTTTTCATCAGTTGTTCAGCCAGACGCGTGAGATGACGTGACCGTTGGATAAATCGTTGCCGACATCTTCGATATAACCCTGAAGTTTGTTGCTGCTGGCGTTGAGATAATTATTGAACACCGGCAGCAGGGTGCCGCCTTCATCACGCACAATCAGCGCAATGTCGTGATACAGCGTGCGGCGTTTGGCCTCATCCTCTTCTGCCCGTGAAAGTTTGAGCAGGCTGGCAAATTGCGGATTAGCGAAGTTGGTTTCATTGCTGGCTGAGGACGGGCCCAGTTCGAGCGAATAGATCAGATCCTGGGTTAAACGCGTTCCCCATGACGACACGCAGAACGGTTTATTACGCCAGACATTATTCCAGTAGCCGTCATCCGGCTGGCGGCGGATATCAATTTTGATCCCGGCTTTCTGCGCGCTGAGCTGGAACAGCGTGGCGGCATCGACGGCACCGGGGAAAACCCCTTCAGCGACATCCAGCACAATGGGCCCGCTGTAGCCCGATTTTTTAAAGTGGAATGCGGCCTGATCGGCGTCGTACTGGCGTTGCGGGATATCGGCCGGGAACAACGGATACGCACTGTTGACCGGGAAATCATTGCCCAGCGAGCCATAACCGCCCAGCACGCGATCCAGAATTTGCTGGCGATCAATGGCCAGTTTCAGCGCCAGACGCAGGTCGTTATTGTCGAACGGCGGGGTGTTGACCATCATCGGCAACGTGTAATGTCCGCGTCCCGGTGTGTTGTAAATCGTGACCGGGCCGCTTTTCAGCAGTGCCACGATTTTCGGGCTCAGCCCGCTGATGAAATGCACTTTTCCGGTAGACAGTGCCGCAACCCGGCTCGATGCATCATTAATCGCGATCACTTCTGCACTCGCCACATTGCCCCGGCTGCTGTCCCAGTCATGCGGGTTTTTCTCCAGTTGGGTATAGACGCCAGCCTCAAATTTGACGATGCGGTAAGGCCCGGTGCCGATCCCGGCGTTAGGATTTTCATAGCCGCCACCGGGCTGGATTTGCAGGTTCCACAGCGAAAGCACCAGCGGGAAATCGACATTGCTTTCATTAAGAGTAATGGTGATTTTATCGCCATCACTGGTGACGGTACTGATGGATGACAGATAGGCAATTACGCCGGAACGGAATTTCGGATCACGGTGACGGGAAAGGGTTTTGACTACATCTTCTGCCGTCAGCGCCTGGCCGTTATGGAACTGAACGCCCTTACGCAGGGTAAATATCCAGCGCGATGATTTGTCGGCGCTTTCCCAGCTTTCTGCCAGCCCCGGTATCGCTTTGCCGCTGACCGGATCGGTACGCACCAGCGTATCGCCCCAGGCACAACCTACCACCATCATGTATGAACTGATCCAACTTGCCGGATCCAACACGTCGGTGGTCGCGGCACCATCAATGCCCAGTTTGAGGTGTCCTCCTTTCTTGGGCGTATTGTCGGCAGCGGCAGCGGCAGCGGGCAGGGTAAAACTGAGCCCGGAAGCGGCGCCGGCTGCCAGAGAAAACTTGAGGAAATCGCGACGATTCCAGGAATTTGGCATTTTTTATTATCCTTATTTTATAGGCTGATACGGTGTAAATACCCTGCTGCACAGGCGAATCTGATGGTCAGAAATTGCCCCAAAGGGGCGTAATCCTAAGAAATAGGGAAGGGGGTGTCTAATACGTAAATAAGATAAGCGTATGATAAAAATAGAAATAACACAGACAGCGTAGCCGCGGGCGCAACGGCATGCTAGGGTGCATTTTTGCCTGAATTTACCTGCTTATAATGAAAAAAAACCATGATCTGGCTGTTATGCACTGGGGAACGTACCGCGTTGCCACGGCTGACGGTGTTTTAAAATCTGTCGAACCCGTGGAATGGGATCGTAATCCGTCTGAAATCGGACAATCCCTGGTGGATTCGGTAGACGGACCCAGCCGCGTGCGTCGCCCTGCGGTCCGGCTGGGCTATTTACAACACGGCGCGGCCTCTCGTGAAGGACGCGGCAAAGAGCCTTTTGTCGAAGTCAGCTGGGAGACGGCGCTGTCGCTGGTCGCGGCTGAACTTGCGCGCGTAAAGGAAACCCACGGTAATTCTGCGTTCTATGCCGGGTCTTACGGCTGGTCGAGTGCCGGTCGTTTTCATCATGCGCAAAGCCAGATGCACCGGTTTTTCAATCAGTTTGGCGGCTATACCGGCAGCACTAACACCTACAGTCTGGCCGCAGCGGAGCGTTTATTGCCGCACATAATCGGTGATCTGGATGTGCTGCAAAAACAGCATACTCACTGGTCCGTGCTGGCCGGAAAGTGCGAGCTGTTCGTCGCCTTCGGCGGACTGCCGTGGCGCAATGCGCAGGTCAACGGCGGCGGTGCCAACGATCACTCCCTGAAATACTGGTTGCAGGAAATGGAACGCACCGGTACCCGCTTCATCAACGTCAGTCCGGTAAAGAACGATCTCTCATCGGTGAAAACCGCTGAATGGCTGTCCCTCAAACCGGGCAGCGATACCGCACTTTTGCTGGCACTGAGTTATGTTCTGGTCGATGAATCCCGTTATGACGCTGGCTTTGTCGCCAGTCATACCGTCGGATTCGATACGTACCGCGATTATCTGACCGGCGTACGCGATGGGCAGGCCAAAACGCCGGAATGGGCTGAACCGCTGACCGGCGTCAGCGCGCAGGCAATCCGCACGCTGGCGCGTGAGATGTCCGAAAAGCACACCATGATTAATATCGCCTGGTCTTTGCAACGCGCACGACAGGGCGAACAAACTTTCTGGGCGACGGTGGCGCTGGCGTCTTTACTCGGACAGATCGGCACGCCGGGCGGCGGGCTGGGCTTTGCCTACGCGTCTACCAATCTTGCAGGCTCCGATCGCCGCACTTTCTCCGGTCCGCGTTTGCCGATGGGTAAAAATGCGGTGAACGATCACATCCCCGTGGCGCGGCTTTCCGACATGTTGCTCAATCCCGGCGGCGCGTATCAGTTCGATGGCAAAAACTGTCAGTATCCCGATATCCGGCTGGTTTACTGGGCCGGCGGTAATGCGTTTCACCATCATCAGGATATCAACCGGCTGGTGAAAGCCTGGCGTCAGCCCGATACCGTGGTGGTGCATGAACAGTACTGGACGGCGCAGGCTAAGTTCGCAGACATCGTGCTGCCGGTGACAACGTCACTTGAGCGCGAGGATATCGGCAGCGCCAGCAACGACGGCTACATGATTGCCATGCGTCAGCATATTGCACCGGTCGGTGAGGCGCACAGCGATTACGCGATATTTGCTGCGCTCGCGCAGCAGATGGGCTTTGGTGAGGCCTTCAGCGAAGGGCGGGATGCGGCGGACTGGCTGCGGCATATCTACCAGCTTTCGGTTCCCCGTGCGCAGGCTGATGGCATTGAGCTGCCGGAATTCGATGATTTCTGGCAACAGGGCAAACTGGAGTATGCGCGTCCGGATGCGCCGCAGATCCTGTTCGAAGACTTCCGCCGTGACCCTGAAGGATCGCCGCTGGCTACGCCGTCAGGCAAAATCGAACTGTTTTCACAGACGGTGGCGAATTTCGATTACGAAGAATGTCCAGGTTTCCCGTTCTGGTATGAACAGGACTTCCGTGAACAGCAGGCAACCCGTGCCCGCTGGCCGCTGCATTTGCTCTCAAGTCAGCCACGGACGCGGTTGCACAGTCAGTACGATCATGGCAGCGTCAGCCGTAAGACAAAAATCAGCGACCGTGAACCGCTCTGGTTACATCCGCAGGATGCCGCCGCGCGGGGTATTACTGAGGGCAGTATCGTGCGGGTGTTTAACGATCGTGGCGCAATCCTGGCGGGTGTTCATCTGACCGAAGATCTGCGTCCCGGCGTGGTGCAAATGTCGACCGGTGCCTGGTACGACCCGCAGGATCCGTCGCAACCCGACTCGCTGGATAAACATGGCAACCCGAACGTACTGACGGAAGATCGCGGCAGTTCGCGACTCGGGCAAGGGTGCAGTGCGCAAAGTTGCTGGATTGATATCGAGCGCTGGGACGCGCCTTTACCCGATGTCACGGCCTTCCAGCCGCCGGTGTTAAGGTCGGGAGCGTCGGACCATACCGACAAGACCTTAGGTTGCGAGCCAAACTGGCCCTAAGGTCAAGTTCAAGACCTTAGGTTGACAGCCAAACTGGCCCTAAGGTCAAGGTCGTGGGCTCGCCGCCCACACTGGCCCAAAGGGTTTTAAACGAAACCCTTTGGAATCCTGCGTTTTTTTAACTGCACGCTCCGCTCGCTGGCTATGTTTCAGGTATCACCAGCGACAGGCTGGAAATCTTGCCGCTTTGCGGTTCCTTCACTCGGTCCTGGAGCCTCCGGTCTCCAGACCGCTCCGTTCAGCAAGATTTCTGAATCGCCCGCACGATCTTAAATCAACGGCAGATTGTTTTTATCTTTTAGATAAGTTTATTGGCGTGCTCAAAAATGGCACCGAATGAACGGTTCGAGACCTATGGCTCGAAACCTGAAATTCGGGAATCGCGCAGCGATGACATTTTGCGCCACTCACCAATGCACAAGAACATGTACGTCGTGCCTGCGATAGCGCGCAGTGAAAAAGCGCGGAGTCCAGAGGCCCGCGCGTTACCGGGTCTCTGGTCGGTGTGGGCCGACGCCCACGACCTTGACCTTAAGAGCCAGTGTGGGTGGCAACCCACGACCTTGATCATAATTTGTTTTTAAAAGCCGCCCCTTTGCAGCGGCCAACTGCAAATCCAAACTTCCCCATTCGCTACTTCAACGCTTCATCAACTGGCGGACAGTTGCCGCTTGAGTTTGAGCGGTTGCTCAAGTATCTTGCTGGCCTTGAGCGCTTGCTCAAAATCTATCTGAGGCACTTTTTATGTTCGTGAATAACCGCTGGCTGATACTTGCGATTGTCACCAGTACACTCTTTTTGATCATCATTGATATGACCGTGCTGTACACCGCATTACCGCGTCTGACGCAGGCGCTGGGTGCCACGGCATCGGAAAAATTATGGATAGTGAACGCCTATCCGCTGGTGGTCGCCGGTCTGTTACCGGGCGCGGGAATGCTCAGTGACCGTATCGGACACAAAAATCTTTTTATGAGCGGGCTGCCGGTGTTTGCGCTCGCTTCCCTGTGCGCGGCGTTTTCTGCCAGCGCTGAAATGCTGATTGCCTCCCGGGTGTTCCTGGCGATTGGCGCAGCGATGATGATGCCTGCGACGCTGGCGATTGTGCGTCATGTCTTCACCAACGAACGTGAACGTGCGCTGGCGATCGGTATCTGGTCGGCGGTAGCGTCTGGTGCGGCGGCGCTCGGGCCGGTGATCGGCGGCGTGCTGCTGGAATACTTCTGGTGGGGCTCGGTGTTCCTGATCAACGTGCCAATTGTGCTGGCCGTTTTCCCGTTTGCCCAGGCGCTGATCCCACGCGGTGAAGGCAATAAACAACGTCCGTGTGATTTTGCCGGTTCTGCGCTGGTGATGGCGGGGCTGGTCGGGGTGATTTACGCGCTGAAAGAACTGAGCCAGATTAACTCTTCATGGCTTGTGATCTTGGGTTCTGCGGCCGCAGGCGTGTTGTTCCTTGGTTTATTCGTCAGAAGACAAAAACGCGCTGTACAGCCGATGATCGACTTTTCACTGTTCCGCAATCGTGCCTTTGCCTGTGGCGTGGGCGTGGCGATCACGTCAATGATTGCGCTGATCGGTATCGAACTGGTGCTGAGCCAGCGGTTGCAGCTGGTGCTCGGACTGACGCCGTTTATGGCGGCGATGTTTATTCTGCCAATTCCGGTGGCGTCTGCACTGGCCTCGCCGCTGGCGGGTATGCTGATCCCGCGTGTCGGCGTGCGCAAAATGATGCTCGGCGGCTTCGCGATATCTGCGCTTGGCATCGTCATTCACGCACTGGTCTATGATGGCAGCGCGGTGATGCAGCTGATCAGTCTGTTTATTTTAGGTTTTGGCCTTGGCGGCGCGGTGACGGCGGCTTCCACCTCCATCATGCTTAATGCACCGGAAGACAAGGCTGGCATGGTCGCCGCGATAGAAGATGTGTCGTGGGAAATGGGCGGCGTGCTTGGCGTCACCTTGCTGGGTGGTCTGATGACGGCCGTTTACAGCCGCAGTCTGACCCTTCCGCAAGGACTGGTCAGCGGTGAAACGGCGTATGACAGTCTGGATGAAGCATTAACGATCGCCGGTAATCTCAGCCCTGAGCATGCGTCATTGCTGACCAGCCTGGCACGAACCGCGTTTGATCAGGCGTTTCTGGCGGTACTGATTTCTGCGGCTGCGCTGGTGATTGCCAGCGTGGTAGTGCTGAAAATTGTGCTGCGTAAGTCCGTGGGCACACGCCGGGCTTCCTGATAAAATGCCGGTCTGAGCAGTTGCTCAATGCCAGCACAGGATAAATGATGAAAGAAAACCGGGAAGCGTTAAGGGCTAAAATTCTTGACGGCGCCATCAGTCTCTTTATCGAAAAGGGGATTGAGAAAGTCACGACGCGCGAGCTGACGGAGTACGTCGGGATTTCCCGCAGCCATATTTATCATTATTTTCCTGACTGGCAGACGCTGTGCATTGAAGCGTTGTCAGTGGTGATGATGGCAGAGCTGAAAGAGTTTTCCGCTGAAATCGCACTGCTGGAACCGAAAGCAAAATTGCACACGCTGGTGTGCAATTATCTGCCTGATACGCAGGGTGATATCTGGCAACTGTACGGATCGCTGTGGCAACTGGCGGCACATAACGAGGCTTACGCCGAACTGGCGCGGCTGATGGTGCATAAGTGGCTGGAACTGCTGGCTGAAATTATCCGTGCCGGGATCGACAGCGGCGTGTTTCGCCCGACCGATGCCGGACGCGTTACCCGTCAGTTATCCGCCATCATGAATGGCTATTCCGATCAGCTGATCGTCATGCCTTCTGCCGAAGCCCGTCAGGAAGCGATGGATGATATTTTGGATTTTGTGACGCTGGTGCTGGAGAAATAATCCCATTCTCAGGCGGCGTTTTCCACCGTAGTGGCCCTGAACATCGGCTTCGGGCAGTCACTCATTTTTGAGCCGAAATCCCCTTACTGATGAAATCTTTTAGCACTCTTCCGGCAGATTCAATATGCCGGAAGGTTTCCTGCCATGCCGCCTCTGCATTGCCTTCCCGGCACGCATTAAGAATCAATTCATGTTCATGCTGAAATGCCTGAGTTGCTGAAAGCAGTCTGCGCTGAAAATGTTCGTACCTTTCTATCTGATTACGTAACTCGTCGATCATCGCCAGCAGGCGCTTATTTTGACATCCGCGGTACAGCAGACCGTGAAACTCACGGTTGAGCTCTCCTTGCCTGTCGGCGTCTTCGGCATTCCCGAGCAGTGTGTGCGTGAGTTCAGCTCTGGCCAGTGTTTCGGCATCCATATTCTGCACGCTGTTAAATATCGCTTCCCCCTCAAGTAAAGCCCGCAGTTCATAAATTTCAGCGATATCCTCAACAGACAGTGTTCTGACCACCGCCCCGCGGTTTCTGAAAATATCCACCATGCCTTCCTGCTCCAGCAGCCGGATAGCTTCCCGCATCGGAACACGGCTGACAGCAAACTGGCTGGCCAGATCCCTTTCTACCAGCCGCGAGCCATCAGGCAGCGAGCCATTGTTAATCATCTTCCTGAGTGATCCGGCAAGCATTTCGGCGGTGGATTGAGGTTTCAGCGTCATCATTTTCTCCTGTACATTATGGAGTAATGGTATACCATTTTGACGTTGAAGGGAGAACTATCCCTTTCCACCCCTCAGTTTCCCCTTCTTACCAACGACAGGAGCACCGGCTATGGCACATCGCGAGCATCATTATCAGGTCAAAATTGAATGGACAGGCAATAAGGGTCGCGGAACAGAATCCTATAAGGCTTACAGCCGCGATTATGATATTTCAGAAGGGAAGAAACAAAGCATTGCTGGTTCATCAGACCCTGCATTTTTGGGTGATGCCACGCGCTGGAACCCTGAAGACCTGCTGGTAGCTTCAGCTTCAGCCTGCCATCAGCTCTGGTATTTGCATTTATGCGCCGAGGCGGGTATCTGTGTTGATTCTTATATCGATAAGGCTGAAGGGGTAATGACAGAAGGTGAGAAAGGGTGTTTCACGAGTATCACACTCAAACCCGACATTGCGATCCGTGCCCGGGATGATATTCAGCTCGCGAAGGAACTGCATCACCGCGCACATGAACTGTGCTTTATCGCGAATTCGCTGAACTTCCCGGTACTGTGTGAACCGGTGATTAGGTATTGTTCAGCGTCTTAACGGGCGGCAGAACGCCATGCTAAAAAAGAGGCCGCCATGATGGCGGCCTTTTTCACTTAATGACTTCTCATTCCCGCCGCGAACATCAGCAGATGAAACACCGATGCCACAACAAATAACGCCAGCACGCTGCCGCCCCAGATGACGGCCATCCAGCCGACTCGTTTTAAGAACGGGGCCTTAGTGATGTTGCTGTCATCCATTTTTCTGATGAGATTCATAATGCGATTCCTCAGTGATAACCCTGATCCGGTGTGACTTTCCCGCGGAACACGTAGTAGCTCCAGAAGGTGTACACCAGAATGATTGGGATGATGAACAGGGCGCCGACCAGAATAAAGCCCTGACTTTGCGGAGGTGACGCCGCTTCCCAGATAGAGATGGACGGCGGAATGATGTTCGGCCAGATGCTGATACCGAGTCCGGTATAGCCCAGGAACACCAGCGCCAGCGTCAGCAGGAACGGCGAGTGGTGCGCATTTTTGCTTATGGCGCGGTACATCCATGCAGAGACCAGCACTACCAGCACCGGTACCGGCAGGAACCAGTAAAGGTTAGGGCGGGAGAACCAGCGGGTGGCGATATCGCTGTGCGTCAGCGGCGTCCACAGACTGACTGCCAGTGTCACCAGCAGGAAGACTATCAGCAGCGGTTTAGCAATCTTGTGCATCGCTTCCTGCAATTCGCCTTCGGTTTTCATGATAAGCCAGGTGCAGCCGAGCAGGGCGTAAGCCACCACCAGCGCAAAACCACAGAACAGCGTGAACGGCGTCAGCCAGTCCAGTGCGCCACCGGCATAAGTACGGTTTACCACCGGAATACCGTTGATGACCGCACCCAGCACCACGCCCTGACAGAAGGTCGCCAGCACTGAACCGCCAATGAAGGATTTATCCCATACGTGGCGTTTGGCCGGGCTGGCTTTAAAGCGAAACTCAAAAGCGACACCACGGAAAATCAGGCCGAACAGCATCAGGGTCAGCGGAATAGTCAGCGCGTCCAGTATCACCGAATACGCCAGCGGGAATGCGCCGTACAGCGCCGCACCGCCCAGCACCAGCCAGGTTTCGTTGCCGTCCCAGACCGGCGCAACGGTGTTCATCATCACGTCGCGGTCATGCTCTTTTTTCACCAGCGGGAACAGCAGGCCGATACCCAGGTCGAAGCCGTCCATCACTACATACATCATCACGCCGAAGATGATGATCAAAAACCAGATCAGCGGTAAGTCGATACCCATTATCAAGCTCCCTTATTTTCGTCGGTCAGTGATTCTGAAATCGCAGACAGCGGACGCGCAGGTGTGCGGTGCTGGCCCGGACCACCGTGGTCAACGCTTTCGCCTTCATGCGCCTGCGGACCCTTGCGGATCAGACGCATCATGTAGCCGTAACCGACACCAAACACCGAGCAGTAAATGACGATGAACAGGATCAGGCTGACGCTCATTTGCAGCACATTGTGGTTGGATACCGCATCTTTGGTGCGCAGCAGTCCATAAACCACCCACGGCTGACGCCCCATTTCAGTGGTGATCCAACCCGCCAGTAACGCCAGCAGACCGGAAGGCCCCATCAGGAAGGCAAAGCGCAGGAACGCTTTGGAGGTATACATTTTGCCGCCACGACGCAGGATGAGGCTCAGCACACCCAGCAAAATCATCAGCATGCCCAGACCCGCCATAATGCGGAAGGTGTAGAAGATAACGGACGAGTTCGGACGATCTTCTTTCGGGAAGGATTTCAGCGCCGGGATCTGATGCGTCAGGCTGTGCGTCAGGATCAGGCTGCCCAGATACGGGATTTCAATCGCGCAACGGGTTTCTTCACGGTTCATGTCCGGGTAACCAATCAGCACCAGCGGGGACGGTTTGTTGTCTTTATTTTCCCAGTGGCCTTCGATGGCAGCAATTTTAGCAGGCTGATATTTCAGGGTATTCAGACCGTGGGCATCGCCCAAAAACGCCTGAATTGGCGAGACGATCAGGGCCATCCACATTGCCATCGACAACATGGTACGGATGGCTGGCGTGTCGCGACCGCGCAGTAAATGCCATGCCGCAGCAGAACCGACGAAGAACGCGGACGCCAGGAAGGCGGCGGTGGTCATGTGCATTAAGCGGAACGGGAAGGACGGGTTGAAGATAATCTTCATCCAGCTGACCGGAACGACCAGATTGTTAACAATCTCGTAGCCCTGTGGTGTCTGCATCCAGCTGTTAGAAGCGAGGATCCAGAACGTCGACATCAGTGTACCGAGCGCCACCATGCAGGTAGAGAAGAAGTGCAAACCAGGGCCGACGCGGTTCCAGCCGAACAACATCACGCCTAAGAAACCGGCTTCCAGGAAGAATGCGGTTAACACTTCGTAGGTCAGCAGCGGGCCGGTAATACTGCCGGCGAACGAGGAGAACATGCTCCAGTTGGTGCCGAACTGGTACGCCATCACCAGACCGGAGACCACGCCCATACCGAAGTTAACGGCGAAGATTTTCGACCAGAAATGATACAGGTCGCGGTAAGCCTCTTTTTTTGTTTTTAGCCACATGCCTTCCAGAACCGCCAGAAAACTGGCCAGCCCGATGGTGATTGCGGGAAAAATGATGTGAAAAGAGACGGTGAAGGCAAACTGGATCCGGGCCAGTTCTAGCGCATCAAGACCAAACATAACAACCTCTTTTTGTGTGTCAGATAACCCTTCCAGACGCTGGCACCGGTACGGGAACCGGCGATGTCGGACATTCGCAGGTGAAGTCTTGAATGAAAGGGCAGTACAGCTGGGGTTTCGCGAGGGATGGATTTAACCACAGCGGGAGAAGGCATTAACAGGGACGATCACGGGAGGGAACTACTGGCTGAAACACTTTCGTGTCGGGCAGAGAGTGAGGCGGGAGAAAACAATTTTCGATGTCAGAGGGCGGGAGGGGGGTTAACCCTAAAAAGAGGATGGTTATGTTGTTGCATTGATCTGGATCAAAGAGTTTTGATGTTTTCCAAATGTAATTACCCTGCATCCGGTAATGACTTTTTGTGTGCAAAATCGGTAACAAAAAGGTTAAATCGGGCAGGGCATCAGCGCATTCTTATTTCTAATGCAATGTAAATTTATGTCATCGATTTTGGCAAAAACCGCATCAAACCAGGTAATGGTTGTAGCATTTGTTTACATTTTTGTTGCGGGTTCATCAGGTGTTGTTGAAAAAAATGACGCCCGAAGGCGTCATGGTAATAAACGTCCTACCAGTTCGAAAAAGGCGTCTTCGTCGAACGTACCGCCCGGTCCAGTAAAGGCATTGGCAGGGCGCCAGGTCCAGTGTCTGTTTTCACCTGCCTGCATAAATAGCCGGCACAAGACAGTGACACCGCCTTGCGTACACAGGCTGGCTTCCACACAGCCTGTCACTCCTTGCCCATATAAAAATACCGGCGTGAACTTAACTTTCCGGTCTTCATACTGCAGCTGAATACCCGGCACGCTGAACGATTTTCCTCCGATCAGGCATTCAACCAGCGAGACGCTGGTGCTTTCCAATCTGATACCGGTATCCGTCAGCCATTCCTCCATGTTTTCATGAAGTTCGCTAATCCGCTGGCGGAACTCGGCGATATCCGCCTGACCTTTGTTATCGAATGAGCCGCTGCGGGGCTGGCTGTCTTGCAGCTTTTTTAGAAACCGTTCTTTTGCTGACATACGTCCTCTGTAATTTAAAATGGCTGACGTCATCACACCTTCTGATGCTGTGATTCATTTCACTCAGGCAAAGTAAAAACACACACGTTCTGTTGCCACTTTCCGTGGTCACAATCAGAAATGGACTGGCTAAACTGACCCAGGAAACTAATTATGCTGTCACCACTGCTAAAGCTTATTTTCCCCGCTTTAATTAGCGCTTCGGGCCTGTCATCGATAAAAATATTTTGCGAGGAAAGCGAGGCCAAAATACGCTCCGGCAGACTTGCTGAGATTTCGGAGGGTTGATACCCCTTTTGTTTTAACCATCGCTGAGCCTGCATCCGGGTGGATATATCGGGTTGATAGGTCTGAGCGAATGATTCCAGCAACCAGCCATTTGAGTTCTGGTAGTGCCAGAAATAGGGATAAGCCACCAAACTGTAACGGCTATCGTGAAGACGTTGTGCCTGCCGTGGCTCGCTGAGCATTACTTTTGCCCGTTTCTGGAGTTCAGGAGTGGGGCGCAGAATAGCAATCTGCTTCCCTGTCAGGTCGTCGCTTAAGAATTCATAAACCCCCTGAATATAGAGCGCCGAACGTGACGTATTACAGATATTCAGATTGTGTATCACCTGCCAGTTGCCGTCGGCCTTTTTACTGGCCCACGCCGCATGAGAATATTGAATATTGTATTTCCCCAAATCCTGTCCCTGACGTACCAGAATGACAATTTCATCTGAACGTGAATTCAGCTTGTTTTTTAAGGCAACAGCATTCGCCATGGTTTTTGAGACCTTACTTACCTCAGGCTGAATATCTGATTCACAGGCCGAGCTGGCAGCATAAGCGGGAAGGGCTAAACAACACATTAAGGAGAGGCTGTAACAGAGGGTTTTCACTGTTTTTCTGCCATCGGCACACTTGAGGACAACCCTTCATCACTGGCATTGCGCATATGGGCAACAGGTTTTCCTTCTTTCTTGAGCACTGCACCTTCTCCCTGCGGTGCTGGTTCAAGAGTAAGGTGATCCCCGGCTTTCAGTTTGGCATCTTGCGCCATTTTATCGGATAGTTTGAGTTTCACAGTTTTCGTATCAGGCGTTTCGGTTACCAGGGTGGCAGTCTTCTCTCCTTTGCTGTATTCCACGCTTTTAAGTACCAGCGCAGCGGGTAATAAAACCGGGGAGAGGATCAGACCGCTGACCACAACCGAACTTCCGGCGCTGGCCAACGCTCCGGATAACATATACACGGTTGAGCGTTCATCTGCATGGGCAAATGTGCTGCCGGTCGTCAGTAAAGCGACCAGGGTGATGCTTAGAATTTTGTTCATAAATAAACTCAGATTTAAAAACGCATCGGCTGATGCGTATCAGGGTTGATGTTGGGCATGATCCGGGGTGGACGCCAGTAATGCATACCGGTTCAGCAGTTGCGTGAACTGATTATCCGTTTGCATCACCAGCTGCGGCGAAACATCTTTATTTTGCTGTTTATCCTGCGCCAGTTTACGCAGCGATTCCTCCACCGGCGGCGAGCTGTTCAGCGCCTGCTGGATAGCAAATACGGAGGATTTCAGCTGCGAGACGGTCATGTATTTACCGCGCTGCTCATCCAGCCCGTTTAATTTATCCGCCAGTTGCTGCAACTGGGTATTAGCCTGGTTCCAGCCATCGAGGTTTTCCAGCGGGATCGCGCTGGCGTTCATCTGTAGCGACCATTTTTTTGCCAGTTGCTCAGTCGCCGGATTTTCCGGCCAGAGGATTTGCGTCTGTTTTACCAGTTGCATTCCGGTGTTCTGCGCCCAGCGTGGGGAGAGTTTTGCCAGCTGGTCGACCTGTTTTTGCATCGCTGCAATCAGCGCAGGCGCTTCTCGGTTGAGCATATCTGCCTGCTGAGATTTCAGCGTTTCAAGTGCCTGCGGGTTGAGCGGTTTCGGCAGAACCGGCAGCGTGGCGGTCAGTTGCATTGCGGCTTGCGGACGATAGAACGCATTGATGCCCGCCTGAAGACCAGCGCCTGCCAGCGCCGTGATCGCCATACCTGCAACAAAGCCTTTCCACTGGACGACGCGTTTTAACGGCGGCGGCGGCGGAGCGATGACGACCTGAGGCTCCGCGGGTTCAGCCTGCGCGACATACACCCATTGCTCTCTGGGCGCGTTTTGCGACTGAGTTTCTGACTGAACTGCAGCGGCGGGCATCACTACGGCAGCATCGGTAGCGGCGTGCATATTTTCAAGACGGACGGCGGCTCCGTGCATAAACGTGCCTAATGCGTCGAACTGGCTGGCGTGTTTCAGTTCCAGCCGTTGCAGCACATCACACAACGACGTGATCAGCTTTTCCGCCTGATAAATCGCAGGTAGATCGCGATACTCCAGCGTCATGGTGCGCAAAGATTGCTGAAGCCGCTGGCTCAGACCGGTCAGAATTTCCATCCGGGCATGAACCGGCAACGGCCACAGCGCAGGCCACTGACGGGAGATCAACGCCTCAAGGATCGCCAGACCTTCATTGAGGCCCGTCAGGCCAATAAGCTGAGTTCTGGCCTGCGTATACCATGACGCAGTTTGCAGCTCTATGCCGTTTTGCTGAAACAGGTTCAGGCACAGCTGTTCTACCTTTTTCCAGTCAACATCCGGACGGGCCGGATGCGTCAGTTTACTCAGTTCTTCGCGCAAACCGGCGTAATCAGCCAGCGCACGCGGATCGCCACCGGTGCGTAACTGGCGTTCAATAGACATAATCGTTTTCCTTAACTGACGTAATTCTGTTGTTTCATATGACGCATCAACACGCGCCCTTCGGGCATAAACTCTGTTCCGAAACGCACCAGCCCGAGGTCTTTCAGTTCAGCGTCGATGGCATATTCGAGGTGCCCAGGCGTGGACTGCGGCAGCAATATCACATTGATTTTTCTCAGGCGGGGTTCGTATTTGAGTAACGTGCCGGAAAGCGTGGTCAGCAGCGAGTGCGCCGTGCCGGGCATCCCTTGCAGGATTTTGCTCATGTCCGGCAAGCCGTAATCGGGCAGGTGCGTAAGCGTGCCCGCGCGACAGTTAAGAATGCGCTGCATGTTATCAAGCACGGAGAGGATCACCTGATTCTCTTCGCTGACGTTGTGCAAATCGAGGCCGCCGGCAAAGTTGCCGAGCAGCATTTCGTAAAGTGAGGGTGAGCGTGAGTTGGGCATCAGTCTTTCACCGGTTGCAGCGTCAGACCATTATTTCCAAGCTCGATAACACGCGCTTTATCCGGATCCAGTTCTTCCCTTTTCATAACCAGCCGCCACTGGTTTTTATCCATATCCGGATGACGGAATAACCCGACGACAGCGACAAATTTGGCATCCTTTTCCATTGGCATATCCAGTGACATGGCTGTGCCCGGTTTAATCACCACATTACGGCTGGCCAGCAAGTCATCTTTCAGCGCGTCATCGCCTTCTCCCGCCAGCTGCTGATAAACCGTTTTCTGGAAGTTTTTATCATCACGTAATTGATAAACGCGCACCAGCACCGGCTGTGAGGAAGAACTCGCCTCAGAGGCATCGGTATTGAGGGCTTCACGGGCAGTGAAATCCAGATGTAAGTCTTTTATTTGCTTGTAGAAAATAGATTTGGTTGCAGAGACGGTGCCGTCTGTCACTGCCTGAGTCAGCCCGCAGCCGCTCAATAACAGGACCAGTGCAGGCAGGCAGAATTTATTTTTCCAGGCGGTATTTAATAACACGTCGCGTTCCTTCTTGATGCGTTTGAGGCGCCAGTCCACAGTAGTGACCAAGCTCCACGGTAAAGTATTCAGGGATATCGTCAGATGCGCCGCCTTCTTCCAGACCCAACACACCGGTCAGCCCAAGTCTGAAAGGAACGTCACCAAGCACAGGAGCTGGTAACAGCCGGACAGGGACAGTCAGCTGGATACGGGCTTTATAACGCCAGCCGAGATAAACACGAAGTAACACCAAAAAATCAGCATAAATCGGTCCGTCGGGCAGCCATTCCTCTGCCTCATCCGCGTTTTCGGTATACAGCGAAATCAGTAACTGACTGTTGGCGTCAGTACCTTCGTCGCCCATTACGGTATCGCCATCCAGCCAGTTAGCGCCTTCACCAGCGAATGCCATCGGAGAGGTAATGGGTACTGAGCGCAGGCAATGCGGAGTCACTTCCGTGCGGGTAAATGGTGCCAGTAAACGCACCAGCGCCTGCACCCCCTCCGCCGTTCTCCCCGGCTGACGCATTACCCCGAGAAGTGCCAGAAACCTCGAGGCAGGCGTTGCGAAATGCCGTTGTGTGCCGGGAATACCCATGCCAATCAGACCCAGCAGACTTTGAGATGTACTGTCTTTACCACCCGGTTCAAACGTCGCGGGATAAGAGTATTTTCGCCAGATGCGATAAAACTGCGTCATGATGCGGTGGTTGAAGATGTCGAGGAAACCTTCGAGTACTTCATGTCCTTCACGCTGCTGGGTGATGTCGTCGATATAGGCCGTCGGCAGCGGGGCATCTACGCCGTATAACCCCATAAAGGTGGTACGAACGGTCAGCGGCGCGTCCGGATGATGTTCATCCTTTTCCAGCGCTTTCAGCTCACTGACCGGGAAACCCATCCCAGGATGTGGCCGGAAACGCACCGGATCATCTGCCGGATTGCTGGTGCTTCCCAACTGCGGTGCATCCGGTTGGTGTTTTTCCAGAAGCTGACAGAAGCGGTAGAAGTTAATCCGACTGATGTCCTGCTCAAGCCTGGCAGTTAGCCGGGAATGCGGGGCTGGTGATTCTCTTCCCATTCCAGACGTTCTCCTGTCGGTTGCAGTATCAGGGTAAGGCGGTTAAACAGATGGATATCGGTATACAGTGCGAAGAAGCGGCTGAGCATTTCGCCAAACAGGCAAATATCGCCTCTGCCAGCAAATCCATTGCTGTCGAGCGTGATTTCAATCTGTACACCGCGCAGCAGATAGCCGCGTTCAAAACGCTCGATTTCGCTGTGCTGGACATCGGCAATCGCTTCAAGACGGCGGCGGTTCATCTCACTTTCTGTCCAGTCATACAGTGCCAGCGTTCCGCGTAAGACTTCGGCGTTGTCCATCATCCACAGAAAACTGCTGCCCAGATGGCTGAGTACCCGCCAGTGAAAACGGTCGCGGTTCGGTGGATAGCACGGCATGGTCGGTACGGACAAATTGCGTACGCGAACGTTCGCGCTGGTGGTTTTGACTGTGGTGTCCAGTACGGTACTTTGCAGTGATTTTCGCGGTAACTGGCCGTTGGTGCCGGTCAGGCTCAGGGACAAATTTTCGTTTTCCGGCACGGTATGGTTATCGAAAGCTTCGCCACCCAGCACCAGCCAGGTATCGTGCAGTCCGGATGGACCGCGCCTGACGCGGGTGTGGTAGTAATATTCCGGCGCATCGTGACGCAACATGCCACCCTTATGGCGGAAACTGGTGAAGGGCACATACACCTGATGTCCGGAATGCTTGGACGAAATAACCGAATCGACCGAGTAAATTTCGGTATAACCGTCCTGAACACGCATAGGCCGTAGCAGGTATTCTGTCTGCAACGATGACAGCGTTAAAGGGTCGGACTCCAGCGCAAAGAGGTTAATGACCGGCACACAGTTCAACCGAAGGTGCTTCTCTGAGAATGAAAAATCGTGTTCCCAGCGATTCTCCAGCACGACATCTATTTCAAACCAGCTCAGCTCAGTCGGTAAGGCAACTGTCTCCAGTCCTTTGAGCGCGACGAACATAAATTTCTCGCGGAAGGTGAAGTATTCCAGCAGTAACTGATAACCACTAAACGCACTCTCACCTTTTGGCCACAGCGTATCTGTTTCACCAAATCCCTGCGGGGCAAAGAATCCTTCCAGCGGCTGACGATCGGCCTGACCGGGCAAACGTACCCAAAGTTTGGCGGTATTCAGCGTCAGAGCTTCATGCAAAGCACAGGCCAGTGGCGCATCGGCATCAAAATAGAGCGGAATATGGCTCAGATTGATTTTGCTCCAGTCTGCCAGATTGCCGCAGTTGAAACGCATTCGGATCACCGAGCGACCATCGGGTTCGGTATCCAGCACAGCACGTTGCAGCGAAAGGGGCAGCAATTCGATGTCCTGCGTGGTGGTATAGCGGCAGCGCGTGGCCCGCTCGCCGATAGGGCGCGACAATACTTCAAATCCCTTTGTCATCACCCTCCGCTCTTTCATACCTTGCCAGTCAGGTGCGAACTCAACAATGGAAAGGGAAGGGATGGTGCGCAGGTAGTGCGGCCACAGCAGGCTGACTAATCCCTCGGTCAGTTCCGGCAGGTCATCATCGAGCTTTTCCCGCAGACGTCCCATCAGGAAGGCAAAACCTTCAAACAGACGTTCGACATAAGGGTCACGGGCACCGGCTTTATCCAGATTAAGTCCGGCAGCGCGGTCAGGGTGCGCGCGGGCAAATTCTTCGCCCGCCTCGCGTAAATAACGCATTTCAGCGTCAAAATAACGCAGGGTTAAATCGTCCATATTTTTCTTTTCATTAAGGTGAGTGAGCTGAACGGGATGGCATTAATTTTGGCATAGCGATTCATCTAGTACATATTGGGTTGCCATGCCCGGAGTCCAGCCCAGAGGAATGCCTTGACATTGAATATACCCTCGATTACTCAAATGATATTTATATGTGAAATAAAATAAAGTTGTAAGAATTAATATCACAACCAACGAGATTATCGAGAATAGCATTAACTTCCTCCCACGCTCGATAGATATTTGTTTTCCATGGGCAATAATAGGAATGACCATCAATAAAAAGGGGATGGTTACTAATGGTGAAAATGCTGCAAAAAAACTCCACGCAGAAAAAGTAACGACAGGGGTGTTATGAAAATATTTGAATATAGATTCAAAAGCGAAGAAGGATATCGTTAATGATAACAGACAGAAAAAAATAAATCCTAAAAATGCTAGAAATCTATGTTTAAGGTCATACATGATTAATACATCCGTGGTGTAACATCGTTAATAGATAAGCGTAAATATTCAACCACTTGATTTCCTATAAATTCCACGCCTTTATTTAGCATTTTATCTGCGTACATAGAGCCCAAATCCCAAACTCCTTTTTCTATCTTCCTTGCCTCCCAAACGAACTCTTGCTGCGCTGATTCTATATACTTAACTACTTTGTCAGTTATTCCGAATTTTTCATCCATCATATTGAGTATCCACGCTGTTCCAAAACCAAAAACAACGACAGCAACCAAAGGCCCTATGACAAAAGGTGTCATTGAAATGACTGCACCAGCTCCCCAAGCTACAGCAGAAACAATACCAACCTTTACAACATCGGTGGCAAGACTACCAATAAACGTCGCTAAAGTTGTTTGGTCATTTAAAACATAATCAACAGTTCTATATGCAGCAGCAACATATATAGTTAGCCTTGCACCTTTGATTACTGATTTCGCCAATCCATACTTTCCGATACCAATGTCTACAATCTTAGGGTTTTTTAATGCAAATACCGGTGCATTTAGTATTTTCCGCACACCTGGATAACCAGATATCTTGATAAGCTCAGTTCCTTTTTCATTCACAAAGGTCGTGGCTTTGATACCAAAACTACCAAGTTTGGCTATCAGAATAGATGTATTTATTGCATCTCGTCCATTTAGACCATAGTTCACAATGATTTGTCCTGGGCTAGACTGAGTAATATCTACCCATCCTTTTTTAAAGATATTCCAACTAGCCAGTATTTCATACCCTTCTTCAGGAGTAAGTAGCATCACATCCTGATTTCGGGCTTCAAGCATTGCCCGGATGCGATCGTCGGGCAACGTATGCGTATTAATCAATGCAGTCGCAGGATAATCAGGTACATAGCCTGAGTCTGTTTTCTCCCCAGTCACATAGGACGACAATACCGGCTGTTTGGCCTGATCTGCTGTGGTTTTATTTTGAGCCTCGCCTGTCTTATTTCTCATATGTTTTTATTGTTATCGAAGGAATAAGGCGTGCCTGGCATGGGCAGCTGCTTTTACTGTACGTTGTGCCGGCGAATTTACGGCCATTAACCAAATCAGACGGAATGGCTCCAACCACGGCAAACATGCCCGGATTCAGACCACAGGTCACAGGTTCCTGCTCGCGTACAACCGGTTTGCCCATCAGTGTGTGTCTGGGATCGCCGCTGAGGATTTTTCCTCCGCAGGTGGTTTTATCGCCCAAAACTAAGTAATAACCTTTTGCCATTGTGATAATCCTTTAAAGAGAGACAATCATCATTAAGTGATTGAATAGAAATCAACAGGCAATATTTTATTATAAACAATAACTTTTATTAAGTGCATATTTAGTTGCCATCCCTGGTGTCCAACCTGATGGAGTTCCCTTACACTCTATATACCCTCTGTTTTCTAGGTTTTTTTTATACATCATAGAAAATGAAGTCATTCCTATTAAAGTTGCTAATAAAAAAAATAATGAAATTCTTATAAGTATTGCGCCAGTTTTCGTAGAAATGCTTTTCCCTTTAGTGAATACAGGGATTAACATCAATGCATACGGCATGAAAAAAAGAGGGAAGCAAAGGGCGAAGATAGACCACATTGAATAAATGACAACAGAATTATATTTTTGATATGAGGATAGCAAATAAAACCCAGCATAATAGACAGAGAAAGATAATCCAGAGAAAAGTAAAAAACCCAAAAAAGAAAAGAAGCGTTGTTTCGTATTATATATCATCGATAAATCCTCGGTGTTATGTCGGTAATTGAATTTCTCAAATACTTCATGACTTCGGATTCGATGACTTCTACACCTTTTTCCAGCATTTTATCTGCGAACATGGCACCTAAATCCCACAAGCCTTGTTCCATATCCTTGCACTTACTTCTAGCTGTTTCAACAAACTCTTGCTGAGCAGCTGTAAGGTATGCCACCACTTTATCAGTCACACCAAACTCGCTATCCAATATGTTTAAGATAATTGCTATTCCTAGCCCGCCTAACACTACAACTCCTAAGGGCACTGCAACGACAGGAACAAATGCAACCAATACCTCACCAATGCCCCACATAATTGTTGTATTAATTGCTAACTTCGCAACGTCAGTAGCTAAATTACCTATGAACATTGCCAGGGTTGTCTGATCATTTAAAATAAAATCTACAGTGCGATATACCGTTACAAATATAAATGTAATGGTGGCGCCTTCTATCATTGCACCTCTTAATCCATATTTTCCTATGCCTGCTTTAAGTATTTGTGGGTTACGAAGGGAAAATACAGGGGCATTTAATATCTTACGAATCCCCACATAGCCTGATATTTTAATCAGTTCAGTGCCTTTTTCATTTACGAATTTTGTTGCAGTGATGCCAAGGCTACCTAACTTCGCTATTACGACTGATGTATTGACTATGTCTCTAACATTTAATCCGTAGTTTACAATAATCTTCCCCGGCCCTGATTGAGTAATACTAACCCAGCCAGTTTTAACAGCGTGCCATGCGCCAAGCAGATCAAAGCATTCTGCTAAGGTAAGAAGCATCACAGTAGTACTATTGGCCTGTAACAAGTCACGAATGCGATTATCTGGGCTAGGATATGTATTAATCAATGCAGTCGCAGGATAATCAGGTACATAGCCTGAGTCTGTTTTTTCCCCAGTCACATAGGACGACAGTACCAGCTGTTTGGCCTGATCTGCTGTGGTTTTATTTTGAGCCTCGCCTGTCCTGGTTTCATATGTTTTTATTGTTATCGAAGGTATAAGGCGTGCCTGGCATGGGCAGCTGCTTTTACTGTACGTTGTGCCGGCGAATTTACGGCCATTAACCAAATCAGACGGAATGGCTCCAACTACGGCAAACATGCCCGGATTCAGACCACAGGTCACAGGTTCCTGCTCGCGTACAACCGGTTTGCCCATCAGTGTGTGTCTGGGATCGCCGCTGAGGATTTTTCCTCCGCAGGTGGTTTTATCGCCCAAAACTAAGTAATAACCTTTTGCCATTGTGATAATCCTTTATTGGGTATTAACCGCACAATACGGCGGCGCGGGCAGGGTCGATAGCTATCAGTGCGCTAAGTAAGACGTCCATGTCGGCCATCATCCGGTTTTTATCACCGTCTCCTCGTTGCGATTTCATACGCAGTAATTTCAGCCGACGGGCTTTCACTTCAAATACCAGCCCCGGCTCCCACTGCGGCAACGTGAGTGAGAGACTGTCACTATCCAGGCTGCCGAGGAGATGCAGCGCCATATCATTTTTACCGTACTGCTCCGAAACCCGCGCCATCACTAAGCGCAACAGCCACTGGTGGCGGGCGGTGTGGATGCCCGGTCTGGTCTGCAACCAGGTCAGTGCAGACTCCACGCCATCGCTGTCTGCCTGGGCAAGCGCTTCAGGCTCCAGCAGGAGAATGTCATCTTCACCGGAAGCAACGGAGGCAGCGGGTTCATTTCCCCAACCCGAGACAGATTCCAGCACCTGCTGGTTAATCCAGCCTTGTGTGACTTCATCGGCAAACGGCGTGCCGTCGCTCCATGACAAACTTTCCAGACCCGGCAAACGGGTGAGAAACAGCGCCAGATCTTGCGTGATACAAGTTGCCCAGCCTTCATAAGGTGCGCCGGCTTTGCTGAGTGCCTGATGCAAATACCACTGAACATCGAGCCAGAAATGGTTAACACCTTCAGCAAACATGGATTCCGCCTGCTCCAGCAGTTCCACCCAACTCTGTTGCAGATATAAGCGTTTAAGCTGAGCACGATATTCAGGGCGGGGCGGGAGCAAGCGGGTGCGGCCACTGGCATCCAGCGGCGGCAGTTCGTGAACGGTGTCCCAGCGCACACTCTTAATAAGATGATGGCCCGACAGCCAGCCTTGCGGCTGATCCCGCAGGTATTTTGCCAGCATTTTTGCCTGATCAAGCAGATCCCTTCCTGACTGCACGGATCGCAGGGAAGGGGATAAACCACTGCTTTCTGCCTGTGACGACGATGCACTGGTTTGCGGGACGACGGCGTTCATCCCGCCTGACTGAGCGAGGCGATTTTCGAGTGCGGCGTAGAGCGCCCCCAGTTCTGGCTTTGAGGATTCATTCCAGGTGCTGACACCCTGTTCAATGAGTGCCAGTGCGCCAATGATGCGCGCAAAATCTGTTTTATCGACTTCCGGATAAAGCGACAGACTGTCCAGTACGCGGGATCCTGCGATCCATTCCAGTGATGTCTTGCGGCTGTTTGCACGTAGAGGATGCAGGGTTTCCCCGAAACGGACAATCAGCCCGGCCAGAAGAGAAAGTCCGTCAGCCAGGCCGGCCTCGCCGTCACGATGAAGACGCGCCCAGATGTAATAAGTGGCCACGCGGACGTCTTTACATTGGCTGGCGAGCAGTTTTTCTGCCAGTTCGCAGGTCAGGGTAGTATCCGCACCGGAGAGTTTGTTGACCTCTTCGCGCATTTGCTGGAAGTCATCGTCGTAACCCGGATCTTCGCCCGCGGGCTGATCCGGTGTAATTGGCTGCAACCATTTATCCCAAAGGGCAACCTGATTTTCTGCCTGAGATAAAAGAGATTCAGGCTCTGCCGCGCAGGCGGTAAGCAGGGTGGTTAATGTGGTCATTACGGCTCCTCGGCGATTGCATCGGGATCAAAAGGCTGTTCAGCAGATGAAGGACTAGCCTGAATCAGGAAAATCTGTGCCGGTAATGTGAAGTTACGCAGCTGCAACAGACCCAGCGGGCCTTTACCCAGTTCAGTGCGCAATATCCACTGCAGTTGTTGTTTGTCTGACGTGGTGAATGTCAGCTGATAACGGCCTTCATCCAGCTTTTGTTGTTTAGCCTGTTCAAGCCAGCGGATAAGTCCCCAGGTCCCCTGATAATCACCGTATAACCGGGCACCGGCGGAGGTCGAGGTCCATGTCAGCATGGTGCCCGGCTTATAGGTATCGCCCGGCCAACGGAAGCTTTGCCAGCTTTCCATCTGATTGAAGTAACGCAATTTTTGTCCGTCGATCGAAAGATTCGTTTCGACAACATCAGGAACCGGACGGGCCAGCAATTCAAAGCGCATTCCCTGGCTGCCGTCGGTGAACAGGATGTCGGAGATCTGGCTGAGCTGGTTGATCGCCGCCAGAAATGCCGGATTGAAGGTCAGACCCTGACTGTTCACTTTATCCGGCACCCAGCGTGTCCCTTCTTTGTGCAGAACACCGCTCAGCTCACGGGTCAGGAAGTTGTCGATACGGCCACTATCCTTGCGAATAAACTCTGCCAGCATCGGAAGAGAAGCATCGCTTTTGCTGGCAGCAAACGGATAGCGTCCGTCGAAGGCGGATTTCCAGTTGTTAACAA
This sequence comes from Rahnella sp. JUb53, assembly GCF_004346065.1. Lineage (NCBI taxonomy): Bacteria > Pseudomonadati > Pseudomonadota > Gammaproteobacteria > Enterobacterales > Yersiniaceae > Rahnella > Rahnella sp. JUb53. Next base: position 670,906 of record NZ_SLYT01000002.1, read on the forward strand.
TGGCGTTTTTCCACTGGTCATTAAGGCTGGCCGAAGAGGGCTGTAATACGGCCTCCCATGCCTGTGTCAGTGGCTGTACAAACATGGTCTGGCCGAAACCGCTCCATTCTTCACCGAGGCTGGCAGCGATCAGGCTGCCATATTCCTGACTATCGGTCAGGTCTACGCTTTTACCCTGGAACACCGTTTGTGCCAGCACTTGCGTCATCTCCTGCGGGTCAGAAGCATTCGCCACCTGCTGAAGTTTCAGGCGCACGCGGGTAATACGGGTCAACAACGTTTGCAGGCTAAGCGAACTGTCCGATGACAACATGTTCTGCGCACTGCCCTTTCCCATCAGGGCGAGCAGCGGACCAAAGGTTTCATCCAGAGGCCTGACAGGCCCGCTGGCGTGCTGATCAATAGCAGGTTGTGAATCTTTATTGATGAGTGCTTTGGCTGATTTCACCAGAGAATCTGACAGCGCTTCGTTTTGCTGTCCGGTTTGTCCCTGCCATGCCAGCGTGTTCATCAGGGCGATCAACGGGGACTGGCGTACGTCGCTCATCAATGAAAGCTGATCAATAACATCTGACAGATTTTTAGCTTCATTCCAGCGCAAACTATTGAGAAAATTCAGCCAGCTACCCGCAAAGTCAGTGAAATAGCGTTCAGTGAGGCGTTTCTTTAACGCTTCCGGTGAAATATCTTCAGAGATCGCCCGGCGGTTATCGCTCAACACCCAGTCAATTTCCTCGCGACGCGAAGATACCGCTTTGTCGATCGCCTCCTGGATTTGTTCATCCCAGGCTTTGCGCGTGAACATACCCGGTACCACTTCATCGCTTCTGAACAGACGCTGCGCATCTGTATCACCCGTCATATCCAGCAGTGTCATGTCTGCGTAATTGCGGCGTACTGAAAGCAGCATATTTTCATACAAAGTACTTTCAGCATTGCGCTGACCGATTTCACCCAGCAAAACCTGTCGCGACTGGGAAACCAGCGCCAGATCCGGCTTAATCTTCCAGTCTGGCTGCGTGCGCAGGTTGGCGGCATAAAACTGCCATAAGTCAGGAGCCAGACTCTGCCACAATCCCGGAGACACGCCGGGGCGTTGCGGTTGTGTCGTTTTCATTACCTGTGCGTAAAACGCGGCATCTGCTTTTTCCGGTCTGATCATCATCAGATATGCTTTAAGCTGGTCGTAGCCTGACTTTGCCAGCGCAGCACGTTTCGGGCTGTTGGCGGGAAGGCTGGCAAGTTCGTTGAGCTTATGTAGCAAACTTTCAGCTGCGGCATCGCGGATCAGGCGGTTATTAGCGCTGCCATATGATGGCAGCAGGGCTGTGAGCAGCTGCGCATTGTGGTCCAGACCAAAACGCTGATACCAAGGCGCACCCTCAGTAACGCGAGCCTGAAGACGACCGATATCATTGCGCAGTGTCTGCAAGGCAATTAATTGCTCATCGGAAACAGGCTGCGGTTTGGCGAGGTATTGCGTCTGCTCAGCGGCAGAGACCATCTGATGACGGTTCACAGCAAAGGACACCACGCTGCCAATGCCCCACAGGACGATCAGCGCGAGCACACCGTAGCAGAGCGTTTGCTCCCACGGCAGACCGACGCGACGACCGCGTGCAGACCGGCAGTCATCCAGTACGCTCTGCCAGCTTGCAGGCGGTGTCCAGGTTTTATCATGTACACCGGCAGAGGCTGCTGAGGTCTGCGGCAAGCTGAACATCAGGCCACGCATTGGAATGCGTGCGGCATAATCAGCAGACCAGGGTGAAAGTATCTGACCCCAGCGGGCTGCACCAGACTCGCCTAACGACTGCGCCAGACGCAGCAGAAAATCGTGTGTCTGTTGGGTCAATACCTGCTGCATTCCCTGCTCGCGCATCAGGGGTATCAGCGATTTCAGCGTTCTTTCTACCGATTGTGAGGTGGCATTAGCCGGGAAAATAACCCCGACCGGCTGCTCGATACGTTCATCCTGTGACCAGTCGCTTTCGCAAACCTGCCACAGATATACCGGCGCCTGATAACGCAATGCTTCGCCGGTTTTCTCAAGCGAGCGCAGACCGTCGTCCATCCACTGCGACGTTTTGCTTTGAGATTCGGTGACGGCCCAGAGAATGCCATCAAACGGACGGGTGCGACGCAGTTTCCGCCATTCAGAAAGACGCGCATCGTCAGCAGCTTCATGCAGACTGCCACCGTGAATAAGCACGGTACGCTGACCTTCCAGCCAGCCCTGTTCTGCCAGTGTAGGTGCCAGGGCAGTGATTTCACTGGCCTCACCGACGATCATCAACAGGCGTAATTTATAACGCCAGAACAGACCGTAGCGGCGGCGCAGCCGAGCTTTGAGCTGGGCGAGGTCGGACTGGGATTTATTGGGCAGCTTTGAGTCCAGCTTTTTGGGGGTCAAAACATCATCGCCGGAAATATTCTGCCGTTCATGTCTGAAACTACGGCGACCCTCGACGCGTGTTCCCCAAAACAGGAAAAAGGCGATGAGAAATATGGCAACGCACGCGGCAACCGAACTGCTTAACCACGCGTACCAGCCTGGAGTTGCCCGAATCAGGTTTAATTTTTCGGGATGCCAGCAGAGGGTCCAGACCATCATGAGACCTGTGAGTAAGCCGATTAAAATAAGGCACCAGAACACCAGTTCAGGTTTTTTAATTAAGGACAGAATTCGTTTCATCTTTCGCCTTCCTGGCCAGAAATTGCCGGGGATACAATCATGTTCCAGACCTTTCCATTTTGTTGTTCGCGACATATCAGCAGATGGTATGCAGGATGTTGTTGTATTGCCTGAGCCGCTGCAGCAACAGCAAGCCAGGAGGCCGCTTTATCAGGGAGGCCCAGATAATCGGTAAAATCATGTACACCGGTTTGTTGGTCAACACCACTCAACGAAGCAGAACTGATGGCCTTCATCAGAGGTATATGCTCGCTGTCATCAGTCGTTACGCCAGCCAGCCAGATATGCCCGGGTATGGCGGGCGCGAGAGGAACCCAGTCAAGCGCCTGCCCGAGAGCATATTCAAATGCATCCGGTGATGTCCCGACGGCTTCGGGGCGATGAAGAAAGGCCAGAGGTGAAATAGCATGTTGGGTCAGGCGGTTGCCAAGCAAGATGCCGGTAATCGCCTCTGCTGACATGGGCGTATTCACTGGCGAATATTGCCATGACACGACAAGCAACAAAGCATCGCTGTGAATGCGATGATCCAGCCATTCATCGACAACTTGCATTCCGCTGCCAGATATACGCGAGCAGGATTGTTGGATCCCGCTTGTCTTCCAGGCTTGCCACCACAGAGCCTCTGCTTTCTCCTCAGGTATTGATGACGATGATTCAAATAGCAGCATCAGGGGTTTATCTGCAGGCAATAGCGCAAGTGTTTGCGCTAATTGTTTTGCCAGTGAGATAAATAACATTTCAAGGTGTTTTTCATCGGATAAACCCGCTATTCGGGCTAACTGGCTCAGACGAATATTCTCCTCATCGCGCCAGGAACGCTGGGTAAAGAGTACATTGTCATTACGCAGCAAATTGGCCGATACAGAAGCCAGGGGTGTCTCTGGCTCAGAGTGTGCGGTACAGCACTCGGCTGCTAATATCTGTAATGCACGACGACCCCGGCGAACTTCCTGAATAATAGTATTTTCTCTTTCTTTATCGTAGGCGCTGGCAAATATTTGCTTAAGTAGATAAATCAAATAAGACGAAAAATATAAGCATCCCGTAATAATTCCAGGGATGCCCACGGACACTAATACATTATTTTCTCCTGTCACCAGCCTGGAATAAACAATGCTCAGGCCAATTAGAAAAATAAGAAAAACTATCCAGCGCGACAGGCGAGGTGGGGTCGGTCTGATGCAGGTGTCAGGGATGTTTTTTAAATCTACGGCCATAGCGTTTTTCTTGTATTAGAGAACTCAGGGGGGTTAAATGGCAGAGGCAGGTAATGAGTTACAGGTTACTATATTTCCCTGCTCTTGTCGTTTTTCGCCTCAGAGTTTATTTTGAGGCAATATAGAAATCACCATGATTTATTATTTAAGCGGCGTGAGATTCAGTCAGGTTAGACAAAATATTTGCCATGGCTGACGAAACGTAGTCACGCTCCCCCTCAAGCCAGGCCTTACGCAGAGTACAGACTTTATCCACGTCAGGTGTTTGTATGTGTAACTTAAAAAGACGGTTATCCATATGCGTGACTTTGACATTATTATATGGGACGCGGTAGGTTTCGGAATATAGCCCAGGTGTAATTATTAACTCATTTTTTGATAACCCAATAACTACCCGATTGTTCAGGCGGAAACCATTAACCAAAGCCAGCACGCCGGCTCCTACCAAAATACTACCGGTCCCTAGGCCCATGACCATTATCACCCCTCCGAGGACAATAAACACTACGCCATTAATAAAAAATGGCGTTGTTTTGAAGTATAGTTTCACACTTTCATTCATCTCTGTGTTTTCTTCCGTACTTCCTTCTGCAGGTGTATTTAAACCTGTTTTCCCCTCAGTGTTTATATTGTTTTCTTCTTCAGGTGATGAGAATACAGTCATACCCTGGTTAGATTTTTTTTCGTAACTTGACATATATCCAATGAAAAACACCATGCCAATGGGGAGCATGAAAAATGCGCCAATGCCTGCGATAATTCGCCCCGCTTTTGGTGCCAGAAATAACAAGCCAATACTTGCAATTTGCATGGCCAACGCAACAATAAATAACGGAAGTACAATAGACCACACCAGGTGTGAATTGTCATAATCGTACCCGCCTGCTGTTTCAGATAAATTAAACCATGCAATACATGTAATGAGTATATTAATGAGCAAACCAATCCAAAGCATTAAGCTAATTCTTTTCATTTAAAATTCCTTTAGATAAACAAAAACATTTTTAATTTATAATAAGACGGCACAGTTCTACGTTTCGATTTGAGCAGAAAAAATTCTGAGAGAAGAAAGTCAGTTGCCGATGCAAACCGTTTTAAGGTGCGGTGGTCGATTCCCGCTCCATATCTTCCGGCCAGCGGTCTGCCTTGCGTGGGCACCAGTCGTCAGGCCGGCCGGTTTCTACCGGATCTGCTGTGACTGAGTCATGCTGCATATAAACAGAGAGATAACTCCAGATCTGGCACAGCATTTCCTGTGAGCTGCGCTCTTTAGCAATCAGAAAGCGGGTAACGACTTTATTTGTGCCCGGCTCGCAAACCGAACCGAAAAGCTGGAAGCCCATATTATAACGATCACTGGAATAACGTATTTCGCCGCGAACATCCGCCCAGTTATACGACCGGATGGTGACTGGCCATTTTAGCCATGGGAAAAATGTATGTTTATATTCGAAAATATAGATTTTTTGACGTTTCCGGTTCAGTCGAATAGGTTGATCGCGAGGCTGGAAAAAATAAACTTTTAGAAAAAACAGAGCTAGGCCAAAGATACCCAATGCTCCCACCAAACCTATAGCGGTCATTACATAATCTTTGTATCCATCTTGTATGGCAAAACTGAAAACCCCAAAGATAAAAGCGAAAATGCAGGCTAAAATTCCACTAAAAAGCATTCCACCCCATATGATTTCTGTACTGTATCGGGGTATTTCCAGATATGTGCCATTAAGCGTTGTCAACCAACGTAGCTGCGGTGGTACCAGCTGTGGTTCGTGATTCTCCGGCATATCTTCCCGCCAGTTCTTGACAGGTGGATTAAGTCTCGGTTGAGGTTCGTCCATGGTAAACAGAGGCATTCGAGGGCAATCCTTTTAGATTTAGTTATCCATCTTGCGTAGGTTGCAGGGCGCTTTAAGGTGCCGTTGTTGACTCCCGTTCCATATCGTCTGGCCAGCGGTCTGCCTTGCGCGGGCACCAGTCGTCAGGCCGGCCGGTTTCTACCGGATCTGCTGTGACCGAGTCATGCTGCATATAGACAGAGAGATAACTCCAGATCTGGCACAGCATTTCCTGTGAGCTGCGCTCTTTAGCAATCAGAAAGCGGGTAACGACTTTATTTGTGCCCGGCTCGCAAACCGAACCGAAAAGCTGGAAGCCCATATTATAACGATCACTGGAATAACGTATTTCGCCGCGAACATCCGCCCAGTTATATGACCGGATGGTGGTTGGCCATTTGCGCCAGAGAAACCACGTACGTTTATATTCAAAGATATAGATTTTTTGGCGTTTCCGGTTGAGGCGAAGCGGCTGATCTCGAGGTTGAGCAAAGTACATTTTTAGACAATAAAAAGCCAATGGCAAAAAACTAAATGTACCAATCAACCCTAGAGAAATCATCACATAATCATCGTGTCCAATCTGTAGAACAAACCCCAATATCCCAAAACTTATGCTGAAAATGGAAATAATAATACCCCAGATAAGCACTCCCCCCCATGCAACTTCCGTGCTATACCGAGGTATTTCAACAAAGATATCATTTAGCGTTGTTAACCAGAGTAGCTTAGGTGGCACTAGTTGCGGCTCGTGGTTCTCCGGCATATCTTCCCGCCAGTTTTGGATGGGTGGATTGAGTTTCGGCTGTGGTTCTTCTATGGTAAACAGAGGCATTTGAGGG